>JAFTXX010000052.1 GCA_017461475.1 Clostridia bacterium
CCTCCTTCAAGATACTCAGCTACGCATTGCTTGACTACATTGATGAAGCAAACACTTATTTCGGTAACTGATCAAATCTGATCTAACACAACCAAAAACAGCACCCTCCGGGGTGCTGTTTTTTGGGTTTGCGCGGGTTTGGCTCGCTTGTAAAAAATGCTCGAAATTGCCGTCGTGGGGCGGAAACGGTGTAAAAAAGTAATATTTTGTGCAATAAATACAAAACATTCGGTTTTGCGGGTTTCATTTATTGACAATAAGCGAATGAAAATATATAATTATAATGTATATTAATATGCCGTAATATCCATTTTTACGGTTTTTGGCTTGTAAAATTATAATTTATTAAAGGAGAAAAAGCGTATGAAAAAGCTTTTTGGCATCCTACTCACGCTTTGTCTGGTAGTATGTGCTTTGGCTATAAGCACAAGCGCCACGACAATTTCAAGCGCTGAAGAACTTGTTGCCATAATGAACGACAGTTCAAAATGGGCAGACAGTTATGTTCTCGGCAATGATATCGACCTTACCGGTCAGCCCCAGACCCCTATCGGTAATGCTACCACAAAATTTACCGGTACGTTTGACGGTCAGGAACATACAATCAAAGGTGTTTCGATATCTACTGCGACCTCTTACACCGGTCTTTTTGGCTGCGTTGAGGGCGGTACTATCAAAAATCTTACCGTTGAGGGTACGGTAACATCTACAAGCGGTAAGTATGTCGGCGGTATTGTCGGCTGGTCACGTAGTATCACTCTTGAAAACTGTCACAGTTATGTAACTGTTACCGGTGCCGGCGAAAGTGTCGGCGGCATTCTCGGTATCGTTTATTACTCAAAGGCAAACGGAACATCTACCATCAGCGGATGTACTAACCACAAAGCGGTTTCTTCCACTTCATACACCGGCGGTATCGTGGGTGACATTTATACCGGTAACTATGCAGGACTCAGTGTAACTATTGATAACTGTAAAAACTATGGTGCAGTTACTGTCAGCGGTAATGTTGCGGGCGGTATCGTAGGCTACATCCGTCTTCGTACAACCTCTGCGGCAAATGTTTCTTCTGTTACAATTAAAAACAGCGCAAACTATGCTACTATAACCGCTGCAGATTATACAGGCGGTATTTTCGGTGCATATCTTACGGCTAATAATTTCTATGCAAAGGGTATTTTTTTCAATCTTTACAATGAGGGTGACATGGTAGTTACCTCATCGTCCACCACGTCTTATGCAACACCTTTTGCAGGCGGTTTTGCAGGACTTATCCGTCCCTCAAAACTGCTTGATTCTGCTGCAAGCACCTCTCTTCCGTTCACTCTCTCCGATTTTTGTAACAAGGGTACGGTTTACCGTACAAAAATCGGCGGAACCGAAGTCGGCGGATCTGTAATCGGTACTTTGGGTCAGGCATCCGAAACCGTTACCTTAACTCTTGAAAAAATCTGTAATGCTACGGGCAAAACTATCATTCTTTCGGCTGACGGTCTTGTAAATTCTGCAGACGGTGTGCTTGTTTATAACAATCAGGCGGCTGCCGTAACCACCAATACTACGGTATATGGCAATAATAACTATGTAAGCGGCTCTACCGAGGATGAATTTAATGCTTTGGCGGCAGAAGAACTTTGGCTTGCAGGCTGGGACAGCCCTGAACTTGCTACATTCCACACACATACATTTGTTGACGGTGTATGTTCGTGCGGCAAAAAGACTTCTGTTGCGCTTGATTCTTCCATCGACTCTGTCGAGGAGTATTTGCTCCTCATGAACGACCCGGAGGCATGGTCGGGCAGTTATACTCTCAGCACGTCCCTTGATCTTACCGGATACACAATTACTCCTATCGGTAATGCCACTACTCACTTTACCGGTACATTTGACGGTAAGGGTAACACGATTTCCGGCTTCTCTATTACGGGAAGCGGCACTGTTGCAACCGAAGGCATCGGTCTTTTCGGTGTTATTTCGGGCGACGCAACAATTCAGAACCTGAATGTAAATGGTACGGTAAACGGCTCTGATACTCTCGGCGGTATCGTAGGTCTCGGCGTGGCTCCGTTTACGATTTACAAGTGTAATTCGGATGTTACCGTTGCCAATTCAACTTCACGTTCGGGCGGTATCATAGGTGATGTTGTTTATACGGAAGAGGGCAAAACCGTTTCCATTACTTATTGTACGGCAAAGGGCGCATTAAGCGGTATTGGTCATGTCGGCGGTATTGTCGGCCGCCTCTACCCCACGATGGCAAGTTCTGTTGTAAATATTACAAACTGTGAGAACAATGCAACACTTTCCGCTAATCATTCGTCGCAGGCAGACTGCGGCGGTATCATAGGCAGACTGGCGCTTACCGGTTCCGGTTCAAGTGTAACCATTTCCGATTGTAAAAACTATGGTGAAGCGAATGTTACCGGCGGACTTACCGGCGGTATTATCGGCGAGTATGTTACCGATACAACACACAAAACTCTTATTACGAATTGTGCCAACCATGCAGAGCTTACTGCATCTGCAGGTCAGGTTGCAGGTATTGTTGGCCGCTTTGAAAATAAGTCCAAATATACTGCAGGATCTGACTATTTTGACACGATTACAAACTGTGCAAACTACGGTGCGCTTAACGCTACCGCAGGAAGTTACTCGGGCGGTATCGTTGCGGTAGTCACCTGCACATCCTTGCCTTTATATCTTAACAACTGTTACAATGAAGGCAATATTACGGTTTCTGCTTCATATGCGGGCGGTATTGTCGGTTATGCACGTAACTACGGTTATGCAAGCAGCGACGGTAGCAAAAATGAAATCGATCTTGTATTTATTTCAGATGTATATACCAAAGGAAACGTGACCGCATCTTCATATGTCGGCGGTACTGTCGGTTATATTTCAAACGACGGTGATGTTTCTGTTACAAATACTGTTTGCGCAGGCACCGTTACCGCTACTTCGGGCGAAAAATATGCTGCATCGCTCGGTACTGTTGCCACGAATACAGGTGTTGCCCACACTCTCACAGGCAACTATTTCACCACGGGAACCGATGCCAATGCAATTCTTATTGAAACTTCCACCGCATATACCGACACGCTCCTTGGCGGCGATACAGCGGTTTGGTACACTGATGCGGCAAACGAACATGCTCCCGAACTTATTGCATATCATACACATACAATTGCCGCTGCTGTAATTGATAAAGATTACCATAGCCTTGCTTGCTGGTGCGGCTATGTTAAAGCCGAATCCGAAAAACATGATTTTGACTCAAACAATGCTTGTTCGGTCTGCGGTTACAGCGATTGCGCGCATGAAAACGCTGTATGGTCTAAAGTAACTGCAGATGACGAAACCGTTACATATTCTTATGTTTGCGAATGCGGCGTTACACTTGCCGAGGGCGTGGAAAAGCCCTACATCTATGTAGACGCAAGCGGTGCGGGAAATGACGCAAACAACGGTATCACTGCTGCCACCGGTGTAAAGACTCTTGCAGAGGCTGTTTCGAGAATGACCGCTACCGGCGGTGATGTAATTCTTGTTTCGGACTATGCAATCAATGCAAGCATTACCGATCTCCCCGCATATACAAATGAAATCACTTTCACATCTCAGACAGATGCAAACGATGCACTTGTTAACGCATTTGTTATCGGTGCGCACGGTATAACTATTAACTTCAACGGCCCCACAAAGGTAGAAAAGATTATTATCGATGGCACCAATACCTCTGCGCAGAACAATTCCGACAGCGGTTACTACAACATTCCCGTATTTGCCGCTAACTGGAATGACCTCACCTTCGGCGAAGGTGTACGAGCACACGGTGTTTCGTATATCGTACTCGGCTCCAACGGTGTCAGCGTAAGTGAAAAGGATCTTGAAAACAAGACCGTAAACCTTACACTTTACAGAACCACCGCAAAGGCTGTTACCGATGCCGACGGCAACACACTTACTGCGGCGAAGGCAACATACGACAAGGTTTACCTCGGCGACCGCGTAAGAAGTACGGATGCGTTTACCGTTAAGAATGTTAACGTTAACTTTACAAGTTACGGCGCAACATTTAATAATGTTTATCTTGCAACTACCAGCGGATATGCCGACAACGTTACCATGGAGAATTACTCGGTTACCGCAAACTTCGGCGGCACGAGCGATGCTTACATCGGTACTATCCGCACGGGTGACGTAAACACCACAAGCGGCGTATCATATATTGATAATCTTGTTCTTAACATCAGCGAAAACGCTTATGTCAAGGATGCGCTTGCAATCCGCAACGTAAAGAAACTTAAAATGACCGTTTCTTCAATGAACGACGGCCGTATCACCCAGAACAAGGTTCCTTTCACTATCGATGCGTCCGACGCGTATGCGGCGCTTGAAGGCGTTTCGGGTACCGTTGACATTACCTACGGCAGACATTCGTTTGTAAGCGGCGTTGCATATCCCACCTACAATGATATTTATACCGTAAGTGAAACACTTATAAACGACTGCGACTGGCAGAATGATGTTACATGGTCACTCAACTCTGAGACAGGCAAATATGTGGCAACATGTTCGGCTTGCAGTGCGCAGATAAGCGAGACTTCCAAACTTGTCGTCTATGTCGGTCCTGACGGCGACGACAGCGCAAGCGGTCTTACTGCAGATACAAAGTTGGCAACTCTCACCGAGGCTGTCAGCCGTATCAGCGAATTCGGCGGTACGGTCATGATAAACGGTATGTACACTCTCAGTGCAAACGAGCAACTTCCCGCATGGAACGGCACCATTCTCTTTACCGCCGACCCCGACACGCATGACAGCAACGGCTCTGCAAAGAGCGGCTTTACCATAGCAAAGACACAGGTTCTTCTTTCAATGGGCGGCGATGCTAAATTTGATGCGCTTCTCTTCAAGGGAACTTCTTCTTCCACTTACCGTATGATCCTTGCGGCAAACTGGAATGACATTGAGATGGGTTACATTTGCGTTCAGAACTATGCCACAATGTATCTCCTCGCAGGTACTCTCTATCAGGTAACCGATGATACCGATCAAAAAGAATGTTCGGTTACCGTTGACGGCCCTGCAATGTCCACAGATGCCGGAAATTATTTCTATGAGAGAATTTATCTCGGAAGTATTTATCTTGCAGACGGCATACAGATTTCCAACAAGAAAGTTACCGCAACATTCAGAGACGGTTACATCAATTCCAAAACTACCACAAGAGAACAGGCGCTTACTGTTGCCACTCTCTATATGATGTCCACGGCGGGTAACACAAGTTATAAGGCTTCGACTACAAACGGCTGTACATCTATCGCTTATATCAACGATAACGCGGGCATTCACAATTTCCGTACCGGAGATAAGAATGTTAACATGTCCACATCCGAGGGAAAGATTGATAATGTTTATATCTATTTCAATGATAACTCCCAGATAGTTGATATCGGCGAATCGCAGGGTACATGGTATATCAGAAATGCCGTAAATACTTATATTTACGTTTCCGATATGGATGAAACTCAGAAGTGGGAAGGCGAGGGCGTTCGTACCGATGCCATGATCCACTCGGTATTGTTTGAAAGATACGGTACGTTTACCGCAACCGCAACCGCAACCGTTACATACGGTACTCACTCGTTTATTTCATCTATTGACAACCCAGTTCGCAACAACAGCGACTATGTAATTGAAGAAATTGTCACCGACGAGTGTAAGGGCAACTGGAATGAAGGCGAAATTACCACCACTCCTACTCCTGACGCGGCAGGCGAAAAGACTTACACATGTACAGTCTGCGGCAGAACCAAGACCGAGACGGTTTACTACACCTGCACCGCTCACGCCTATGCAATATACCAAAACGGCGCTTACGTCTGCTCGGTCTGCGGCGCACTGCTTGACATCGCGCCCACAGGGGGAGTTGTTATCAGCGGCACGCCCACTGTAAATGCGGACGGCACCGTTACCGTTGATGTAAAAGTTACCGCAACCACGGAATTTTACGGCACGATATTCTCCGTGACAGCCCCGACGGGTTACACTCTTACTTCGGCAACCGCTTACGACTCAAACGGCTTTATCACGGTACTTCCCACTGCGTACAGCTCCACTTATAAGATAGCGCTCTACCGCGAGACCTTGGATAACGCAACATGCGACTTCACCGCGGCGACCCTCACCTTTACGGTTGACGACACCGCCGAGAAACTCAGCGTTATCGATATCGACTGCATCGAGACGAAGAATATCAACGAAGAGGATGTTGACACCGTTACCGTAGACGCTATGGTTGCCGAGACGCTCAGCGTTAAGTTCGGTACCAGCGTAGTTCTCTACTCCGACTTCGTTCTCGAGTTCCTCGTTCAGGCTGATGCCGAAAACATCGGTGAAAAGGTATGGCTCGAGGCGGTTATAGCGCATGAGGACGAGACCGAGACAGTAACGATTGACGCTTACAAGACGAGCACCTCAAACGGCGTTACCACCTTCCGTTTTTACGCTCCCAACATGGCGGCTAAGGAAATGAACGATGCTATCACCGTAACCTACCACACCGTTATCGAGGGCGTTGAGTACCGCTCCGCAACCAAGGCGCTCAACATTACAAACTACTATAAACTCGCTCACAACGCTTACTTTGCAGCGGCAGAAGCAGGCAAGGGTCAGGCACCCGCGTTTATGAACCTCATGTATGCGATGTTCAACTACGGCGCGGCGGCTCAGGAATACTTCAAGTACAACACCGCAAACCCCGTAAACGCAATTCTTCCCGAAGACAAGCAGGCGACAGAGTTTGCTCCCGAAATCGACGAGACCAGAACATACACCGTAAGCACTGATATATCCAACGCGGTATATGAGTTTAACGGTCAGTCCGCGGTTCTTGACGATAAGATCTGCATGGTATTCAACTATAAGCTTGCCGAAAACGCAACAGCAAGCGAGAGCGACCTTGTATTCATAGGCAGCTACACAACCGTAAACGGCGCGGAAGTTAACTTCACCGTAAGCGGTGATGATGTTGTTGTAAGCGACGGCACGGTTACCGTTTACATCGGCGTTATCAATGCAAAGGATATCCGTCAGGATATTTCGGGCGCGCTTTACACCGCGGATGCGGATACACAGATTTCCGCAACCGTAACCACCTCGTTTGACACTTATGTAAACGCGGCTATGCTCGGAGAAGACGAAGCACTTATCAAGATCTGTAAGGCTATCCTCTGCTACAGCGATGCGGCAAAGGCTCTGTTTGCTCCTTCAGAAGAGTCGAATTAAAAAATATTGACAATTTGACAGGTACATGATATGATGAAAAAGTATAATTGTATAATTTTGAAGGAGGATAGGGCGATGAAATACTCCGCACCCAAGGCCGAACTCGTCTGGGTAGAGTTGTCTTCCGATGTCCTTCTTGGCAGCTTTGGCTGTATTATCGACTTCACCGAAACCGGCGAAGGCGGTGGAGACAAGCTCCCTGATTTCTACGTGACCGACTAATAATGGAAAGCAAGGGGTTTCCCCTTGCTTTTCTTTATGTATAGAAAGGATCGTTATATGAAAAAGATTTATGTTTTTGCCATTTGCGCGGCGCTTGCGCTCGTCGCGGTAATGAGCGTGTTTGCGGCATCGTTTACCGATATCGAGGTCGGCGAGTATTATTCCGACGCGGCACAGCGCATGGCGGCGCGCGGAATCCTTGACGGTTACGGCGACGGTATGTATCACGGCGATGAGTCGGTGACAAGAGCACAGCTTGCGGCGCTTATCTGCAAGATGCTCGGCAAGACAGATGAAGCAGTCTCGCTCGCGGGCAAGACAAACTTTACCGATGTCAATGAGGACGCGTGGTACACCGGCTATATCAATTATGCGGTTGCAAACGGCATTATCATCGGCGACGGCAACGGTAAGTTCCGCCCCGACGACTATGTAAAATATGAAGAAGTTGTAAAAGTTGTCGTTTGCGTGCTCGGACTTGACGAGGATATTGAGATAGACCCCGCCGACTGGTCGAAGGAGTATATCGAAGCCGCAAAATCCGTGAAACTTCTCGATAACCTTATCGGCGAAAAAGGCACCGTAATGCTCCGCAGTGACATCGCGGTGATTTGCGACGCTGCAATGACCCTGCTTGACAGAGCCGTAGGTGAAAATCTTGTAAGTGCTTCGGAAGTCGAAACGACCACCGCAAAGAAGAACACAAGCAATGCGGCGGCAACCGGTTCCGCAAAAACTACCTCGGCACCCGCCCCCGATGAAACCACCACAGCAACCACACGCGAAAATCAGCTCCCAATGATCACGTTTTAATTCAGAGGAAAAAATGCTTTACAGAATTGCCGATTTTTACATTGATATAGAGTGTATATTTTCTTCCACGCTGCCGTTTTTGGCAGATTACGCGTGCGATGAGGCACGCGAAGCCGACTTCTGCATAAAGATTACCGAGGAAGACATCGAAAAAGAGAAAAAAGCGTCCGAAGAGTTCAGCAACGACGTATTTGACGCAAGATATCTTGAGCGCACCGCCATCATCCGCAAGATTTGTGGCGAACTGCTCCCGCGCGGCGCGTTCCTCATGCACGGCGCGCTTATCGAGTACGAGGGCGTCGGCTATATGTTCACCGCCAAAAGCGGCGTCGGTAAGACAACGCATATCCGCCTTTGGCAGAAATGTTTCGGCGGTGAAAATGTCACCATTGTCAACGGCGATAAACCGATTTTGCGCGTATTTGACGACGGTATCTACGCCTACGGCACTCCGTGGTGCGGCAAGGAGAAGTATAATAAAAACACCCGCGTGAAACTTAAAAATCTTTGCTTTGTGGAGCGCGCTGAGGAAAACAGCATCGCCCCCATCCCCGAGGCTGACGGCGTAACCCGCATTTTCTCACAAGTCATGGTCGCAGACTCCGCCGACCTCGCAACCCAGCTTATGCTTGTGGATAAACTTGTCGAAAATGTCGACATGTATCTGCTCCGCTGCAATAAAAACGCAGACGCAGCAAAAGTTGCATATAACGGAATGAAGTAAAAAACACACCGAGCCCCGCTCGGTGTGTTTTTGCGTGGTGAGGTAAATTAATGTTTATGTCACTAACATCTCCGCCCGAGATCCTTCGCTAACGCTCAAGGATGACAAGGGCGGGATTTAGCAAAGTGCTTAAAAAGCCATATTTTATCGCATTGCAACAACCCCCGCTTGTCATCCTCGAACG
>JAFTXX010000053.1 GCA_017461475.1 Clostridia bacterium
GAAAAATTAGAAGAATATATTCATTACTACAATAACGATAGAATTTCCTTAAAACTAAAAGGAATGAGTCCGGTAGAATACCGAACTCATTCTCAATCAATTTAATATTAATTTTTGTCTAAACTTTGGGGTTCACTTCATGAAGTGGGTGCAAATTTTATTCAACGTAAAATTCTTTCATATCGTCGAGTCTGAGACAGCCGAGGGGAAGACCGAAGGATGAGCCGCAGTTTATGGCAATTGTGCCGTTGAGGTTCCATATCTTACCCTTCGACGAGGGGTTTATCTCAACCGTGGGGGTGTGGCCTACTACAAGCGTTTTGTCTTCAAAGTAAATCTTTGACCAATCGGGCGCTTCGCAGATGAGTTCTTCCGCGTCGTAGTCGTCAAGGTCGCGCGACTTTGAGAAGTTGTCAAGTCCTGCGTGTACAAGGACATAGTCTTTGCCGCCGACTTCGATTTCCTCATAGGGCATAAACTCTTCAAGGTATTCAATTACCCATTCGCGGTCGTCTTTGTCAAGTTCGCGGAAAGCGCGCACCGTCTCCTGACCGCCGCTTTTGCCCCATTTCATAAAGTTCTGCATAGTTTCCGCGTCAAACTTTGCAATTGCCTTTTCGCTGATGTCGCCGACAAGTTTTGAAAGGAGAGGGAGCGCCATATATTCGTGCTCGCCGATAATGGGGTATACATTGGGGCGCGAGGACATGTCAAGGAGAATTTTAAAAGAGTCTTCGCCGTAGTCAATGACGTTGCCGAGAACAAAAAGCACGTCGCGGTCCTCGTCAAGCTTTATCAAATCGAGCATTTTCATATAACGCTCGTAGTCACCGTGTATGTCTGAGATAACATATGTCATAATTATGTTAATTCCTTTCTGAGAAGCGCGAATTTTTTGCCGTTTTCGGTCTATACCGAAATTTGCGCCCGCCTTATGGCGCAAAAGGCACAAAAGTCGCCGTTTGAAAGATTTATCTTTCAAACTTGCACCTCCGTTTTTTGCCTTTTAATTTTACCATAACCGCCGGTCGAAAACAAGCATAAATTGCAGGAATACTGCAAAAATATATGTAAGGTAAATTAATGTTTATGTTACAAACATCTCCGCCCGAGATCCTTCGCTTGCGCTCAAGGATGACAAGGGCGGATGTAGCAAAGTGCTAAAAAAGCCTTATTTTATTGCATTGCAACAACCCCCCGCTTGTCATCCTCGAACGGAGCGTAGCGAAGTGAAGGATCTTGCGGGGAGATGTTTGCTTCTTCGCTAAACATCAATTTACAAAAACAAAAACCGAGTTTGAAAACTCGGTTTTGTTTTTATCCTTTTTTCAGTCCGTGGGCAAAGCCGTTCGGGTCGGCGGAGCAGATGTCGGCGCCGATGATTTTGTTTTTGTAGACCAGCAAATTTGCATAGACCGTTTCGCCGTAGCCGTCGTAGTTTGTCACCTTGTATGTATAGCGCGTGACGGTCTTGCCCTTGTAGCGGCCGAGGTCAAGCCCCACGCCTTTTTGCATTTCGTTGTACGCGGCAAAAACCTTGTCAAACGTGTCGGGTATCACCACTTCTACGCTCTCAAGCGGGGTCTCGTCTACCGTGTAGCCGAACTGCGAGAGAAAGGACGCACGGTCGCTGTCGGTCTTCACTTTGTCAAAGCGTATCGTCTCGCTCGCGGCGGTCTCAACTTCCGCGCTTTCGTTTGACGGGATGAAAATAAACAGCATCACAATGGCAAAAACCGCAAGCGCGGCAATACATATCAACTTTATCGTGTTCATGCGGATTGAACGAACAAACATAAAAAATCCTCCTTTAAGCCTTTGCTAAAGCATATGGCAGGGAGGATGTTTTTATTCTATTATACCTAAATATTTTTGCTTTAACATCACGGGGTGGTATGACTCCTTCGAGCGGCGAAGTCCCTCATTGCCGTCGTCTTCCTCGCGGTTGATGTATTTTACATCGGGGTAGGCGTTTGCCTCGAGCGTCACAAGGAGAGGGTACACGCCGCGGTAGGCGGGCAGACCTTTTTCAATGTGAATCATCAGCGTGTCGCCGACGCGTTCCATCACCGCAAAGCCGATAATTTCGTTTCCGACGCGCAAAACGCGTGCGTCAACGGGGAGCTTCGTTATCATCGGAATGAGCCGTCTGCACGCAAGCGACTCCTTTTTTGCAGAGTCGGTGAGGTCGCCGACCTCAGCCTCGTATCGGTCAAAAAACGCGATGATTTCGGCTTCTTCCTCGGCTTTGTAGGGCAGGAAAGTGTAGTCGGAAAACTGTTTCAAAAACGCGTTCAAGTGGTTTTTCTGCGAGTGATATTTTTTACCCTTGAAACTTCGGAGCGCGTCCGCATCGTAGATGTAGTCAGCCGCGCCGTCCTCGCCCTCATACGAAAATTTTTCACCAAAGGCATTTTTCAACGCTTGGGTTTCGGTATCAGTCATTGAGCAAAGGTACAGCGGCGTGCCGAAACGCTCAATTAGCGACTGTATGCGGCTCAGGTAGTCGCCGTCGCGCTCTCTCAGGGCAAAATACGTGTGCCCCTCATAGTGCTCGGCGATGCAGAACCGCTCAAAGTCGACGGCTTCGGTGCCGAGCGTGTCTTTCCACATAAAAATGTTGCCGACGCTGTTGTCGCATATTTCGGCGGTGACATCTGTGTCGAGGAGGGCATAGAGCGCGCCTGCGTCGGATGTGTCAATAAGTTTTTTTATCATACGGAAAATTTTTCAGCCTCTTTCACCGCAAGGGCGTCACAGCGTTCGTTGTACGGGTGCCCCGCGTGTCCTTTTATCCAGTTGAATGTGACAGTGTGCACTTCGAGCAGTTCAAGCAGTCTTTCCCACAGGTCAATGTTAAGCGCCTGCTTGCCGTCGGATTTCTTCCATCCCTTTGCGCGCCAGCCGTACACCCATTTTTTCGTAACCGCGTCAACGAGGTACTTTGAGTCGGAAGTAAGCGTCACCTCACACGGCTCTTTGAGCGCGGAGAGCGCGGCTATTGCACCCATCAGCTCCATGCGGTTGTTGGTGGTCATTGCCTCGCCGCCCGAAAACTCCTTTTCGTGCCCTGCGTAGACAAGCACAGCCCCGTATCCGCCCGCACCCGGGTTGCCCTTGCATGCTCCGTCAGTATAAATTTCAACCTTTCTCATCTCGCTCCCTCGCTTTCCGATATATTGTAACACTAATGTTAGTTTAAGGCAAGAGGAAAATGTGAAGGAAATTGATGTATAACATTGTTTACTAACCCCGCAAAACTGTAGGGGCGATTAGTAATCGCCCGTTTTCACTACGGTTCGGCGGGCGATTACTAATCGCCCCTACGATGTCGGTGAACAGCCGTTTACTTCACCTAACCATTATTTTACCTTTCAAATTCCGACAAAATATGATATACTAAATGCAAACACATGCGCATACATTTGAAACGGACAAACATTCGGGAGTGAAAACATGACAGACCTCAAAATCAAAATATTAATATTTGCCGCTGCGGTGCTGCTTGTTTTATCTGCGGTGATTCCGCTTGCGGCGGCTTTTGCGCCTGCCGCTGACCTTGTGCCGCCGCAGGCGGCAGTGGCGGACGAGCCGTCCGCAGACATTGCGGCGGCGGAGGAAATGCGTGCACTTTGGATTGCCACCGTCAACAATATAAACTTCCCGTCAAAAAAGGGGCTTTCAAGAGAAAAACTCGCCGCCGAGCTTGACGGCATCGTGGACTTTGCCGCCGAAAACGGCTTCAACGCAATAATGTTTCAGGTGCGCCCCACCGCGGATGCGCTTTACGACTCGAATTTGTTTCCCGCGTCAAAATTTGTTTCGGGCGAGTGTGGCAAAGCGGCTGATGACGGCTTTGACTGCCTCGGATATCTGCTTGAAGCCGCACACGCAAAGTCAATCGCCGTCCACGCATGGGTAAATCCGCTACGCGTCACAAGCGGCAACACTACATACCCGCAGACCGACATCGCGGCGCTCCCAGAAAGCTCGCCCGCACGCCAGCATGAGGAATGCGTCGTCGCTTACGCCGACGGGAAGCTGTACTTCGACGCTGGACAGCCATATGTGCGCTCTCTTGTCGCCGCGGGGGTTAAGGAAATTTGCGAAAAATACGATGTTGACGGAATTATTTTTGACGATTATTTCTATCCTTATCCGTCAGACGGCGCGGCTTTTGACGATGCGGCAACTTATGCCGAATACGGTGATGGCATGACACTTGCGGATTTCCGCCGTGACAGCGTAAACCAACTTGTAAAGCTTTGCTACGAGACAGTAAAGTCGGTTGATGAAACCGTTCAGTTCGGCGTTTCACCTTTCGGAATCTGGCAAAACTCCGACGGCAAAAACGGCGGCAGTGCGACGCGTGGGCTCGAAGCCTATGATTCCATCTATTGCGACGCGCTCGCATGGGCGCGCGGGGGATATGTCGACTACCTCGCGCCGCAGATTTACTGGTCGTTTGACACCAAGGCAGCGCCGTTTGACACGCTTGCCGAGTGGTGGAACGAGGCTCTCCGCGGCACCGGCGTGAAATATTACATCAGTTACGGCGTATACCGCTACGCCGACGGCGCAATGGAAAGCGGCGAGGTTTCGCGCCAAGTGGAATTTGCGCGCGGGCTCGACAACTGCCGCGGCGGCATGTACTACGGCTACGCCGCGCTCAAAGCAAACTCGGACGGCGTAACCGACGAGCTCGCCGAAGCATTTGAAAAGAGTGTTATATATTTGGAAGTAAATTAATGTTTAGAGTTTAAGCAAACATCTCCCCGCGAGATCCTTCACTTCGCTACGCTACGTTCGAGGATGACAAGCGGGGGTTGTTACAGTGTGTAAATAAAGGCTTTTTCAGCACTTTGCTTAAACCCGCCCTTGTCATCCTTGAGCGTCAGCGTTGCGATCTCGGGCGGAGATGGTAGTTACATAAACACTAATTCCTTCCCAACATTACACATCCATGTTTGCGGATTTGTTGTGGTATTTTCTTGACACAAACCACCACATATGGTATATTTATGGTGTATAAGTATATCCAAACGGAGGTTTGTTATGAAAAGAATTTTAACTTTTGCGGCGCTGGTTTGCACTTTGCTTGCGGTTTTGGCTGTGAGCGTTTCGTCTGCGTGCGACCATAACTGGGTGCTTGACCTCACAAAGTGTACTTCGCCTACGTGTACGGCAGAGGGCTCAAACGCATACTACTGCTCGCGTTGCTCCCAGACGAAGTCCGAGACTGTTGACGCACTTGGTCACGACTATGTGACTGTATCGGGAAAAGAAGCGACATGCACTGCCGACAGCACCGTAACTGAGAAATGCTCTGTCTGCGGCGACGAGCGCAAGGATGACACCAAGGCGCTCGGCCACACCTACGAGGAGACAAAGCGCACCGAGGCGACCTGCTCAAAAGAAGGCTCCGTTACTTATAAATGCTCTGTCTGCAAGGAGACCAAGACCGAAAGTCTTGCCACTGTAGACCATGATTACACAAAGTTTATCAGCTCATCTGCAACTTGCACCACCAAGGGACAGAGTACATACCAGTGCTCGATGTGCTCGGCTGTAACACTGGTGAACGTGGCAAAGCTCGGCCATGACCTCAAGACCACGGGCGGACCTACTTGCACCGAGAGCGGCAAATACACCTACACCTGCACCCGTTGCGACTACACAAAGACATCGACTACTCAAAAGGCGCTCGGTCACGATGTGCCCGAAGACCTTGACGATTGGAAAGTGGTCACAAAGGCTACATGTGAGCAGGAGGGCAAGCTCCGCGCAAAATGTGAGCGCTGTAAAAAGTATGTCTACGAGGAAGTTGAAAAACTTGACCATGACTACGGCGACACGCTTTACATCACAAAAATTCCCACGTCTTCCTCGACCGGTAAGTATGTAAAAATTTGCGAAAACTGCGGTACCGAGGTTTCAAAAACCATCGCAAAGGGTACGACCAACCTCGGCGACTACACAATAGCACCCGTAAAAGCGTCTGTCGCGTCCGGCGATGTTGAACGCGGAACAAAAGTAGAGTTTTCCTGCGACCTCGAAAACGTAAAAATTTACTATGCGCTCGGCGGCAAGAGCCCGCTTTCGTCAAGCTACCGCAAGACCTACAACGGCGCTATTGAGATAACTAAATCTACCGTTATCAAGGTTTACGCTGTTTACAGCGGAAGCGCCGATGTTGATATCGCGCCGTCCGACGTTGCGTCCTACACGTACCTTGTTGACAACGATTCGCCGCTTGTGTACCTCGAAGAGGAGGCTTACCTCGGCGGTTACATGCCGCTTGCCAAGGACAAGAAGTTCCGCCCCGACGATAAGGCTACCCGCTATGAAGTTATCGAAGCGATGGATTATCTGTTCGGCTCATGGGCAGACGACGCAGAGGTGTACTTCACCGACGTTGATAAGGCGCATAAGGATGTCGTTGCAAAATTTGTAGGCGCAGAGCTTCTCAATGGCTATGAGGACCTCACTTTCCGCGGCGAGAACAACATCAAGCGCAGTGAGCTCTGCAAAGTGCTCGCGCTTGCGCTCGGACTTGACGTGGATTACAAATCCGGCGCAACATTCTCCGATGTTGAGATAACCCACTGGGCATATCCCTATATCTCGGCGCTCACCGAGGCGGGATATCTTGCCGGCGACCCCGACGGCACTTTCCGCCCCGAGGACAACATCACCCGCGCCGAGCTCGCCGTAGTGCTCAACCGCATTGCGAATGTAGAACTCACCGAGGGTGTTGAAATTGCCGACATGGACGGCGAACACTGGGCATACAACTATGTCTGCTCCGCGGTAAAAAAGAGCGAAGAGTAATTGTGAGTGAGTGAAAAATAACCCACGACCGATATTCGGTCGTGGGTTTTATTTTTTCAGTTCACTATTTCTTTGATTATGCGGAGCAGGTCCAATGTTGTGATGCTGCAGTCGTTTGAGATATCTGCGGCAGCTTTGTCTATCTCTACCGTGTTGCCTGCGATGTGCTTTATCGTGCGGATAACATCAACGAGAGAAATTTTTCCGTCGCCGTTTGCATCGCCGTAGAGGATGAGCTCTGCATCGGCGAATATTATCGCGTCGGCGTTTTCGTAGGCGGCGGTGAGTATATATTCGCCGCTGTCAGTTACTGAGAGTTCCTCTGCGGGGACGATGTAGTCACCGTGCACGGTGTAGAAATAGAGTTTCTTTGTATCAGTATCGGCGGGGAGCAGAATCTGCGAGCCTACACTGTCCGCAACGCGCACAAGGAGATTAAATGAGATGTCTTCGCCCGCACGTGCGCTTACATTGTCGTAAATATTGCCGCATGTCGAAATTTCAAACTTATATGCTGCT
This sequence comes from Clostridia bacterium, assembly GCA_017461475.1. GTDB lineage: Bacteria > Bacillota > Clostridia > Oscillospirales > CAG-272 > UMGS902. The sequence goes on from JAFTXX010000053.1 coordinate 7,351, forward strand.
TTGGCGGTGGTCACTGTTGCTGAGGCGGAATATTCACCGTAAAGAGTGCCTGCCAATGCACGCACGCGGTATGTGTATTCGGTGGAACTTTCGGCGGTCGTGTCTGTGTATTCGGAGTCGGCATCGGCGGCGATAACATCCCAGACGGTGCCGTCGGCGGTGCGTGAATACTCGTAGGAGTCTGCGCCGCCCGTTACGGCGGCAACAAGCGTTACAGTGCCGTCGTCATTTGCTGTCGCGGTGAGAGTGGGTGCTGCGGGGTAGGTGTACACGCCTTGTCCGCCCGTTGCGACATACTGATATGCGCCCGCGCGGTCGATGTAATATGCGTGCATGATATAGCGGTGAAAGGAACCGCTTTCAAGCTTTGAGTGTGTGTAGCTTACGGTATCGGTGTCATGAAGCTCGGTAAGGCGCGTATACTCGTTTCCGCTCGGCTCTTTGTAATATACGCGGTAGCCGTGGGTGCCGTCGATCTTGCTCCATTTGAGAGTGACAGAGTCGGTTGCAGAGGTCAGCGTAAAAGCGGGAGTCTTTGCAAAGGTCACGCTTTTTACATCGTACGCACCGCAGATGAGGCACTGACGCGCGACTTCGGTCACTTCGCCGTTTGTGTAGGTGTAGTAAACCGAATATAGATGTTCGCCGCTTGCATGGTAGTCGGCGGTGTCGACCGAAATGGTCTGGAGCTCGTCAAGCGCAATAGGCGTGCCGAAGCTCGGGTAGGATACCGAAACGCCGTTTACGCTTTTGGTTGTAAATGAGAAAGGTTTGAGATATGTGCTTCTCTCCGCCCACCAGGTTGAGCCTTCGGGAACTTCGGTTGAGGAATTTGCATGATAGTACATCCACCATGCGCCGTCCTCGTCCTGCACAAACGAGCCATGACCCGTGCCGTAGATGCCGTTGCCTGAGGAGAAAAGCGAGGTCGGACTCTTGTACCAACTGTCGGCGCTCAGCGGGTTTGTACCCGTTAGGGTAAGTGCGCCGTAGCAGTAATACTGCGTCCAGGAACCGCTTGCCGAATAGATGATATGAGTTGTGCCGTCGGGCGCGGTGAGGACCTGCGGGCCTTCGTTAACATCGGGAGTATCGTGTGTTTCCCAGTCGTATTCGGGTTTGGAAAGCAGTACGCGCTCGCTTGAAATTGTATACGGGTTTGACATCTGTGCAATGTAGATGTCCTGACGGACATCGGTGTCGCCTTCCCAGCCTGACCATACAAAGTAGAGTTTGCCGTCAAGCACCATTACGGTGCCGTCTATCGCCCACTTGTTTGTTGAGTCGGATATCTTACCTACCATTTCGTAGTCGCTGAGGGCATTTTCGGGTTCGGTGGCACGGAGAACGTACATGCGGTGGTTTGCGTTTGCGCCGTCATCGGCGGCAACATAGATGTACCAGCCCGCGTTATCCTTGCCGACGGTGTCAGCGTCAAAATAGTGAAGTTCGGGTGCCCAATAGTCGTGCTGAGCGCCCTCAATATCGGTCATGGATGCGTTGAATACCTGGCGGCGCTGAGTGGAAAGTTCGCCGAAAGGCAGATTTTCATGCACTGCAATCTTTACACCCGCGTACGATACGCCGTCAATTGTCGTACCCGAGGAATAGCAGTAGTAATAAAGTCCGTCTTTTTCAATTACATACGGGTCTGCGAGCGTACCGATGGGGTTGGCAAAGGATGCGCTTTCCTCGGCGGCGCTTGATGTGGAAGTAACTTCGCTCTTGAGCGGGAAGCCCTTGATAATGTCGCTTGAAAGCACATCGGGGTCGTATTTGAGAAGAACGCTGCCGACGACACCGTAGCCGACGAAGTCAGAGTTGAATTTGCCGCCCGTAACTACTACGGTTGCGTCGCCGAGTGGCATTTTTGTAAGTGCGGTAGTCTCAACCGAACTTTCCGCAAGGCGGAAACGTGCGTTGAACGTGCCGCCCGTGATGCGTATAAGAACGTTTGCGGTGAAGTCCGCGTCGGTGATGTAAGATGTGTCAGAGGGCATGGTGCCGAGGCGACGGATGCCAAGGACAGCACCGTTAAAAGTACCGCCCGAAATCTCCATGTAAACTCTGCCGGTGTGAACGTTCATGCCGGTTGCGGTGACGTAATTTTCAAATGTACCGCCCTTTATGATAACCGAAACATCGCCCGAGAGGTTGGAAACGGGGTTAGACGAGGAAGTGCGGCGGTGACCACCGTAAATGCCGTACCATGTGCCGCTGTAAACGTGGATGGAGTAGTCGTCTGAGAGGGAAGAACCGCTAAGCGTGCCGGGGTTGTTCCATCCTGCGATAAGCACGGGGTAGTTGAAGGTGTCAAGTCCCGAGTCGTTGGTTACGTTTACATCGTAGCCGAAGCCGAAGTTGTGGCAGCGGCCCGAAATTGCAACGCCCGAGGCTGTCATGGAGAGGTTGATGTTTTCAAAAAACGTGTCGTTGCTGAACGCCATGCCCGCGCCTATAACCATTTTTGCGCTGTTCGTCTTGCGGTAGTCAACGCCGCCGTATACGGATGTGTAAACCACGGTGCCACCTATATCCGCGGGCGCATAACTTGACGAAACGGCGACACTGCCCGAGACAACAATGGTACCGCCGCCGACTTTGCGGAGATATGCGTTTGCTTTGGAGAGGGTCTTCAGCGCCGCATCGGCGGAAGTACCAGCGTTTGTATCGGCGCCGTTTGTGTTGTCAACAAAGTAAACCGCGTCGGTACCCGGGGTAAAGGATACATCCTCGGCACCTGCCGCCACTGTCATTGCAAAAATACTCAGAATGAGTATAAAAGCGAGAAATAATTTTTTATTCTTCATAAAATCCTCCTGAAATTTGTTCTATATATTAATAATAGTAAAAAAATAATGTCAAATCAATACAAAAAATCATCGTATCTGCTGCATTTTTTGTACCTATCGACAAGAGGCATGGCGTAAAACAAAACAACGCCGTCGGGCGTTGCTTGTTTTATCTTATCATATAAATGCCGCCGCAGAGGAGGGCTGTCCACAAAAGCGTAAGTATTCCTATTTTTAAAAGCAGACCGTCGTGGGCTTTCGTTTTGTGGTGTATAAGCAACATGCAGAGCAGAGTGCCTATACCGCCGCCGAGAATTGAAAAGCGCACAAATGTGCGCTCGGGCACGCGGCGCACACTGCCGCGCTTGCGGCGGCTGATGTGCTTGTCATAGAGGACGACCGCCGCCGCGATAAGATTTATGGCGGCGAGGTAGCAAAGCGAAATTATAAATATCTGTTCTTTCATTTTATTATAGGTGATTTTAAAAGGAAGTTGTACCGACCCTCAAAGCAGAGGGCAAAGGCGCGCTCCGCCAATAAATTTTTGTCGTACTGGGCAAAAGCCTCGGGTGTCATTTTTTCAAAGCTTGAGGGTTTTGTGATTACCTCGATGTCTTTTATCTGTCTGATAACAGCTCTGCCGCGTGTATTTGCTCCGAATATTCGGGTGATATATACGGGGGCGTCCAGGTCTTCGCGCGTAACGTCAAACAGGGCATAGAGTATAAGACGCGATATCTCGGAGACGGTGCAGTGCTTTGCCGCGGAGAGTTTTTTGAGCTCAGCGACGCTTTTGACTCTTGCCGCCGCCATTCCGATATGTCTCAGAAGTCCGTCGCTTGAATATGCTATGTCGCTTTGCAGGGGAACGGACAGTTTCAGCAGTATCGCGCTTGACAGCTTTTCAATGTCAGCGCCGAAAAGACCGTCGTCGTATGCTTTTTTGTATACTTTTTCTGCCACGGGCGGCACTTTGCCGCGCAGTGCATCAATGCCGTGCTCGGCGATGTCCTGCCTTATCGAAGTTGCCGATGGGAAACCGCCCTCTCCGCTTTTGAAATCGCCGACGCGTTTTATTGTGTAAGGCTCTATGGAATACCCGCCGCTTTTTATAGCGCGCATATATTCATATGCGAGTATGTCGTTGGGACCGCTTGCGAGCTCTTCGCCGTAGAGTTCTTTATATACCTTGTCAAAGGTGCGAGTTTTGCTGACGGCACGGCTTTCTCTTTCCACCGCGTCGCGCAGTTCTTCGCTGTCAAGCCGCGCAATAGTGGTTTTCAGCGTTTCGATGCTGCCGCACTCACTTCCGAAAGCGAGCATGTCCGCACCTATCTTTGCGGCAATTTCAACGCCCGCACGGGTAAAAGTGCCCGCGGGCGCGCTTGAAAAAGGGAACGGCAGTTCAAGCACGAGGTCAGCACCGCACTCCAGTGCCGCTTCCGCGCGCACATACGGTGTTGTGATATACGGTTCGCCGCGCTGTGAAAATATACCGCCCATTATCGCGGTAACCGTGGCGTCGGGGAACGCACGGCGTATCTCACTCAGTTGGTATTCGTGTCCCATGTGAAACGGGTTGTATTCGGTTATAACAGCAATATGCACGGTGTTCACCTCTCAGTCGGTATTAGTATAACACAAAAGTGTGTGAAATGGTAGGAGAAATTAATGTTTAGCGGAGTAGGCAAACATCTCCCCGCAAGATCCTTCACTTTGCTGCGCTCCGTTCGAGGATGACAAGCAGGGGAAGTTACAGTGCGTAAGCAAAAGCTTTTTTAGCACTATGCTTAACCCCGCCCTTGTCATCCTTGAGCGTAAGCGTTGCGATCTCGGGCGGCGATGTTTGTAGCATAAACATCAGCTTGCCTTCAAAACCGAAAAAGCACCGAGATTTGCTCGGTGCTTTTGGCTTATTTGATTGATGTTACTCTGTCAAGCGTACTTCTTTCTATGGTTTCGCCGCTATGCTCTTTGATGTAATCTTCGGTGAAAATGCCGTGGTATACTCTGCCGTAGTTGTAACGGTCGCGGTCGAATACGACGTGAATCTGTTCAACGCCGTCGACGGTGACGGTGGACACATCGGGGTATGTGGTGTAGGATGTGTACAGTGTAATTGAATATGGCCATGTTTTGCCGTCGTCATATGAGAGTGCCGCGGTCATCATTGTGCGTCCGCTCTCGGCATTGTAGACCATGAACAGCGCGCCGCTTTCAAGGCGTGTGATATGTATGTGCGGTTGGAAAACAGCGACGCGCCCGCCTTTGTCTCACGCAATGTGCAGCCTTCGCCCGCTTCGAGCACGGCAAGACTGTCAAGGAATTTAAGGTCGGCAAACTCATTGTCGCTCAGCATATCCTCTTTGAAACTTACGGTGTCAAAGTCGTCTCGGGTGAAGTTGTTATCCTTGTCGAGTACAAGCCATGTGTTTGGCATATCGTAGGACACGCCCTCGTCACTGCCGTAAACATAGTAATTTGTACTGTCCGCGCTGTCGGTATTGCGGAGGGAAAGGAGCATGCGGGTCTTGCCGAAGGCATACCCCTCGGGCATACGGAGAAAGTCGTAGCTTGCAAACAAACTTACCTTATATCCGTCGTAAGTTTTTTCATAGGTGTAGTAAAAGGTGTCGTTCTCGGCGGATGGGTCGGCAACCTCGTCCGAAGTCACCGCGGCAAAGCCGCCGTCCGCGTCGGAGTAGCGGCAGAGTTTATAGTTGCCGCCGGCGTCGCACTGGAAGTACACTGCAAAACGGTCGCCGCGCATAATTGAGTTTGCCGCCTGCAGATGAACGGTAACATTGTCGTTGCTGCCTACGCTGCCCGAACTTGTGTAAATAACGGGGTCGACTACGGTTGCGTAAACCTTGATACCGCCCGTGACATATTCGGCAGAGTATGTCGCCGTTGCGGTGCCGGTAGCACTAAGCGATATGCTTAGTTCTTTTTCGCAGAAATCTTCAATATATGATATCGGATAGTATTCGCGAATAGGGGTCTTTATGGGGTCTGTCATGCCTGTCACCACTTTCATAATGCGCAATGCGTCTGAAATGCTTATTTTTCCGTTACCGTCCGCGTCCGACACGACAGTGTCTTTGACGTCTTTGTCGAGAATCTCTCTCAGAAACAGAAGTACGTCGCTTATGTCATAGTCGCCGTCCCCCGTTCATGTCGCCGCGATATGTGTAAACATAGCCGTCGTCCTCGGGCGTTACAGCCGAAACGCTTATACATGCAAAAAGCATGACGAGCAAAAATAAAAACGATTTTTTCATACACACCTCCGTAAAGTATCTGTAAATTAATTATAAATTTACACTGATTTGAAAACAACATGAAATATCATCAAAAGCCGCGAAAAAACAACGGTATTCTTAGAATTTCGTTAAAAATGTAGACATCGCGAAAAAACAGTGCTACAATAAACGCGAGGTGAGACTATGTACAGCGACATTCCCATGCTTCGCGCGGAAGAAAAGATACCCGATAAAACGGGCATCACGATACGCACTCTGAATAAACAGAGCGGTTCCCGCTGCGGGATACATTGGCACGATTATTACACGCTCGATATCATCCTTGCGGGAAACGGCACGCATTATATCAACAGTACCGCGTACAAAATAGAGCGCGGCGGTATATTTCTTATCCGCCCGTCGGACATTCACTACATCGACGGCTCGGAGGATTTTCATGGATTTTTTATACGGTTTACCGAGCAGGCGATACCCGAGAAATACCGCGGTATAGTGCATAACTGCCGCAACACAATGCAGGTGGGCGAAAAAGAACTCGACGCACTGCGTGTTTACTGCGAGGCGGTTCAGAGCGGCAACGTGCGGTTGGCAGAGGGGTGTGCGTCACCGTGGGAGAGCGACATAATAGCGCACAATTTTTCACTTTTGCTGCTTGCCCTTGCAAGCGATACGCCTGTCGACGGAACCGACTTAAAAAGCGATGAAAAAATCACAACGCTTATGCACTATCTCGATATACATTTCCGCGAAAACATCACCGTGGAAAAGGCGGCGGCCATTGCAAATGTTTCACCGTCGTATTTCCCCGCGTATTTCCGCAAAAATGTCGGCACATCGTACATGGAGCATCTGCTTTCGCTGCGTATAAATTACGCCTGCGCGCTGCTCGGCAGCGGATTTTCAATTACGGACAGTTGCTTTTCAAGCGGCTTCGGCTCGCTCTCGCATTTCAACAGCATATTCAAACGCAAAATGGGTATAACTCCCAGTAAATACAAAAAACAACAGATGAACCCGTAAAATTTTTGTATTTTTGTTGAAATTACGGAAAACAGCGTGTATAATTAAATAGTTAATAAAAAAATATCTTTCGGAGGATACATAAAATGAATGTACTTGTTGTAAACGCAGGTTCCAGCTCGCTCAAGTATCAGCTTTTTGACACTACCGCAGGCGTTGTTCGCGCTAAGGGTCTTTGCGAGAGAATCGGCATCGACGGCAAAATCAAGCACACAAATCTTGAAACCGGCGCGGTTTATGAAAAGGAAATCGCAATGGCTAACCACACTGTTGCAACCAAAATCGTTATTGACGCTCTTACCAGCGCCGAGTACGGCAGTGTTAAGGACATGGCTGAAATTGAGGCAGTAGGTCACAGAGTTGTGCACGGCGGTGCATACTTCTCCGAGTCCGTGCTCGTTACTCCCGAGGTTATGGAAAAGCTCGAGCTCTGCCGCGACCTCGCTCCTCTCCACACCCCCGCTCACATCATGGGTATTGAGGGCTGCACCGAGGCTATGCCCGGCACTCCTCAGGTTCTCGTATTTGACACCGCTTTCCACACCGCAACCATGCCCGAGCATGTTTATACATACCCGCTCGAGTATGAGTTCTGCCAGAAGTACGCGGTTCGCCGTTACGGCGCACACGGCACTTCTCACCGCTATGTAGCAGGCGAGTGCGCAAAGCTTCTCGGCGGCGCTGAGGGCACAAAAATCGTTACCTGCCACCTCGGAAACGGCTCGTCCATTTCCGCAGTTAAGGACGGCAAGGTTCTCGACACTTCCATGGGCTTCACTCCTCTCGCAGGTATCGAGATGGGCACCCGCTGCGGTGACATCGACCCCGCAATCGTTCCTTATATTATGACTAAGACCGGTATGACCCCTGATGAAGTTAATAACTACATGAACAAGAAGTGCGGCTTCCTCGGCGTTTCGGGCGTATCTTCCGACTGCCGCGACGTTGCAAGCGCAGCTAAGGAAGGCAATCATCGCGCACAGCTCGCTCTCGATATCGTTGTATACGAAATTCAGAAGTTCATCGGCGCTTACACCGTTGCAATGGGCGGTCTCGACGCTGTAGTATTCACCGCAGGTATCGGCGAAAACGACTGCGGCATGCGTGAAAGAGTTTGCGCAGGTCTCGAATTCCTCGGCGTTGATTTCGACAAGGAAAAGAACCAGGGCCGCTACAGCGAAGCAACCGAGCTCACAAAGCCCGGTTCCAAGGTAAAGGTATTTATGATTCCTACAAATGAGGAACTTGTTATTGCAAAAGATACCGAAGCTATTGTTAATGCTCTGTAAGACAAAAATATGGAAGCGCCCCCGCGGGGGCGCTTTTTACTTTGCTGAATTGTGGTAAATTAATGTTTATGTTACTGCCATCTCCGCCCGAGATCCTTCGCGCTGCGACTCGCACTGATTTAACCGCCGCAAAACGCGGCGGATGATGCGGCGGAACTAAAGTTTTCTTACGCAGGTAGTCAGAGCCGCATGGCTCAAGGATGACAAGGGCGGGATTTAGCAAAGTGCTAAAAAAGCCTTGTTTTATCGCATTGTAACAACCCCCGCTTGTCATCCTCGAACGGAGCGCAGCGAAGTGAAGGATCTCGCGGGGAGATGTTTGCTACGCCGCTAAACATTAATTTACCTTTCCTATCCAAATTGTTTTGCGCACCTTTGACTAAATAATTCTCACATTTTTGTGCATAAACATACAACCGACTGGGCATAAAACGCATATTTTTGACATTTTAGTGAAAAAATAATCAAATGTGACTTGACAATGTTACCGCGATAAATTATAATGTTAGACATAGCAATACTATTTGCTCTCACTTCTGCCCGCGAAATTTGCGGACCGAGGGAAATATTTCCATAGAGGTGTAGTAAAATGAAAAAACTCACAGCAATTCTTCTCACAGTATTCCTCGTACTTGCATGCGTAGGATGCTCCGGCGATCCCGCCGTTACCACAGCCGGCAATGATGATGTTGCCGCTACAGACGCCACCGGCGATGTTGTCGATACCAAGGTTTATAACATCGGTATCGTTCAGCTCGTTCAGCATGACGCTCTTGACCAGGCGACCGAAGGCTTCCAGGCAGCTCTTATTGAAAAGCTCGGCGAAGCTAACGTTAAATTCGATTATCAGAACGCTTCCGGCGATGTTGCAACCTGTTCCACCATCGTTGATAAGTTCGTTACCAATAAGGTAGACCTTATCATGGCTAATGCTACTCCCGCTGTTCAGGCAGCGAAGGAAGCTACCGATACTATCCCTGTAGTAGGTACTTCCGTTACCGACTATGCTGCATCCGGTCTCATTGCTTCTAACGACGCTCCCGGCGGCAACATTACAGGCGCATCCGATATGAACGCTGTTTCTAACCAGATGGAGCTTATCAAGCACTTTGCTCCCGATGCTAAGACCATCGGTATCATTTATTGCTCCGCTGAGGACAACTCCAAGCTTCAGTTTGAGGAAGCAAAGGGTGTATTCGAGGCAGAAGGCTATACCGTTACCGGTTATGCTGTTGCAGATGTAAACGAGCTTATGGCTGTTGTTGACGCAGCGGTTGCTGACAACGATGCTATCTATGAGCCCACCGATAACCTTGTTGCTGCTAACATGGAAGTTATCAAGAATGCAGCAGTTCCTGCAGGCAAGGTAGTTATCTGCGGCGAAGAGTCTATGTGCAAGGCCGGCGGCGTTGCTTCTTACAGCGTTAACTACTACGATGTAGGATACGAAGCAGGTCTCATGGCTTATGAAATTCTCGTAAACGGTGCAAACCCCGCTGAAATGCCTATCAAGATTTTCACAGCTGAAGAGCTTACCCTCATCCAGAACGAGGAAGTTATGGCTGAGATGGGCATTACTCCTATCGCTGAGTAATTTTAATGCTTATAAGTGATTCATAAGGGGCAAAACGCCCCTTATGAATTTTTGTATGTAATGAGGTTTTTATGGATTTTTTGATTTCTATGTATAACAGTCTGCCCGGTGTTGCAGCAGAGGGATTGTTTTACGGCATTTTTGCACTCGGCGTATATATAACATATAAAATACTCGATGTTGCGGACCTTACCGTAGACGCGTCTATTGTTACCGGCTGTGCTGTTACGGTTATTTGTATAAAATACGGTATTCATCCGCTTGCCGCTGTATTTATCGCGTTCCTTGCGGGAATGATAGCGGGTGCGCTCACCGGCTTTTTCCATACTGTTTTGAAAATTCCCGCAATTCTTGCGGGCATCCTTTCGCAGTTTTCGCTGTATACTATCAATATGATAATTATGGGACTCCAGACGCATCTCGAGAAGAATGTTTCAAACAAGGCTCTTATTCCCATGTCGCCTACCGCATATGCAAGCGTTTCGGATTTCCCGCTTATCGTTTCTTCACGCGATAAGACATCTGCGATGATCGTAGGTCTTATTTTTGTTGTTGCTATAATCGCGCTCTTGTACTGGTTCTTCGGAACCGAGTTCGGATGTTCTTTGCGTGCAACAGGTGCAAATCCCAAGATGGCACGTGCGCAGGGTATCAACACTAATTTTACTACCGTATTCGGTCTTATGTTTTCAAACGGCTTTGTCGCTCTTGCGGGTGGACTCCTTGCCCAGTTTACCGGCGGTTCAAACATCACGTTCGGTGCCGGCGCTATCGTTATAGGACTTGCATCCGTGGTTATCGGTGAAGTTTTGCATAACGCTATTTTCAAGAAAGGGTCGAATTTTGCTGTCAAACTCGTGTTTGTAGTACTCGGTTCTGTAATTTATTCGCTTATCAAGCGCTTTGTTATTAACGTCGGCCTTGATACGAACTTCTTGAAGCTTATTTCCGCTGTTATAGTTGCCGCGTTCCTTTCGGCGCCTAATTTCAAGAAAAACAAAGCTCCCAAGAAAAAGAAGGAGGTAAAGACAGATGCTTGAACTTAAAAACATCTCTAAAACCTTCTATCCCGGCACCGTAAACGAGCGCGTCGCGCTTAACGATGTTTCGCTTACGCTTAACGACGGCGACTTTGTTACCATTATCGGCGGCAACGGCGCGGGTAAATCCACACTTCTCAACATGGTTTCGGGTACGCTTCCTGTTGACGATGGACAAGTTATCATTGACGGTGTGGATATTACAAACTATCCCGAGTACAAGCGCGCAAAGTTCCTTGGACGTGTGTTCCAGGATCCTATGACTGGTACTGCCGCAAGCATGGGCATTGACGAAAACCTCGCGCTTGCGCTTCGTCGCGGCAAAACTCGCGGTCTCGGCTGGGGAATTACTAAGAAAGAGAGAGCCGACTTTGTCGCAAAACTTGCAGAGTTCGGTCTCGGACTTGAGAGCCGCATTACCGCTAAAGTGGGTCTGCTTTCGGGCGGTCAGCGTCAGGTTCTGACGCTCCTTATGGCAACTCTCAAAGAGCCGAAACTCCTGCTCCTCGACGAGCACACCGCGGCGCTTGACCCCAAGACCGCAAAACTCGTACTTGAAGCTACCGACAAAATCGTCAAGAAAAACAACCTTACAACAATGATGATCACCCACAACATGAATGACGCAATTGCCTACGGTAACCGCCTCATTATGATGATGGATGGCAAGATAATTTACGATGTCCGCGGCGAGGAGAAAAAGAATCTCACCGTGCCCGACCTTCTTGCCAAGTTCGGTAAAGGATTTGCCAATGACCGCATGATGCTCAGCGGCAATGAATAATAATGAAAGAAACCGCACCCGTTTGGGTGCGGTTTTTGCACAAAAATGTGAAACACCAACGGTTGTTGGTATCTTGCCTTACAATGATATGATATTATCAAAGCAACTCCCATTGTCGCCAAACAAATTAATGTTTAGAGTTTAAGCAAACATCTCCCCGCAAGATCCTTCACTGCGCCTGCGGCTCCGTTCGAGGATGACAAGCGGGGGGTTGTTGCAATGCGATAAAATAAGGATTTTTTAGCACTTTGCTTAAACCCGCCCTTGTCATCCTTGAGCAATGCGGCTCTGACTACCTGCGTAAGAAAACTTTAGTTCCGCCGCATCATCCGCCGCGTTTTGCGGCGGTTAAATCAGTGCGAGCCGCAGCGCGAAGGATCTCGGGCGGAGATGTCAGTAACATAAACATTAATTTACCACCCCCTGCCGTTTTGTGCGGACTTTACAAAATTACGTTGCATAAATTTGCAATTTTTTGATTTAAAACTTGCAAAAAAATGCATTAGAGGTATTGACAAGGGGGCTGTATAATGATATAATAATCAAAAATCAGCCGTTAGGCACGATTTAGAGGTAAAAACCATGCATTTCGCTTATGCTCTCAACAGCATAGTCCTTATCAGCATTATTCTTGTGCTACTCGTGAAGAACACACAGGATAATGCTAAAAGTTATGCCATTTGACGCTTAGGTGATTGAATTTTATCGGGTGTGATATGTACACCTGAAATATCAATGATTATGCAAGCCTTGTGGACTAAACTTTTAGTTCACAAGGTTTTTGTTTTTCAAGGAGGAATTTCGGTATTATGATGATGACCGGAGCAAAGATTTTGATGGAATGTCTTGTTGAGCAGGGCGTTGACACCATCTTCGGTTACCCCGGCGGTACCATACTTAATGTATACGACGAGCTGTATGCTTACGGCGACAAGGTTAAGCACGTGCTTACCTCGCATGAGCAGGGCGCGGCGCACGCGGCTGACGGTTACGCGCGCAGCACGGGCAAGGTCGGCGTATGCTTTGCAACTTCGGGTCCCGGTGCGACAAACCTTGTTACGGGTATCGCAACCGCAAACATGGACTCCTCGCCCGTAGTTTTCATCTCCTGCAATGTAGGTGAAACCCTTATCGGCAAGGACTCTTTCCAGGAGGTAGACATCACGGGCATCACGATGCCTATCACCAAGTGTAACTATCTCGTACGAGACGTAAACAAGCTCGCCGATGTCGTTCGTGAGGCATTTGCAATTGCCCGCAGCGGACGTCCCGGCCCTGTGTTTATTGACATACTAAAGAATGTAACCGCTGACAAGGCAGAGTTTGAACCCCTGCCGAGAAGTGAGCACTTCTCAAACGGCTCGCTGAAAGATCTTATGCAGCGTTCTTCGCAGAACTTCCAGCCCCCGAAACCCGATGACAAGGATATCGACACTCTTATCGACATGATCAAGGAGTCGAAAAAGCCTATGCTTATCTGTGGCGGCGGCGTAGTTCGCGGACGTGCGCAGGACGAGTTTACCGCTTTTGCGGAGAAAATTGACGCGCCCGTTGCAATTACCCTTATGGGTGGCGGCGGTATCAGAGGCCGCAACCCGCTTGCCACCGGCATGGTCGGTATGCACGGCACAAAGGCGTCGAATATCGCGTGCAACGAGTGCGACTTGCTTATCGCTGTAGGCTGCCGTTTCTCCGATCGCGTTGCGCTTGACCCTAAGAGTTTTGCAAGTCAGGCAAAAATCGTTCAGATCGACATCGACCGCGCGGAGATAAACAAGAATGTAAAGACAGCACACCACATCATCGGCGACGCAAAGCGCGTGCTTGCAACCCTCAATGAGCGTTTCGAGCAGCAGCACCACGATGAGTGGAAAGAATATGTGTTCTCCTATCCGAGAGAGACACAGTACGACGAGTGCGAGGACTCGCTCACACCTAAGCAGATCCTCAGCGCAATTGCCGAGCTTTGCCCGCAGGACACAATTGTTGCAACCGATGTAGGTCAGCACCAGATGTGGGCAATACAGCATTTCCGCTTTGACTATCCGGGTCAGCTCCTCACCTCGGGCGGTTTCGGCACGATGGGCTTCGGCCTCGGCGCGGCAATAGGCGCTAAGGTCGGCAACCCCGAAAAGACCGTTATACATATCACGGGCGACGGCTCTTTCAGAATGAACTGCAACGAGCTTGCAACCGAGGAACATTACGACATCCCCGTAATTACCTTCATATTTAATAATAAGACGCTCGGCATGGTTCGCCAGTGGCAGACGCTTATCTATGACAAGCATTATTCGCAGACAACACTTACCCACGGTCCCGACTTTGTAAAGCTTGCAGAGGCATACGGACTTCGCGGTCAGCGTGTTTGCACCGAGGAAGCGCTCAGAGCCGCTATCAAGGACGCGCTTGAGTACGGTCACGGATACGTTATCGACTGTGTAATTGATACCGACGAGATGGTTCGTCCCATGGTCGGCGGCGGCAGCCATATAACCAAGTTTATCGTATAATGGGGGTAGAAACATGAGTGAAGTAAGAAGACAGACACTTGCAGTACTGGTTGACAACGAAGCAGGCGTTCTTTCACAGGTTTCGCGCCTCTTTTCGAGAAAGGGTTACAACATCGAGTCCTTGGCGGTTGGTACCACCACCGACCCTAATGTCTCGCGTATCACCATTGAGGTAATGGGCGACGACGACCAGATTAAGCTGCTTTCAAATCAGCTCGGCAAACTTTTCCCCGTACATTCGATTAAGGTTTTGACACCCGAAAAGTCGATCCGCCGCGAGCTTGTACTCTTCAAGGTACGCGCCGCAACGGGTGAAAAGAGAAACGAGATAATTCAGATTGCAAACATTTTCCGTGCCAACATCATTGACGTGGCACTCGGCTCTCTCACGCTTGCAATGATAGGCGACGAGAGCAAAAACGAAGCATTACAAAAATTACTGGAAGAGTTTGAGGTGCTTGAGCTTGTAAGAACAGGCGTCGTAGCACTTGAACGCGGACAGGATACAATTTATGATGAAACCAAAGAAAAAGGAGAATTTAACTATGGCAAAAATGTATTATGAGAAGGATTGCGACCTCAACAAACTTAACGGTAAAACTATCGCAATCATCGGTTACGGCTCTCAGGGCCACGCACACGCACTCAACCTCCGCGACAGCGGCTGCGACGTTGTAGTAGGTCTTAGAAAGGGCGGTAAGTCCTGGCCTGTAGCTGAGAAGGACGGCTTCAACGTAATGACCGTTGCAGAGGCTACTCAGAAGGCTGACATCATCATGATCCTCATCAACGACGAGGCTCAGGCTGATATGTACAAGAAGGACATCGCTCCTTACCTCACCGCAGGCAAGGCAATTGCATTTGCTCACGGTTTCAACATCCGTTACAAGCAGATCGTTCCTCCCGCAGACGTTGACGTATTCATGGCTGCTCCCAAGGGCCCCGGTCACACCGTTCGCAGCACCTATGTTGCAGGCAAGGGCGTTCCCGCACTCGTTGCAGTTGAGCAGAACGCTACCGGCAAGGCATATGACATCGCACTTGCATACATCGCAGGTATCGGCGGCGCGCGCGCAGGTATCATGGAGACCACCATGCACGACGAGACCGAGACCGACCTCTTCGGCGAGCAGGCAGTTCTTTGCGGCGGCGTAGTAGACCTTATGCGTTGCGGCTTTGAGACCCTCGTTGAGGCTGGTTATGAGCCCGAGAACGCATACTTTGAGTGCATCCACGAGATGAAGCTCATCATCGACCTTATCAACAAGGGCGGCGTTGCAGCAATGAACTACTCCATTTCCGACACCGCTGAGTTCGGTGAGTATGTTTCCGGTCCCCGCGTACTTCCTTACGAACAGACCAAGGCTAACATGAAGGCGGTTCTTCGCGACATCCAGGACGGTACATTTGCAGGCAAGTGGATCGCTGAGAACAAGAACGGCAGATGCTTCTTCAACTCCAAGCGCGAACAGCTCGCTCAGCACCAGATGGAAATCGTCGGCAAGCAGCTCCGCGAGCAGATGCTCTGGAAGAACGACTCCGACCTCGACACAGCATCTAACTAATTTTCGCAAATTGCCAAACGGCAATTTGCTACCGACACACGCCGCATGGCGTATATCACTTGCCCATAGGGCAAATATCACGCGCCTATAGGCGCATATCACAAATCGCAGAGCGATTTATATCACTGTAAGGATATGCATCGCATATCCTTACACGATTCCTTTGGAGGGTTTTTGTTTTATGAATTCGGAAAACATCAAGCACGGTATTGAACGTGCGCCTAACAGAAGCTTGCTTTTTGCTCTCGGACTTACCGAGGAGGAGATGAACCGTCCTATCGTCGGTATCGTTTCTTCCTATAATGAAATCGTTCCCGGTCACATGCACCTAGACAAGATCACCGAGGCTGTAAAGGCAGGAGTTCGCCTTGCGGGCGGCACACCTATCATGTTCCCCGCAATCGCAGTTTGCGACGGTATCGCAATGGGACATGTCGGAATGAAGTATTCGCTTGTTACCCGTGACCTAATTGCCGATTCCACCGAGGCTATGGTTATGGCGCATCAGTTCGACGGTCTTGTTATGATTCCTAACTGCGACAAAAACGTTCCGGGTCTTCTCATGGCGTCTGCAAGACTTAATATCCCGACAATTTTCTGTTCGGGCGGTCCTATGCTTGCAGGTCACCTTGAGGATGGTCGCCGTACCTGCCTCAGCCATATGTTTGAGGCTGTCGGCGCTTATCATGCAGGCAATCTCGACGAGTGCGGCGTGAGGGACTACGAAGAAAACGCTTGTCCCTCATGCGGCTCTTGCTCGGGTATGTACACCGCAAACTCGATGAACTGTCTTACCGAGGCTATCGGTATGGCGCTGTCGGGCAACGGTACCATTCCCGCTCCGCTTTCTGCAAGACTCAGACTTGCAAAGCACGCGGGCATGCAGATAATGGAGCTTATCAAAAAGGATATCCGTCCCCGCGATATTATGACCGAGGCGGCTTTCCACAATGCCGAAACTGTCGACATGGCACTCGGTTGCTCCACAAATACAATGCTTCACCTTCCCGCAATTGCGCATGAGGCGGGCATTGAGATAAGCCTTGATATGTCTAACGAAATCAGCAGAAAGACTCCCAATCTCTGTCACCTCGCACCTGCGGGCGACACCTTTATGGAAGACCTTGAGAGAGCCGGCGGAGTTTATGCCGTTATGAAGGAGCTCACAAAGAAGAATCTGCTTGACACTTCGGTTATGACCGTAACAGGCAAGACCATGGAGGAAAATCTCTGTGGCGTTACAAACAAGAACCCCGAGATCATCCGTCCCATTGACAATCCCTTTTCAAACTTCGGCGGTATCGCTGTGCTTAAAGGCAACCTTGCGCCGAACGGCTGTGTTGTAAAGCAGTCTGCTGTCGCACCCGAAATGATGCAGCATACAGGCCCCGCAAGAGTATTTGATTCCGAGGAAGATGCAATTGCTTCTATCTACGCGGGCAACATCAAGGCGGGCGACGTTGTGGTTATCCGCTACGAAGGACCTCGTGGCGGCCCCGGTATGCGTGAAATGCTCAACCCCACATCCGCAATCTGCGGCATGGGCCTCGGCGAGAGCGTTGCGCTTATCACCGACGGACGTTTCAGCGGTGCAACCCGCGGCGCGGCTATAGGACATGTAAGTCCCGAGGCTGCTGCAGGCGGCAACATTGCGCTTGTCGAAGAGGGAGACACAATTTCCATTGACATTACAAATTGTAAGATAACACTTGAAGTAACCGACGAAGTTTTAGCCGAGCGCAGAGCGAATTGGACAGCCCCCGCACCCAAGGTGACCACAGGCTACGCCGCACGCTATGCAAAGCTCGTGACTTCTGCCGACCGCGGCGCGGTACTGGAAGTTTAAGGAGAAAAAATGAGCCAAGTAAAAATTTTTGATACCACTCTCAGAGACGGAGAGCAGTCTCCCGGCTGCAGCATGAATCTGCGCGAAAAGCTGGAGATAGCACGCTGCCTTGAAAAGATGAAAGTTGATATCATCGAGGCGGGCTTTGCCATTTCATCTCCCGGCGACTTTGAGTCGGTGAATGAAATTGCAAAAGCAGTCAAGGACTGCACAGTCGCGTCTCTTGCAAGAGCGGCGACAAAGGATATCGACGCGGCATGGGAAGCTGTAAAGGTTGCAGCCGACCCGCGTATCCACACTTTTATCGCAACTTCACCCGTACATATGGAGTATAAACTCCGCATGACACCCGAGCAGGTACTTGAGAAGACCGCAAGCATGGTTGCGTATGCTAAAAAGTATTGCTCAAACATTGAATTTTCCGCAGAGGACGCAACTCGCAGCGAGCCTGAGTTCCTTTGCAGAGTGGTCGACACCGCTATAAGAAACGGTGCCACCGTAATTAACCTTCCCGACACCGTAGGCTACACCACGCCTGACGAAATGCGTTCGCTTATCGAATATGTTATTAAAAACGTACCCGATTCCGATAAGGCAGAGTTCTCCGTTCATTGCCACAATGACCTCGGCATGGCGGTTGCAAACTCGCTCGCGGGCGTACTCGGCGGCGCAAGACAGATCGAGTGTACGGTAAACGGTCTCGGCGAGAGAGCGGGTAACACCTCGCTTGAAGAGGTCGTCATGGCGATGCACACACGTCCCGATGTGTTCAAAGATATCACCACACGACTTGACACCACAAGAATTTACCGCACAAGTAAGGCGGTTTATACCGTAATCGGTCAGAACGCACCGCTCAACAAGCCCATCGTCGGCAAAAACGCATTTTTGCACGAGTCGGGTATTCATCAGCACGGTGTTCTGGCAAACAAGCAGACATATGAAATTCTTACTCCCGAGGCGGTCGGCATCAAGACCAACAACATCGTCCTCGGTAAGCATTCGGGCAAGCACGCATTTGAGAGTCGCCTCAAAGAACTCGGCTATTCTCTCACCGCGGAAGAACTTGTAGCATGCTTTGAGGAATTCAAGGTTCTCTGCGACAAAAAGAAGACTATCACCGATTCCGATATCGAAGCTATCGTGCTTCACAAGGCGGCCGTTGAAGAGGTTGACGAGAGCGAAAGCTTTATTCTCGACTGGTTCGATGTACATACATCAAACTTCACCACTTCCACAAGCACTGTTTGCCTTAAGAAGGGCGATGAAAAGTTCGAGGGCGTGTCGCTTGGCGACGGTCCTATCGATGCTTCGTTCAAGGCAATCGATAATATTGTAAATCCCGTAGAGCATACTTTAGAGCTCTACACCATCAACTCGACCTCCGAGGGCAAGGACACTCTCGGTGACGTATCGGTAAAGCTCAAGGCAGGCGACAAGACATATGTAGGCAGAGGTCTTTCAACCGATATTATCGAGGCATCACTTAAAGCATATATTAACGCGGTTAACAAAATGCAAGCCGCACAGGAGAAATAACCATGGGTATGACAATGACACAAAAGATCCTCGCGGCTCACGCAGGTCTCGACTCTGTTAAAGCAGGCGACCTCATAGAAGCAAAGCTGGATCTGGTACTCGGCAACGACGTTACCACCCCCGTTGCAGTCAAGGTTTTTGACGACGCGGGTTTCACAAAGGTGTTTGACAAGGACAGAATCGCAATTGTCCTCGACCACTACACCCCTTGCAAGGACATCAAGTCCGCAGAACTCTGCGCAACCGCACGCGAGTTTGCAAAGAGATTTAACATTACTCACCTTTATGACGTAGGATGCGTAGGCATTGAGCACGCGCTCCTCCCCGAGAAAGGTCTTGTCGGCCCCGGCGACTGCATTATCGGCGCAGACTCTCACACCTGTACATACGGTGCGCTCGGCGCATTCTCCACAGGTGTAGGTTCCACTGACATGGCGGCAGGTATGGCGGCAGGCGAGAACTGGTTCAAGGTTCCCTCCGCTATCAAGGTAAACCTTGTCGGCAAACTTCAGAAGTATGTCAGCGGCAAGGACGTTATCCTCCACCTCATCGGCCTTATCGGCGTTGACGGTGCGCTTTACAAGTCCATTGAGTTTGCAGGCGAAGGCGTTGCGGAACTTTCCATGGACGACCGCTTCACCATTGCAAACATGGCAATCGAAGCAGGCGGCAAAAACGGCATTTTCCCCGTAGACGAAAAGACTATGGAGTATGTAAAAGACCGTTTCCAGCGTGAAGTCAAGATTTTCGAGGCTGACGCTGATGCAGAGTACGAGAGCGAAGTTACCATTGACCTCTCCACTCTTAAACCTACCGTTTCTCTCCCTCACCTTCCTTCCAACACAAAGACCATTGACGAAGTCAAGGGTATGCACATCGACCAGTGCGTAATCGGCTCCTGCACAAACGGACGTATCTCCGACCTTCGTGCGGCTGCTGAAATTATGAAGGGCAGAACCGTTGCCCCCGGCGTTCGCTGCATCGTTATCCCCGCAACCCAGGAAGTTTATATGCAGTCTATCAAGGAAGGTCTCACCGAGATCTTCATAAGTGCCGGATGTGCGGTTTCCACACCTACATGCGGCCCTTGCCTCGGCGGTCACATGGGCGTTATGAGCGCGGGCGAGCGCGCGGTTGCCACAACCAACCGTAACTTCGTCGGTAGAATGGGTCACGTAAAGAGCGAAGTTGTGCTTGCAAGCCCTGCAATTGCGGCGGCAAGCGCAATCAAGGGATGCATGGCATCGCCCGAAGATTTGGAGGGTTAAAAAATGGCACAAGGAACAGTTTTTAAATACGGTGACAATGTAGACACCGACGTAATTATCCCCGCAAGATACCTCAATGCACCGTCTCCCGAGGATCTCGCAAAGCACTGCATGGAAGACATCGACATCGACTTTGTCAAAAACGTTAAGGCTGGCGACATCATGGTCGGCGGCGCAAACTTCGGCTGCGGTTCTTCCCGCGAGCACGCGCCCATCGCTATCCGCGCAAGCGGCATTTCCTGCGTTATCGCAAAGAGTTTCGCGCGTATTTTCTACCGCAATGCGATAAACATCGGCTTCCCGATTCTTGAGTGTCCTGAGGCTGTTGACAAGATCAATGCAGGCGACACCGTTTCGGTTGATTTTGCAACAGGTGTCATCACCGACGAGACCACGGGCGAGACCTTTAAGGCAATGGCTTTCCCCGCGTTCATCAACGGCATTATCGAAGCGGGCGGACTTCTTCCTTATATTAAAGCAAAGCAAAACTAAGGAGTTATAACAATGGAATTCAATATAGCATTGGTAAAGGGTGACGGTATCGGCCCCGAGATAGTTGACGGCGCTGTTGAGGTGCTCAAAGTTATCGGTGAAAAGTACGGTCACAAGTTCAATTTCAAGGAATATCTTGCAGGCGGCTGCGCAATCGACGCAACAGGTGAACCTCTTCCCGCTGAGACGGTTGAGGGATGCAAGAACAGCGACAGCGTTCTTCTCGGCGCTGTAGGCGGACCCAAGTGGGACACTCTCCCCGGTAACATCCGCCCCGAAAAGGCGCTGCTCGGACTCAGAGCGGCTCTCGGCCTTTTCACAAATCTTCGCCCTGCGAAAATCTATCCTGCACTCGCAGGTGCTTGCACTCTCCGCCCCGATATTATCGAGCGCGGATTTGACCTTGTTATCGTTCGCGAGCTTACCGGCGGTATCTACTTCGGCGAGCGCGGCAGACGCGAGGGCAAGTACGGCCCCGAGGCTTATGACACCGAGGCTTACAGCGTAATGGAGATTGAGCGTATCGCCCGCGTTGCATTCGAGACCGCTATGAAGCGCCGCAAGAATGTCATTTCCATTGACAAGGCAAACGTTCTCGAGACCTCTCGCCTTTGGAGAGAGACAGTACACCGCATTGCCGAGGAGTATCCCGAGGTTGAGTGCACCGATATGCTCGTTGATAACGCAGCAATGCAGCTCGTTCGCGACCCCTCCCGCTTTGACGTTGTCGTAACTTCCAATATGTTCGGCGACATCCTCTCCGACGAGGCTTCGCAGATCACAGGCTCCATCGGACTTCTCGCATCTTCCTCTCTCGGCGAGGGCAAGTGCGGTCTTTACGAGCCTATCCACGGCTCCGCACCCGACATCGCGGGACAGAATAAGGCAAACCCCATTGCCACCATTCTTTCCGCTGCAATGATGCTCCGTTACTCCTTCGGTCTCACCAAAGAGGCTGACGCGATTGAAAAGGCAGTTAACGAAACTCTCGAAGCAGGCGTTCGCACAGCGGACATCGTAGGCGACAGCGGCGCAACTCCCGTAACCTGCACCGGCATGACCGCAGAAATTATCTCTCGTCTCTAATTTTTAAAGATAGTAAGGTGACTTAAAATGTTGGATATCAAGATCCAAAAAACAACTGCTCCCAAGGCAAAGCCTGAGGGCCCTCTCGGCTTTGGTAAAATCTTTACCGACCACATGTTCATTATGAATTACACCGAGGGCAAAGGCTGGCACGATGCCCGCATCGTACCCTACGGCGACCTCACCCTTTCTCCCGCATCCATGGTGTTCCACTACGGTCAGGAGATGTTTGAGGGACTTAAAGCATACCGCGGCGAGGACGGCAAGACCTATCTTTTCCGCCCCGATATGAATGCAAAGCGTACCAACGCAACAAACGAGCGTCTCTGCATCCCGCAGCTTCCCGAAGAGGATTTTGTGCAGGCTGTAAAGGCAATCGTTAAGATAGACGAGGACTGGGTTCCCACCGAAAAGGGCACTTCTCTCTACGTTCGTCCTTTCATTATTGCAACCGACGACTTCCTCGGCGTTGCTCCCTCCAAGACCTATCTTTTCATCATTATTCTTTCTCCCTCGGGTGCTTACTACGCAAGCGGCCTTGAACCCGTAGGCATCTGGATCGAGGACGACTATGTCCGCGCCGTAAAGGGCGGTATGGGCTTTGCAAAGACAGGCGGCAACTACGCGGCTTCTCTTGCGGCTCAGGTAAAGGCTCATGACGCGGGTTATTCTCAGGTGCTTTGGCTTGACGGCGTTGAAAGAAAGTACATTGAGGAAGTCGGCGCTATGAACATCTTCTTCAAGATCGACGGCGAAATTGTTACTCCTATGCTCAACGGCTCGATTCTCCCCGGCATCACCCGCAACTCCGTTCTCACGCTCTGCCGCGATTGGGGTTACAAGGTTTCCGAGAGAAAGATTTCGGTTGACGAACTTCTTGAGGCGCAGGCAAACGGCAAGCTCGAAGAAGTATTTGGCACCGGTACCGCGGCTGTAATTTCTCCCGTAGGTAAACTCCGCTACAAAGACGATGTTATGACCATCGGCGACGGCTCAATAGGCCCCGTAAGCCAGAGACTTTACGACACCGTAACAGGCATCCAGCTCGGCAAGCTCGAAGACAAATTCGGCTGGAGACAGGAAGTAAAATAAAAATACATCTCCCACGAGATCCAAACGGCTTTGCCGTTTGCCCTACGGGTTTCGACTGCGTCCGTCCGCTGTCATCCTGAGCGTAGCGTAGCGAAGTCGAAGTTTTGCGTTAGCAAAACCGCGATAGCGGGATCTCGGACGGACTCCGCTCAAGATGACACGTGGGATTTTGCAAAAGTAAAAAGGAACACCATTATGCTAAACGAAGTATCAAAACTGCTGATATACAGCGACCTCGGAGGGGACAGTATACTCGAAAACCTCGCGAGAGCCATTGCGTCGGATGACGGCAAAGACAAAAAAATACGCAATATCTACACCGAAGTCAAGCGAATACTTGACCTTGCCACATCTTACGGATTTGATACTAACCTTTGGCAGAACTACCTCACTTTTGTGCTCATCACTAACGAAAACTCCTTTTCGCTCACCTGTGAGCGAAAAGGAGCAAGTGAGGGCGGCAGCGTAAACATCCTCGCAAAGCAGGATTTTAAAATTTTCAAAAAGCTGTTCCACTATGACTTTGCTCCGCTTGAAAAGGAGCTTGGCATCGACTGTTTTTCGGTAATTACAAATTACCATGCAATCGCAAAGCGTGAGCAGATATACAACAAGACCGTCAGCGGCTGGGTTCGC
This sequence comes from Clostridia bacterium, assembly GCA_017461475.1. GTDB lineage: Bacteria > Bacillota > Clostridia > Oscillospirales > CAG-272 > UMGS902. The sequence goes on from JAFTXX010000053.1 coordinate 31,170, forward strand.
GCACTCAGCGCAAAGATTGCCGCCGCTAAGGACGAAAACGAGGTGTTTGACCTCGTCACCGAGCACTATCGCACCTGCGGTGTCGGTATGCTTGGCATGAACCGCGCGTTTCGCATAAGGGGCAGCGGAGCGGAACTTGAATTTTGCCCCATCAACAACGCAAGCAGCGTTCGCCTTTCCGACATTGTAGGCTACGAGTCGCAAAAGAAGGAACTCGCCGAAAATACGGGCACTTTTGCAAAGGGCGGCAAGGGCAACAACGCGCTTCTTTACGGTGACAGCGGCACGGGTAAGTCCACCAGCATCAAAGCGGTTCTCAACGAATACTTTGAGGACGGACTTCGCATGATTGAGATTTACAAGCACCAGTTCCGCGACCTTTCCACCGTTATTTCACTTATCAAAAACCGAAATTACCGTTTCATCATTTACATAGACGACCTTTCCTTTGAGGATCAGGAGATTGAGTACAAGTTCCTCAAAGCGGTAATTGAAGGCGGCGTTGAGGAGCGTCCCGACAACATCCTCATTTACGCAACGTCAAACCGCCGCCACCTTATAAAAGAGACATGGAACGACCGAAACGACATGGAGTTCAAAGGTGAGATCCACCACTCCGACACGGTCGAGGAAAAACTCTCGCTTTCCTGCCGATTCGGCGTGCAGATAAACTATTCAAGCCCTGCATACGAGGAGTATCTGAACATCGTTCGCGAGCTTGCAAAGCGTGAGAATATAGACATGGACGACGAAGAACTGTGCCTGCTTGCAAAGCGCTGGGAGATCCGCCACGGCGGCGTCAGCGGACGTGCGGCGCGCCAGTTTGTAGATTATCTTGCCGGAAAAGGCGACGGAGAAAACTAAATGCTAACACTTGACAAAGTATATCAAGCGGCGTATGTGCTTAAAGAAGCGGCGCGCAAAACCGACCTTATCTATTCGCAGAAACTTTCCGGTAAGTCGGAAATCTATCTCAAGACAGAAAACCTGCAGGTGACGGGCAGCTTCAAACTGCGCGGTGCTTATTATAAGATAAGCCAGCTAACCGATGAGCAGAAAAAGGCGGGTATTATCGCTTGCAGCGCGGGCAACCACGCGCAGGGCGTTGCGCTTGCCGCAACCAAAATGGGCATAAAGAGCGTTGTTTGTATGCCGGACGGTGCACCGATAAGCAAGGTAGAGGCTACTAAGGCGCTCGGTGCCGAGGTCGTTCTTGTACCCGGTGCATATGACGACGCGTATGCGCACGCGTGCAAACTGCGTGACGAGACCGGCGCAACCATGATTCACCCGTTTGACGACGACGAGGTTATCGCGGGTCAGGGAACCATAGGTCTTGAGATTCTGGAACAGCTTCCCGATGTTGAGGCGGTTATCGTTCCCATCGGCGGCGGCGGACTTATCGCAGGCGTTGCCTATGCAGTAAAGCAGCTCCGCTCTGATGTCAAGGTTTACGGCGTGCAGGCTGAGCGCGCTCCCTCTATGGCGGAGAGCCGCAAGTGCGGCGAAGCTATCACGCTTCCCAAGGTTTCCACTTTTGCCGACGGTATCGCGGTAAAGCACCCCGGCGACATCACTTTTGCGATGAATATGCAGTATGTTGACGATGTTGTCACTGTTTCCGAGGATGAAATCGCAACCGCAATATTGGCACTCATTGAAAAGCAGAAACTTATTGCAGAGGGCGCGGGCGCTGTCAGCGTTGCGGCGGCTATGTTCGGAAAATTGCCTATTGAGGGCAAAAAGACCGTCTGCCTTGTTTCGGGCGGTAACATCGACGTTAACATTCTCTCGCGAGTTATCACCCGCGGTCTCGTTACCACAGGCAGAACCACCAATCTCCAGATCGCGCTTGAGGACAAACCCGGTCAGCTGCTCGGTGTAAGTACAATTATTTCCAAACTCGGCGGCAACGTTGTCAGCGTTCACCATGAGCGTTCGGACGCAAACATGGCGGTTGCAAGTTGTATCTTACATATCGGTATGGAAACGCGCGACTTCGAGCATATTGATGAAATCAAGAACGCGCTTAAAGACGCGGGATTTCAAATTATTGAATGAGGTAAACAAAAATGATTAAGAAGATTTCCACAGATAAAGCCCCCGCGGCTATAGGCCCCTATTCGCAGGCTCTTGATACCGGCAATATGCTTTTCATCTCGGGTCAGATTCCGATTGACCCTGCCACAGGCACAATGCCCGAAACCGTAGAGGAGCAGGCAAAGCAGGTGCTTACCAATATAAAAAATATCCTTGCCGAAGCAGGTCTTACAATGAACGATGTTGTAAAGACAAGCGTGTTCCTCTCCGACCTCGGCGACTTTGCCAAGGTAAACGAGGTTTACGCATCCTTCTTTGCGGAACCCTATCCCGCGCGTTCCTGCGTGCAGGTAGCCGCAATCCCGAAGGGCGCAAAAGTTGAGATTGAAACTATTGCGGTAAAGTAAAATGAAAGCAGAGGGACTTTTGTTGTCGAACTAACCTCTAACAAAATATTTCATTTACACTTTTGTATTATTATGCTATCATATAAGCAGAAACACCATGGGAGGTATGGCTTATGAAAAAGAAGTTTGCATTGGTACTTGTTTGTGTCGTGGCGGTTATTGCGATAATCGCTGTCGCTTGGATAATGCGGGAAAAAGAACAGCCTATAGATCCGCATTTTCCAAAAGAGGTTGACACCGTTCCGAGCGGCTTTTCTCACATTGACAGTGTACTTGAAGAATACGACCTCAACTATGTTTTCTGGGAAACGCAGATATCCATCCTTGATAAAGCAAATGTGTGCATATACCAAACTGATACTTCTGACAGTTTATTTATTGTAGAATGTGACGGTGAATACTATATAAATGAAAGTATCATTGAAAATACGGCGGATATCAATGTTACGGAACTTGCCGTGACTACAGTGCCTGTTGAGACTACGGAACGGGTCAAAGAGGAACTCACGGTCGAGCCTTCTTCTGTTGAAACTGTGGATGCACTTCCCGCGGGCACTGAAGCGGCACTGCTTGAGGGCGGCCCCGTTGGTGGACTTCCGCGCTTTTATACTTTTGATGAAGGACTTACCTATTATGTAAGTGAACTCGGAAACTACGACGACCTCACTTCGAGAAAGTTTTCGGAATGCAAACTTTCACTTCCGAAAGGATATGAAAACGGAAAAATCGTTATGCTTTCGGGCGGCGGAGGAAGCGGTGAAGCTTTTATCGAGGTTGAAGCATTGCGCGGCGGAGAAACGGTATACCTCGAATACTATTTTTACTGTGACAATATTGCAACTCCATTGCGCGTGAGCGAACTTGACTATTGCCCGTTGGACATAAGATAAATATTTGCAAAAAACTATCCTCGGTGTTAAAATATCTTGTGAATTATGCACACTTTTTGCCTTGCGTGAAACTTTGGTTTCATATATAATAAATGTGTAAAATATTTCTAGATTTTCAAGGAGGATGTTATGAAAAGATTCTTACTTCCGATTGTAGTGCTTGCGCTTGCACTTTCACTTTGCTTCAGCGTGGCGGCACTTGATACGGTTTATGTAAGCGACAGCGGAACCGGCGACGGCTCCACCGCTGAGACTGCTACAAACGACCTGTATGCTGCTATTTCGGCAGTGGCAAACGGCGGCACGGTCGTTATCACCGACACCTACACGTTAACCGAGCCTTTCACCGAGCCGATACATGACGCGGTTGTAACCATCACCGGCGGCAATTTTGTATTCAATAACGCAAAGACCAGCCGTTATTTTCTTAACGGTCCTACTACTTTTGAGAAGGTATCTTTTTCTATCGGTTCTGCCAACACTGCAAAGTCGGGCATGATCCTCGCGCGCTTTTTCCCGATAGTGATGGGAGAAGGCATCAGCAGTTCCGGCTTTACTTTCTACATTGTCGGCGGCTATCAGGACCCGACAAGCGAGGCTGAAAAAAATCTTGATTCTTCCATTACCGTAAACAGCGGTACTTATACCACTCTTGTTGGTTTCTCGCGCGGCAGCGGCACGACCACTTTCCGCGGCACTTCCAACATCACCGTAAACGGCGGCACTGTCAAGAATGTTTACGGCGCATCGCTCAACGGCTCCTATTCGGGCAGTGCAAACATTACAATTAACGGCGGTACCGTTACCTCGGTTTACACGGGCGGTGACTCCACCCGCAGACTTAACGGAAACGCAACCGTTACCGTAAACGGCGGTTCAGTTACCAACCTCAACATCAATAACGTAATGGGTCATACCGATGTTAACTACCTCGGAGGCAACATCGGAAGCATGTCGAAGTCGGTTGCTGAGGCTATTACGCATGAAGTCACCGACGGCACAGCGTCACTTGTGGTTCGCAAGGGTCTTGCGGCACACGAGTTTATAGACATTTTCGACAGTGCAACATATGAGGACGGCTCCAACATTTCTTCCGCGGCAGACGCGGCAGTAGCGGTATTTACCGTGCTTGACAAGGTTCCCAAGGAGACAAATGTCACCGCGGCAAAGGTTTATGTTTCAAATGCCGGCAGCGGCGACGGACTTACCGCCGAGACTGCGCTCAGCGACCTCAAGACCGCGTTCCAGATGCTTGAAGGCATTGACGGTACAATAGTTCTTGTAAACGACTATCCGCTTGACGAAGGTTCTTTCTACGAGCCTGAGCATGACAATACCATTGTTATCACATCCTACGACGGCGAGCGCTATTTTGACGGCGGACTTTACTTCTGCGGTGCAAAACTCAACCGTTACTATCTCAGCGGCAACACTATTATTGAAAACACCGAGATTTCGCTCACTTCCGCGCCTCTTTTCATCTGCCGCTGGCATGACATCACTTTCGGTACCGGAATGGAGATGCCCGCAAACAAACTCTATGTTGTAGGCGGCTACCAGTTCGGAACGACAGACCCCGTTGAACTTGAAGCAAACGGTTCGATAACCGTGAAGAGCGGTTCTTATTACTGCCTTATCGGTTACTCAAGAGGTACTGTTACCCCCGCATATGAATTCAAAGGCACACAGACACTCAATATCCTCGGCGATGCGTCCGTTGCCCGTATTTACGGCGGCGTAGCGCAGGCAAACTCGGGCGATGCCGTGGTTATCAACATCGACGGCGGCACGGTTGCCGACTTTATTCAGGTCGGCGGCGACCAGTCCAATCATTCCAATACCGCTACCGTTAATATGAAGAGCGGGTATGTAAAGCAGATTGATATGAGAAATCTGCTTGTTTCCGCTACGGTAAACTGGACGGGCGGCGAGATTGAAAGTTTCGCATGCGACAACTGCATTTACAACGGCGTTCGCAATGAAGAGGCGTACGCGGCGGCAAATGAGTACAAGGACACGACTTATACTCTCAACTACTCGGGCGTTACCCCCACAGCCGAAATGCTTACATTCTTCACCGCGGTTAATGAATCCGCCGCAACTTCAACCGAAGTCAAGATGACAATAGGTCAGAACGTCGGTTACATCAACGGCGAGGCAAAGACGCTTGACGCCGCGCCCATTATCCGCGACAGCCGCACGATGCTCCCAGTACGTTTTGTAGCAGAAGCGTTCGGTGCCGAGATAGGCTGGGACGGTGCAACATCCACAGCGACTGTCAAGACCGCTGATGTTACCATTGAAATTACCATAGGTTCGACCACTGCAAAGGTAAACGGCGAGACCGTCACCCTCGACGCGCCCGCGTTTATCGAAAACAGCCGCACATACATGCCCGTGCGCTTTGTAGCTGAAAACCTCGGCGCAACCGTTGCGTGGGACGGTGCTACTTCGACAGCTACGCTGACGAAGTAGCAGTGATAATATTAAAAAAAGGAACTTCACGTGAGTTCCTTTTTTATGTGAGTAACGGTGACGCACAAGTAGGGGCGATTATTAATCGCCCGCTTGTACGACATCTAATCTTTGCTTTTCGGGCGATTACTAATCGCCCCTACGGGTTTGCGGACGGTTTTACTTTTTCATTGTGTGCAAATCGCTGCGGAGGAATTTTATTGCGCGCTCTACCGCGTCTTTTGAGTTCTTCCACGGTTCGTCTTCGTAGCGGTAGTCGAACTTTTTGCAGAACCATGATACATCTTCATTAAGTTCGGCGTAGTAGTTTTCCTCGATGGTTTTAGCCGCCTTTTCAAAATCTGGGTAGATTTTTTTCGGCATCTTTGCCTTGGCGTACTCCATCATGCGCGAGTAGTGCGGCAGGCAAAAATAGGGCTGCGCGGCAAACTTTTTGCGGAACTCCGCGTCCTCAACGTAGAGGAGTACCGCGGTGTCAAGCATATGACCGAAGTGAAATTCGATTTTTTCGCAGACGTAGCAGGTCTTTGTCATTTCGGAAAGTTTTTTTGTGCCGTCTTTGCCGATGGACGCAAGTCCTTTGGGGAATGCGGCGGAGCGGTTTTCGCCGAGGTGGCTTTCGAGAATGAGGGCGAGACCGAGACGGTTTTTGTAGCCGAACATTATGTCAAAATGCTCCTTGCAAAAGCCTTTTTTGTTGGTTTCAATGCGGATATTGGGTTCCATCATCGCCGCACCGAGGACGGAGTCGATTTCGTTAAATTCAAGTTTGTTATACAGTGCGCAGAAAGGGCATCCGCAAGCCTTGTCGGCGGCGGACGCGTCGAATGCTTCGTTGACGGGAATGGTATATATTTTTTCCACTTGGACATCCTCCATTGATTTTGAGCGGTATTTGTGATAACATTATTATAATATATTTTTTCGGCAAAGGGAAGAAGAATATGCAAATTAATGATAACGGCGCGGGTGGATTTTATATTTACGCGCCCGATTATGACATAGAGCGCACATTTACCTGCGGACAGTGTTTCCGCTTTTCAAAGGCGCATGACAGTGAGTATAAGTGCGAGTACCGCGGCGTTGCATACGGAAGATTCATGCGATTTGCAAGCGACGCGGACGGTAACGTACACATCTTCGGCGCGCCGCGCGACGAGGTAGAGGGCGTGTGGATTCACTATCTTTCGCTTGACCGAGACTATGACGCGATAAAAAAGCAGGTGCTTTGCGACTTTGGCGGGCACCCGTTTATGAAAAGTGCGATTGAACAGACGGGCGGACTTCGGATTCTCGCGCAGGAGCGTTTTGAAACGCTCTGCTCATTTATAATTTCGCAGAATAACAACATCCCGCGCATTACAAAACTCATAGAAACGCTGTCTGAAAAGTACGGCGAAGCAATTGAAACTGAGTACGGCACAAAGTATGCCTTTCCCACTCCCGCGTCCCTTGCGGCGGTCAGCGAGGAAGAGCTTATGTCGCTTAAACTCGGCTATCGCGCAAAGTACATCGCCGACGCGGCAAAACGCGTGAGTGACGGTGTGCTTGTGCTTGAAAAACTCAATGCGCAAAACGCGCGTGAGGAATTGCTTAAGGTCCTCGGTATCGGAGAGAAGGTGGCGTGTTGCATAAGACTTTTCTCGGTTGAAGATTTTTCATCTTTTCCCGTGGATGTATGGGTAAAACGCATCATAGCGTCGCGCTTTGACGGCAAACTCGACCCCGCAAAAGCGGGTGCGTACGGCGGAGTTGCACAGCAATATCTTTTCTGCTACGAGCGGGAGCTTGTTCAGGCAGGTGCATAAAAATGCAGGAAATCCTTCAAATATTTACTTTTTGTTGTTCTATTTTGCAAAAATTAAACCTGTTATTTTGTATAGTTTTACAAAAAAATCGGCGCATTACCCAAAATTGCAAAAAAGCGGTTCCAATTTTAATAATTGCATGCTATTCTATGCGTAGAAATATTCGCCTACCAACCATATTAGAATGTCTGTTTTCGCAGCCGCTCATTTGCGGCACGGGTGCAGGCAGGAGGACAAGATTTTGAACATTGACGGTATTCTTATAAACAAGGAATTACCTGCCGAGCTTTTTGACAAGCTCAAAAAAACATGCGCCGAGGTTTGCGAAGAGGGAGAAAATCTGCTCTTTGCAATCGTCGGCGATTTGACTTTAGCGGCAAAATACGACCTGAGCGTTTTAGCCGTTACCGAAAAGCGGAGCATGTCGCTTGACGCTGACATGAACATTCTGCACACGGTCATGCACGCTGACGCGGAAAACGCCGTTGTCAAAAGAATGTACGGCAACGCCAGACTTACGCTTGTAAAAAAGAGCGGGGAAAAACTTGTGCTGTTCCGCTTTACATACGCCGTTGCAACGCTTTGCGAAATGGCGGCTTCGTACATCAAAAAGATGTCTAAAGACGAGGACAAGGAGCACGCGTATGACGCGGTTGCCGCGGGGTACGAAAAGGCTATGCTGTTTTGCCCCAAGTGCGGCAGACGGCTTTTGTACGCGGGCGCGGAGTGTATTGCCTGCCAGTCGAAACGGCGCATATGGGGAAAACTTATCCCGTTTGCAAAGCCTGAGCTTTCAAATCTTCTCTTTTGCATGTTCCTTTCGCTTATCACTACGGGAATTTCCATGCTGCTCCCGACAATGACGGCAAATCTCGTTGACAAGGTTATTCCGAGCGGCGATATGAATATGCTCCTTGAGGTTGTTTTTGTGCTTCTAGGCGCGTATATTATACAGCTTCTGCTCGGAATTGTCCGCAGCTACCGCCTCCGCGTGAGCGCGGCTAATATCGTTACGTCACTGCGCAACAATTTGTTTGCCAAGACGCAGAGGCTCAGCATGCGTTTTTACGATAAGACCACCACCGGCTCTGTAATCAACCGCGTTAACGGCGACTCGCTCACCATTGAGCAGTTTATGATTCGACTGTCGCAGGAAGTTGTCGTGCAGGTGTTTACCCTTATCGGCATTGCCGGCATAATGATGGCTAACAACTTTAAACTTGCGCTTATTACTCTTATTCCGATTCCGTTTATCGTTGTCGGTACGCGTATTTTCGGCAAGATGATTTTGCCTTACCACCGCAAGGTATGGCGTCGTTGGGCATCGGTTGTTTCTAATCTAACCGATACGCTTCCGGGTGTGCGCGTGGTTAAATCCTTCTCGGCGGAGAACCGCAGCAGCGGCAAATTCAGTCATTACACAAACGAGTGGTTGCAGATTGACCGCCGCAGCGCGCGCATTTCCACAGCGTTCCCCGTTATCGTGCAGTTCTTCGTCCACCTCGGTCAGCTTCTTATATGGGGTATCGGCGGCGCGTGGGTAATCTTCTCAAATGGAGGCGAGACCGCCGCCATAGGCGGGGTTACTCTCGGTACGCTCGTCGCGTTCGTTTCGTATGCGTCGATGTTTTATAATCCCGTAAACTTTTTTGCAAACTTTAACGACTCTTACCAAAGTGCGCTTGCATCTGCGGAACGCGTACTTGATATACTTGACGCCGAGGACGAGCCCGACCGCGGCAATGGCAACTGCCCCGAGATGCACGGCAGAATAGAGTTTAAGAATGTCAATTTTTCTTACGACCGCACAAAGATGACCCTTTCGGGTATCAACCTCACCATCGAGGAGGGCGACATAGTCGGCATCGTGGGCACTACGGGCTCGGGCAAATCGACGCTTATCAATCTGCTTATGCGTTTCTACGACGACTATGAGGGCGAGATTTTGGTGGACGGCGTTAACATTCGCGACATTGACCTTACGTACTTCCGCCGTCAGATTGGCTTTGTACAGCAGGATTCGATGATGTTCCGCGATACGGTTTACAACAACATCGCGTTCAGCACCCCCGAGGCAAAGGTTGAGGACGTGTTTGCCGCCGCCGATGTTGCAAACGCACATGAGTTTATCGCGCGTCTGCCCGACGGTTACGACACCATGCTCGGCGAGAGAGGCGTGGGACTTTCGGGCGGCGAGCGTCAGCGAGTTTCGATTGCAAGAACCGTGCTGATGAATCCCCGCATGCTTGTATTTGACGAGGCAACCGCATCGGTTGACTCCGAGACCGAAAGCCTTATTCAAGGTGCCATTGAGGGACTTATAAAGGGGCGTACAACGATTATGATAGCGCACCGACTCTCAACTTTGCGCAAGGCTAATAAGATTGTAGTGCTTGACAAGGGCAAGATACTCGAAATGGGCACGCCTGAGGAACTTCTCGCGGCAAAGGGCAAATACTACAAGCTCGTGCAAATTCAAACCATGGCAGAGCAGGCGGAAGCCGATAAAAAGGAAGAGGGGTTTGAATAATGGCAAGAAACTATATTGACGGCGGCGTAAGATTTGAGCGCCACGATTTTGTAACGGTAGATATGATAGCCGAGGACGGCAAACGCACCGAGGAACTCGAGCCGCGCCGCCTTTTCCCCGTGAACGATGAGGATAATTACATCTCGCTTCTTGATGCCGACGGAAAAGAACACGGAATTATACGCTCGCTTTCTTCGCTTGATAAAAAGAGCCGAGATTTGCTCCGCGAGGTGCTTGAGGAATACTATGTCGTACCCAAAATCACCGAGGTTATCGAGGTATACGAAAAGGGAAGTATCAACCGCTGGACGGTAATTACCGACCGCGGTCAATGCTCTTTCCACATAAAAACGCGGTACACAGATATCAAAATCTACCCGAACGGCAGGGTTTTAGTCCGCGACACCAACGATAACCGCTACGAAATCCCCGATGTGTCAAAGCTCAATAAAGCAAGCATGCATCAACTTAATTCGCAGATATAAGAAAAAGCAGGAACTTTTCAAAGGTTCCTGTTTTTTTGATGTAAATTATTGTTTAGTGTTCAAATAAACATCTCCCCGCAAGATCCTTCACTCCGCTACGCTCCGTTCGAGGATGACAAGCGGGGGTTGTCGCAGTGCGATAAAATAAGCCTTTTTCAGCACTCTGCTCAAACCCGCCCTTGTCATCCTTGAGCGTAAGCGAAGGATCTCGGGCGGAGATGGCAGTAACATAAACATTTATTTACCGACACATTACCCATTACATCAAAATAAAAAACCGAAGCCTTGAGGCTTCGGTAATTTAATCTTACATTGCGCCGAGCTTTTCGCGGCAGGCTTTGCAGATGTTTTTGTTTTCGTAATCGGCAAGGTTATCTTTGCCGCCGCAGAAGATGCAGGTGGGTTCGTACTTTTTAAGCACGATGTTGTTATTTTCGTCAACGAAAATTTCAATGTCGTCACCTGTTGCAATTCCTCTGGTCTTACGAAGCTCAATAGGGAGCACGATTCTGCCGAGCGCGTCGATTTTTCTTACAATTCCTGTAGAAATCATAATAACACATTCCTCCTAAAAATATAACATTAATTTCTATGCACTACTATATTATGGCAATATTCTACCATTTATTTTGGCAATTGTCAAGCACTTTTTGTAAAAATATAGAATAATATTATACTTTTTGGGATGTTATTTTAAATCTGATAGCAGTACGCTCTTCGCCGTCAATTTCAATCTCCTCAAAAGAGGGCTGCGCGTAGATTGCAACGCCTGTGGGGGCGAGGAAACCGGTTGCTATGGCGATAGCTTTTACGGACTGATTTACAGCGCCTGCGCCGATTGCCTGGATTTCTGCTTCGCTGTCGTCGCGGATAGCGGCCGCAAGTGCGCCTGCCACGGAGTTTGCACTGGATTTGGAAGAAACTTTCAGAGTGTTCATATTATTTTCCTTTCTGATGTATACTGATTTTGTATTGTAATCAGTATACATGTCAAATGTGACAGGAAAATGAACGATATTTAAAATTTTGGTAAATTAAAGGCGAACTATAGATTTTGCTTTTCCACCGTCGACTTCGATTATTGCGCCCGAAAGTTTTATGGGACCGTTTGCCACGGTGAATTTTTGGGGCAAACCCGTGGTGAAGCGCTTGAGAATGACATTTTTATCAGTGCCGAGCACGCCGCCGGTGGGACCGCACATGCCGAGGTCGGTGATATATGCCGTGCCGCCGTTGAGCACACATTCGTCAGCGGTCTGCACATGGGTGTGCGTGCCGAATACCGCCGCGACTCTGCCGTCAAGGTAGTAACCGAGAGCCTGCTTTTCGGCGGTTGCTTCGGCATGAAAGTCCACAATTGCAAAGTCGTAGCGACCCTCGTTGCGGTTCAGCGCGCGGTCAACGGCTTCAAAGGGACTCCCCGAGTAATCCATGCTCATCATGCCGAGCAGGTTTATAACGAGTACATTATAGCCGTTGCACTCAAAGACAGTCTCGCCGCTGCCCGGAGCCATGGATGAAACGTTGAGCGGGCGGAGCAGATATTTGCAGTCGTCAAGCATGGTATAAAGCGCGCGGTTGTGAAAGATGTGGTTGCCGCCTGTGATAACATCAACGCCGCCGTCAAGCAATGTTTTGGCGTCGTCGGGTGAGAGACCCATGATGTCGGTTGCGTTTTCGCCGTTGGCGATAACCATGTCAACGCCTTTTTCCTTGCGCAATGACCAAAGATTTTTCGAGAGATATTCAACAGTCTTCCGCCCGACAATGTCGCCGAGAAGTAGAATTTTCATTGTGTGTAAAAGTTGTTTAGCGGAGTGACAATACCAATCAAATCCGTAGGGGTCGACGTCCTCGACGACCCTTTTAACTGCGGCTCATGCGGGTCGTCGAGGACGTCGACCC
>JAFTXX010000054.1 GCA_017461475.1 Clostridia bacterium
CCGAGATCCTTCGCGCTGCGGCTCGCACTGATTTAACCGCCGCAAAACGCGGCGGATGATGCGGCGGAACTAAAGTTTTCTTACGCAGGTAGTCAGAGCCGCATTGCTCAAGGATGACAAGGGCGGGATTTAGCAAAGTGCTGAAAAAGCCTTATTTTATCGCATTGCAACAACCCCCGCCTGTCATCCTCGAACGGAGCCGTAGGCGCAGTGAAGGATCTCGCGGGGAGATGTTTGCTACGCCGCTAAACATTAATTTATCACCTCATTCACTTAATCAATTTGGCATTTCGCCGCTTTTTTTAAAAAAATACGGAAAGGAACAAATATGGATATCAAAAAACTATACGCGGACACATGTATTCTTGCCGGCGAAGTTCCGATATACTCGTTTCTTACATACTGTGATATATGTGCGCGTTCTTTGATTTCGGCTTACGGCGAAAAGGCAGTGCTCGGCGAGGGGGAATATGCCACGCCTGCGTCGCTTTCGGACGCGTTTGCCGTTGACGACGCTTTTTATAATGCCGTGCTTCTTTTTGCGGCGGGAAAAGTGGGCGTAGATGACGGTCTCCTTGAAAAAAGCAAAACCGAGGCAGATGCCGCATACCGCGCACTTTGGCGAAAAGCCGCAAAGGGCAAGCGAATAATGGGGGTGACATGGTAAATGAGCATGACGGTAAACGAACTTATAACCGAGATAATAAACGGCTTTGAAGGCGAATTTGTACCCGATTATGACTACCTCATAGATGAGTACAACAGCCTTGTGCGCTCGCTTTTTCTCATGCTGCCGTGTGCCGATGCAAGTCTTACCTTGACATCCGAAGACGGCAAAATAGAATGCGGTCTTGCACCCGCACAGGTAAGGCGCGTATTCTCCCGCGGCGCCGAGCTTCTCCGCGCGTCGAAAGAGCTTGTCGAACTTCTTCCCGAGGCAAAACTCTATCATGCCGCCGAAGATGGGATATATGTCACCGTAAACGGAGAATGTACGGTTTACTATCGCGCACTCCCCGATGATGTCACTTCGGGAACGTCGCTTGAAACCGCCGTTTTCGGCGACGCACGCACACTTTCCATTGTGCGTGCATATCTTTCGAGAAGTGCATATCTGTACCTCGGCGACTGCGACAGCGCTGACACTTACGCCGCCGAGTACAATTCGCTTCTTGAAGATTACAAAAGAGAAAACGGGGTGAGCGGATGAAAAGCATGCAAAGCGCCGTAAAGATTTCGGCGCCGTCAAAAAAGGCGCTTGAAATCACAAAGTTTTACGGCTTTAACCGCGGCAAGCTTGCCGACGGGTTACTGCTCGATGCCGAAAACGTGACCGTCCTTTCGGACGGTGCTCTTTGCTCTGTTTTAAAAGAAAGCGAGGTGGATGTGGTATCGTCGGCGCGTGGACCTATTGAGGGTGTTTACACCTACAACGAGAACAACGACCCCGAGTATGAAACACTTACGACCGCCGAGTGGGTGTATGAAAACATCTGCCCCGAAAGCGTCCTCGGATACGAAAAGTGGCATACCGCCGCGTCGCGCGTGATGATAAAGGACATCGGTATGCCCCCGAAAACTGCCGACGGTTACCGCAAGGTGATAAGCGCGTTTTCGGACGGTGAGAAGACATTTGTTTTTTACGAAGCCTGCTACAACATGCTTGATGAGCGCCGTCAGGCTGAGATGGCGGCGGTGGGAAGCGGATTTGTGTGGACGTTTTATTCAGGTGAGGACGGCGCCTATTCCGGTTCGATAAACATTTATCTGCTTACACAGCTTTTTCTCGATGTTATTGACGGCGGCAGTGTCACCACCACGCTTATCGACGCGCGTCTCGACCATATCAAGGAGATAACACAGACGAAATACCAGTATACCACGCTGATAAGCGAGGATGGCGAAACTTACAAATATGCGTCAAATACCTATGCGCCGACACTCGGCGAAAGCTACAAGCTGTATTTTGACAGAGTTTACACCGGGCTTTATGCGGACCTTGAAAACTACAAGGCGGACGGTTATATTTCGTACAGCAAAAAGAGCCTTGTTCGCTATTGTAATATAAACGGCGGCGACGGCGACTTTCGCAGTGCGGGCGAAAAGATGCTCATGCTTCCCGAAAAGAGACTTCTTTCCCGCTCGGGCGGCGTATGGTCGCTTTCAGAAGAAGCGTGTGATACAATGCCGACGTTTTCTGCCGCGGTTCAGCAGTTTGACCGCCTTTTCGGAATATGTGACGACACCGTTTATGCGTCCGTCAAGGGCGACTGTACCGATTTTACATTGGCAGAGGAAAACGAGCCTGCCTCGGGAGCATGGAAGATGGTAACCGCCGACATCGGCGGTTTTACCGCGATAGCGGCTTTCGGCGGCAGAGTGGCTGTGTTCACCGAAAAAACAATGATGACTGTGCGCGGCACAGAACTGCCGTTTACACTGTCGCATGTTGCGGATTGCGGTTGCATTTCGCAGGATGCCGTGGCAGTGTGCGACGGCGCGCTTTATTTCATATCTGAAAAGGGAGTTATGCGCTACAGCGGAAGCAGTATTTCGCGCATAAGCGACCCTCTTCCGCGCGGCACTGATTATTCAATGGCAAAGCTGACAGTGGCGGACGGCGTGCTTGTAATGTCGCTCGGCGACCTCGGTCAGCTTTGGTTTTATGAGCCGTCAAGCGAGCAGTGGAGCCGACTTTCTCTTTGCGGAGACTCTTTTACGCTCGCAGGTGACACCGTGCTTATAAAAAGTGCGGACTGCACAAGGGTATATACGCTTTTTGATGAGTTCGGCGAGTTTTCGTTTGTACTCGGGCTTTGCAACCGAGGCAGGCGGAGAATAAAAAGCATTACCGTAACGGCGGAAGTCGGCATTGACTCCGAGCTGTGTCTGTACGACAAAAACGGCAATGTACTTTTGTCTGTGTATTCGCCCGAGACATCACCCGTTTCGCGTACATATCTTGCGCGCGGTGTGTATGCCGACCACGGCGCTCTTAGGTTCGGCGGCAGCGGCGACGTTACGCTTTACGGTGTGCGCATCGAGTATGCCGATGTTAAAAACACTGCGAGAAAAATAAAATAGGAGGTAAATATGATTGCAGTAAAAATAAAAGTTTCGGGTGTTGTGCTTACCGCCGAGCAGCCTGTGGTCACAAGCGGTTCGTGCGGCACGGTGCGCCTTGAATTTGAGTTTGACAGCGAGTGGAACGGTTTTTCAAAAACCGCGGTGTTTTACACAGCGCGCGGCAACGTTTTTGTAACGCTTTCGGACAGTGCGTGTGAGTTTCCCCAAGAGGCGCTTTGTGCCGCGGGCGATGTAAAGGTCGGAGTATTCGGAACCGACGGTGAAAAAACGCTTACCTCACTCCTTTGCAAAGTGCGTGTTTCGCAGGGAACGTCCAAGGACGCGGAGCGTGCCGCAAACTATGTCCCCGGTATTTACGAACAGCTTTATGCAAAACTTGACAAGGTTGAAAATCTTTCAGTCACCGCCGTAAGCGGTGACGAAGCGGCGGGGGTACTCAAAGAAACCGACGGCGTCCTCACCCTTTCGCTTACCTTGCCGCGCGGCGAGCAGGGAGAAAAGGGCGAGCAAGGCGACAAAGGAGACAAGGGTGATACAGGCGCCGACGGACACTCGCCGGAAAAGGGTGTGGACTATCTGACGCAGGCGGAGATAGACAAATTTTTGCTTGAATATTTTTATTATTGGAATGCGGACGGTGAGGCCTGGATGCCGTTGCTTTCGGGTATGCTGTGCTTTGAAACCGACGAAGATTTTGAAAA
>JAFTXX010000069.1 GCA_017461475.1 Clostridia bacterium
ATCGAGCTGATTCCTTGTATTCAAACCCTTGCGCATTTGAAAACGATTTTCCGTTGGCAATGCTATTCCGATATTTGGGATATCGACGATACTTTATTGGTCGGTGCCGATAAAACGTATCGTTTCATCGAAAAGATGTTTCAAAGTCTGCGTAATTGCGTTCGGTCGAAAAAAATTCACATTGGGTTGGACGAAGCGCATCATTTGGGGCGCGGACTGTATTGCGATATAAACGGGTATAAAAAGAAAGGCGAGGTTTATTTGCAACATTTGAAAAAAGTTGCGGAGCTTTGTCAAAAGTACGATTTTGCGCCTTATTTTTGGGGTGATATGGTGTTTGCCGACGATATGCGTGATACGATCTTACGGGAATTGCCCTCAGCTGCTCGGTTTATTTATTGGGAATATGAAAAAAGCGATGAAAATTCGTATGAGGAAAAATTATCGCAAATTTCAAAGTATTGTCAACATATCGCATTTGCCGGCGGAGCGTGGAAATGGTTTGGGTTTGCACCGCATAATCGACTGACGGAAAAGAATATGGCCTCGGCTGTGGCGGTTTGTAAACGCTATGGCGTTGAAGATATGCTGTTGACTGCTTGGGGCGATAACGGGGCGGAATGTTCGATTTTTTCCGTACTGCCTGCGATTACACGGTTTATCGGGCATTGCTTTTGTACAGAAAACGCTGATTTTGCGCAAAGCGCTATTCCGCTCTTTACGGGGTATTCTTTGGAAGAAATGTTATGTTTGGATTTGCCTAACTGCGTAAATGATAATGAAAATTTTCCCGTAAATCCGTCCAAATATCTGTTTTATAACGATCCTTTTATTGGTTTGTTAGATACTTACGATCATATTGCTTTCCGTCAAAAATTTGCGGAAACGGAAGAAGTATTGCAAAAATTATCAAAAAAGCAAAGCGAGTTTTCTTATCTTTTTGCGAGCTTGTCGGCATTATGTAGCGTATTGGCGAGTAAGGCGGGCTTGGGGTTGGAAATCGTACAAGCCTATAAACAAAAGGATACGGAAAAATTAAAGCAGTGCATTTTAACGTTGGAGGAAACGGAAAGGCGCACGGAAGTATTTTATTGCCTTTATAAAACGCAATGGAAAAAGGAAAATAAAACGATCGGGTTTGAGGTACACGATATACGTTTCGGCGGCCTTATTCGACGTTTCCAGCATTGTCGGGAACTATTGACGGCATTTATAAACGGAGAACTTCAAAAGATAGAGGAATTGGAAGAAGAAAGATTGCCTTATTTTATCCATCGGAACAACGACGTGGACGTTTGGCATAACAGTTGGCAAACGATGACAACGAATAATCCGTTGTAAGGGCGGAAAGGAGAGGTGAAAGTATGACGTTAAAATTCGGGAACGTCTATACGGAAATCGAACTTGAAGAAAAAGAACAATGCCTGTTTTTCAAACGGATAACCTGTTTTGGCACGACCTACGTTTATCATACGGAAGGGCTTGCACATACGCTGATTTATCTTATCGGGAAAAATTATGTAGGAAAGCTGTTTAACCGTTACGGCAGAGTGGGAGAAAAGCTCTTTTACGTTGACAGTCAAGAGAAAATTTACGATTCCTATAAAGAGTTTATCGTTTACGAGAAGAACGAAACGCTAAGCGTAAAAACGATCTATACGCTGTATAACAATAGTGCGGTATTATCTTGCCGAAAAGAAGTTACTTCGCTTTCGGATGAGGAAATTTTGTTGGAATGCGTATGTCCGCTGGCTTTAAAAGGTAT
The DNA here is from genome assembly GCA_017461475.1 of Clostridia bacterium. Taxonomy (GTDB): domain Bacteria; phylum Bacillota; class Clostridia; order Oscillospirales; family CAG-272; genus UMGS902. The sequence continues at coordinate 1,766 of JAFTXX010000069.1, forward strand.
TATGGTCGAAGGCGCGTCGGCGGGCTTAGGCATAACGGAAGATGAAAACGTGGACGTTACTGCAGGCTTTGGCGGTAAAAGTAATATGCACGTATCCGACGACGAATTGCCGATGCTTTGGAAAGCGCACAACGGCTGGTTTATGGAAGCCTGCTTTGAAAAATTCGATTTAAAAAAGGAAGGGCTTCGCGGTAAAGGCAGAATGAAGAGGACGGGGAAAATATCCGTGTGTAGTAACGGATCCCAGACAACGAACAGATATTTGCCTCTTGGTATTTTCGAGAAAGAGCCTTACGGTTTCCTTATGTTCGAATTGCTGCCGACGGGCAGTTGGAGTTATGAGATCGAGGCAGGCTTGCGAGGTTATGATGACGGTGAAGTTACGTTGGCAATCACGGATAAGACTTTTGCGGATAACGCTTGGTATAAAGCGTTAAAGAAAGGCGAAACGCATAAAACGAATACGGCGCGCCTTGTGGGCGCAAGGGATTTGGATAAAGTTCTCGAGCATATCACCGTATTGCGTAGAAACGTAAAAAGAAAGATTGCCGTTGAACCGCATAAACAGATCATTTATAATAATTTCCAACAAAATATGTGGTCGAATCCCACGGAAGAAAAGGACGGAAAGTATATCCCTTTCGTTGCGGAGTACGGTACGGACTACTATGTTGTGGATGCAGGTTGGCACGATACGGGAATCGAGGCAAACCGCACGCAACAGATCGGGAATTGGCAAGAGGATAACGGCAGTTATCCGAGCGGGTTTCTTGCAACGGCGAATAAGATCCGCGAGGCAGGTATGAAGTTCGGGCTTTGGTTGGAATTACAAAGCGTCGGCTATTTCTGTAAAGACCAAAGTTTTGTTCCCGAAGACTGTTATTTTCATATTCACGGAAAAAGACCGCTCGGAAACAATCGCTACCAGCTCAATTACGCAAGAAAAGAAGTGTGCGATTATGCAACGGGGATTGTTGATAGCGTAGTCGAAAGATATTCCCCTGATTATATTAAAATCGATTACAACCATACGCAACTGGGTACGGAATGTGCAAGCGGAAGTTTGGCAGAGGGGCTTGCTTTGCACGCCGAAGGGTATTTGAAATGGTTTAAAGATATTCAAGAAAAA
>JAFTXX010000070.1 GCA_017461475.1 Clostridia bacterium
ATAGAACCGGAGAATTATAAGGACCTCATCGTTCGTCTTTGGGGTGTTTCTGCTCACTTTGTTGATCTTCCAAAAGAATTGCAGGATGAAATGATAGCAAGGTTTATTTAACAAAATGTTAGAAAAAGCGGTCTTGAAAAAACCGCACAAATAAATGGTTACAACAAAAACACCATCGAGTCCAAACCATAGAGGTTTGGGATTTCGATGGTGTTTTTGTTATATATCATATATCAGTTAATCATTTTTTCCTTTGATATATACCGAAGAAAGATTATACTTTTCATCGCATACTACAAAATCTGCATATTTGCCTTTTTCTATAGAGCCTACTTGTGTCTCAGCGCCAATCGCTAAAGCCGGATTGTATGTTGCAGCACGAACTGCTTCCTCTTCGGGAATTCCAAAGGCAATGGCGTTTTGTAAACATTCAAAGAGATTTACGGCAGAGCAGGCGATAGTACCGTCATTAAGTCTTGCAACGCCGTTTTTAAGAAACGCTTCCTGCCCGCCAAGCATAAATCTACTACCGTCTGCCATTCCTGCACATCTACCTGAATCGGAAACCAATATCATCCTATCTTTGAAAAGTGAGAAAGACATGCGTACTGCAGCCGGGTGAACATGATATCCGTCGCAGATTATCTCTGCAAATACATTTTCGTTTTCTGCAGCCGCCGGTATAACACCGGGTGAGCGGTGGTTTATGGCGCTCATCGCATTGAACATATGTGTGAGATGTGTTGCACCTAAGTCAAACGCCGTTTGTGCACAAGCATAATCTGCATCCGTGTGTGCAATGCCTACTGTGCAGAAGTCTTTTGCTTTTTTAATAAACTCGGCTGCACCGTCGAGCTCGGGAGCAATGTCAACTATTTTTATAAGTCCGCCGCTGATATCGTACAACTTCTTAAATTCATCAAAAATCGGTGCTTTCAAAAAGTGGGGATTCTGTGCACCGCATTTGCTTTGCGAGAGGTAGGGACCTTCCATATGTATACCGCGAAGAACAGAAAGGCTTTCGTCACATTTTTCTGAAAATGTTTTTGCATTTTCAAATGCTTTAGCAAGTGAATTATACGGAAGTGTCATGGATGCAGGAGCAAATGAAGTTACACCACATTTGCCCAAATATGTAGCCATTTTAACAAGACCTGTATAGTCACCATCCGAGAAATCCGCTCCTGAATTCCCGTGGATGTGAACGTCAATAAGACCTGGGATAACGGTTGCACCTCCGAGGTCGATAGCCTCTTCGGGAACAGTATCAAGAAGAATTTCGCCAAAGCGGGTTCCCCGTACTTCAAAGCTGCCGCGATGAAATTTGAAATCTGAACAGTATATTCGTGCGTTTTTAAAAAACATAAGCTTTCCTCACAAGTTTTCGTGTAAATACATTATACATTAATTAAAAAAGCAATACAATCTTAAACTAAAAGAATAGCAAGCAAGTGAGTCTACTATTGGTAGAATTGCGGATGTTGAGTCTACTAATAGTTTCTTGATTTTAATAGCATTTTATTATAGAATGGAAATATATAAGGAAAGGATTAGCAGTGCGATGGAAAGTATAATTAAAAATATCGGTAGGAATATACGGAAATGCCGTGGTAAACTCGGACTGCTGCAATCCGACCTTGCCGCAAAGATTGGATATTCGGTAAAGACAATAAGTAAATGGGAATGCGGAAAGGGCGCACCGCCTGCTGAAGTTTTGCCGGCACTTGCTAAACATTTACATACCAGCATAGATAGCCTTTTATCGGAAAGCGGACAAGGTGTGCAATATTTTTTGGGAATTGATGGCGGCGGTACTAAGACCGACTTCGCTTTGACCGATAGTGAAGGGAATTTGCTCAGCAGAGTAATATTAGGTGCTTGCAACCCGAATGATGTTGGGATGCCTGCGGTACAGGATGTCTTGCTTCGAGGAATTATTGAGGTCTGCGCACAGTATCCCAAAGCATCGACTTCTGTTTTTTTAGGCTTTGCCGGAGGAGCCTCGGACAAGTATGCACAAAAGATGTATGATTTTCTCTCAACTTTCGGATTTTCGAAAGTAGGTGTTGGAGAGGATACACAGAATTCTGTCGCGGCAGGACTTGGAGATGAAAACGGTGTTGCCGTTATTATGGGTACGGGCTCTGTGGTGTATGCAAAACATAATGAAGAGTTTTATCGCTATGGCGGTTATGGATATTTGCTCGGAGATGCCGGTAGCGGATTTGCTATCGGACGTGACACTCTGCAGGCGTCACTTATGGCAGAGGACGGGTGCGGTGCAGAC
>JAFTXX010000001.1 GCA_017461475.1 Clostridia bacterium
ACAAAATGTGGAAAACTTGACTCTCAGCCTTGTTTTCTATCTTTTTTGTTGAATCTTTTCTCTTTCAAGCCTTCGCTTGCCTGATTCTATTTAAAAAGGAGTTTTGCTTCTTCGCAAAACTCCTTTTGTCTTCAGTCTGAACAGCCGAAGGCTTTGCCTTCGGCTGTTTTTGCGTGTATAGAAAGTTTAACGCTAAACGATATTCTTCCACTATTCCTTTTTAACTCCGCAAGCGACTTCCACTATTCCGCTTGCAAAGGCGGTGACGACAAATACGATCCAACCGGGGTGCCATAAGCCGCCGAGAAAGCCGAGCAAGAGATACACCGCTACGGTTACCATCCACAAAACAGCGTTTATCGCCTCGGCGAGGGCATAGCGTTTTCTGCCTTCTTCGTCGAGGTTTTCTTCTTTTTCATCGTAGTATTTTGACAGTGGGATAGACGCGTATATTATGAAGAATACCGACACTGCAACCATTGCAAGAAACAGCGCAGCGGGGAAGACCGCTTCTTCGTTGCCTATCGCAAGTACACAGAGAAGCAGTACGCCGAGCAGAATGAATCCCACCGCCGCGGCGAGTATTATGCCGAAACGGCGTAACTCCGCCGACTTTTCCTCATGTGTGAACAACGACTTGTAGCCTTTGTTTTCGTCGCGCGAGAAGAATGCGCTGTGTGATATACCCGCGTAGATGTATAATGCCACCGCCGCTGTAAGCGGTGCGAAGAACGCGACTATCGAGTAATCGCCAACAATCGGTTCAAGCAATATCATAGCGGACAGTCCTATTAATATCATAAATGTGGCAACCGCTATTTTAAAAGCAAACCCTTTTACAAACGCAGCGATTTCTTCTTTGTTGCCTTTGCATATATCTGCGGTGCTTTGCACGGCGGTGTCCGCTTCGCCGCGGATAAGCGCATCGACCGAACAGCCGAAGAAATCTGCAATGCCGAGAAGTTTATCCATACTCGGTGCGGATGTGTCAGACTCCCATGTATAAATCGTTTGGCGCGATACGCCGAGTTTTTCGCCAAGCTCCTCCTGCGAAAGACCGTGACGTTTGCGCATTTCTGCAAGATTTGTTCCGAAACTCATATTTATGCCTCCTTGGTGGTTTCTTACCTTGATTTTACCGCAAAGAGAAGCAAAAGTCTATAAAGTTTGCCTGAAAATTATGTAAGGAGTTCCTTACATCGCCGATTTTTTGGTGTTATGTAAGTAAAATTAATGATTAGTGTAGAAACAAACATCTCCCCGCGAGATCCTTCACTTCGCTGCGCTCCGTTCGAGGATGACAAGCGGGGGGTGTTACTGTGCGTAAACAAAGGCTTTTTTAGCACTATGCTAAATCCCGCTCTTGTCATCCTTGAGCGTCAGCGTTGCGATCTCGGGCGGAGATGGCAGTTACATAGATATCAATTCGCCTCTTTACTCCGCCTTGCACTTCGGTATTCTCACCGTTATTTCATACATGTCGCCGAGGTCTTTTTTCTGTGTTTTTGCGTCGATGCCCGCGCGGTTCATTATGTCAACGGCGCGGTCAAGGGTGTTGTAGAACAGGCGTATGTCTTTTACAAGCGCGGTGCGCGGCTTTCTCTCGGTTTTTTCGGGTGTGGTTTCTTTTATGAGCCGCGAAATAAATTCCTCGGTGTCGGCTACATTGTACCCTCGCTCGACTATTGTTCCGAGTGCGGCGCGGCGCATACGGGTGTCCGCTATGCGGAGCAGGGCGCGGGCATGGCGCTCGGTGAGGTGCTTTTCGATGATGATTTTCTGTTCAAATTCGTCAAATCGTAAGAGGCGCAGTTTGTTTGCTACATACGATTGGCTGACAGAGATTTTTGCGGCAACTTCCTCTTGCGTCAGTCCGTAAAGGTTTATCAGCGCGGACAGAGCGTTTGCTTCTTCAAAAATGTTTAAGTCCTCACGCTGGAGATTTTCAATTATCGCAAGTTCCGCGCTCTTTAAACTGTCGGCTTCGATAATGATGCAGGGAACATCGGAAAGTCCGAGCAGTTTTGCAGCACGCAGACGGCGCTCGCCCGAGATGAGTTCATAGACACCGTTGAAATCGTCAATGTCACCCTCGCTTACGGGCTTACGAACGCAGAGCGGCTGCAAAATGCCGTGCAGTCTTATGCTGTCGGCAAGGCGAAGCGTTTCGTTTGAGTCAAAATATTTGCGCGGTTGTGCGGGATTAGGCAGTATGCGGCAAATCGGAATCTTATGTACCTTGTCGCATGAGTCCTCTTTTGAAAGTCCGAGTTTGGGCAATACGTTTTGTAATATGTTCATTTTTATTTCCTCCGTGCTACTATCCTATAATTTTCGCGGGGAAATAAACAAAGAAAACGCGCATGTCTTTTCCCGTTTGGAATTGCCGAAAAAACGGCAATTCGGCGGAGGAATGCGGCATTTGCGTTTAATAACAGAAAAAAGCCGCAGTTTAAAGCGGCTTTTTCTTGATTTGTGAGTTATTTCTTGGATAAATTTTTTCTGTGGGAGAGATTTTTTTGATTCCCGCAATCATGCGCGTCTGAGGTTCGCCCTCGCTTTTTGTATCGCAGAGCGTGAATTCATCGAAAAATATCACTTCGGCGCGGAGAGTGGAGAAGGCATTTTTCGCCTCGTCAAGTTCTTCTTTGCCGCTTTTTGCCTTCATCGGCAAAAATACGCCGCCGACCTTGAGGAGAGGTATGCAATACTCCGCCAAAATATTGAGACGGGCAACGGCACGTGCCGTCGCATAGTCGTATTTCCCGCGCAATTCACCCGTTGCGGCATCCTCTGCGCGAGCGGTTACGGCAGTGAGATTGGTAAGTCCGAGACGCGCCGCGCATTCACGCACATAAACAATACGCTTGTCGGTGGAGTCAATGGCTGTAACACTGATATCTGGACGCGCAATTGCAAGCGGCAGAGAGGGGAAGCCCGCGCCGCAGCCTACGTCAATAACACTTCGGTTCGATTCGATATGCTGTGCAACGGTGAGACTGTCGGCATAGTGTTTCAAAATGACCTCGCTTGGCTCGGTTATGGCGGTGAGGTTCATCACCGCGTTTTGCTCGAGCATATATTCGGTGAGCGCAAAAAACTTGTCAATGAGCCTGTCTTTGATAAACTCATCAAGTTCGTTTTCCATGAAAATGCGGCGGTATTCCGCGGCGAAATCTTCTTTATTTAATTTAACTTCAGTTTTGTTCATGCTTTGTCTCCGAAAGTCTTATCAGCAGTACCGAAATGTCGGCGGGGTTGACGCCCGAAATACGCATTGCCTGACCTATCGACAGTGGGCGTATCTTTTGCAGTTTCTGCCGCGCCTCAATGCGCAGACCGCCTATCTTGTCATAGTCGATGTCGGCGGGAATGAGTTTTTCCTCAAGTTTTGCAAGTTTTTGGACCTCGGAAAGTTCGCGGCGGATGTATCCCTCGTACTTTATGCGTATCTCCGCGCTCTTTGAAACCGCGCGCGAAAGCGCGGGTCGGTTTTCGTCAACCGCGGCGAGTATTTCATATGAAAGTTCAGGTCGGCGAAGCAGGTCGGCAAGTTTCACGCCGTTTGTCACCTCTGTTGAGCCATGCTCACGCAGAAGTGCGTTGAGTTTTTCGCTCGGGCCGAGGTTTGTGGAATTTATGCGGTTAATTTCTTCTTCAATCTGCTTTTGCTTTTCAAGGAAAGCGGCATATCTCTCGTCGGAAATAAGTCCCACTCTGTGACCGAGATGGGTAAGGCGCTCGTCCGCGTTGTCCTGACGCAAGATAAGGCGGTACTCACTGCGCGAGGTCATAATGCGGTAAGGCTCTTTTGTTCCCTTTGTCACAAGGTCGTCGATAAGCGTGCCGATGTAGGAACTTGCGCGGGTGAGGACTAGCGGCTCTTCGCCTTTTATCTTCATCGCGGCGTTGATACCTGCAATAAGTCCTTGCGCGGCGGCTTCTTCATATCCGCTTGTGCCGTTGAACTGTCCCGCGCCGTAAAGTCCTGAAATGTTTTTAAATTCAAGCGTCGGGTAAAGTTCGGTGGGGTCAACGCAGTCGTATTCAATTGCGTATGCGTAGCGCATTATCTCGGCGTTTTCAAAGCCGTCGAGCGAGCGGAGCATCTCATATTGCACATCGGTTGGGAGCGAGGTTGAAAACCCCTGAATGTACATTTCTTCGGTATTTTCACCCATCGGTTCAACAAAAAGTTGATGGCGCTCCTTGTCGGCAAAACGAGTGAGTTTGTCCTCGATAGAGGGGCAGTAGCGAGGACCTGTGCCGTGAATTTTGCCCGAGTACATCGCACTGCGTGTGATGTTGGATTTTATAATGTCGTGTGTGTTCTGATTGGTGTATACAATGTGGCAGGGAATCTGTTTAATGCCGTCAAACGCATGCTCGTCAGTCTCCACCGAGTAGGGGGTGATCTCCTCTTCGCCCGGCTGAACCTCCAGGCGGGAAAGGTCAATTGACGCACGCTTTACACGTGCGGGTGTACCCGTCTTGAAACGCATGAGCGTAACGCCTTTTTCTCGGAGAGATGCCGATAAACCCTCGGCTCCCATAAGACCGTCGGGGCCGCTCTTGTAGGATACGTCGCCGACAAAAACTTCACTTGAAAGGTAGGTTCCCGTACAGATAATTGCCGCGTCAACTTCCCATTTTTCACCGAGTGCGGTAACAAGCGCGGTGATTTTCTGCTTGCCGCCGACCTCTTCGGTTTCGATTTTGACTATCTCGCTCTGGATAAGGCGCAGATTGTCTGTGGTTTCAAGCGTGTGCTTCATAAGCGCGCGGTATTTTGCACGGTCTGCCTGTATGCGCTTTGAGTGAACCGCGGCACCCTTGCCGAGGTTCAAAGTGCGGCTTTGCAGAGTTACCTTGTCAGCCGCCTTGCCCATCTCGCCGCCAAGCGCGTCAATTTCAAAAACAAGGTGACCCTTGCCCGTGCCGCCGATAGACGGATTGCAGGGGAGGTTTGCCACAGAGTCAAGATTTATTGTAAAAAGCACGGTGTCAAGCCCGAGCCTTGCGCATGCAAGCGCGGCTTCAATGCCCGCGTGTCCCGCGCCGATAACGCCTACGCGTGTTTTATGTGTCATGTGGACTCCTCCTTTACTTATGATACTTTCCGCCGTTGGCGATTGAGAGCGCGCGGTAAATTGCCTCAGTTAAAATTACCCGCATAAGTCTGTGCGGGAAGGTCAGTGCGGAGACTGACAGGCGGTAGTCGCACGCCGATTTAACTTTCGGCGATAGACCGTGCGACGAGCCGATGATAAAGCATATCTCGCCCTGCGTGTCCTTGGCGGCACTCACAAGTTCTGCGAGTTTTTCGCTGGAGAGGGATTTTCCCTCAACGCAAAGCGCAACCTTGTACGCACGCGGGGGAATGGCATCGAGAATGGCTTTGCCCTCTTTTTCAAGCGCCGCGGCGATGTCGCCTTCGCGCAGGTTGTCAAGGTTTTCTTCTTTTAAATTTATGTCACGCACCTCTGCATACGCAGAAATGCGTTTTTCGTATTCTTTTATAGCCTCGGCAAAGTATTTTTCTTTCATGTTGCCGACGGAGATTATCGTTATTTTGAACATTATATAAGCCGAGTAGGCTCACCCTCCCTTGCAACGTCAATATGTATTCCGAGGTTAAGGCTCATTGCGGCTTTCAGCGCCTCGGCGGGAGTGTTGTTTTCGCCCGAAAGGTGCGCAAGCAGAATGTCGCGCGTACCGCTTGCGACAAGTTCGGGCAGAAATGCCGAGCAGTCCGCGTTTGAAAGATGACCGCGCGGAGAGCCTATGCGCACTTTCAGCCACGCGGGATAGGGGCCGTCATGCAGCATTTGCAAATCATGGTTCGACTCGATAACAACAGCAGAGGAACCGAGCAGATTTTCGCGTATCTCGCGGGTTATATGTCCGATGTCGGTGGCGTAGCCGATTTTTTCGCCGCTCGGAAGTCCTATCGTGTAACCGACGCTCATGTCGCTGTCGTGCGGGGTGGGGAATGAGCGCACCGTAATGTCGCCGATTTTCTCCTCAAAGAGGGGAGAATGGCAAATAAGATTGCTTTTTACATATGAAGTGGTGGCGAGAACCTTTTTCGCCGAGTCCTCGGTCATATGTATCGGTATGCGGAATTTCTTTGACAGCATTTCAAGCGCGCTTATATGGTCGGAATGCTCATGTGTGATAAAAATCGCCTTGATACGGCTGATGTCGCCGCCAACGCTCGTCAGCGCGCTTGTCAGCGCACGCATACTGCGTCCCGCGTCAATGAGTATCTCGTCAGAGCCAACGCGAATGTATGTGCAGTTGCCCTTTGACCCCGAGTAAAGCGAGACCAGCGAAACGTTTTCCATATAAGCACTCCTTTCCGAAAAAATCTCATATTATTATACCGCTTCATGTAGAATAATGCAAGAGGGAATTGATTTATGTAAGCAAAGTCCCTCATCCGGCACTATAAAAAAGCATCAAGCTTTTTCAAACTTGATGCTTTTAAACTATTCTTTAATTAATATACCTTAATAGCGCCCTCGGGACGGATGGACATTACTACGCAGGAGCCAAATCCGAACGCGGTGTCCATGTACTTTCTGTACTCGTCAACGTCGGCGTGGGGAACGAATGCCTGGATAGTACCTGCGAATCCGCCGCCGTGTACGCGGTATGCACCGCCCTTGCCGCTGAGTGCGTCATCGGTGAGGCAAAGTGCAAGGGAGAGACCCTGCTCGCGGACATTCTTTGTGGTGAATACGTTCTGGAGGTACTTGTAGGAGGAGTTGCCCGAAGCCTTCATGTACTCGAAGAAGGTGTCGAGGTCGCCGTTCTCAAGCGCCTTTTTCTGAACTGCAACGCGCTCGTTCTCGTTTGCAAAGTGAAGTGCGCGGAGAATTGCACGGTCGCCGACTGTTTCGCGGAGTACGGGAACTGCGCCGATGATCTGCTCCTTGGTAACCTCACGGAGAGCAACCTTGCCGAAGTGTGCGGCAACTGCCTTCATCTCCGCGGGAACGGAAGCGTAGTCATCGTTGAGGTCAGCGTGGTTGCCGCCTGTGTTGGTGATGCAGAGGCTGTAGCCTGCAGCGCTCATGTCAAATGCGAGAGGCTCGATAATGGGAGCCTTGGGGTCAGCAAAGTCAATTGCAACGAAGCCGCCTACAGCGCAAGCGGTCTGGTCCATAAGGCCGCAGGGCTTGCCGAAGTAAACGTTCTCGGAGAACTGAGCAATGCGGGCAACCTCGGCGTTGTCAACAGAGCCGTCGTTGTAGAAGTGGTTAACGATGTTACCGACCATTACTTCAAATGCCGCGGAAGAGGAAAGACCGCTGCCCTTATGTACATTGTTGGTGGTGAAAGCGTCAAAACCGCCTGCCTTATGACCGTAGTTCTGGAAACCCTGAACCATGCCTGCGATAAGCGCGCGGGACTTGAAGAAGTAGTCGGAGTTCGGCTCCTTGCATTCTTCAACAGTCATTCTGTCCTCGGTGTAGCCCTCGCTGCGGAGACGAACGAGACCGTCGTCATTCTTTGCAGCAACGGCAATGATGTCGAGGTTGATTGCGGCAGCGAGAACGCAACCGTGGTTATGGTCGGTGTGGTTGCCGGAGATTTCGCTTCTGCCGGGAACGGAGAAGAGAGAAACGTCACGGTCAACACCGTAGTTTTCTTCAAAATTTTTGATAGTGCGGATGTAGCGTGCTTTCTGCATATCGGTATCGTTTGCATAAAGCTTAGCAAAAATGCTATCAAGCGCACCGCTCTCGATATTCTTGATAAGTTCGGTAGTCTTCATGATAAAAAACTCCTTTATATGTTAGATTTTTGACTTTAACTTTATTATAAATGTAAATTTCAAATCTCTCAATACTAAATCTTTGAGACTTTTTCTTAAAAAATCATACTTTTTTACACATTAAACATTTTAACATATAATTTCAAATTTGTAAAGATTTTTAACAGTTTAATTTGATGCGTCCCAAAAGAGGGCAATTTTGTTCAATTCCTGTTGAATAAAATTATATATTATTATATAATAAAAACACAATAAAACGGGCAAAAATGGGGTCGCGAATGTGAAAAACGGCGATTTTTGAACGAAAATGCATTTTGCATTTGCTTTTTGTTTCAGTTTGTATTATAATGTCCTTTACTGTACGTCAGGACGGCTTTATTACTTATTTTAAATATTGAAAGCAGAGAGGATGAATCGAAAGAATGGCAACTGTCAAAAAGAGTGCTTGTGTATTATTTGCGCTTTGTATGATGATTGTCTTGTTTGCGGTAAATATTTCTGCCGCAGATGGAATTACGGTAGACATCGTAAGTTTTACGCGAGGTGCGCAGGAAGACCTGCGCTCAAGCGAATTGCTTGAGGCGAGGGTCACAGGGTATGACGGAAATGTCCGTGAGCTCACGTACAAGTGGACAAGCACTCTCGGTACATATCTGTATGTCTACAATTCTCACAACATGTATGGTATAAACAATACCGACGGCGAGATAGAGATTTATAACAGCGACGAGCGGATCAGCTCTTCCGCTAATATGTCGGGCCGCTCGTATGACAAGACCTTCGAAGGTACAGGCTATGCGTGGGCGGCAATTTACGGCGCAAACCTGTCGAACTCTGCACTTGTCGGTACTGTTACCGTTGAGGTGTATGATAAGGAAGGCAAACTGCTTGCATCCGACAGCCACACGGGTACGCGTACAAAAACCGGCGGCGGCAAGAGACCGACATATACCTACAGCGGCTTTGTTGTAAGCGACCTTGAAGATGACGTAAGCAATGTTTACTTCGGACTTTTTGAGGGTGACACAAAGAATGTAAAGATCCTTCTTGGTGAAAGTTCCATAGTGCATATAACCTGCGCTGAATGTTCTGTTTCCAACCCCGAGGTTGTCACCGGTGAAGAGATCATAGAGATAGTTGTTGACAGTGACACCCAAGAGGCGCATATCAAGAGTATTTCAGGCACTTCTTACGGTGAAGCAACGGTGCAGATAACTGTTGAAAAAGGAAACTGTAAGTTCCATCAGAATGTTTCGACCACAAGAACCATAGAGGTTTACGTTTACAAAAAGCCAACAACTACATCCACCGCAACCGCTATCATGCTTGATAATCTTGATGAACATTGTACTTACTACATCGGCGGTGTAGAGGGCGTGAAAAAGACCCTTGAAGACGGCAAGGAATATGTTGTTTTTGACGGACTTACTCCCAATACCGAGTATCAGATAGAAGTTGTAGGTCAGGCAAACGATAAGACCGACCCCGTTTACGCCTACGTATACGAGACCACAAAACCCGCGCACGTGGGTACTGTCGAGGTTATCCTCAACGGTACATATGATACATCTACAGGTGTTGCGACGGGTGAGCGCGTTGACATTTCCACCGTTATGCCGGGCGTGGAAACACTCTATCTCCGCTATGAGGATTCCGAGATATATTTCCCGCTTACAAAAACCGCTACGGGTGTTTACAGCACCGGACTTTCTGACGGTAACTACACCATATATTCCGCTGCAAATTCATCCGCAAAAATCAGCGACCAGGTGCTTACCATAAGCGGTGCGAGCAGAACGAGAGAACTGTTTTTCAACAGCGTTACCTATGACACCGACGGCGGTACACCCGCTATCGCTACGGAATATTATCTTGTTGACAGCAAGGTTCAGGTCTCCGACATCGTTCCCGTAAAAGAAGGTTACCTCTTTACACATTGGGTATGTCAGGATAACCACGAGCATGTTACGGGCGATGTCCTTTCATATGCTATCGGTACGGAATATAAACTTGTTGCTCAGTATGTTGATTCTGCCGATGTTTATGTAAATATCACGATAAAGCATATCGCAGAGGGCGACGCTGGCCACAATAATGAAGACGATATGCACAACATAACCTTTACGGTTGACCAGAGATTTGGCTCTGATGGCGACTATACCGAACTTGTCAGCAAAACCATTGAGTGGGACGGCGAAAGCGCGTATACCGGCACCGATTTTAAGGCGGAATATGTGAACCTCGATACAGAGCATAAGGATCGCACTATTTATACCGCGCTTGAGCCTACTCTTGTAAATGTTGCAAAGGATGCCGAATATACATTTACATCCGCAAAGTCAGGTTATGAACTTGTGACGGTCACAAGCGAACTTGACGATAACGGCAACTGGCAGATTTATGCCGAACTCATTTTCAAGCCGAATGACTTTGACTTTAAGTTTACTGTTGAGCTTGACGAAGAGTCAAAAAAGGTTGCAAGCGAGCTCAAACCCGTTGCGGTAAACGTCAAGGTGACCGCCTGGGGCGATGCCACATATGACGAGACCAGCGATATTTTATGGTATACCATCTCTCAGCATAAGGACACTTATGAGAGAATTGTGCTTGACGAAAACGGCAAGGGCAGCGGTACTTATCCCGTATGGATGGCAGACTCCGACAATGTTCCGTATTTGTACCGTATAGAGGTTGTTTCCTACGAGACCGCGGACGGCACTATTCTTCCCGCATACGATAAAAACGGCGAGCATATCACATATGCAACCGAGCAAAACCGTTACTCTGCCGAAATCGAAGTAGAAAACGGCGACACGCCCGATGCAAGCACGCTTTACGGCGCGTATTATGACAGTGAAACACAAAAGCAGGTCGGCACGGTAAACGCACTTGTAACAATTGATGTGTTTGATGTTACATTTGTACCAAACGGCGGCACTTTGCTTGATACGACCGAAAACACCGTGCTTAATTATCAGATTGGTATTCCAAACCTTGATAATTATGTTCCTACCCGCGATGGCGGCTATGTGTTTGACGGCTGGTACATTGCCGACGAAAATGGCAATATGACAGATGTAGCGGCTGTTTCCGATACTATTATCTTTAAAGATACCACGCTAATTGCAAAGTGGAAAGAACCGCTCACCGTTAAGGGTGAAATTGCGGTAGACGCCACGCACTATGAGCATGACAGCCTGACAAGCATTGTTGTTCTTCTTCAGCGAATTGATGCAAACGGTTATGCGGAAACCGTTAATTATCTCACCGCGCCCATAACTTACAGCGAAGATGAGGAACACGGCTTTGGAGAATATGAGTTTATCGGCGTAGAGGACAACGGACATTCGTACAGAATCAAGACCGTTGCCACCAACTACCATACTCATTATCTCAACGAAACTTCGACCGCGTATGTCACCGATTATGATAAATATGCCAAGGAGACCGATGACGATATGTATCTCGCGTATTTGGGCGATGATACCGTTGCAAATGTACATCTCCATCTCCACTTTATGCCCGAAAGCTTTGACCTTCAGTATGAGATAGACGCAACCGCTATCGGCGAGGGCTACAGACCCACCTCTGCGGAAGTTCTTGTGCTTTGCGATACAGGCGAGCACATCGACCCGCAGCATTGGGCAGTAATCAGCCAGATGATCGACGAAAACGGCAATTATGTCGGCACCGACACTGCTCTTACAAGCGGAGTAGGTGCGGGCAGCAAGTCCGTCTGGAAGATGAAGGCGGAGGATAACACACCGTATCATTACTCTATCAGAGTTGACAGCCTCACCTTCGGTACAGAAGTTGTAGATTACGGCGACAATCTCCCCTATGCAATTTACTATAACGGCTCCGCAAGATACAGCGATATAAATGACGCACCTACTCAAACGCTGACCGCGACCATAGTTCCGAGAATGTACACCGTTACCTTTGACCTCGGCGCAATCGAGGATGTTGAAGGCATAACGGTCAGCGGCATGGACAGCTATCTCACTGTAGACGGCAAATATGAGACCGCATATTACTGGAGCTACGGTTTGACAGACTTCCCCAAGCCGTCAGCAGACGGATATACTTTCCTCGGTTGGTATAACGAGAGCGGTGAAAAAGCTACAGCAATTTCGGCTGACAGCTTCGGTAACATTACGCTTTATGCAAAATGGACCGTAACTCCCATGTTTGATGTAATGGCTGACGCAGGCTATTATTCCGAGACCCGCGACTCCGCGGATAAAGAGGGTGTAATCGCGTTCAGCGCGAAAATTTCCAATTTCGACGAAGTAAAAGATGTTATCGACGCGTTTGGAATTTATATCTACAACACCGCGGACCCATCGGTTAAGGTAACGGTAAGCGGTGCCGATATGGAAACGCTCAATGCCGACGGCGGAGCATACCACGTTCTGTTTACCAATATATCTGAGGATGCTTTTGATAAAAAAGCGCTCGCGGCACCTTATGTTGTGATAGACGGCGAAGTATTTATCGGTAAAACTATGACGGTTTGCGTTTCCGAGACGGGCAAATGGCTCGGCGCAAAAGAGCAAAACTGAGGAGGGACGGAAAATGAAAAAATACGAAACTCCTTTTGCAAAAGTAATAGAATTTGAGCCTGTTGATATAATCGCAACATCCGACACCCCCGAGTGGCTCGATATTTGGGGCAGTCTTATAGGCAATGTCGATTCAAAGAGCGAAACCGCGGAAACTCTTGACTTCTATAACCAATAATGCCATGAAGAAAATTTTTGCTTTACTTTTGACATTGGCGATTGCGTTTTCATGCGTGATGTTCGTCGGCGCCGAAGATGATGTCACCGTTAAAGTAAACGGTGTTGTTATTGAGTTTGACGTTCCGCCGCAGATAATAAACGGCAGAACCATGGTTCCGATGCGCAAGGTTTTTGAGGTACTCGGTGCAAATGTGGAGTGGGTAGGCGAAATGCGCCTTGCCGTTGCCACATATAAGACCACCATTATCTCAATGCGCATAGACGAGTACAGCTTTTCGCTGACCGATGTGATAACGGGAGAGACAGAGCAGATATCGCTCGATGTTCCCGCCATGATAGTCGGTAACCGAACGCTGATACCGCTCAGAGCCGTTTCCGAAGCACTCGGCAAAACGGTCAAGTGGGACGCGGACACAAGAACCGCGATTATAACAGGATAACACAAAAAACGCCCTCGCTCCGAGGGCGTTTTTGTGTGATATATGTGAACTCGCGGTTATGAAGTTAGTTTAGCGGCGTCTCCCTCATCCGTCGCTACGCGCCACCTTCCCCAACTATGTAAGCTATGGATATAATATTTGTTATTGGGGGGGAAGGTGGCGGCGTAGCCGACGGATGAGGGATATTTGGTATTGCTACCCACATAAACAACAATTTTAATTTTTATTATAATTTTCCTCTTTGCGGTTATACTAACGGTGTAAGGCAAATTTAGGAGGAATAATTTATATGTTAAAGAAAATTTCGACACTGCTGTTTGCGCTTTGCATGTTGTGTTTGCTTCTTGCATCGTGCGGCAAAAAGGCTGATATGCCGTCGGTTTATTATCTCAACTTCAAACCCGAGCAGGACGAAGAGTGGAAAGAGCTTGCCGCAGAATACACCGAAAAGACAGGCATTCCCGTTACTGTTGTCACTGCCGCGTCGGGTAACTATGAGCAGACGCTCACATCTGAGATGGACAAAAAAGACGCGCCTACTTTGTTTCAGGTTAACGGCCCCGTAGGACTTGCAAACTGGAAAGACTATTGCTATAACCTTGAGGGAAGTGCCATTTTGGACGAACTGGTTTCGGACACGTTCACACTCAAAGATGACGGTAAAATTTACGGCGTTGCGTACGTTATTGAGACATACGGTATCATTTACAATAAGACATTGCTAAATGCGTATTTCAACTCGGATTTTTCTTCTGTAAAATCAATTGAACAGCTAAACAACTTTGCGGCGCTCAAAACCGTGGCTGAGGAAATCCAGGCGCATAAAGACGCGCTTGGGGTCAATGGTGCGTTCACTTCCGCGGGCATGGACTCATCTTCCGACTGGAGATTTAAAACCCACCTTGCAAACATGCCTATTTACTATGAGTTCAAGGACCGCGGTATTACCAATACTGATGCCATTGAGGGAAAATACCTTGACAACTACCGCGAAATCTGGGAGCTGTATATAAACAATTCGACCGTATCGCCCACGTCCCTTGCAAGCAAGACCGCGACCGACGCGGAAACCGAGTTTAAAACGGGCAAAGCGGTGTTTTATCAAAACGGAACATGGGCGTATGACTCGCTCAAAAAAGATAACGGCGTGGGACTTTCCGACGGCGAATTTGGAATGCTTCCTATTTATATAGGCGTCGCAGGGGAGGAAAATCAAGGACTTTGCACAGGCTCGGAAAACTACTGGTGCGTCAATGCAAAGGCGAGCGAAGAGGACATCAACGCAACTCTTGACTTCCTTTATTGGGTAGTCACAAGCGAGGAGGGAACCGACGAACTTGCGGATGACATGGGTTTTGTAACGCCGTTTAAGCAGGCGAAGACCGCGGACAACCCACTTGTGCGCATCGCCGATGAATATATTGCAAACGGTAAAACTTCGGTTTCGTGGAATTTCTCGGTAATTCCGTCCGAAAATTGGAAAAACGGTGTCGGCACTGCGCTGACACAGTATGCGGCGGGTACGGCGTCTTGGGATAGCGTGGTTTCTGCGTTTGTGAACGGTTGGAAAAACGAATATGCCGCGGCGAATAAATAAATATAATGTGTACAAAATAAGAGGCAGAAATGTCTCTTATTTTTGGTAGGGGCGATTATTAATCGCCCGACGAACTGCGGCAAAACGCGGGCGATTAATAATCGCCCCTACGGGTTTGCGCTTTTCCGCAGCTCAGAATAAGAAACGGCAACCTCTTATTTTTTAGGAGTTAGAATATGAACAAACGGCAACTCTCGAAATATTTTCCAATCTTTGTCCTGCCTGCTTTCGCGGCGTTTTGCGTTGGATTTGTATACCCGTTTTTGCACGGAATTTATCTTTCTTTCTGCAACTTC
Source organism: Clostridia bacterium (assembly GCA_017461475.1). Classification (GTDB taxonomy): domain Bacteria; phylum Bacillota; class Clostridia; order Oscillospirales; family CAG-272; genus UMGS902. The sequence goes on from JAFTXX010000001.1 coordinate 14,862, forward strand.
AGAACAACGGGCGATGCGAAATGGGTAGGACTTTCAAATTACATCCAAGCCTTTACCGATAGAGGTTTTTTGTACTCATTTGTGTTCACTGTGGCGTTCACTCTTGTGTCGGTAGTGCTGATAAACGTCCTTGCTTTTACCGTTGCGTACGTGCTTACAAGCGGCATACGCGGAGCAAATATTTTCCGTACGGTGTTCTTTATGCCAAACCTCATCGGCGGTGTTATCCTCGGCTACATCTGGCAAATAATATTTGACGGCATACTAAAAAACTACGCCACAAATATCAAACTTGATTCAACGCTCGGATTCTGGGGGCTGGTTATTCTCCTTTGCTGGCAGCAGATAGGGTATATGATGATAATTTATATATCGGGCCTTAATTCCATTCCCGACCAGCTCTACGAGGCGGCAAAGGTTGACGGAGCAACGAAGTGGCAGACGCTTCGCAAAGTAACGCTTCCCATGATGATGCCCTCAATAACGATTTGCACATTTCTTACCCTCACAAACTCGTTCAAGCTCTTTGACCAAAACCTTGCGCTCACCGCGGGCGAACCCGGTATGCAGATTGGCGGCGAAACTATTTACCGTACCGAAATGATGGCGCTCAATATTTATAACACGTTCTATCAAAACCTCAATTCCCGAGGTGTCGGACAGGCAAAGGCAGCCATTTTCTTTTTGCTTGTCGCCGCAATAGGACTTGTGCAGCTATATCTTACACGCAGAAAGGAGGTAGAGCAGTGACAAAGCGTTTTTCACGCACATTAACCACAGTAATAATGGCGCTCATATCTGTGGTGTATCTCTTTCCGATATTCACTGTCATTATGAACTCGTTTAAAAACAAAACCGCGATAAGCGCGTCACCGTTTACTTTTCCCGATGCTGACACCTTTGTAGGGCTTGAAAACTATGTGCGCGGTGTCGACTTCGGCGGCTATCCTTTTATCAAATCAGTTGCGTATTCCCTCCTTATTACCGTTTTGTCAACCGTTGCCATTTTGCTGTTTACTTCCATGGCGGCATGGTATATCACAAGGGTTGACAACAAGGTCTCGCGTGCGATATACTATCTATGTGTGTTTTCGATGATAGTTCCGTTTCAGATGGTAATGTTTACACTGTCAAAAACGGCTGACACATTAAATCTCGGCAACCCGCTCGGCATCGTTATCGTTTATCTCGGTTTCGGCGCGGGACTTGCGATATTTATGTTTTCGGGTTTTGTAAAAAGCATTCCGCGCGAGATTGAGGAGGCGGCTACCATAGATGGCTGCGGACCTGTCCGCACCTTCTTCGGTATCGTGTTTCCGATAATGAAGCCTACGCTTATCTCGGTCGGAATTCTTGAGACAATGTGGATCTGGAATGACTTTTTGCTTCCTTTCCTTGTGCTTGACATCAAAGAGTACAGAACTATCCCGATACACATTCAGTATCTCAACGGCAGTTACGGACAGACCGACATTGGTGCCATAATGGCGCTTATCGTGCTGTCAATTATTCCTATTGTTATCTTTTATTTCACCTGTCAGAAGCATATTATCAAAGGTATTATGGCGGGCGCAGTCAAGGGTTGATTTTGGAAACGCCGTTATGAAAGGATTTTTTTATGAGAAGCAGCGGCGTTTTACTTCATATATCATCATTGCCCTCACCCTACGGTATCGGTACCATGGGGCGCGAGGCGTACCGTTTTGTCGATTTTTTAAAGAGAAGCGGTCAAAGTTACTGGCAGATACTCCCCATTTGCCCCACAAGCTACGGCGACTCGCCGTATCAGTCCTTTTCGTCATTTGCGGGCAACCCGTATTTTATCGACCTCGACATGCTCTGCAAAGAGAGACTTCTCACAAAAGAGGAGATAAAAGCGGCGGAGCTTTCGGGCGGCGAAGAATATGTCGATTACGAGCGTCAGTATGAAAACCGTTTCCCGCTTTTGCGCAAGGCGTATGCGAGATTTGCGGAGAAGCTTACAAATAAGTTTATGAATTTCTGCCGCGCGGAATCTTATTGGCTGGATGACTACGCACTCTTTATGGCGCTGAAAAACGAGAATAACGGTGCGCCGTTTGAAAATTGGGAAAAAGGAATTAAATTCCGCCGTAAAGAGGCGATCAAGCGCGCCGAGCGCCGTCTCGGACGCGAAATGGGATTTTATAAATTCCTGCAGTTTGAGTTTTCCGAGCAGTGGACGGCGCTCAGGGAATACGCAAATAAAAACGGCATAAAAATCATCGGAGATCTGCCTATCTACGTTGCGCGAGACAGCGCCGATGTGTGGACAAATCCGCACGTGTTTATGCTTGACAAAAATTTTGCGCCGAAGCTGGTTGCGGGCTGTCCGCCCGACGCATTTTCCGAGGACGGTCAGCTTTGGGGCAATCCTGTGTACAATTGGAATTACCTAAGGAAAAGCAATTATGATTTTTGGTGCCGCCGTATCGAAAGGCAGATGAAGTTTTACGATGTTTTGCGTATTGACCATTTCCGCGGCTTTGAATCATTTTATACCATACCCGCCGAAAAGGATACCGCCCGCGGCGGCGAGTGGAAAAAGGGTCCCGGTATGTCACTTTTCAAAGCGATAAAAAAAGAGCTCGGCGAGCTTGATATCATCGCCGAGGACCTCGGATATATCACCCCCGAGGTTGCAAAGCTTTTGAAAGACAGCGGCTACCCCGGTATGAAAGTATTGCAGTTTGCATTTGACAGCCGCGAGGAGTCAAATTATCTGCCGCATACCTATAAAAACAGAAACTCGGTAGTCTACGTCGGCACGCACGACAATGACACTGCCGAGGGCTGGATGAAGAGCGCGGCAAAAGAGGATGTCGAGTACGCAAAGCGTTACCTGGGTCTTAATAAAAAGGAAGGCTACGCGTGGGGACTTATCCGCGGAGCCGCGGCGACAGTTTCCGACACCGCAATTTACACCATGCAGGACTTGCTTTCCCTCGGAAACGAAGCGAGAATGAATACCCCCTCGGTTGCCTACGGCAACTGGCGCTGGCGCATGACAAAAATGCCGTCCGCGGCACTTGAAAAGCGACTGTATAAGCTCACGGAAGATTTTCACAGATTGCCTGCGGAAAAATAATTATAATAACGTAGGGGACGTCGTCCTCGACGTCCCGCATGAACTGCAGTTAAAAGGGACGTCGAGGACGTCGTCCCCTACGAATTTAATGGAAACATGTTACTTATATCAGTTTATCTGCCAGTGCCGCAAAATCTGCGGTGGAGAGCTTTTCACCGCGGATGCGCTCGTCAAAGCCGAGTGAGGTAATAGCAGCGGTGAGTTCTTCTTTGGTTTTGTCCTTGAATCCCGTTTGTAAAGCGTTTACAAGCGTTTTTCTGCGCTGACCGAATGCCGCTTTGATAACGGCGAAAAATACCTTTTCGTCCTTGGGTAAAACAGGTTTTTCCTTGTACAGGTCAATGCGTACCACAGCCGAGTTTACCTTCGGCGCGGGCATAAAGTTGCCTGCCGAGACGGTGAACAGTTTCTTCGGCGTGCCGTAGTAGTTGAGCGACGCGGTAATTGCGCCGTAGTCGGCGGTGCCGGGGGCAGCGGCAAGTCGGGATGCGACTTCCGCCTGCACCATTACGGTGATGGAGTCAAAAGCAATGCGGCTTTCAAGCAGGCGCATGAGAATAGGTGTAGTAATATAATAAGGAAGATTTGCGCAAACGCTTATCTTTTCGCCCGCCGCTTTTTCGGCAATGACCGCCGCAAGGTCAACTTCCATAATGTCCTGATTGATAACTTCAACGTTTCTGAACTCGCCGAGCGTGTATTTAAGCACGGGGATAAGCGTCTCGTCTATCTCAAATGCGATGACCTTTTTGTATCTTCTTGCAAGCTCTGCGGTAAGACAGCCGATACCGGGGCCAATCTCGATTATAACGCTGTCACGGTCGTCACAGCAGTTATCCGCGATATCCTCGGGTATGCTTTTGTTTATCAGAAAATTTTGCCCGAAACTCTTTTTCGTAGTTGTGCTGAAAGCGGAAAGAATTTCGCGCACGGTGCGTATATCACATAAATTCATATAAACTCCTTGACAAACTGCCATTTTGTGTAGTATAATATTAGGCGCGCTGGTATGGCTCAGTTGGTAGAGCAGTTGATTCGTAATCAACAGGCCGCCGGTTCAAGTCCGGCTACCAGCTCCAGCTTAAAAACCTCGCTTCGGCGGGGTTTTTTAAGTAAATTCAGTATAGCAGAAAAAAAGTCGGATTTCAAGTATTCGGCACACTTTGATAAAAATGAGGGACGACAATGACTTTTTCAATGGGAGAATTTAAAAAGTTTTGTAAGGAAAACGGACTTGCGCTTCGCGCGGGACTTTTCGGCGTGAGCAAAAACGATAGCGGCAAGTGCGACATGTGCGTTGACACCGCCGATACCCATTATGCCGTAAAGGTGTTTACCGTAGGAGAGGGCGCCGAGCGCGTTTACTTCAAGAGCGCAGGCGGATATGTCACCGTTAAGGGCACTTTCGGCGAAAAAGATTATCTCTGGGTAAAACCCGACTTTGACGCGAAGGCAGAAAGCGGCAAAAAGAACGTAGGCGTACTTCTCCTCAGTGATGACATAGCGGCAACTGCGCTCGCAAAGAACAGCGCAACCACCGTTACCGCGGGCGCGAAAGCGTTTGACTGCGTTGTACATACTCCTTCGTCTTTTGTAAAATTGCTTACCAAGTAAAATGGCGGAAAATCTTCACGGCGGGCACCGTCAGCGTCTCAAAGACCGCTTTCTTGAAAACGGCGCGGACGGCTTTGAAAAGCATCAGCTCCTGGAGCTTTTGCTGTTCTTTGGCATACCGCAAAAAGACACAAATCCTACTGCACATAAACTTTTGAAACGTTTCGGAACTCTCCGTGGCGTGCTTGAAGCGTCGACAGAGGAGCTTTGCGAAGTTGAGGGTATCAGCCGCCACACGGCGACGCTGATTAAACTTATCCCGGCAATATGGAAAGTCGCCGCGGGTGAAATAGACACATCTGCAAGGTACGACAGTCTCAACAAAATAGGCGAGCTTTTGGTAAAAAGATACGCGGGAATTACGGTTGAAACGGTATTTCTTGTTTTACTCGACGCAAATTGGCATATAATAGATATAGTCAACCTCGGCGAGGGATCGGTAAACAATGTCGGTCTCAATACTCGTGAGCTTATCGAGGTCACCATCCGCAAAAATGCAAAAATGGCATTGCTTGCGCACAATCATCCAAACGGCAATCTCGTCCCGTCGACCGACGACCTGCTTACTACAGAGGAGCTTGCGAGAGTGTTCAAGTCGATTCATGTCGACTTCCTTGAGCATCTGCTCATAGCAGGTAACCGATTTGATCCGCTTCTTTCAAAAACAGAAGACGTGTTCTGGAAAGAAGGACGAAAATAAAAAACACCGTAATATTGTGTTGACAGTTTTAATTTATTGTGGTAAAATATTACGGTAACATTGGGGTGTAGCCAAGTGGTAAGGCACCAGACTTTGACTCTGGCATTTCGCTGGTTCGAGCCCAGCCATCCCAGCCAGAAAAAAGCACTTGCATTTGCAAGTGCTTTTTTCAACTAAATCCGTCTTCGACGGAATAAATCCATCTGCGATGGATGAAATCTGCTGCGCAGATGAAATCGCCTGCGTCGGTTGGGAGACGGATTTAATTTCATCTGAGCGTTAGCGAAGATTTCATCCAAAACTTGTTTTGGATTTCATCGTGAGCATGGCTCACGATTTCATTTTTTAGAATAATTTAGGCTTAGTTATAGTTCTTTCACTCCCCCAATATCACCGCCGCTACGGCTTCGCCGAACGCTTTTGCGGCAACTTTTGCTTCGGTTAGGGTGTTGCCGCAACTGCCTATTTCTACGAGCAGTCCGTGTTTGGCATACTGCTGATTGTACGTCGCGCCGCGCAGATTCAACTGCCTTGCAATGCCGCTCGCATCTTTGAACAACTTCTGCTGCACAGCCTCGGCAAGCACGAGGTTGCTTTGCCAGTCGTACTCTGCGGCGCCTTTTTCATTTGAGCCTACTATCATCATCACTTGTGCGCAAGGGGTGTTTTTGTACAGTGTGACGGGCTTTAGCTTTGTCAAATCCGAACGTATCAGCGAATCGCGATGTACATCGAAAATATACTGTATCGACGGATATTTTTCGAGGTAATACTGTATACTCTGGGCGGTGCGGTCGTATGCGTTTATGTACGACTCTTTATCGTGCATGACCTCGCATTGGATGGTGGGAATGCCGTTTTCGTTCAGTGTATCACAGACCACTTTGCCGACGGCGACGATATTTTTTGATACGTCCTCGCTTCGCGGGTAATTTATTTCATCATTATAATAGTCAACGCCTTCCTCGGCAAAGCTTTCCGTGCCGTGGGTGTGGACTATGAGTACGAGCGGCTCGTTTGTTATCGCCGCGGGCGCGATGCTTTCGGCTTTTTCGGCGATTTCATTCATGTCTATGGTGTATGATGTGTCATTTTTGAGTTTTGTTACGCTGTCTGTGCCCGAATTGACAGGGATAATGGGATATGCACCGCTCGGGATGCCCGATATGTCAATAGAATATAACTCGTCTATCAGTGCCTCGCGGAGTTTTTCTTCCTCAAGGATTTTGTTTGTTATGTCTTCAAGCGGTATATAGTTTATGCCGAGGAGCAACGGCGCGGTGTCTTCGCTCTCATCTTTTGCCGTGGTTTCGGCGGCGCCGAACGCAATGGCGGTTACATTTTCGCCGAATGTGTCCGCTCCTATTCCCATGAGCTCATTTCCTATGTAATTTGCAACGCCGACATCGGCTATCTCGCCCAGTTTTTGTACTGTGCAAAGACTAAGCGTGGAAAGAGCGGCAAGCAGGCATACTGCGCGCAGCAGCATACCTGCTGTTTGCCGCCTGCTTTTTTGGGGCGGCTCGGTGTGTCTTTCCGTCGGCGGGGGAAGGGCAGGCGGAAAATCCGTGAATACAGGTATATTTTTCTTTAATGTTTCTGTCTGCATGCCTTTCTCCTTAATATAAAAACAGTTCGTTGATAGCATCGGCTAAAAGCGCGGATACTCTGTCGCTTATCAGGTCGCTTTGTCTCGGCGATACGAAAAAACTTTCTCCCTCGTGAAGCACTTTTTCGAGCCCGTCGCCAATCTCGTCAAATCCCGCTTTGCTTAAAGCGTCGTAAACGAGCGTTGCCGAGTTTACCACCGTCGGAACTCCTATCGCAATGACGGGTATGCCGAGGGTGTCGCGGCTTATCTCACTTCGGCGGTTGCCTATGCCGCTGCCCGGAAAAATGCCGCTGTCGGATATTTGCACCGTGGTGCCGAGTCTCGCGGTGGAACGCGCGGCAAGCGCGTCAATGGCTATGACGACGTCGGGAGATGAGCGGTCGCAGATGCCGCCTATCATTTCCGCGGTTTCAATGCCTGTTTGCCCGAGTACTCCCGGCGCTACGGCGCACAGCGGCACTTTGCAGAAAGTGTCGAAAAGCTTTTTGTCATGTTCGGCTATGTGCCGCGTTACGGTCAGTCGGTCAACGGTTTTTGGACCTATACTGTCGGCTGTTATCTCGCGGTTCCCGAGCCCGGCGACAAGCACGCACGACGGCTTTTTGCCAAGCGACGACTTTATGAGCGAGTCGATTTCGTTTGCGATAAGCGTGGCGAGTGCATCAAAGTTTTCACCGTCAATATTTGATATCATGTCGCTGAAAACCGTTACATAAGTGCCCCGTTTTTTCTTTGCTGCGGCTTCGCCTTCGTCGCCTTTTACGGTAAGTTTTGCCACTTTGAACCCGTTTTCTGTGCGCTCCGCGTAGTCGGTTGCGCTTTTGCCTTTATCGTGCAGCACTTCGGATTCGCAGGCGAGGTCTGTTTGAATTTTATAGTTTTTCATAGTACAAACTTCTTCCTTTTTTAAAGAAGTGTTTCCCACGTGCCTCCGTTTATGCACAGTATAGCAAACGAAGATACAAAAAAATAGGAAAAACTGTCGCGTGCACCTAAATTTAATCGTTATTTGCTACAAAAAAGTCCAGCGTCTATTGTGCAAATTTTCCAATTATTAAAATTCACCGAAATTTCATTGATAAACTCTTGATTTAATGATATAATATTATAAGTAATTTTATGCGAACTTTCGCATTTGGTACTACGAAAATCGGAGGATATTATAATGAAAAGAGTATTGGCTCTCACGCTGTCTTTGATTATGGCGGTTCTTTGCCTTGCATCCTGCAACGGTTCTATTGAGATCACTGCTGAAGACAAAGGTGATATCTTTAATGCTTACATAACCGGCGATATGTATTCGTTCGACCCCGGTAAGGACTTTACCGATGAGAACGCATCTAAGATGCTCGGCCTTGTTTATGAAGGACTGTTCCGTCTTGACGATAACGGCAAGCTTGAAAATGCACTTGCAAAGAGCGTGAAGATTCTCGAGGATGATATCAAGGGTGAATACAAGATGCAGATCACTCTCAAAGAGACCAAGTGGTCTGACGGTAACTCTCTTACCGCTGACGATTTTGTATATGCTTGGAAGAGAATCATGAAGAGTAATTATGAGAGCACCGCTTCGGCGCTTCTTTATGATGTAAAGAACGCGCGTGCCGTAAAGGCGGGCGATGTTTCGGTTGACGAGCTCGGCGTTTCCGCTCCCGGTACCTACTTGCTTGAAATTACCTTCGAGGGTAAGATCGACTACGACAACTTCAAGAAGAACCTTGCAAGCCTTGCACTTGTTCCTCTCCGTGAGACCGCTGTGTCTTCCGATACAGATAACTGGGCACGCAGACATGCTACCCTCGTTACCAACGGTCCTTTCGCTATCAAGTCCATCAACCGCGAAGAGGGAACTATGCGTATCGAGCGCAATGTTTATTACTACCGCGATACTGTTGAGGACAAACTTGACCGTTATGTAACTCCTTACCGCATCAACGTAACCTTTATCAAGGACACCGAGGCTGATCTTAGCGACGGTCAGGAAGTATACCCCGATGCTATCGAAGCTATCTATGAGCAGTATGCGGCAGGCGAGATACAGTACATGGGCGATGTTCCGCTTTCAAAGAGAGCAGAGCTTGAGAAGAAGGCTCATGTTACCAACGCAAACTCCACTTATTCGTATATGTTCAACACAAACAATGAGCTCTTTGGCGACTACCGTGTCCGCGTAGCACTTTCCACTGCTATCGACCGTCAGGCTATTGCAGACGCTGTAGTTTACGCGGAGCCCGCTACCGGTCTTATTGCAAAGACTGTTTACAACGCTACAAGCGGTAAGTCTTTCCGCTCTGTTCAGGGCGATGTTCTCGCAGTTGCGGGTGACGTTGAAGGCGCAAAGGCACTTCTTAAAGAAACAGGCGTAAGCGGCGGCAGCTTCACTCTCAAGTACAGACAGAATGAAGTAGAACAGCTCATCGCTGAGTCTGTAGCTACCGTATGGGAAGACCTCGGATTTAACGTTACTCTCGTTCCTCTTACCGCAACGATTGAGCAGGCTGTTGTTAACTCTTCTAAGGTAGACTACTACAGAGACTCTGTTCAGGACGCATATGAAGCAGGCGACTTCGATGTTATCGGCGTTGATGTATCCATGCTCTCTACTGACGCGTTTGCGGCACTTGCGGTATATTCCACCGAACTTTCGGGCAGCGGCATTGACATGTCCGACCCGAACTATGCGTTTAAGACCCACGTTACCGGCTTTAGCGATGAAGGCTACAACGAGATCATTGACCGCGCATATGCAGAAAATGACGTTGCAAAGCGTTCCGACATTCTCGCAGAAGCAGAACGTTACCTCATGGAGAAGATGCCCGTAATGCCTATCATCTTCAACAAGAACTGCTACCTTGTTCAGGATCTCAAGGGCCTTGAAACAAGCTATCTCGGTTACGCGGACTTCACCGGAGTAACATATCCCGATTATGTTTACGTTTCCGAGGAAGAACTCGCTGCTTCGACCGCAGAATAAGGCGATATTTAAGTAAGTTTAAGCGCGCAAAGGAGCAAAGCTTAAAAACTTTGTTTCTTTGCGCGCTTTTTGTCTTGACTTTAGGTGTCGATAATGGTAGAATAGTAAACGCGCCCCGCAAAATAATAATTAAAATGAACGAAAAGGAGGGAAAAGTATGTCAAATTTCAGTAGAAAACTCACAAATAAGAATGATATTAAGATTTTCATACTTTATCTTCTCCAAAACATTCATTACCCGCTTGATTTTGCCACTATCAACGACATTGTCGTGCAAAACGAGTATGTAAATTATTTTGATTTTGCTGAGTGCTTTGCCGAGATTCTTGACATGGGGCATATCACGGAGGAGTTTGAAGAAGACCCGCGCACGGGTGACAAAAAGACTCTTTACCGTATCTCACCTCTTGGCAGTGCTGTTGTAAGCCAGTTGCAGGGAAACCTGCTTCGTTCCATTCGTGAAACAAGCCTTAAGAGCGCTATGAAGCTGCTTTCGTTTAAAAAGCGAGGCGCTGAGGTTCATTGTAAAACTTATGAACGCGACGACGGCAAAATGGCTATTGACTGCGTTATTACCGAGATGGACAAAGAGATTTTGCACATTAATCTGGTAGATGATTCTTCTGCGCGAATTGAGCGTATGAAGGCTAATTTTGAGGACAGACCTGACGTTATTTACAAGGGAATAATGGCGCTTCTCGCAGGCGAAGTTGATTATCTTTTAAACTGAGAACTCGAATTTATGCCTTTCGGCTAAAATCGGGTTCTTTTTTGCTTATATAGCAAAAATAAAATTTTTTTGTGCAAATTTTACAAAAAAATATTTACATTTTCCTATTGACATTATGTATAATAATGGTATAATGATGTTATGAGTTGAAAAAAGCGTGAGGTAATGCAGTGAGCAAGGGCGAAAAATGGCAATCTGATGATGTCGGCGAACTGCTCGCGCTTATACAAAGCGGTTCAAGCGGAGCGTTTGTGCAACTGGCTGATAAATATGCCCCGTTGCTTGAAAGCGAGGTCACAAGATATATCGGCAGTTTAGGCATTGCAGATGTTGAGGATCTGCGCCAAGGCGCGCTTGTGTCGCTTTACCGTGCCGCACTTGCGTACCGCGCAGATGTTGGCGTCACTTTCGGTCTGTTTGCTAAGGTCTGCATTGTCAACGGCATTGCAGATACACTTCGTTACATAGGTAAAAAGAATGTTGACGTAAGCATGGACGACCTTTCAGAAGATGAACTTCACGACGGAGAATATGACCCCGAAGACCTTGTTCTTGACAAGGAACAGCTCTCTTCGCTTCGCCGTAGGATTAGCCACGCGCTCTCAGCGATGGAACTTGATACCCTCGATATGTATCTTAGCGGCTACTCTTACGCGGAAATCGCCGAAAAGAGCGGCAGAACGGTGAAATCGGTCGACAATGCACTGAGGCGCGTCAAGGAAAAACTCAAAAAAGTACTTTAGCGGGAAACCGCTTTAATATGCCCGAATAGCTTAACAAAAGAGCGTTGGAATTACAAAGGTGTCGGTTTAAATCCGTCTTGGGGCAAAACAATCACAACCCATAAAAGAGAGGTAACAAACAATGTATCAGGACAAGACTTTGAAGTGCAAGGACTGCGGCACAGAATTTGTGTTCACAGCAAGTGAGCAGGAATTTTACGCAGAGAAAGGATTCCAGAACGAGCCTCAGAGATGCAAACCCTGCAGAGACGCTCGCAAGAGCCAGGCTCGCGCTCAGAAGGAATACTTCACTACCGTTTGCGCTAACTGCGGTAAGGAAGCAAAGGTTCCCTTCCAGCCTTCAAATGACAGACCGGTATATTGCAGCGAGTGCTTTGCTGCAATGAAAGAGGGCCAGTAATTCCTATTTACTAACTCAAAAAACACCCTGCCCGTATTTTGCGGCAGGGTATTTTTTTGCCTTTTTTAAAAAAATATTTCAAATATATTATATACAAACCGACATATTTGTGGTATACTTATTCTATATAGTAGGATATTTATGTCGTTCGGAGTTAATATGCAAAATAAAGGTAACTTTAAAAGAAAACCTATAGTGCGCGACGTCACTCCCGCAGAGGGAGCGGTGGTCGGCAGAAACGCACTTCGTGAACTGCTTGCAAGCGGCAGGGATGTGGATAAAATATTTGTGCTTCGCGGTGAGCGTGAAGGTTCGATAACCGTGCTTGTCGCGCAGGCTATCGAGCGCGGTATTCCCGTTGTAGAGGTTGAGCGTGCAAAGCTCGATGCACTTTCGGGTGGCGGTAACCATCAGGGTGTTGTCGCACTTGCCGCACAGAAGGACTATTCGACAATTGAAGAAATAATTGAGATCGCCAATGCGCGCGGTGAAAGCCCGTTTGTTATAATCCTCGACGGAGTTGAGGATCCGCACAATCTCGGTGCCATTATCCGCAGTGCCGATGTTTTCGGCGCTCACGGCGTTATAATTCCCAAGCGCCGCGCAAGCGGCATTACCCCCGTAGTAGAAAAGGCTTCGGCGGGTGCGCTTGAGCATATGGCTGTGGCTAAGGTAACTAATATTACCGATGCAATTAAGAAACTCAAAGAATACGGGCTTTGGATATACGCCGCAGAGGTCGGTGGGGATGATTATTCCTCGGTAGACTACGGTAAAGGCGCCATAGGCGTGGTGCTCGGCAGTGAAGGGTACGGCACATCGCGGCTCGTGCTTGAAAACTGCGATTTTAAGGTCAGCATCCCGAACTTCGGCCATGTAAATTCGCTTAACGTGTCCTGCGCGGCGGCGGTGGTCCTTGCCGAAATCGCAAAGCAGAGACATTGATATACAAAACGACTGAGAGAGGAGTTTTGGTTCATGGATGAAAACAAGAACAATGAAATGTCTGTAGACGAATTGCTTGAAAAACTGAAAGCAAGTTTACAGACCGAGAACGAGAATACGTCGGCTGATAATATTGACGGCGACGATGAGATAAAAAAAGCGGTTGAAGAAGCGCTCGGCTACGACGAAAAGACCGAAGCGGAAACCGAACCCGTTGAGACAACGGACCCTGCCGCAGAATCGGTTGAGGAGTCTTCGGAAACAGTCGAAGATGTCGTTGAAGAGACCGGTGAGCTCACCGAAGAGGCCGAGACTGAAGCCGTCGAAGCTCCCACCGCGGATATAAACGAGGAAGACATCCTTGCCGCATGGGGCATTGACCGTGCGGATGTCCCTGAAAAACCGCAGACTGTCGAGGTGGCAGACAACGCGGATGTACAGCAGGCGAATGTTTCGTCAAACACAAAGATATACCGCATTGCGCGAATCGAGAGCAAAGCTGACCACAGCGTTCGCAAGCAGACCGAGAGTCAGAAAAAGTCGGTCGACTACGACCGCGACGACTGCAAGTTGCTCAACTTCGCACTCGGAATGGAAAAGACGAGCGGTGAGCCTGAGAATACCGTGTCTTTTGAGGTCGACGAGCTTGCAACTCCAAAGACCATAGATGAGCCTCACGCTGAGTTTACATATCAGCGTCAGCGCGATGATATAGCGGCAGATTATGAAAAGGCGGGCCGTTCATCTCTTGTAAAGCTCATTGCCACCGCGGTGTTTGCATTGCTCCTTTTTGCGGTGGAATGTCTGCCCGCTTTCGGCATCGGCACTCCCGATGTTTTGAATGCTTCCGCGTACCCTGTTATTTATTCCATGGCGACGCTTCAGCTTATGTTGCTTTGCGCCGCAGTGTCCTATAAAGAAATCGCAAACGGTTTCTTCGGACTGCTTAAATTCAAGTTCACTTCGGGCGGTATGCTCGCCGTGCTTATGTTTGTCTGTGCCGTATGCGGCATTGTCAACTGCGCGCTCGGCACTACCGCACCCGTATATCACTTCTCGGCGGCGTTCCTCGCGCTTGCAGTCAGAGTGTTTGAATATCTCGATGTTCGCCGCGAGGCACTTTCTTTTGAGATATCTTCTTCCACTAAAACCAAGAAGTATGTTGCACTTACCGTTCCGCGCGACGAGGCTGCCGACATTGAGGGACTTGAGGATTACACGGGTGAGGACTCTTTGGTACTTCGCACCGAAAAGTGCTCGTTTGTTGAAAACTATTTTGCCCGCACCGAAAAGCGCAGTGAGCGCGACATCGGTGCAAACAAGTACCTCGTGCCCATCTTTTTCGCTGTTGCAGTCATCTCGCTTATTGTTACGCTTGTAAAAGGCAGCGGTGTCGCCGAGGCGCTCGGCACGTTCAATCTTGCGTTTGCGGTAGGCACTCCGGTTCTTGTGCTTCTTTCTTCCTCATACCCGCTTTACAAGGCCACAAAGAAGCTTTATCACAAGGAAAGTACCATTATCGGCGAAGGTGCAGTTGACGAGTATTCGGGCACTACAATGATTTGTTTTGATGACGCTGATGCGTTCCCGTCCTACGGCGTTACACTTGAAAATCTCCGCATTTACGGAAGCGGCGATATCGAAACCATTATCGAGCAGATGGGTGCCGTGTTTGCCAAGCTCGGCGGACCTTTGAAGAGCGTTTTCGGACTTATGACATCCGATTGCCCGCGCCCCTACAGAGTGAAGATTGAGGGCGTTTATGAAACCGGTATCAGCGCCGCGGTCGACGGAAGAACTCTCTTCGTAGGCACGGCTGATTATATGGAGGAAAACGGCTTCAAGGTCGTTGACCGCTCAAGCGAAATCGGCGGCAAGCATTTTTCCACCATGTATCTTGCCGAGGACGGCGGTGTTCGTGCAAAATTCTATATCCGCTATACACTTGACGGCGGCTTTGAGTCTATAGTCAAAAAACTTGCTCGCCGCGGAATTTCGTCGGTTATCCTCACGGGTGACTCCAATATAAACGATGAACTGCTTGCGCAGTTTATAGACATTGCAAAGCTCCCCGTCAAGGTCGTAAGACGCAAGGACTTTGATAAAGCATCTGTAAACGATCGCGCGGACAGCGGCGTTGTCGCACGCGGAAGCGTAGGCGACCTCGTCAGCGCTGTAACCATGTGTGACCGCCTTGCAAGCGTCATTGGAACAATGCGCGCCGTGCGTGTCGCATCGGCTGTGATATGCGCGGCTTTGGTTGTGGGTGCGTCCGTACTTTCGATGAGCGGCACTGTCGCATCTGCGTATGTGTTTATCTATCATCTTTTCTGGATGGTTCCCGCGTGGCTGGTTGCTAAAATAAACTTATAATATATCAGTCACAAACCGTAAGGTTTGTGACTGCTTCTTTAGAGGTAAAATGAATTCTACTGTGCTTAAAAGCGTACTCAAGCCCGGTCGTTACAGCGGCGGCGAGTGCGGTCAGATAATAAAAGATAAAAATGATGTAAATTGCCGTTTTGCATTCTGCTTTCCCGATACTTACGAGATAGGAATGTCAAACCTCGGTATGCGCGTGCTTTACGGTGCGCTCAATGCGGAAAAAGACATCTGGTGCGAGCGCGTTTTTGCGCCGTGGCTTGATATGCAGGAGAAAATGCGCGAGCTTGACCTGCCCCTCACCGCGCTTGAAAGCGGTGACAAGGTCAGCGGTTTCGATTTTCTCGGCTTTACTCTCCAGTATGAGCTTTGCTACACAACCGTGCTAAACGTAATGCAGCTTTGCAAAATGCCGCTGAAAGCGTCCGAGCGCGGCGAGGAATTTCCCATAGTTATCGGCGGTGGTCACTGTGCATACAATCCCGAGCCTATTGCCGAGTTTTTTGACATCTTCTCGATAGGCGAGGGCGAAGAAGCGCTTGTTGAACTTTGCCGTCTCTACATCGACATGAAAAAGTCGGGCGAGTACACAAAGGAAAAGTTTCTTCATTCGGCGGCGAAAATCGATGGATTCTATGTACCGTCTCTTTATGAAGTAAGCTACAAAGCGGACGGAACAATTGAAAAATACACGCCCAAATATGATGATATCCCTACAAAAATCCGCAAGCGTATAATCAAGGACCTTGACAAGGTATATTATCCCACAAAGACATATATGCCCTATATTGAGACAGTGCAGGATAAGATGACGCTTGAAGTTTACCGCGGCTGTATACGCGGATGCCGTTTCTGTCAGGCGGGCATGGTTTGCCGCCCTGTCAGAGAAAAGTCGGTTGACAAACTTTTTGACGATGCAAAGTGCATGTACGCAAATTCGGGTTACGACGAAATGACGCTGTCTTCGCTTTCAATCAGCGACTACTCGCACATCGACGAACTTACCGATAAATTTGCCGAGTGGACAACGTCAAACCACATCAGCTTGTCTTTGCCGTCACTCCGCCTTGACAGCTTCACAAGAGAACTTATGGACAAGGTTTCCACCGTCCGCACGGGCAGCCTTACTTTTGCGCCAGAGGCGGGAACACAGCGCCTGCGCGACGCTATCAACAAAAACGTGTGTGAAGCCGACCTGCTGCGCGCCGTCAATGTCGCATACGATGTCGGCAAAACCTCGGTAAAACTCTATTTTATGAACGGACTTCCCACCGAGACCGACGAGGACATTGAGGGAATCGCACTGCTTGCAAAGAGTGTTATCGACGCGTTTTATCAGAACCCCAACCGCAACAAGCAGCGCCGCCCGTCTGTTACTGTCAGCGTCTCCTGCTTCGTTCCGAAACCGTTCACGCCTTTCCAGTGGGAAAAGCAGAACACCTTTGAGGAACTCATGCGCAAGCAGGACTACTTAAAGAGCAAAATTACCGACCGCAAGATAGTTTACAACTACCATGACGCAACGGTCTCATTCCTTGAAGCAGTGTTCGCACGCGGCGACCGCCGCCTTTCAAAGGCGCTTGAAGTTGCAGCAGAGAAGGGCATGAAGTTTGACGCGTGGAGCGAGTGCTTTGACTTTAATGCGTGGAAGGAAGTTTTTGCCGAGAGCGGCATCGACCCTGATTACTACGCAACCCGCGGATTCGGAACCGACGAGGTTCTCCCGTGGGACATCATCGACTGCGGTGTAACTAAGGAGTTTTTACTTCGCGAACGCGAAAAGGCATACGCAGGTGTGCCCACCAAAAACTGCCGCGAGCAGTGCAACGGCTGCGGCGCAAACAAACTCGGAGGTGAGCGTACATGTTGCCCATAAGAGAAAAAGTTGAGCATGTCGCTCTCAGAATAAAGTTTACAAAAACGGGTGCGTTGCAGTACATTTCGCACCTTGACCTGCACCGCACATTCTCGCGTCTGCTCGTTCGCCGCGGCGTTCCCGTGTGGTACTCCGAGGGCTTTACCCCTCATCCGAGACTTGTGTTTGCAACTCCGCTTTCGGTTGGTGCAGAGAGTATTTGCGAGTACATGGATGTGTTCGTGTGCGGCAATGCCGAGACGGTCGACCCCGATGTTATCCGCTGGAAACTCGGTGTCAGTGACATTGACGGACTTGAGATAAAGGAAGTTTACTTGCCGTCTACAAAGTTTTCAACCATTACACATTCGGACTACACAATTAAAATTACCACCGAAGGGGCAAGCGAGGAACTTGCCGCTAAGTGCCGTGAGGCGCTCGGCGCATCTCCGCTTGTCGTGTTAAAGCGCACAAAGAGCGGCGAAAAAGATGTTGACATTTCTTCGCAGATAAAGCGCGCGGATGTCTCGTTTGACGGTGAACACATCGTCATAAACTGCCGCCTTTCTGCCGACAGCGCGGGATTTTTGAATCCCGAATACCTTGTAAAAGTTTTAAAAGAAAAGTGCGGTGTGCTTTCTGGCGATGTGCTTAAAGAAGAATACTCCATACTTCGCACAGCCGTGCTTGCAGGAGAAGAGGATTTTCATTGATTATGGATTTTCGTAAAATTATTGCTGTATTTGTCTGCCTTGCGTCGCTTATGCTTTGCGCGTGCGAGACAGAGGTGGAGGAGACCACTGCGGTGACAACGACTGAAGAGGTAACCACCACCGCATTTGTTCCCGAGCCTATCTATGAGGAGCCGACGCTGTACACACTTTCGTTTATCGCCGCGGGCGATAACATGGCGTATTACGGCAATCTTCGCGACGCTGCCCGCAACGCGGAGGGAACCGACGCAAAGTATGATTTTAAACCGTCTTACACCTCGATAAAGCCAATAGTTGAGGCGCACGACCTTGCGTTTATCAATCAGGAGACCCTGATGTGCGGCGAGGGGTATGACTATTCATACTATCCGTATTTCAATTCTCCGCAGGAACTCGGCGACGCTGTAGTCGACGCGGGTTTTGATATCGTCGGCATGGCAAACAATCATATGCTTGACAAAGGCGAGAAAGGTCTGCTTGCAACCCTTGATTATTGGGATGCGCAACCTGTCACCAACATCGGTGCGTACCGCAATCGTGAAGAGTACGACAGTATCACCGTTATTGAGAAAAACGGCATTTCGATAGCGCTTCTTTCATTCACTTATTCTACTAACGGTAATTCTTTGCCCAAGGGCAGTGAGGTGTATATTCCGTACATTGATAATGACGAAATAGCATCAAAGGTAGCCGAGGCTGAAACGCTTGCGGATATTACAATAGTCTCTATGCACTGGGGAACTGAGTTTTCTTTTAATGTAAACTCCGCACAAAAAGAGCTTGCCGCGCTTATCTGCGAAAACGGCGGTGATGTTATCATAGGTCATCACCCGCACGTTATTCAGCCGATGGAGTGGATAGAGTGCGAGAACAACCGCACGCTTTGTATGTATTCGCTCGGCAATTTCATGTCGGAAATGGAGTACGGTGCAAGAATCCTCGGCGGTATGGTATCATTTGATATCGAAAAACTTGGTGAAAACGGTAAACCCGAGGTCAAAAACGTGCTTTTCATTCCCACCGTGTTTGACTTTACCAGCCGTTTTTACAACAACCACATCTATCTCCTTGAGGATTACACCGATGAGCAGGCGAGAAAGCACGGTATATCGTATTACGGCAACTCCACCACGCTTGACACGCTCAAAGGCTATGTAACTAAGTATATTTCAGAGGAGTTTTTACCCGATTTTCTTAAAATAGTAGAGTAATTATGGAAAAACATCTTGTATTTTTTGACGTTGACGGCACTTTGATGCACCACCATGATACAGTTTATGAGTGTGACGTCGCCGCCCTTAAAAAGCTCAAAGCCGCAGGGCATGAAATATTTTTAAACACGGGCAGAAGCCGTTCAATCTTGCCGAAAGACCTGCTTAAAAAGGTCAAGTTTGACGGTTTCGTTTGCGGCTCGTCTTATGTGGAGTACCACGGCAAAGTTCTGCACCGCGAGTGCGTTGACGATGAGACTTTGCGCGGGTTTTGCCGCTATGCAAAGGATAACGGTATCAAACTTTTGCTCGAAGGCGAGGCACAGTCCTACGGTGTAAACCAAGGCTGTTTTCACCCGTGCGTTGATATCACCGAGGCGCTTGAAGACTGTCTCATAGACCCCGGTTTTATGCGCGTGACCAAGCTTACCGCCGACCGCGACATCCCAAAGAGAGTGTATGACCGTTTTCCGAGGATACGCTGTATCAATTTCGGCGGTTACAGTGAGCAGATAGTTGCGGGATATGACAAGGCGTACGGCATGAAACTGCTTTGCGATAAACTCGGTGTTCCTTACAAAAACACCGCCGCTTTCGGCGACAGTGTAAACGATATTGAAATGTTGAAGTTCGCAGGCAAAAGCGTGATAATGAAGCAGGCTGCCGAAAAACTTGACGAATTTGCAACCTTCCGCGCTACTGTCGATGAGGGTGGTGTTTGTGAAGGAATTGAAAAACTATTCTTTGGAGAAGAAAAATGAACAGTTACGAAATTGCCGAAAAACTCAGCGGCGATACCGATAAAGATATAGAACTTCTGACATCCATGATGCTCAGCGAGCGTGACCGCGAGACAAAGCGCACTATTATTGAACTGCTTGACCGCGTCAACGACTATGCGCACCTTACAGAGCGCGGACTTACGCCGAGCGGTGTAAGATATTTTGATTTTGTTGTCGGCGACTGCCTTTTTGAAATGCCGAGCGACGATGTTATCGACGCGCTCAGTGCGGCAAAGAAAGGAGCCGAAAACGGCGATGCCGAGGCGCAGTATACATACGCAATGTACATTCTCGGCGGCGCGCTCGGCTACCCCGATTATACCGCGGTCGTGGACCTGCTTAAAAAATCCGCGGAGCAGGGCAACAGCGGCGCTCTTTACGAACTCGGCGTTTGCTACATGAACGGCGAGGGTGTCCGCAATGACTCCCTTGAGACCGAGCGCCTTTGGAAACGCGCCGTAGAACTTGGTAATGTTGACGCGATGGTTGCACTCGGCGCCGCATACCGCGGCGGCAAAGGATTGCCCGAAAATCCGAAAGGCTGCTTTGAGATGTACAAGGCGGCGGCGGACGCGGGCAGCAGCGCTGGTTATTTGCACCTCGGCATCTGCTATTTCAACGGCACTGGTACCGAAGCTGATATCGAAAAGGCGATAGCAACCGTGCAGATAGCGGAAGATATGGGAAATTCGGATGCAAAAATGCTGCTTAAACGCATGCAGAGATATTACGAGGAGGAAGACCTTGATGAACTCGAAATTGCCGCTCGAAATAGAGAGAAAATTTCTGATTGAGTACCCCGATTTAAAGGAACTTGAGAGACTTTCAAACGGTAACTTTTCGGATATTTCGCAGACATATCTCACATCGGAAAAAGGCACAAGTGAGCGCGTCCGCGCAAGAACGCGCGGCGGTGTTACCGTGTACACCCACAACACAAAGATAAAACTTTCGTCAATGAAACGCATCGAACTTGAAGACGAGGTAAGTGAGGAAGAGTACAAAGAACTGCAAAAACGCGCCGACCCCGCCTGCCGCACCATAGAAAAAGTGCGCTACTGCGTACCGCACGGCGGATTTGTCTTTGAAATAGATGTATTTCCGTTTTGGAGCGACAAAGCGTTTATGGAAGTGGAAATGCCGAGTGAGGACACCCCGGTGGAACTCCCCGATTTTGTAAAAATCATCCGCGAAGTCACCGATGATAACCGCTATACCAACCACGCGCTTGCAATAGAACTGCCGGAGGATTAATTATATGTTTGGTTTAATTGAATTTATTTTCCCGATATTTTTTATTGCCATATTCGGCATTGTTATCGGAACGTTTGTCGGTACTGCCGTCAAAGGCGTTAAGACATGGAACAAAAATAACAACTCGCCCCGTCTTACCGTATGGGCAAAGGTGGTTACCAAGCGCAACCACACGGGTGTACACAGTCACAATCACGGTGGGCATCACCACACCACTCATTCAAGTACATACTTTGTAACGTTTGAAGTTGAAAGCGGTGACCGCATGGAACTTCAAATGGACGGTTTTGAGTTTGGTATGCTTGTCGAGGGCGACGAAGGAAAACTTACCTTCCAGGGTACAAGATACCTCGGTTTTGAGAGAGAATAATGAAGAAATATATTGGAATTGCAATAGCCTTGTGTTTGCTGATAGGTGTATCGGCGTTTGCTCTCACGCGCGGCGAAAATAAATTGCTGAGCGAAAGCAACATCACCGAGATTCCTTGCGACGGCGTTACGCTTACAGTTTCGGCGACGCACAGCGAAGTGGAGTATACAATAGAAAGTTCCACAGTGGATTATATTGTATATGACGGCTATAATGACAGTATGCGGCTTGAAATGCTGCGGGACGGAAAATGGTATAAGGTGCAAGCCACGGGAAAAAGCCATGACGAACCTGCCGCCGTTTCCCCGAACAACAGCCACACAGTGCGCCTTAAATGGAAAGATGTGTACAAGTATAATATGGAAAGCGGTCAGTACCGCCTTGTATACACCTTTTGGGCAATGGACAAATCAAAAGGCCACCCGCCCGTAGAGAGCGATAGTTATGTTGTAATACAAGAATTTGTTATACAGTAAAAACGACCTCGCGGATTCATTAAACTGAAATAGTCAAATGCTAAATTAATGTTTATGTTACAAACATCTCCGCCCGAGATCGCAACGCTGACGCTCAAGGATGACAAGGGCGGGATTAATCAAAGTGCTGAAAAGGCTTATTTTATAGCATTGTAACAACCCCCGCTTGTCATCCTCGAACGGAGCACAAGGAACCGAAGGTTGCTGCCATACTCGCAAAGCGAGTATGGGCGGAGTGAAGGATCTTGCGGGGAGATGTTTGCTTATACGCTAAACATTAATTTACTTCACAAAACATTTACAAAAAGCAAAAAAACCTTACAATTTCCGTAAAAACGGGCTTTGTAAGGTTTTCTTCTTGCAACTTTTTGCTAACTATTTATTCTCATACCACGTGTCGCCTACGGTAAGTTCCACAGACAGCGGCACTGACAGTTTCACCGCGTTTTCCATTTCGTGGCGGAGAATTTCGGCGGCTTTATCGGCACAGTCGCGGGACGCTTCAACC
This sequence comes from Clostridia bacterium, assembly GCA_017461475.1. GTDB lineage: Bacteria > Bacillota > Clostridia > Oscillospirales > CAG-272 > UMGS902. The sequence continues at coordinate 37,237 of JAFTXX010000001.1, forward strand.
AGCAGTTCGTCATGGACTTGCAAAATAAGTTTTGCGTCGATGTTTGCTTCTTTTAGCGCACGGCGTGTGTTTATCATCGCTATTTTGATGATGTCTGCCGCACTGCCTTGAATTGGACTGTTCATTGCGACGCGTTCGCCGAAATTTTTCATATTCTTGTTTGACGCGCTGAGTTCGGGGATATAACGGCGTCTTTTGAAGATGGTTTCAACGTAGCCTTTGTCATAAGCGGATGCTATGGTATCTTTGAGGTAGCGGTCGATAGCGCCGAAACGCTCAAGGTAACTCTTGATGTATTCGTCAGCCTGCTTTTTTGTTATGCCGAGATCCATAGCAAGACTAAACGCGCCGATGCCGTAGACAATGCCGAAGTTTACTGCCTTTGCACGTTTGCGAAGCTCGCTTGTTACTGCGCCGAGCGGCACGCCGAATACGGCGGACGCGGTGGACGCGTGAATGTCCTCGCCCGAGAGAAACGCGTTTATCATGGTTTCGTCGCCAGCGATGTGCGCAAGCAGGCGAAGTTCGATTTGTGAGTAGTCAGCGTCGATCAGTACGTGGTTTTCGTCGCAGGGAATAAAGTAACGGCGGAGTTCGTGCCCCATCTCGGTGCGGATAGGGATGTTCTGCAGATTAGGTTCAGCGGAAGAAAGTCTGCCGGTCGCCGTGCCCGTTTGCTTAAAGACGGTGTGTACCTTGCTTTCGCTGTCTGCAACTTTCAAAAGTCCGTCTACATAGGTGCTGCACAGTTTTGATACCTTGCGGAACTCAAGCACTTCGTCGATTATCGGATGATATGGGCGAAGTTTTTCGAGTACCTCTGCATTTGTGGAGTAGCCGGTCTTTGTCTTCTTCAGGCAGGGAAGTCCGAGACGCTCAAACAGCACTTCGCCGAGTTGTTTCGGAGAGTTGATGTTGAACTCGCCACCGGCAAGCATGTAAATTCGTTCTTCAAGTTCGCCTTGCAGAGTTTTTAACTGTTCGCCGTAGTTTGCAAGCCCCTCGGTGTCAAGCTTGAAACCGTCGGTTTCCATCTCATAAAGCACGCGGCAGAGAGGGAGCTCCATGTCGCTGTAAAGCGACTCTATGCCGTCGGCTTTCAGCCGCTCGGAAGTCGCTTCGTAAATGCGGTAGATAACGCCTGCCGCGGGAACATCGGTGTTCACACCTTCGTTTGCGTATGCGGCGGCAAGGCGGTCAAGTTCAAACGAGCCTTCGCCGGCGTTTATCGCATAAGCGGCAAGCATGATGTCGTATGCGTTTTCGCTCGGCAAAAATCCGTGCGGCGCGCACATTGCCGAGAGACCTTTCAGGTCGTGACAGATAAGATTGTCGCTTTCAAGCAAAGACTTGAGTTCGTCAAAGTTTGCTTCGGTTACATATACATTCTTACCGTCCGAGAAAGAAAACTTATTGCCGAACGGAGCAAATGAAAATTTATCGGTAAGCTTTTCCCCAAGTTCTTTGCCCCCGATTTCGGTAACTTCTTCGGTTGCTGCTTCGGGGTTCGGAGAATCGCTTTCACTAAGTCCGAATTTTTTTATAAAAGCCGAAAATTCAAGGCGTGTAAAAAGGGCATAAAGAGCTGCGCGGTCGGTTTCTTTTACCGCTGTGTCCTCAACGGTTACTCCACAGGGCGCGTCGGTGTCGATGCGCGCGAGCGTCTGTGACAGAAATGCATTGTCGCGGTCAGCGCGTAGTTTGTCCTTTTGCTTTTCGCTTATCTTGTCGGTACTTTCAAGTTCCGCATAGACATTTTCGAGTGTGCCAAAGTCGCTGATTAACTTAAGCGCACCCTTTTCGCCGATGCCTGCAATACCGGGGATGTTGTCCGATTTGTCGCCCATTATCGCCTTGACATCAACAAACTGCGTCGGCTCAACGCCGTAGTGGTTTAGAAACTCGGCGCGGTCAAAGTTTATCGTCTCTGTGTTGGTGCAGAGCAATACGGTGACATTGGCACCGATAAGTTGCAGAGAGTCGCGGTCACCCGTGAGAACGTATGCGTTCATCCCCGCGTTTGCTGCGCGGTTTGCAAGAGTACCGATGATGTCATCCGCCTCATAGCCCTCTTTTTCGACAACGGTAAGCCCCATCGCGCGTAGAATGTCCTTGGCGGGAGCAAACTGCATGAGCAGTTCATCGGGAGTTGCCCGTCTGCCTGCCTTGTAGTCTGCGTACATTTTGTGACGGAAGGTAGGAGCTTTTAAATCAAAGGCAACTGCCGCATAGTCGGGGTCAACCGCCTTCAAATGCTTTTCAATTATATTTACCATGCCGTAGATGGCATTTGTGTGCATGCCGTCTTTGGTGGTCAGCGGACGCACGCCGTAGAACGCGCGGTTTATTATACTGTTGCCGTCAATTACCAGAAGTTTTTTCATTTTCTTTAATTTCCTTTTCTTCTGCAGTCGGCTTGGTCAGCGCAATGGTGATAAGTCTTACAAGATGATAAACGCCAAGCATGAGAATTATAACATCGTAGTAAATATCGGTAAGTGGAGCCGAAAGGTTGGCTACTGCGTAAATAAGGTCGGGTATCGCGAGCGCAAATGAAAGCACAACGGCGGTGGGAGCAAATGCAAGATAGCGACGAAGACACGGACGGCCGAGATAAGAGTTGGCTTCGGCAACCGTTGCAAGCATCAAAAAGATTGCCGCCGCATAGCAGAGCACTATAGAATGGTTGATGTAAGAAACGGACATGTCAAAGTACAGACCGAAAACGAGTGCAAGAAGTACAAGCGCACTGCCGCTGCACAGAAGTGCACGGACCTCTCCGATTTTTGCATTGTAAGACACAAAGTAGAGAAGTGCAACCACTGCAAACAGCGTCATAAGCAGCGAAGCTGGGCTGAAAGATGCATGTCGGATGATTAAAATTTTACCCAAGCTGTAAACAATAAAACCGGCGAAAACGCATGTCGCTACCATAGAAACAATATGCAAACTGCGGCTGTCCGGAAGTGAAAACGGATTTTTTTCTTCCTTTATATATATATACGCCGTTGCAAACACAATTACGGCAAGCGCGGTGAGCAAACAGTTAAATACTACTTGCAAGCTTTTGTCGGTGTAGAATCCTTCAACACCGTTGTAGGCGGTCATAAGAACCGCGCGGATAATAACAGCGGCAACAGAGAACAAAGCGGCAACCGCCGTCACGGCTTTTGAAAATACAGATGATTTGGTAGTCATAAAATGTCCTTCTTTCAATAGACTGTATATATTCTATCATATTATTAAAAAAAATAACAGAGGTAGAGTGAAAAAACTTCAAATATTGCATATGTGCAAAATGCACAAAAAAAGCTTTGAAAGTTCTCATATTTTTTCTATAAAAAAACTTGCATTTTTGCGACTTTTCTTGTATAATGATAGGGCTTGATATGCGATGAAGCGGGAGGTTGCCGTAGAAATGCGGGTAATTTCCGTGGAGTATGTCCGATAACCGGGCGAAAACAAGATTATACTTTGCACCGTGCGGTGCTACAAAAAGAGTATTCGCGTTACCGGTATTTACTATGGCTGCAAACCGCCGTTTGCAGAGGTGGTAAGTGCCGGGTTCACAAAGGGAATGCTTGAAACGCACGGCACAGTGTTGAGTGCATCGCCCCACTAATTAATTTAGAAGGAGGCAAACAAAATGGCAGTCAATGAGAAAATCAGAATCAGACTGAAGAGCTACGACCACACTCTTATCGATACGGCGGCAGAAAAGATAGTGGAAGTTGCTAAGAGAAACGGTGCAACCGTTTCGGGTCCTGTGCCGCTCCCTACTGAGAAGGAAATCGTAACCATTCTCCGTGCGGTTCACAAGTACAAGGACAGCCGTGAGCAGTTCGAAATGCGCACACACAAGAGACTGATCGACATCATCAAACCCTCTAAGGCAGTTGTTGAAGCAATCGCTGCAACCGAACTTCCTGCAGGTGTTGAGATTGAAATCATCTAAGTCTCAAAGACCATTGGTCAAGTTGGTATGAACGGGAAACCGAAATTCAAGCATGCCAACCAATAACTTATGGAGGAAAAGAAACAATGAAGAAAGCAATCATTGGTAAGAAGCTCGGCATGACACAGATCTTCCTTGAAGACGGCAGTGTCGTTCCGGTAACCGTAATTGAAGCTGGCCCTTGCACAGTGGCTCAGAAGAAGACGGTTGAAACAGACGGTTATGATGCAGTACAGCTCGCATTCGGCGATGTTAAGGAAAAGCACATGACCAAGGCAGAAATCGGTCACTTCAAGAAGGCCGGTGTTGATGCCAAGAAGCACCTCAAGGAATTCAGACTTGACAACGCTTCCGAGATGAACGTTGGTGACGTTGTATCAGCCGATACCTTCGCCGCAGGCGACAAGGTCGACATCACAGGTATAACAAAGGGCCGCGGTTATTCGGGCGCTGTTAAGAGATGGGGCAACCACATACTTCGTATGACTCACGGTACCGGTCCTATCCACCGTCAGGTTGGTTCTATGGGCGCTAACTCATCGCCTTCTAGAGTTTTCAAGAACAAGAAGATGGCAGGACAGTACGGTAACGAGCAGGTAACTGTTCTCAACCTTGCTGTTGTTAAAATAGACGCGGAAAAGAACATCATCGCTGTTAAGGGTGCCGTTCCCGGTGCCAAGGGCGGTATCGTGTTCATCCGCAACTCGGTTAAAGCATAACGGAAGGAGGAAAAAACACAATGCCAAACATTAAAGTAGTAAACATGGCAGGTAAGGAAGTGAGCGAGCTCACTCTCAGCGATAAAGTGTTCGGTGCCGAGGTTAAAGGCGCAGTCCTCCACTCTGCTGTAAAAGCTTACCTTGCAAATCAGAGACAGGGCACACAGTCCACTCTTACCCGCACCGAAGTAAGCGGCGGTGGTAAGAAGCCCTGGAAGCAGAAGGGTACCGGCCGTGCTCGTCAGGGTTCGACCCGTTCTCCTCAGTGGACACACGGTGGCGTAGCACTCGGCCCCAAGCCTCGTTGCTATCACATCACCCTTAATAAGAAAACCAAGAGAACAGCACTGTTCGGTGCACTTTCCGCTAAGGTCGCTGAGGGCAAGATGATCGTCGTTGACGAAATCAAGGCTACTGAGTACAAGACCAAGACCATGACCGCAATGCTCGACGCTATCGGCGCTGACAAGAAGACACTCGTTGTTCTTCCTGAGGTTAACGCTATGGTTGTTAAGAGCTGCGGCAACATCGACGGCGTAAACACCACCGTTTACAACTCCATCAATGTCTATGACATTCTTAACTGCGACACTCTCGTAGTTGATGCAGCTGCTGTAAAGAAGATTGAGGAGGTATATGCATAATGAAACTTTCACAGGACATTATCATTAAGCCTATCATCACTGAGAAGAGTATGGATATGCTTGCTGACAAGCGCTACGTATTCAAGGTAGCTGATGACGCAACAAAGCCTGAGATTGCTGCTGCAATTGAGGAAATGTTTGATGTTGAAGTTGCAAGTGTTAATACTATCAGCATGAAGAAGAAGCCCAAGAGACTTGGCGTTCACGCAGGTTTCACCGGCGAGTGGAAAAAGGCTATCGTAACTCTGAAGCCTTCGTCGAAGACTATCGCGTTCTTCGACAGCATGAACTAAGATAGGAGGATAAAGAAGAATGCCTACTATTAAGTATAAGCCGACGACAAACGGCCGCAGAGGTATGACAGTACCCTCCTTCGAGGAAATTACCAAGTTTACCCCTGAGAAGAGCCTCATCGTCATTAAGAAGAAGCACTCCGGCCGTAACAGCTACGGCAGAATCACCGTTCGTCATCACGGCGGCGGAAACAAGCAGAAGTACCGTATTGTTGACTTCAAGCGCAACACTGAAGGTGCTGCAAAGGTTATCGGCGTTGAGTACGACCCTAACCGCACTGCTTACATCGCACTCCTTGAGTACGAAGACGGCACTAAGAGCTACATCATCGCTCCTGTTGGTCTTACCGACGGCGACGTAGTTTACTCCGGTGCTGACGCGGATATAAAGCCCGGTAACACACTTCCTGTGGCTAACATCCCTGTTGGTACTTTCATTTACAACATTGAACTTTACCCCGGCAAGGGCGGTCAGCTCGTTCGTAGCGCAGGTTGCGCAGCTCAGCTCATGGCTAAGGAAGACGGCGTAGCACAGGTTAGACTTCCTTCCGGCGAGGTTCGCATTATTCGCCTTGACTGCAAGGCTACCATCGGTCAGGTCGGCAACATTGAGCACGACACTGTTAAGGTTGGTAAGGCAGGTAAGACTCGTCATAAGGGTATCCGTCCTACCGTTCGCGGTTCTGTCATGAACCCCTGCGACCACCCTCACGGTGGTGGTGAGGGCCGCGCACCTATCGGTCGTCCCGGTCCTGTAACTCCTTGGGGCAAGCCTGCTCTCGGTCTTAAGACCAGAAACAAGAAGGCAAGAACCAACAAGTTCATCGTTAAGCGCAGAAACAGCAAGTAAGGAAAGAGAGGCACAGTAAATGAGCAGAAGTCTTAAAAAGGCGCCCTATGTAGAAGAAAAACTCTACAACAGAATCGTTGCTATGAACGAGTCGGGCGACAAAAAAGTTCTTAAAACCTGGTCGCGTGCATCTACAATTTTCCCCGAATTTGTCGGCCACACAATTGCTGTTCATGACGGCAGAAAGCATGTTCCGGTATATGTTACCGAGGACATGGTAGGTCGCAAGCTCGGTGAATTCGCACCCACCAGAACATTCAAAGGTCACGCAGGTTCTAAAACCTCGAACAACGGTAAATAATCAAAAAATTACGAAAGTCGCATAATAGCGAAGGGAGGCAAAGCCTTAAATGGAAGCAAAAGCGCATCTTAAATATGCGAGAATTTCTCCCAGGAAGGTGAAGATCGTGCTTGACCTCATCAGAGGCAAGGATGTAGCAACTGCAATGGCTATTCTTAAGAATACCCCCAAGAGCGCATCCGAGTATCTCACCAAACTGCTGAGAAGTGCAGTCGCAAATGCAGAGAATAACTTTAACATGGACGCATCCAAGCTTTACGTATCCACTTGCTTTGTATGCCCCGGTCCGACTCTTAAGAGAATCATGCCGAGAGCACAGGGCAGAGCTTACAGAATCAACAAGAGAACAAGCCATGTTACAATCGCGGTAAGCGAGAAAAACTAATAGAAGGAGGTTAAACAGATGGGTCAGAAAGTAAATCCTCACGGTCTCCGTGTTGGTGTAATTAAGAACTGGGACTCGAGATGGTTCGCAAAGGACGAAGTTTTCGGCGATACTCTCGTGTCTGACTATAAGCTCAGAAAGTATCTTAAGAAGAAACTCCAGGATGCTGGTGTTCCTAAGATCGAAATCGAGCGTGATGCTAACCGCATCAAGGTATTTATCCACTGTGCAAAGCCCGGTATCGTAATCGGCCGCGGCGGCGCAGAAATCGACAAGCTCAAGATGGACATCGCAAATGTTGCAGAGTGCCCTGTTGAGAGCGTTGTTGTAAATGTAGTAGAAGTTAAGAGCCCTGATCTCAACGCTCAGCTCGTTGCTGAAAGCATCGCGTCTCAGCTTGAGAAGAGAACTTCCTTCCGCCGTGCTATGAAGCAGGCGATCGGTAGAACTATGCGTCTCGGCGCAAAGGGTATCAAGGTAACTTGCAGCGGCCGTCTCGGCGGTGCTGAAATCGCAAGAGTTGAGCATTACCATGAAGGTACTATTCCGCTTCAGACTCTCCGCGCAGACATCGAGTACGGTTTCTGGGAAGCAAATACCACCTACGGTAAAATCGGTATCAAGGTTTGGATCTATCGCGGCGAAGTTCTTAACGAAGTAAATCGTCAGAACCAGGCTCGCGAGGACAGAAGACCTCGTCGTGCTCCTCGTGAGGGCGGCAGAAGAAACAACAATAAGGAAGGGGGCAACCGCTAATGTTAATGCCTAAGAGAGTTAAGTACCGTCGTGTTCACCGCGGCAGACTTACCGGTAAGGCTATGCGCGGTAATACCATTACTAACGGTAATTACGGTCTCGTTGCCACCGAACCCGCTTGGATCACATCTAACCAGATCGAGGCAGCCCGTATCGCGATGACACGTTACATCCGCCGTGGCGGTCAGGTTTGGATCAAGATTTTCCCCGACAAGCCGATCACAGAGAAGCCTGCTGAAACTCGAATGGGTTCCGGTAAGGGTTCACCCGAGTATTGGGTAGCGGTTGTTAAGCCGGGCAGAGTACTTTTTGAAATGGACGGCGTTGCTGAGGACGTTGCAAGAGAAGCTATGCGTCTTGCATCTCATAAGCTCCCCATCAAGTGCAAGTTCGTTAAGAAGGAAACTACAGAAGTTGGGGAGGAATAAGCCATGAAGGTTACAGAACTTAGAGACATGACTGCCGACCAGCTCCAGGCAAAGCTTAAAGAGCTTAAAAGCGAGCTTTTTAATCTCCGTTTCCAGCACGCAATCAACCAGCTCGAGAATCCTCATAAGATTACCGATGTTAAGAGAGACATTGCGCGCGTAATGACAGTTCTTCAAGAGAAGAACGCGTAAGGGGTGAAAAACATGGAAAGAAATCTTAGAAAAACACGTGTTGGTAAGGTTATCAGCGACAAGATGGACAAGACCATCGTTGTAGCAATTGAAGATAACATTAAGCATCCCAAGTACGGTAAGATCATCAAGAACACAAAGAAGATTCACGTTCACGATGAAAAGAATGAATGCGGTGTAGGCGATACCGTTTCCGTAATGGAGACCCGCCCGCTGTCCGCTACTAAGAGATGGAGACTTGTTTCCATCATCGAAAAGGCGAAATAAGTAGATAGGTCAAAGCACTTATCGAAATAAGGAGGAAACGCTAGAATGATTCAGCAGCAGACATTAATGAAAGTTGCCGATAACACCGGCGCTAAGGAACTTATGTGTATCAGAGTTCTCGGCGGTACCGGTCGCAGATATGCAAATATCGGTGATATCGTTGTTTGCGCCGTCAAGAAGGCAGCACCCGGCGGTGTTGTTAAGAAAGGCGACGTTGTTAAAGCGGTTGTCGTTAGAAGTGTTAAGGGCCTTCGCCGTGCGGACGGTTCCTACATCAAGTTCGACGAGAACGCAGCAGTAGTCATCAAGGATGACAAGACCCCTAAGGGCACTCGTATTTTTGGCCCTGTGGCAAGAGAGCTTCGTGATAAGGACTTCCTTAAGATCCTTTCCCTCGCTCCCGAAGTACTTTAATCAAGGAGGTAACATAAAATGGCAAACAAGCTTCACGTTAAGAAGGACGATACCGTTGTTGTTATTTCCGGCGATGACAAGGGCAAGAAGGGTAAAGTTCTCACAGTCTCCCCCGAGGAGAAGAAGGTTATTGTTGAAGGTGTCAACATTGTAACCAAGCATGCTAAACCCCGCAGACAGGGCGAAGCAGGCGGTATTATGAAGGTAGAAGGCGCACTCTACGCAGACAAGGTTCAGCTTTTCTGCTCCAAGTGCAACAAGGCTACAAGAGCAGCACACAAGGTAGACGGCGACAAGAAGGTTCGCGTTTGCGTTAAGTGCGGCGCAGAACTTTAAGGAGGTGCAGTAAGTCATGTCAAGATATGCAGAAATGTATAAGAAGGACGTCGCTCCTGCGCTCATGAAGAAGTTCAACTACAAGAGCCCCATGCAGATTCCTAAGTTTGACAAGATCGTTGTCAACGTAGGTGCAGGCGACGCAAAAGAAAATTCCAAAGTTATCGATTCGATCATCGAAGAAATCACCATGATCACAGGCCAGAAGGCTGTTCCGACCTATGCAAAGAAGTCGGTTGCAAACTTCAAGCTTCGTGAAGGCGTAAAGATCGGCGTTAAGGTAACCCTTCGCGGCGAGAATATGTACGAATTCATGGATAAACTCTTTAACCTCGCACTCCCCCGCGTTCGTGACTTCAAGGGTATCAACCCCAACGGTTTCGACGGCAGAGGTAACTATGCGCTCGGTCTTAAAGAGCAGCTTATCTTCCCTGAAATCGAGTATGATAAGGTTGAAAAGGTTCGCGGTATGGATATCGTATTCGTTACCACCGCAAACACCGACGAAGAAGCACGTGAGCTCCTCACTCTTATGGGCGCTCCGTTTGCTAAATAAGGAGGGGACAGAAAATGGCAAAGAAGTCTATGATTCTCAAGCAGCAGAGAGAGCAGAAGTTCTCCACCAGAGAGTACAACCGCTGCAAGATCTGCGGTCGTCCCCATGCTTATCTTCGTAAGTACGGCATCTGCCGTATCTGCTTCCGTGAACTCGCTTACAAGGGCGAAATTCCGGGCGTAAAGAAAGCAAGCTGGTAAATCTCCCATCTATCGGCAGGAAAACGCAAACGTTTTTACCACCGATAAGCCGCCGGAGCCAGCAACCGGCAGCAAGAATTTTTAACTTGCATTAGGAGGAAATTAAAATGCAAATTTCAGACGTAATTGCAGATATGCTCACTCGTATCAGAAATGCAAACAATGCAAAGCATGAGACAGTTGACATCCCTGCATCCAACATGAAGAAGGCTATCGCAGAGATTCTCGTAAACGAGGGCTACATCAAGGGTTATCAGATCCTTGAGGACAACAAGCAGGGTATCATCCGTGTTACCCTCAAGTATGTAGGTAAGCAGAAGGTTATTCACGGTCTCCGCCGCATTTCCAAGCCCGGTCTCCGTATCTACTCCAACTGCGAAGATATGCCTAAGGTTATGAACGGCCTCGGTATCGCGATCGTATCTACCTCTAAGGGTATTATGACCGATAAGCAGGCTCGCAAAGAGAATGTCGGCGGCGAAGTTCTCGCCTTCGTATGGTAATTAAGGAGGGTAACAGACATGTCAAGAATTGGTAGAATGCCTATCGCTGTTCCCGCCGGTGTTACCGTAACAATCGGCGAGGGCAACGCAGTAACCGTTAAGGGTCCTAAGGGCGAGCTCGCTCAGACTTTCGCTACCTGCCTCACCATTAAGCAGGAAGGCGCTGAGGTTGTTGTAACTCGTGACTCTGAAGAAAAAGAAGTAAGAGCCCTTCATGGTCTTACAAGAGCTCTCCTCTCCAACATGGTTGTTGGTGTAACCGAGGGCTTCTCTAAGAAACTCGAAATCGTCGGTGTTGGTTACAAGGTTGAAAAGACCGGCAACAAGCTCACTCTCAGCCTTGGTCACTCTCATCCCATCTATGTTGAAGAGGGCGACGGTGTAACCTTCGAGGTTCCGGACCTCAACACTATCATTGTCAAGGGTATTGACAAGCAGGTAGTAGGTGCAGTAGCAGCTAAGATCCGCAGCTACAGAAAGCCTGAGCCTTATCACGGCAAGGGCGTTAAGTACTCCGACGAACACATTCGCCGCAAGGCCGGTAAGACCGGTAAATAATGAAAGGAGTGGACACAGATGGTTTCAAGAAAAGACAGTAACGCAGCACGTCTTAAGAGACATGCAAGAGTTAGAGGCAAGATCTCCGGCACAGCTGAGACTCCTCGTCTTTGCGTATATCGCTCCAATGCGAACATTTCCGCTCAGATCATCGATGATGTTAAGGGCGTAACTCTGGTATCCGCTTCCAGCCTTGAAAAGGATTTCAAGCTTAGCGGCGGAAACAAGGAATCTGCAAAAGAAGTCGGCAAGATGATTGCTGAAAGAGCAGTAGCTAAGGGAATCACCAACGTGGTATTCGACCGCGGCGGTTATCTCTATCACGGACGTGTATCGGAACTCGCTGAAGGTGCTCGCGAGGGCGGCCTTAAGTTCTAATTCCGGTTTGTACACAGTTTGAAATTTTATTTCATTCACATTAATTAAGGAGAAAAAACATGGCATACAGAAATGATGCGGCTAAGAAGGATACGGAATTTTCCGAAAGCCTTGTAGCCCTCAACCGTGTTTCCAAAACCGTAAAAGGTGGTCGTATCGCAAGATTTACCGCTATCATGGTAGTAGGCGATAAGAACGGCCGCGTAGGCTACGGTCTCGGAAAAGCAGCCGAGGTTCCGGACGCTATCCGCAAGGGAATTGAGGATGCTAAGAAGAATATGATTACCGTATCCCGCAAGGGTTCGACTATCCCTCACGAGATCATCGGTGAGTTCGGTGCAGGCAGAGTTCTTCTCAAGCCCGCCGCTCCCGGTACCGGTATTATCGCAGGCGGCGCAGTACGTCTCGTACTCGAGCTTGCTGGCATTAGCAACGTTCGTGCTAAGTGCCTCCGTTCCAACAACCCCACCAATGTCGTAAAGGCAACCTTTGAAGGCCTCAAGGCTCTCCGTACCGCTGAGCAGGTAGCTGCTATCCGCGATAAGAGCGTTGAAGACATCAAGGCATAAGGAGGACGCTGTAATGGAAAAGGTAAAAGTAGTTCTTACAAAAAGCCTTATCGGCGCAAAGCCGAACCAGAAGGCAACCGCAAAATCGCTTGGACTCAATAAAATCGGTGACAGCATCGAACACGTAAACGATGCAGTTCTCGGCGGCAAGGTGAAAGTACTTTCCCACCTTGTTAAGATTGAGACCGTTTAAGTTTTGTCTTGATACAAAACTAAAACAACATCAAACAAAGGAGGACAATCATGAAGCTTCATGAACTTTCACCGGCAGAGGGCTCCGTAACCCCTGCATACCGTAAGGGTAGAGGTCCCGGCTCCGGTAACGGCAAAACCGCCGGCAAGGGTCACAAGGGCCAGAACGCACGTAGCGGCGGTGGCGTAAGACCCGGCTTTGAGGGAGGTCAGCTTCCTCTTTACAGAAAGCTGCCGAAGAGAGGTTTCTACAACAGATTTGCTAAGGAGTATTCCGTAGTAAACGTAGAAGCGCTCAACAAATTTGAGGACGGCGCAGTAGTAGATCTTGCAGCACTTGCAGAGGCAGGCGTTGTTAGCCAGCCTAAGAGCGCGCTTAAGATTTTGGGCAAGGGCGAGCTCGCTAAAAAAATCACTGTTAAAGCAGCAGTCTTTTCGGCGAGTGCCAAGGAGAAGATAGAAGCAGCAGGTGGAAAGATCGAGGTGGTATAAATGTTTCAGACATTTAAGAATGCATTCAAGATCCCCGATCTCAGAAAAAAGATTCTTTTCACCCTCTTTATAATTCTTCTTTATCGTATAGGTTCCGCAATTCCTGTTCCGTTTGTAAACGGTAACATGCTCGAGTTCTTCACCGAGTATGGCACCGCTACATCAGGTCAGGGCGGTATCTTCGATTTGCTGAACACCATGTCGGGCGGCGCTATGTCGCAGGCGACACTCTTCGCTCTCGGCGTTCAGCCTTATATCAACGCATCCATTATTATTCAGCTTCTTACCATTGCTATCCCCGCACTTGAGAATCTTTCCAAGCAGGGCGAAGAAGGCAAGAAGAAACTCAACACTATCACCCGTTTCGTAACTGTTGCACTTGCACTTATCATGAGTATCGGTTACTACATGCTTCTCAAGAACGAAGCATTCGGTCTCCCTGTTCTTAACAATACTACATGGTTTGCAGGCGTTGTTATCGTAGCATGCTACTGCGCAGGCGCTTCGCTTGTTATGTGGCTCGCTGAGAAGATCAACGAAAGCGGTATCGGCAACGGTATCTCCATCATTCTTTTTGCAAACATTATCGCACGTCTTCCCAGCGGCGCAGCATCCGTATGGATGACCGCTATGAACATGTTCAAGCAGGGCGGTGTGCACATTGCACTGGGCATTCTCTTCATCATAGCAATCGTTGTTGTTATGGTAGCACTCGTAGGCTTTGTAGTATTCATTACCGAGTCTGAGCGCAGAATTCCCGTTCAGTATGCAAAGAGAGTTGTCGGCAGAAAGATGTACGGCGGACAGAGCTCCACTCTTCCCATCAAGCTGAACATGACCGGCGTTATGCCTATCATCTTCGCAAGCACAATCTGCTCTCTCCCCTCCACCATTCTTATGTTTATCACTAAGCCCGAATCCGGTTTTGGTCTCACTGTATACAATTTCTTTGATACAGTGTTCAACCCCAACACCTCCGTGGTTTACATCATTCTCTACCTCATCCTGATTATCGCATTTGCATACTTCTATGTTGCAATTTCGTTCAATCCCGTTGAGGTTGCGAATAACATCAAGAAGAATGGCGGTTCTATTGTCGGAATTCGTCCCGGCAAGCCTACTGCTGATTTTATTTCCAAAGTTTTGTCTAAAATCACACTGATTGGTGCGATTTTCCTCGGCTTCATCGCTGCATTCCCGATGGTTCTGAACCTTATCAACTCCGGTATGTTCGGCAGCATCGCATTCGGTGGTTCGTCACTCCTTATCGTAGTCGGCGTAGCACTTGAAACTGTAAGAGAGATTGAGGCACAGATGACAATGCGCCATTACAAGGGCTTTCTTGACTAATTAGTCTAAACTGAGGTACCTATGAAAATTATATTTTTAGGCGCACCCGGCGCAGGTAAGGGCACGCAGGCTGAAAAGGTTGCGGCTCACCTTAACATTCCCACTATTTCAACAGGCGCGATTATCCGCGCGGCACTTAAAGAAGGCACAGAGATGGGTCTTGCCGCAAAGGCATATATCGAAGCCGGCAAACTCGTTCCCGATGAAGTCGTTATCGGCATCATCAAGGAGCGACTTGCCAATGACGATTGCAAAAACGGTTTCATACTTGACGGTTTCCCTCGCACGATAGCGCAGGCAGAGGCACTTGATGCAATGGGCATTGAGATCGACCTCGTTGTCAACATCAGTGTTGATGACGCAACTATCGTTGAGAGAATGAGCGGCAGACGCGTTTGCGCGGCGTGCGGTGCAACATTCCACACAAAGTTCAATCCTTCCGCTGACGGCGACAAGTGTGATAAGTGTGGTGCAGAACTCACTATCCGCAAGGATGATAAACCCGAGGTTGTCGCAGACCGCCTCAGAGTTTACCATGAGGAAACCGAGCCCCTCGAGCGTTACTATGACGCAAAGGGAATTCTCAAGACCGTTGTAGGTCAGGAGAAACTCGAAGATACTACCGCGCTTACCTTTAAGGCAATCGGAGTATAAAATGATTCAGCTTAAAAACAAGGCACAAATTGAGCTGATGCGTGTTTCAGGCAGAATTACCGGCGAGGCACTCGCCGTTGCCGAGGAAATGATTCGTGAAGGCGTGTCGACCTATGAGATTGACAAAGCCATCCGCAATCACATCGAAAAGAGCGGTGCTAAACCCTCTTTCCTCGGTTACGCGGGCTTCCCCGGAAGCGCCTGTATCAGCATCAACGATGAGGTAATTCACGGTATCCCCTCAAAGAAACGCATTTTGCAAGAGGGCGACATTGTAAAGATTGACGTCGGAGCATTTATCGGCGGTTTCCACGGCGACGCGGCCCGCACCTTTCCCGTAGGAAAGATAAGCGAGGAGGCGGCACGCCTTATCGAAGCCACTAAAGAATGTTTCTACAAAGGCGTTGCGCAGGCTACTGCCGGTAATCGCGTTGGCGACATCGGCGCGGCTGTTGAGGCCCACGCAAAATCTTACGGATACAGTGTCGTTAAGAGATACGTCGGTCACGGTGTAGGACATGAACTCCATGAGTCTCCCGAGGTTCCGAATTTCGGAACGCCCGGTCGCGGCGCCAGACTTTTCCCCGGCACGGTAATTGCTATCGAGCCGATGATAAACGAAGGCGTATGTGATGTGCACGAAATGCCTGACGGCTGGACGGTCAAGACCGCCGACCGCAAGCTTTCCGCACATTATGAAAACACTGTTGCAATAACCGATGAGGGTCCGATACTCCTTACCGAAATCAAATGAGTGAAAGTTGCATTGGTCTCTTCGCATATTCAAAGTGCGGCAGGGACAGAAAGCGTCTGTTTTGTGTAGTCGACCGTCTCGACGAGGACTTCGTCCTTGTGGCTGACGGAAAACTTCATAAGACAGAAGCACCTAAGAAAAAAAGGCTGAAGCATTTATCCTTTGTTACGAAAGAACCTATATCGGTTCCGAAAAGTAACGAAGAACTCTATAAGCGTATTTACGAATATGAGTTTAAGTAGGAGGGATTATTGTGCCAAAAGATGATGTAATGGAATTTGAAGGTGTGGTACTTGAGGCACTGCCTAATGCCAACTTCAAAGTACAGCTTCCCAGCGGACATATTGTTAATGCCCACATTTCGGGTAAGCTGCGCATGAACTATATCAGAATACTGCCCGGTGATAAAGTTACCGTTGAGGTGTCGGTCTACGACCCCACAAAGGGACGCATTACCTGGCGCGTAAAATAAACTAACCATTATGAAAGGAAGATAAACAATGAAAGTTAAGCCTTCCGTAAAGAAGATTTGCGAAAAGTGCAAAATCATCAAGAGAAAAGGTAAAGTAATGGTTATTTGCGAGAACCCCAAGCACAAGCAGAAGCAGGGTTAAGCAAAAACCGTTAAACCGAAAGTGTCAAACGTGACACAAACCAAAGAAAGGATGGATTACACAAATGGCTCGTATAGCTGGTGTTGATATTCCAAATCAGAAGCGTGTTGAGATAGCGCTTACCTATATCTACGGCATCGGACAGACCAGTGCTAAGGCAATCCTTGAGAAGACAGGTATCAATCCTGACACTCGTGCAAAGGACCTTACCGAGGCAGAGGTTGCAAAGCTCCGTGATGAGATTGAAGCAAACTACACTGTAGAGGGTGACCTCCGCCGTGAAGTAGCACTCAACATCAAGAATATGGTAGAAATCAACTGCTACCGCGGCATTCGTCACAGAAAGGGTCTCCCCGTAAGAGGTCAGAGAACCAAGACCAATGCCAGAACTCGCAAGGGTCCCGCAAAGACCATCGCGAATAAGAAGAAGTAAAGGAGTGACCAAAGAATGGCTAAAGCTGTTAAGAAGGTTATCAAGAAGCGCCGCGAGCGCAAGAACGTTGAGAAGGGCGCAGCACATATCCAGGCTACCTTTAACAACACGATAATCACTATCACCGATACAGAGGGCAACGCAGTATCCTGGGCATCTGCCGGCGAAATGGGCTTCAAGGGCTCCAGAAAGTCTACTCCTTTTGCAGCACAGACCGCAGCAGAAGCAGCAGGCAAGATCGCAGTTGACCACGGCATGAAGACCGTTGAAGTTTACGTTAAGGGCCCCGGCTCGGGACGTGAATCCGCAATTCGTGCACTTCAGACTGTAGGCCTTGACATCACTATGATTAAGGATGTCACCCCTATCCCTCACAACGGTTGCCGTCCGCCTAAGCGCAGACGCGTATAATTCTAGAAGGAGGATACAGAAATGGCAGTAAATCGCGAACCGATTTTGAAGACTTGCAGAACACTCGGCATCAGCCCCGCTGTTCTCGGATATAACAAGCAGTCTAACAGAAACCCCGGTGCTGACAAGCACAAGAAGGTTTCCAAGTACGGCTCTCAGCTCAAGGAAAAGCAGAAGCTCAAGTTCATCTACGGCGTTCTTGAGAAGCAGTTCCGTCACTACTATGACCTCGCTGAAAAGATGGAGGGCAAAGCAGGTGAGAACATGATTACTCTTCTTGAGTGCCGTCTCGACAATGTAGCATGGAGAATGGGTATCGCTCCCACTCGCCGTGAAGCAAGACAGATCGTTACTCATGAGCATCTCGACCTCAACGGCAAGAAGGCAAACATTCCTTCCATCCGTATCAAGGTAGGCGACGTTATCTCTGTAAGAGAGAACTTCCGCGGTACCGACAGATGCAAGGCTCTTCTCGAAGACATGAAGACCAAGACCGCTCCCAAGTGGCTTGAAGTTGACGCTGAGAACGGCACTGCAAAGGTCGTTGCACTTCCCACTAAGGAAGATATCGACTACGAAGTCAACGAGCAGGCAATCGTTGAGTTCTATTCCAAGTAATACCGCCTCCGATATGTATACATTATATCGGAGCGTGGTCTTTGGTATACTGTATGCAGGATAGTGCACCACTCCAATGGAGAGATTATCGGATTGCATGAACAGTTTTAATAGGAGGGTACGAAATGATTGAAATAGAAAAGCCTAATATTAACATGGTCGACGTTAGTGAAGACGGCAGCGAAGGAACCTTTGTTGTTGAGCCTCTTGAGCGCGGCTACGGCACAACGCTCGGCAACTCGCTTCGCAGAGTGCTTCTCAGCTCGCTTCCCGGTGTTGCAGTAAACAGCATCAAGATTGACGGCGTGCTTCACGAAATTTCTACCGTGTCCGGTGTAAAAGAAGATGTCACCGAAATCGTTCTTAACGTAAAGGGTATCGTTGCAAAGCTTTACTCTCAGGGCCCCAAGACCGTTGTTATCGACGTAACAGGCGGTTGCGAGGTTACCGCAGGCGACATCGCTACCGATGCTGACATCGAAATTCTCAATCCCGAGCACCACATCGCTACCGTTGTTGAAAATGCACGCTTCTACATGGAGCTTACATTTGACCGCGGACGCGGATATGTTTCTTCGGATAAGAATAAGCAGGCATACAATGCAACTGCACAGGTCAGCGCACCTATCGGTCTTATCTTCACCGATTCTATTTATACCCCTGTGTACAAGGTACAGTACACTGTGGAAAACACCCGTGTAGGAAACATCACCGACTACGATAAGCTCACGCTTAACGTTAAGACAAACGGCACTGTTTCCGCTAAGGAAGCGATTTCGCTCGGCGCCAAGATACTCAACGAGCATCTCAACCTCTTCGTAAATATGTCGGATGAGGCTAAGAAGGCGGAAATCATGGTTGAACGTAAGGAAACCATCAGGGACAGAGTCCTTGAGATGACCATTGAAGATCTTGACTTGTCAGTCCGCAGCTTCAACTGCTTGAAGCGCGCAGGTATCAACACTGTTGAAGACTTGACAAATCGTACCGAGAGCGAAATGATCAAGGTCAAGAACCTCGGTAAGAAGTCGCTTGAAGAAGTTATCCACAAACTTCAGGGACTCGGCCTCGAACTTAAGCGCGAGGACGACTAATAACCATAGCAGGTTAAATACTACAAGGAGGGAATTACAATGCCCGGAACAAGAAAACTTGGCAGAACCACTGACCATAGAAAAGCTATGCTCAGAGGTATGGTAACATATTTGCTTGAGAACGGTTCTGTTGAGACTACTCTCACCAGAGCAAAGGAAGTACAGCCTCTTGCAGAGAAGATGATTACTCTCGGTAAGAAGAACACTCTTGCTTCCCGCCGTCAGGCACTTGCTTTCATCACTAAGGAGAGCGTTGTTAAGAAACTTTTCGACACTATCGCTCCCGAGTATGCTAACCGCAACGGCGGCTACACCCAGATTTACAAAATCGGTCCCCGCCGCGGAGACGCAGCAGAAATGGCAATCATCCGTCTGGTTGCTAACGAAAAGAAGGACGAACAGTAATCTTTCTGAAATAAAAACCGCCCCGAGGGGCGGTTTTTTGTTTTGCATTGAATGGATAAATTAGTGTTTAGTGTTCAAGCAAACATCTCCCCGCGAGATCCTTCACTCCGCCCATACTCGCTTTGCGAGTATGGCAGGAACCTTCGGTTCCTTGTGCTCCGTTTGAGGATGACAAGCGGGGGGTGCAATGCTATAAAATAAGCCTTTTTTAGCACTTTGCTAAATCCCGCCATTGTCATCCTAGAGCAATGCGGCTCTGACTACCTGCGTAAGAAAACTTTAGTTCCGCCGAATCATCCGCCGCGTTTTGCGGCGGTTAAATCAGTGCGAGCCGCAGCGCGAAGGATCTCGGGCGGAGATGTCAGTTTAATAAACATTAATTTATCTTTCTTTATAAAATTTTTATCATATTATGTGGAAATAATAAAAAAAGTGTGTTACAATATATAGGTTAGTGAAATAAAAAGGACGGTGGCATGGCAATGAGTAAAATCGGATTTGACAATGATAAATATTTGGAGATGCAGTCTAAGCATATCCGAGAGCGAATTGCCAAGTTCGGCGGCAAACTCTACCTTGAGTTCGGCGGCAAACTTTTTGACGACTTCCACGCGTCGCGTGTACTGCCGGGATTTAAACCCGACAGTAAACTGCAGATGCTTCTTCAACTCAAGGATGACGCGGAAATAGTTATCGCTATCAACGCGGCTGACATTGAGAAAAACAAGGTTCGCGGCGACCTCGGTATCACATATGACCTCGACGTAATGCGCCTTATCGACGCTTTCCGCAGTGTCGGACTTTACGTGGGCAGCGTTGTTCTTACAAGATTTGCGTCACAAAGTGCCGCTGTTCAGTTTGAACGCAAACTCCAGAGCCTCGGTATCAAGGTTTACCACCATTATTCTATCGAAGGCTACCCCTATAATGTTGAAAAAATCGTGAGCGACGATGGTTACGGTATAAACGATTATATCGAGACCGAGCGTCGACTTGTAATTGTCACCGCTCCGGGGCCCGGCAGCGGCAAAATGGCAACTTGCCTTTCTCAGCTTTACCACGAGAACAAGCGCGGCGTAAAGGCGGGATATGCAAAATTTGAAACTTTCCCGATATGGAACATCCCGCTCAAGCACCCCGTAAACATGGCGTACGAAGCGGCAACAGCCGACCTCAACGACATCAACATGATTGACCCGTTCCACCTCGAAGCTTACGGCGAAACCGCGGTAAACTATAACCGCGACGTTGAAATTTTCCCCGTAGTCGATGCGATGTTCAAGAAGATTTTCGGCGCCTCGCCGTATAAATCGCCCACGGATATGGGCGTAAATATGGCGGGTAACTGCATTATCGACGACGACGCAGTTTGTGAAGCTTCAAATCAGGAAATTATCCGCCGTTACTATACCGCTCTCTGCGACGAAAGAGAGAATATGACCACTTCGGACACCGTTCATAAGCTCGACCTTTTGATGAAGCAGGCAAACCTCACTGCCCAGCAGCGTCCCGTTATCGCGGCGGCACTTGCCAAGGCAGAGGCAACCGACGCTCCCGCGGCGGCAATGGAACTTCCCGACGGACGTATTCTCACCGGCAAAACCTCATCCTTGCTCGGCGCGTCCGCTGCACTCCTGCTTAACGCTCTCAAAGCGCTCGCAGGCATTGACGACGAAGTGGAACTTATTTCTCCCACCGTAATCGAACCCGTGCAGAGACTCAAAACAAGCTACCTCGGAAATCACAATCCGCGCCTTCATACCGATGAAGTGCTTATCGCGCTTTCCATCAGTGCGGTAACTTCAAAAACCGCGGCGCAGGCGCTTGACCAGCTCGGTAAACTTGCAGGTTGCGAAGCACATTCCACCGTTATCCTCTCGCAGGTCGACAGCAAAACCTTCAAAAAACTCGGCGTAAACCTCACCTGCGAACCAAGATACCAGGCAAAGAAACTCTACCACGCAAAATAAAATACAAAATCCTTGCAAAATGTTTGCAAGGATTTTTTATGTCTGCTGATAGAAATTAATGTTTATGTTGCTGCGATCTCCGCCCGAGA
Organism: Clostridia bacterium; assembly: GCA_017461475.1. Taxonomy (GTDB): domain Bacteria; phylum Bacillota; class Clostridia; order Oscillospirales; family CAG-272; genus UMGS902. Next base: position 58,617 of record JAFTXX010000001.1, read on the forward strand.
TCCTTCGCTGACGCTCAAGGATGACAAGGGCGGGATTTAGCATAGTGCTAAAAAGCTTTTGTTTACGCATTGTAACAACCCCCCGCTTGTCATCCTCGAACGGAGCCGCAGGCGCAGTGAAGGATCTCGCGGGGAGATGTTTGTTTACTTCGCTAAACATTTATTTACATTTTTGTGTAGCTACTGTTATTTTTCAATCAAGGATTCTGCGAGCAACTGCACAGAATTTTTTTCTTTTTTCGACAACGCGCGATAGTTTGTTATTAGCTTTGCTTCTTCTGCGTTCAGATCAAGCTCGTGTACTTCCTCAATTTTGCTTTCAAGCTCGGTTCTGCCCACAAGGAAGTCAATAGAGGTATCAAAATAGTCGGCGATAACGCCGAGCGTTTCAAGGGTAGGTTCTACCTCGTGGTTTTCATATTTGTTTATTGATTGCTGACTTACATTGATTATTTCCGCAAGTTGTTTTTGACTTAGGCCTGCACGAACGCGGAGCAATCGCAAGTTTTTTAACATCGTATCACACCCCTTTTATTATAGAATAGCAACTAATCACGGTTGTGTAAAAATCTTATTAGTTGTTATTGACAACTAATTTTAGTTGTGGTATACTTTCATTATTAACGATTAAAATAAGAATAATATAATGAAAGCGAGTATTGATACAAACATGTTCAAGTTAATATTGGTAAGTCTTTTGTGCCTACTTACATCATGCGGTGTAAATAATACCGCCGCGTCCGAAAGTGATAGTGTGTCTGATATCCAAAAGGAAGCAGACATTGCTATACTGATGTATCATCACTTTGACAGCAATGTTACAAGTGATATGATAGTGTCTGCCGAAACTTTTGATATGCACATGCGCACATTGAAAGAGGCGGGGTATACAGCAGTGACTTTTGATGAACTTGTCGACTATGTAGAAAACGGTACTCCGCTGCCAGATAACCCCGTATGTATTACAATGGATGACGGATATCTCAGTAATTATACAATTGCGTGGCCGATTTTGCAGAAATATGGCATGAAAGCAACAATTTTTGTAGTTGGAGCGGCGGCAGGCTGGACACATTACAGGGATACCGATTACTCATATATTCCTAAATTTACGTGGGAGCAGGCGCGCGAAATGGAAAACTCGGGGTATGTTGATATACAAAGCCACACATACGACTTGCATCACTGGCCACCCTATGAGGTTGGCGACAGAGTTATCCGTCCCAACGCATTGCCGCTTGAGGGAGAAACGGATGCGGAATATACAAATGTGCTGATAGATGACATAGAAAAATATACCGCTGTTTTTCAAAAAGAACTTGGCAAAACTCCCTTTGTTTTGGCATACCCCAACGGAAAGTATAATGACCTTTGCGAAGAGATAATGCACGAACACGGTTTCAAGGTAACTTTGACGGTGAACAGTCATCCAAACAGGTTGGTTTACGGTGATGAAAGTTCATTGTATCTTCTCGGACGTTATACGGTAAATAACAGTGTTACGGCTGAAAAGCTTCTTTCAACTGTCAGCGGAGAGTAGAAAATCGACGGGCAACCGCCGATTTTTTTATTTACGCATAAACATTGACTTTATTGCCATTTTCCAGTATAATAAAATGATGTAATAACGGAGGTGAGCGACGATGAAAACGGTAAAACGATTTTGTGCTTATTACCGACCGTATATCAAGACTTTTGTATTTGATATGCTTTGCGCACTCGGCGTTGCGCTGTGCAGTTTGATTTATCCCAAGCTCACGGGCGAAATTATCGACGAGTTTATACCAAATAAAAATGTAAAACTGATACTGATTTTTGCGGCTGTCCTTGTGGTGCTTTACTTTGTAAAAAAGTTGATGAACCTTTTTATACAGGACTACGGACACCGAATGGCGGCAATGATGCAGGCGGATATGCGCCGCGATTTGTTTGACCATATGCAAAAACTTCCGTTTTCTTTTTACGACAATAACAAGACGGGCGCGCTGCTTTCACGCATTGTAAGCGACTTGCTCGACGTTTCCGAACTTGCGCACCACGGCCCCGAGGACCTCTTTCTCGCAATTGTGTTGCTCATAGGCTCGTTTATCCTCATGGCGCAGGTCAACGTCTGGCTTACGCTTATCATCTTTGCGTTCATTCCGATAATGATCTTCTTCGCAATGAAAATGCGCGGCAAAATGAGCGTTGAATTTAAGGCGATGCGCGCCGAGAACGCTAAGATAAACGCGTCAATTGAAAACAGCCTTACGGGAGTGCGCGTCACCAAGGCGTACGTTGCGCACGGCTATGAAAATGAGAAGTTCGGCGAGGCAACCGACAGTTATGTCAAAACCCGTTTCCGCGCACTGAACGCGATGGCGCAGTTCCACAGCACGTCCACGTTTATGTTTGACTTACTCAAACTTATCGTGCTTGTCAGCGGCGGACTTTTCTCGATTTACGGCTACATTACCCCAGGCGATTTCGCGGCGTTTCTTATCTATGTCAACGTCTTTGTTGACCCTATCAACCGCATCGTAAACTTTGTCGAGCAGTTCCAGAACGGCATGAGCGGATTTGAGCGCTTCTGCGCTATTATGGACACTCCCACAGAGAGCGACGAACCCGACGCAAAGCCGATTGACAAAGTCAACGGCGAGATAGTGTTTGACGATGTTTCGTTTAAGTACAACGACTCAAAGGAAATACTTAACCACCTTTCGTTTAAAGTTGCACCCGGCAAAACTCTTGCTCTTGTAGGTCCGTCGGGCGGCGGCAAAACCACAATTTGCAATATTATCCCGCGTTTTTACGATATCGAGGGTGGTGCGGTTAAACTTGACGGTACCGACATCCGCAAGATTACTCTTGAGTCGCTCCGCAAAAATGTCGGCATAGTCTCGCAGGATGTGTTCCTCTTTGACTCTACTATCCGCGACAACATCTGTTACGGCTCAAAAGATGTCAGCGATGAGGAAATGATAGTGGCGGCAAAACGCGCAAACATACATGAGTACATTATGAGCCTGCCCGACGGTTATGACACTGAGGTAGGTGAGCGCGGAGTCAAGCTCTCGGGCGGTCAGAAACAGCGCGTTGCAATTGCCCGTGTGTTCCTCAAAAATCCGCCTATACTTATCCTCGACGAAGCGACGAGCGCTCTTGACAACGCCACCGAAAAGCTGATTTCGGAAAGCCTGGACGAGCTCTCCGTGGGACGTACCACGATAGTTGTCGCGCACCGACTTTCCACCGTTAAAAAAGCCGACGAGATAATCGTTATGACCGACGACGGCATAAAAGAGCGCGGCAGCCATGACGAGCTTATGCAGATCGGCGGCATATACAAAGAACTTTACGAATATCAATTCCGTGTTTAAGGAGAAAACCATGTCTACTACAAAAACCGAGCCCCGCGTGCTTCAGGGCACGATGGAGCTTCTTCCCCCCGACCAGATTCTTTTTAATAAAATGTACGACACTATCCGCGAGGTTTATGAAAGCTTCGGTTTCCTGCCTCTCGATACCCCCGTGCTCGAATATTCAAACGTGCTTCTCGCAAAGGCGGGCGGCGAAACCGAAAAGCAGATTTACCGCTTTACCAAGGGTGACACCGACCTTTCTATGCGCTTTGACCTCACCGTGCCGCTTGCACGCTATGTGTCCCTGCACAAAAACGACCTCGTTTTCCCGTTCAAGCGTTACCAAATGGGCAAGGTTTACCGCGGCGAGCGTCCGCAGAAGGGACGTTTCCGCGAGTTCTATCAGTGCGACATAGACATCATCGGCTCCGAGGCGCTCGACCTCATGTACGACGCAGAAATGCCCGCGGTTATCTACAATGTGTTCACCAAGCTGAACTTCGGCGATTTTGTTATCCGTATCAACAACCGCAAGGTTCTCAACGGCTTTTTCTCCTCGCTCGGTCTTGCCGACAAGATAGGCGACATTCTTCGCACCATTGATAAGCTCGAAAAAATCGGTGCAGAGAAGGTCATGGCGGAACTCAGCGAGTTCGGAGTTGACGGCGCGGCTGCTGATAAGATTCTCGCGTTTATCAACATCAAGGGCACCAATGCGGAAGTCCTCGCGGCGCTCAAGGCTGTTGATTGCGCAGACGAGACCTTTAAGGAAGGCGTTGACGAACTTGAAAAGGTCGTTAACTACGCATATATGTACGGCATTCCCGAGAAGAATATCGCCATTGACCTCACCATAGCCCGCGGACTTGACTATTACACGGGTACAGTTTACGAGACCAAGATGGTCGATTATCCCGCGCTCGGAAGTGTTTGCTCGGGCGGTCGCTACGATAACCTCACCGGTTACTACACCGACGATTCTCTCCCCGGCATCGGCATTTCTATCGGCCTTACCCGCCTGTTCTCTCAGCTCAGAAGCGAGAATATCATCTCCGACGACCGCAAGAGCCTTGTTGACGTGCTGTTCATTCCTATGGACAAGAACCACATCGACTTTGTTCTCGAAAGCGCGGCAGTAATTCGCAATGCAGGTTTTAAGGTTGATGTGTACTGCCTTGATAAGGGCATGAAACCAAAGATGAAGTTTGCCAACCGCAGCGGCATCCCGTATGTTGCACTCGTAGGCGACAGCGAAGCCGAGGCAGGCAAGATAATGCTTAAAAACATGGAAAGCGGCGAGCAGGAGCTCCTCACCCCCGCAGAAGCCGCAGAAAAATTGAAAAAGTAAGAAAAAGGAAGCTGCAAGGCTTCCTTTTTTGCATAGCGGGGAAGCGCAATTACCGCCTTAATCAATTTCCAAAAATTCTTAATAAAATCTTAATGGTTTAGGGTATTGGATTTTAAAACTTTATGTGGTATTTTATTATTGACGGAGGGAAATGACATGTACAACATTTTGATTTGCGACGACGAAAAGGATATCGTTTCCGCGCTGAAGATTTATCTTGAGGCGGAGGGGTATAAGACCTTTTCGGCGTATAACGGGCGCGAGGCGCTTGAAATTATAGAAAAAGAGGATATCCACCTTGTGCTCATGGATATAATGATGCCCGGGATGGACGGCATTGAAGCACTGTCAAAACTTCGCGAGAGGTACAATGTTCCCGTGATACTGCTGACTGCAAAGAGTGAGGACAGCGACAAGGTGCTCGGGCTCGGCGTAGGTGCCGACGACTACATCACAAAGCCGTTCAGCCCCACCGAGACGCTTGCGCGTGTGCGGTCGCATTTGCGCAGATATATGCAGCTTGGCGGTGGACAGACCGCCGCGGGGCAAAAGCAGATTTCTGTCGGCGGCATAGAACTTGACGACCTTGCCAAAGAGGTATTTGTGGACGGCGAAAAGGTGAACCTTACGCCCACCGAATACGAGATTCTTAAACTGCTTATGCAAAACGCGGGAGTGGTTTTCTCTCCTAAAGAAATATATTCGCGCGTTTGGAAGAATGAGCCTTACGGCGCGGAGGGAACTGTGGCGGTACATATACGCCATTTGCGCGAGAAAATCGAAATCAATCCCACCGAGCCGAGATACTTAAAAGTGGTATGGGCAAAGGGATATAAAATAGAAAAGTAAGGAGAGGCAAAGATGAAGATAAGAAACAATGCCGCAATAAAGGCAGTTGCTGTAATTCTATCCGTTTTGCTGTTGCTCGGCACGGTGTTTTTCGGTGTCTGTGCAGTGGCGGCGGGTGCGGTCGGTGCATACACGGGCAACTTTAAAAAGGAAAAAGAAAACGTTTTACAAAACATTCTGAGGAGCTACGCCTACGAGATTGCCGACGCATACTGGCAAGGCAACGACATAGACAAGCTGTACGGCGGCGCTAACTTCTACTATGAAATAGAAAGCTCGACAGGCGACAAGATTTCGCATCTCGGCAAGGCAAGCACATATTTGCAGCAAACTACAGTGACATACACGCAGTATGTCTATGAAAATGTCAGCTATACCGTAAACGGCGACGTGTCCTATACTGTAGGCAGAGAGATTACCGCACCCGAGGTATCCTATACTGTAGAGAGCGAGATTGATGCACCCGAGGTATCGTACACTGTAGACGAAGGCATGTTTGCGGCTGCTGAGCCTCTGCCGGAGACTGTTGTATCAAATACAAATTCCGATGTAACCTATACAGTCAGCGGTGAAGAATCCGTGTCAACCGTGGTATATACCGTAGGCGGCGGACTCATTGAAAATGCCGAGCCGCTGCCGCTGACGGAATCGCCAGATGTCACATATACCGTCGACGGAGAACCGGTGGATACTGTGCAGTACGGTGTTAGCGGCGAAGATATGTTTATATTTGATGACGCGACCGAGCCTTTATCCGATAATTGTGAAGTAATAGTTACTTATAACGGTGAGTTGTATAGTTTAGGTAATGTACAAAACACGGACGAACTGCAGGCAATACTGCATGACTTCGGCTACTATGCGGAAAGTGAACCTACCCCTGTTACATTGACTGTAACTCTCTACGAAAAGGCGGCCAAGTACACGACCGATAAGCTTTCGCTCGCGCGCTTTTGGATCGACGCAGTCTACAGCATGCGATATGTTTCTATAAGTCTTGCCGCGGGTTGCTTTATCCTGCTTATTGCGGTGTGGATATTCCTCTTCTGCGCTGCGGGTCACCGCAAAAAGAGTTCGGAGCCGTCGCTCGGTTTATTTGACCGCATACCGTTTGACCTTTTCACGGTCCTTTCTGTTGCGCTGTTTGCAGCAATCGGTCTCGGTGTGGTATTCCTGATTGAACTTATCATGTATCAGGCGCCGGGCACGTTTTCGGCTCAGCTTACCTTTGCCATAGCAGCCGGAATTGGCACCGCAATATGCGCTGTTGTGCTTTATCTTATCCTGCTTGGTTATCTGCTCAGTTTTGCCGCTCGCGTCAAGGTCGGCGGTCTTATCCGTTCGACACTTATATATAAAGCAGTTGCATTTATTTGCCGCGGTGCGTATAAGCTCATATGCGCATTGCCGCTGGTCTGGAAAACCGCACTTTTGCTGTTTGCCGTAACTCTGCTTGAACTGATTTTGCTGTTGTCAAACGCATATGAGCCGGATAATCTTGTTATTTTATGGACTGTTGAAAAGATTATTGTCATTCCGCTTGTTATTTTTGCGGTGCTGCTTCTTCGCAAACTTAAAAAAGGCGGTGAGGCTATTGCCGAGGGACACATAGGCGAGAAAATCGACACAAAATACATGCCGCTTGACTTCGGCGAGTTTGGCGAAACGCTTAATAATATCGGCGGCGGTCTTGAACGCGCAGTCGACGAAAAAATGAAGAGCGAGCGCCTTAAAACCGAGCTTATCACCAATGTTTCGCACGATATAAAAACGCCGCTTACATCCATTGTAAACTATGTTGATCTCATCAAAAAAGAGGAGATAGAAAACGAAAAAGTGCGCGAATATGTCGATGTGCTCGACCGTCACAGCGCAAGGCTGAAAAAACTTATTGATGACCTTGTCGAAGCATCAAAGGCTTCAACGGGTAATCTCACGGTCGAGTGCGAGCGTCTCGACGCATGCGTTCTTCTCGAACAGTCACTCGGCGAGTACAGCGAAAAACTTGAAGCAAGCGAACTTACTCCCATAATGTCAATGCCAAGCGACCCCGCTTATATCATGGCAGACGGACGCAGACTGTGGCGCGTGTTTGACAATTTGCTCTGTAACATCTGCAAGTACGCAATGCCGAAAACGCGCGTGTATATCACTCTCGAGCGCGCCGATAATAAGGTGACCGCCATCTTCCGCAACATCTCCCGCGAGTCGCTGAACATAACCGGTGACGAGCTCACCGAGCGCTTTGTCCGCGGCGACGCGTCGCGCAACACTGAGGGAAGTGGTCTCGGACTCTCCATAGCCCGCAGCCTCACTGAACTCCAAGGCGGCACACTGGATGTGACAATAGACGGCGACTTGTTCAAAGCCACAGTGACATTCCCCGCGGCTTAAGTAAAGTCACAAGAAGAAAAGCTTACAAAGTCCGTTTTTCGGAATTTGTAAGCTTTTTGGTAGTGTAAATTAATGTTTAGTGAAGTGACAAACATCTCCCCGCGAGATCCTTCACTCCGCTGCGCTCCGTTCGAGGATGACAAGCGGGGGTTGCCGCAGTGCGATAAAATAAGCCTTTTTTAGCACTTTGCTAAATCCCGCCCCTGTCATCCTTGAGCGTCAGCGTTGCGATCTCGGGCGGAGATGTCAGTAACATAAACATTAATTTATATTAGCATCTCTCTGCCTCTATAAAATTTCAAAATATTTTGTAACTTTTTTAAAAAAGTTGTTGACAAGACCGTTACCTTGTGCTATAATAATTCTCGTTGGTGCCAGTGAGCACTGAATGTGGCGGAATAGCTCAGCTGGCTAGAGCAATCGGTTCATACCCGATAGGTCGTGGGTTCAAGTCCAACTTCCGCTACCACAACGGCCCGTTGGTCAAGCGGTTAAGACACCGCCCTTTCACGGCGGTAACGGGGGTTCGATTCCCCCACGGGTCACCAGAAAAAAGCCTAACGCAAAGCGTTAGGCTTTTTTCAACTAAATCCACCTTACGGTGGGATAAATCGCTTGCGCGATGAAATCCTCCTTGCAGTCGGATGAAATCCGCTCGACGCGGATGGGTGGATTTAATTTCATCGTGCGTATACGCACGATTTCATCTGCGGCAATGCCGCAGATTTCATCCTCGCTGTGCGAGGATTTCATTGAAAGAGGAAAATCAGATGGCTGAAAATAAACTTGCGGATTTGTCTATAGAGTTTGCGGTGAAGGTGTTAAAGACTACGGATGGATTAAAAGGACATTATTCTTTAGTCAACCAACTTGAGCGGTCAGCTACTTCTATCGGTGCCAATATTCGTGAGGCAAAATATGCTCAAAGCAAACTCGACTTCGTTTCTAAACTTCAGATTGCGTTAAAAGAGTGCTACGAGACGGAATATTGGCTGGAACTTATGCTAAAAGCCGATATATTACCGGAAAGTTGTGTAAACAGCATTTTGCACGATTGCGGCTCGCTGCGGCGTATACTTATTTCTTCAATCAATACAACAAAAGCAAATATGAAATGAAAAAGGAGGGCGCACACATGAACATACCTACGCAAATTGAATATATACTTCGCAAACTCACATCTGCAGGGTACGATGCTTACCTTGTGGGCGGATGTGTGCGTGACTTTTTGCTTGGGGCAGCGCCGAGCGACTACGACATTACCACAAGTGCGGAGCCTGCAGAGACTATGGCGGTGTTTGATGGTGACCGCGTTATACCCACGGGGTTAAAGCATGGCACCGTTACGGTGCTGTACGGCGGAATGTCGGCGGAAATAACCACCTATCGCACGGAGACGACTTATACCGACGGGCGTCACCCCGACAAGGTGCAATTTTCAAAACACCTTTCCGACGACCTTTGCCGTCGCGACTTTACGGTCAACGCAATGGCGATGGATATTGACGGCAATATCGTAGACCTTTACGGTGGCAGGGAAGACCTTGAGAAAAAGATTATCCGTGCTGTCGGCGTACCTCACGAGCGATTCACAGAGGACGCGCTTCGCATACTCCGTGCGTTCCGTTTTGCCTCAAAACTCGGCTTTGACATCGAGCAGGACACACTCGAAGCGGCAATATCTCTTGCACCTCGCCTTTCTCTAGTTTCCCGCGAAAGAATTTTTGCCGAACTTGAAAAACTGCTGATAGGTGTTTCTGCAGCCAAAATTATTGAAACAATGATTTACGGAAAGGTTTTTGATTGCATTTTTAATACACCGCAAATTAGCGCGGAAGCAGTAAAATACATCGACACATTGCCGTGCCGCGCCGATGTGCGTCTCGCCGCGTTTTTATTAAATGATAAAAATGCGGAAGAGCACGTTAAGTCACTTAAAACATCGACGCATTTCGCAGACAGCGTTCTTGCAACCGTCAATTGTGTATTGCCCGAAAGCCATAGCTTGCCCTCGCTTCGCAGACTTGTGTTTGCAAGCGGCAAACAAGCCGCGCTTGACCGCGCTTTGATTGACGGTGACCGCGACCTTTTTGACAAACTTTCAACCCTCATTGAGACAGAGAACTGCTTTGCGATATCCGACCTTGATATAAAAGGCAGTGACATCGCGGCACTCGGAATTTCCGGCAGAGCAATTGGAGATGCGCTTACAAAACTTTTGTTTGCCGTATTTGATGAAAAAGTAACAAATGCCAAGGCGGATTTGATTAGGTATCTAAAAAAAGTTGACAATATTAAAAAAGTATAGTAAAATAATAAGAACAGTATATTTTGGGAGGTAAAATGATGGCAAACGAAGTTAGCTACATTGAATATAAGGGCAGAGCGTTTGTGCGTGAGCATGACACTATCTGCTACGGCAACATGACAGACCCGTACATCCTTTATATGATGATAATGTCATACAAAAAGTTCGGCAACACCGAGATCCCTGACAAAATTCTTATTCAGGTCCTTTCCACAGACCAGTCGAAGCCTTTCGCAGACAGAATAGTAAAGCAGGGTGAAAAGAACGGTCTTTACGATGCGCTTGATATCGGCGTAATCTGGCTCGAGAGAGCATTAGCATAAAAAACAACCGATTATCCAAAAGATAATCGGTTGTTTTTTATATTTTTTCGATGATTTCTTTAAGCTCCTCAAAACTGTCGACTTTGTCAAACGACAGCGGGGGCAGATTTGAATAGTCGCGCATGTGTGCGCCTGTATAAAGCACAGGGTGCATACCTGCGCTGAGTGCGCCTACAACGTCGGCATTCGCATTGTCTCCCACGTACCATATTTCGCTTGCGTCCAGTCCCGAACGGAGCCTTGCCACGTCAAACAGCAGTTTCTCCGGCTTGCGGAGAATGTAGTCCGAACTCGTGATTACAAAATCAAAGCGGTTGTTTGGCAGATAGCGGTTAAGGCGGGTGCGCAGTGCCATGTTTGAGTAGCACATATTGCTGATAACGCCTGTGCGTATGCCGTTTTCGTGCAGATAGTCAAGGAATTCCGCGGCACCGGGGGAGGCAAAAGAACCGTGCGTTGCACTGTCCCAATAGAGAAGGTCGGCTTCCGCAATGGAAATGTCAAGTTTAAGACCGTATGCGTCGCGGAGCAGACGTATAAATTTTTCATGCTCGATCTCGCGGCAGCTTTCGCGTCGTGCGCCCGAAACGTATTCAAACAGTTTGTTTGAACACTCGCAGAACTCGGCTTCGCTCATGCCTTCGGGGAGATTTGACGCGTGGGAAAGCACGGCAAGGTTTGCCGCTGTCCAGTCAAATTGAGGTTCTACAATAAGCGTCTGACCGTAGTCAAACAGTATCATTTTAGGTTTCTTGGTCATTTTGTCAGTTTACTTCAGTGCGCAAAGTGCGGCACCGATAACGGTGGAATACTGTGCGCGCGGTGGGATAATAAAGTTTACGTCAAACATTTCGGATAGGGTTTTGAATGTGCCGGGCGCTTGCGATATCTGCGTAAGGTTGCCCGTGAGAACTATGTCGCGTGTTTTGTGCATGCGGGAGTTGAACACCGCCATCATGCCGACAGTCTCGTAAATCATGTTGATAAGACCGAGCGCGATGTCTTCTTTTGTTGCAAGGTCTGCCACCTTGCCGAAGTTTGCCGCGGTCATGTTTTCGGGGAGAGTATATGAACCTGGGGTGATATCCTTTATGCGCAGGTCTATGTTGTCGAGATTGCCGTCTTTTGCAAGGTCGGAGATATGCTCGGGGTTCTTCATTCCAAGCAGTTTTTCGGAAAGTCCGACAAGCGTACCGCCGCCGACACCGGTACCGCCGAGATACTCGATTTTTCCGCCGCGTGTCGCGTGTACAAGCGCGGTGCCTGTGCCCATGCTGACAACAATCGCGCGTTCAAAGTTCGAGAGGTAAAGACCGCCAAGGCCGATACATTCAAACTCGGGAACATTCTCGCAGGGGAGCGAGTAAAGCGGTTTTGTAATGTATTTTGAACCGACACCGGTAATAGAAATTTTTTCAATGTCGGAAAGTTCAAGCGAGTTTTGCGTAAGGAATTTGCCAAACGCGCCGTAAACGCTGGTGACAGGGTCGGTTGCCTTGACCGAAAGCGGCTCGATAAGTGTGTACCCGTTTTCGGAGGAGAATCCGACGATTTTTGTAGTGCTGCCGCCGATGTCTATTCCTATGGTGACCAAAGAAAAGTCCCCTTTCATATAAATGATTAAACATAAATATGATACCATATTTGCAATAAAAAAGCAAGCAATATATAATGCGATATGTTGTAATGTTTGTTGACAGTGTAGCCTAAATGTTATAAAATAAATTTAAAATATATACAGGAGTGCGCAATGTTCAGGGAACTCACAAGAATAAACAAAAAACTTTCTCAGAGCGAGTGCGTCGAGATACTTACGCGCGAGAAACGTGGTGTACTTTCGGTACTCGGCGACGGGGATTATCCGTACGGCATGCCGATGAACCATTTTTACGATGCTGAAGACGGAAAAATATACTTCCATTGTGGTCGAGGCGGCCACCGTGCCGACGCAATTGCAAAGCACGATAAGGTTTCGTTTTGCGTGTATGACGAGGGTAGCCGCATTGATGGCGACTGGGCTTTGCATGTAAAAAGCGTCATCGTTTTCGGCAGAATCGAAGTGATAACCGACATGGAAAAACTCATTGATATCTCGACAAAACTCAGTCACAAATTCACCGATGACGAGGAATACATCCGCAAAGAGATCGAACAGCACGCCGCGAGAACCGTTTTGCTCGCGCTCACACCCGAGCACCTCTGCGGCAAAGCCGTAACCGAATCGTGAAATATGAAAAGGGCTGTAAAACAGCCCTTTTTTAGCGGTAAATTGATGTTTATGTTACAAACATCTCCGCCCGAGATCCTTCGCTTGCGCTCAAGGATGACAAGGGCGGGTTTGAGCGAAGTGCTTAAAAAGCCTTTGTTTACGCATTGCAACAACCCCCGCTTGTCATCCTCGAACGGAGCACAAGGAACCTTCGGTTCCTGCCATACTCGCAAAGCGAGTATGGGCGGAGTGAAGGATCTCGCGGGGAGATGTTTGTTTGAGCTCTAAACATTAATTCTACAAACAAAAATTTCCCCATAAAGCGAAAAAATAACCTTTGCAGATCGTCATAGTAAGTGAAAGGAGGCAGGGGAATGGACATAAAAGAAGAATTCTCCAAAGTGCGCGGCGGCGACAAGGACGCGTTTGCGCGGATATACAATGAACTTAAAACTCCCGTGTTTACCGTTGCTTGCCGCATAGTGCGCTCGCGCGAGACAGCCGAGGACATCACGCATGATGTGTTTGTCAAACTGTTTGTGTCACCGCCGACTTCCGAGGTGAAAAATCCGCGGGCGTGGGTGTTCAGGATGACGCGCAATCTTTCGCTTGACGCTTTGCGCAAGAAACGGCATGCTGACATTGAAGATGCGGAAGAAGCAGCATTTGACGCATTTGCATGCACTTTGGAGCGGCTGGATATTGAGCGCGCAATAGCAAAACTGCCGCTTTGCGAGCGTGAGATTTTGTCATTGCATACAAGTGGGCTTGGCTTTTCGGAGACGGCGGACGTTGTGGGGCTGTCACTTCCCGCAACGTACAGGAAGTACCGCAAGGCGATAAAGACGGTACGCGATTATTTAAACGGAGGTGCTTTATGAAAAAATTTGTTTCGATTTTGATGATACTTATGCTCACCGCGGTTTGCTATGCCGCGACGGGGGAATATGAGACCGCGGGCGACCTGTATGCTTCGTGGGGCGAAAACACTCCCGATTACATCTGCGGTGTATGGTCTACCGACGGCGGCATGACAAACTTGACATTTGCCGTGCAGAAAAACGATGCGGGCGAAGCAGGCAAGGCGGAGATACTCGACCTTGTAAACGATGACTCCACCGTGACATTTGTTTATCAGAAATACAGCCGAAATTACCTTGCGGGAGTGCAGGAAGAATTGCTCCCCTACTTTGAAAAGAACCTCGGACTTGTTTCGTCGGCACTTGACGAAACCGACAACGAAATCGACCTCGGAATCCTTGAGGAACGCCGTGACGATCCCGAGACTATAGCAATGCTCGAAGAACTCACCGAAAAATACGGCGATATCTTCACGGTTGAATACACAACGGCTGTTGTACATTTGGTAGATTTGGGTGCTTTACCCGTTACCGTTGAGAAACAAAACAACACGCAGTATTTCATCTTTGCCGCGCTTTGTGCAATACTTGTTGCAATTACGGTCGCGCTTTATGCAAAGAAAAGGCACGCCCTCGCAAAGCAGACCGCCGCTGGAACCGTCACAGCGGAAACGCAGCTCACGACTGCACAAGTTGAAACAATGGTGAAAAATTCAACCGCCGAAGTCCCCGCCGACCTCGACGATAGAATTATGAGAGATATTGAGAAGTAAATAAATGTTTATGCGTTCAAACAACCATCTCCCCGCGAGATCCTTCGCTTCGCCCATACTCGCTTTGCGAGTATGGCAGGAGCCTTCGGTTCCTTGAGCGTTAGCGTTGCGATCTCGGGCGGAGATGTTAGTAACATAAACATTAATTTAGGCGCATCATTTTGATGCGCCTTTTTCGGGGATTACAAATATAAACACAAGCGAACTTACAAGCAGAACCGCGGGGTAGAACAGGTACGGCATGATGTCAAACGCGCTGACGGTAGCGCCGAGTTCGTTTGCTGCGGATATCGCTACAAGCATTTGTGCGCCGTAGGGAATTATACCTTGGAATATGCAGGAGAACGTGTCAAGGATAGACGCGGCTTTCTTCGACGAAATGACATAGTCTTTTGCCATATCTTTTGCAATTGGGTTTGCCATGACTATTGCGACAGTGTTGTTAGCCGTGGCGATATCCATAGCGCCGACGAGCAGCCCCATGCCTAACTGACCGCCCTTTTTGCCTTTGAAAATGCGCTTTACGGTGCTGAGTATAAAATCAAAACCGCCGTGTTCGCGTATCAGCGCGCACATCGCCGAGACGAGCACTGCAACCATTACGGTCTCAAACATGCCGGACGCGCCGTCGCCCATGTTACCGATGAGTTCGTATGCGCCGGCACTGCCCGTTGCAAGCATTATCACAGCACCCGAAACTACGCCGACAATAAGTATCACAAATACGTTTATGCCGACAATGCCGCCGACCAGTACAAGGACATACGGTACGGTTTTTAAAAGGTCGTAATCTTTTGCCGCCATTTCGGAGAGGGGAGTGCTTGCCGTAAGCAGGATAATAAGCGCAAGCGTCACAAGCGCGGCGGGAAGTGCAATAAAAAAGTTCTCGCGGAACTTGTCTTTCATGCGGCATCCCTGACCGTTGCATGCGGCAATTGTTGTGTCAGAAATAAACGAGAGATTGTCACCGAACATCGAGCCGCCGATGACGGACGCAATGCAGAGCGGCATGTCAAAGCCGACAGCGTTTGAAACCGCAACGGCGATAGGCGTTATCAGCGTTATCGTGCCGACGGATGTTCCCATCGCCACCGACACAAAGCAACTGACAACGAAAAGTACCGCCACTGCATACCGCGCGGGGACGACCGACAGCATGAAATACGCCACGCTTTCGGCACTCTCACGCCCGACAACGCCGACAAAAATTCCTGCCGCGAGGAAAATGAGTATCATCGTTACAATGTTCTTGTCGCCGATGCCGCGCCCCATTATTTCGAGTTTTTCGTCAAAACTAAGGCTTCGGTTCTGCAGGCACGCGACAAGCAAAGCCGCGAGAAAAGCAACAACAATGGGAATGTTGTAAAATCCCATCGGAATATCAAGCGCGTACTCAAACGTGAGTCCAAGACCCAGATATAAAGCGAGAAAAACGCCGATCGGCAAAAGTGCCGCGGGATTTCCTTTTTTCATGGCAAATGTTCCTTTCGGGAAATTTTCAATCGCTATAAGTATATCATTACCGCGTGGTAATTGCAAGTGTAGGAAGAGTGTGGTATAATGATTATATCAACCAAGGAGGTCGCGCCATGATAAAACACCCTATCGAACCTGTATACGACGCAAATTCTGCGGTGCTGATTTTAGGCAGTTTCCCATCGGTCAAGTCGCGTGAGGAGATGTTCTTTTACGGACATCCGCAAAACAGGTTTTGGAAAGTGACCGCCGCGGTTTTCGGCTGTGAAACTCCCGAAACGGTCGCGGAAAAACGCAAATTTTTGCTTGAAAATAAAATTGCCGTGTGGGATGTCATAGGCTCGTGCGACATCGAGGGGAGCGCGGACAGCACCATTAAAAATGCTCTGCCGAATGACATAACCCGCATACTCGACATAGCACCGATAAAGCACATTTTCGTAAACGGCAAAACCGCCGAGAGGTATTACAACAAGTATATCCGCGACGAGGTAAAGAGGGATGCGGTGTGTCTGCCGTCAACCTCTCCCGCCAACGCCGCATGGTCGCTTGAAAGGCTTGTGGAACAGTGGAAAGTAATAAAAGCGTGATGCAAAATCACGCTTTTTCATTTCTGCTGAGCATAAATACCGCGCCAAGGATAAGGACTATTCCTACTGCCGAAGGCGCGGTCAACTTTTCGTCAAACAGTACAACGCTGAAAACGGTTGCCGCCATCGGCTCCACAATGCTCATTGCCGATGCCGTTCCAGCGGGGAGAATTTTGAGCGCGTTTGTGTACAAAAGATAGGGAAGTACGCACGTGAAAACTCCGAGCGCGATGAGGAGCGGTATTGTCACTCCGACGTTTTGCAAAACCAGCGCGGGAATTTCCTGCGGCTCGCACGCGAAAAACGCAACGATTGCGGAAAACATAAAGCAGTACAGCGTCGCCGACATGGGATTTGCACCGCGGCGCATGCTTATCTTTGTAAAAATGTTGTACGCGGCATACGAAACGCCAGACAAAAGTCCCATAGCGATTCCGAGTGCGTCAAATTTAAGACCGCCGATAATGCCCGAAACAAGACCGCATCCGACCACCATGCACACAACCGATACAGCCTTTACGGGTGTGAGTTTTTCGCCGAGGAAAAGCACTGAGAATATCATCACCAGCACAGGTGCCGTGTACATCAGTACCACGGCGGTTGAAACCGAGGTCGCCTGCATGGAAAAGAAGTACCCGCTTGCCGTGCCGAAAAAACCGAGTCCGCTTGCCGCAAACAAAAGAAGTTCCAAAGGCTTTACCTTAAAAGCGCTTTTGTCCTTCACGGCGACATAAATAATCATAAATATAAAGGATATTAACCCTCTGAAAAATGTCATCTGCAGTGACGAAAATCCAAGCGGTGCAATAAAATGCACCATGATGCTTGATGTACCCCACAGTATGCCTGCCAGTATGACAAAAATAAACGACCGCTTCACAGTATCACTTCCTTAATCTATAGGGATTATACTCGAAAACGGTCGTTTTGTAAATATGAAATTAAACTGTTATTTTTGAAACATTTTTTACACGCTTCGGTGCGGTCGCTATGTATGATGTAACGCCTAGCACCGTCTCGCCGTCTATTTGCAAAGGCGCGGGGCGGTCAAACTCAACGGTTATTGTTTCGCCCGAGCGAATGTCAATGTTTGTTGAAAAAGACATAGGTGCGGTAAATTAAAGTTTAGTGAAGAGGCAAGCACCTCCCCGCGATATTCTTCACTTCGCTACGCTACGTTCGAGGATGACAAGGGCGCAAGCGAAGGATCTTGGGCGGAGATTGATGTTTAACAACTTGACAACCGAAGACACCGAGTGCTAAAATATTCATATCTCAAAAATCCGCAGAAACTGCGGATTTTTTGCCATGCGAGGGAACTATGACAAAAATTCAGACCGATCTTTTTGCAATGCAGGACTTGAAATACAAGGACTTTCAAAGTAAACTTCTTCCCACCGTTGACCGCGATACGGTTATCGGGATAAGAACCCCTATGCTCCGCGAGTACGCCAAAAAGATTAAGGATACAGCCGAGGCGAAAGAGTTTCTTTCTTCACTTCCTCATTTTTACTATGAGGAAAACAACCTCCACGCATTTCTTATTGAGCAAATCAAGGACTATGATGCCTGCATAGCCGAGATCAACCGCTTTTTGCCCTATGTTGACAACTGGGGAACATGCGACTCCATGCGTCCGAAATGCTTTAAAAAGAACACGGATAAATTGCTTTTTGAGGTTGAAAAATGGCTTGACTCACCGCATACTTACACGGTTCGTTTCGGCATAGAAACGCTGATGTCGCACTACCTTGACGAAAAGTTTGACAAGCGTTTCCTCGCCCGTGTCGGCGGTATCGGGAGCGATGAGTATTATGTCAACATGATGATTGCATGGTATTTTGCCACCGCGCTTGCAAAGCAGTATGATGCCGCGGTAAAGTATGTCACCGAATACCGCCTTGACACATGGACGCACAACAAAACGATACAAAAAGCCATTGAAAGCTACAGAATAACCGACGAGCAAAAAGCCTTCCTACGTGGGTACATAAAACGTTAAAATATAAACGAAACTGAGCAATATCACGAAAAAAGCGGAATTCACGGAAAAAAGATTGTCACGAAAAGGACCGAGCCGCTGTTGAATAAAATAAAAATTCGTGTTATAATTAGTTATAAAAGCTATTGACAAAAGACAGAAAGTGCAATATAATTATATAAACAGTTAGCATATGCTAACTCGTATATTGCATTATAAAGGAGCAACCATGGAATATAAATACGAAGGATGGCATGGATTTGACCGCGGTACATGGGTAAAAGAGATCAATGTCCGCAGTTTTATCCGCCACAACTACACTCCCTACGACGGAAACGAGGACTTCCTCGAAGGTGCAACCGATGACACCCTCTCACTTTGGGACACGGTGCTTGACCTCTCAAAGCAAGAGCGCGAGGCCGGCGGTGTCCTTGATATGGACACCAAGATCATCTCTACAATTACCTCTCACGGCCCCGGCTACCTTGACAAAGATAAAGAAAAAATCGTCGGTCTCCAGACAGACAAACCTTTCAAGCGCGCGTTCATGCCCTACGGCGGCATCCGCACTGCGGTAAAGGCTTGCGAGGACCACGGATATACCGTCGACCCCGAACTTGTAAAGTTCTTCACCGAGCATCGCAAAACTCACAATCAGGGCGTTTTTGACGCATACACTCCCGAGATGCGCGCATGCCGCTCAAGCCATATCATCACAGGTCTTCCCGACGCTTACGGCAGAGGTCGCATCATCGGTGACTACCGCCGCGTTGCCCTTTACGGCGTAGACAGACTTATCGAGGACAAGGAAGAACAGAAGAGAACCACACGCAGCGCAATGTACCACGAGGTCATCCGCGACCGCGAGGAGATTGCAGAGCAGATACGCGCACTTAAGCAACTTAAAGAGATGGCAATGTCATACGGCTACGACATTTCTATGCCTGCACGCGATACCAAAGAGGCTATCCAGTGGCTCTACTTTGGGTACCTCGCAGCTATCAAGG
Organism: Clostridia bacterium; assembly: GCA_017461475.1. GTDB lineage: Bacteria > Bacillota > Clostridia > Oscillospirales > CAG-272 > UMGS902. The sequence continues at coordinate 78,079 of JAFTXX010000001.1, forward strand.
AGCAAAACGGTGCGGCAATGTCGCTCGGCAGAACTTCCACATTCCTTGACATTTACGCAGAGCGCGACCTCAAAAACGGCACTTACACCGAGCGCGAAATTCAGGAAATGGTCGACCATTTCATTATGAAACTCCGCCTTGTAAAGTTTGCACGTACACCCGAGTACAATTCGCTTTTCTCGGGCGACCCTCAGTGGGTAACTGAGTCTATCGGCGGTGTTGCCATTGACGGCCGACACATGGTTACAAAGATGTCGTTCAGATATCTGCACACCCTGCAGAACCTCGGACCTTCCCCCGAGCCTAACCTCACCGTACTCTGGTCAACTCAACTCCCCGAGAACTTCAAGAGATACTGTGCTAAACTTTCTATCGAGACCTCGTCCATACAGTACGAGAGCGACGACCTTATGCGCGTTACCGAGGGTGACGACTATGCAATTGCATGCTGCGTTTCTTCCATGCGTATCGGTAAGGAGATGCAGTTCTTCGGCGCACGCGCAAACCTTGCAAAGTGCTTGCTTTACGCTATCAACGGCGGTGTTGATGAGGTTACAAAGAAGCAGGTCGGCCCCGAGTTTACCCCCATCACATCCGAATACCTCGATTTCGATGAAGTAATGCACAAGTTTAATGCAATGATGGAGTGGCTTGCAGAGGTTTATGTAAACACCCTCAATGTTATCCACTATATGCATGATAAATATTGCTACGAGAAGATCCAGATGGCGCTTCACGATAAGAACGTCACCCGCTGGTTTGCAACCGGTATCGCAGGATTTTCTGTAGTTGCCGACTCGCTTTCGGCAATCAAGTACGCGAAAGTACGCGTTATCCGCGACGAAAACGGTCTTGCCGTTGACTATGAGGTTGAAGGTGACTTCCCGAAGTACGGCAACGACGACGACCGCGTTGACGAAATCGCAACCGACGTGCTCCACACCTTTATGGAGCATATCCGCAAGAACCACACCTACCGCGGCGGCATCCCGTCGACATCCATCCTTACCATTACATCCAACATCGTTTACGGTAAGGCAACAGGTTCCACTCCCGACGGACGTAAGGCAGGTCAGCCTTTCGCCCCCGGTGCAAACCCCATGCACGGCAGAGACAGCCACGGCGCAATAGCATCGCTCGCATCAGTAGCAAAGATTCCTTTCCTCGACGCACGCGACGGTATTTCCAATACATTCTCCATTATCCCCGGCGCACTCGGTAAGGATGATAAGATTTTTGCAGGCGATATCGAGGTTGACCTTGAGTGCTGCGGTGAAGGTTGTTTTTCGCCCACTCTTTTCGACAGTATTGATGAAGAGGAGAATAAATAATGAAAGCAACAGATAATCAGATTGATAACCTTGTCGCACTTCTTGACGCTTACTCTGTCAAGGGCGGCCACCATCTTAATGTAAATGTGTTCAGCAAGGATACCTTGCTTGACGCTCAGGCTCACCCCGAGAAATATCCTCAGCTTACAGTCCGCGTCAGCGGCTATGCCGTTAACTTTATCAAGCTGACCAAGGAACAGCAGGACGAGGTAATCTCGCGTACATTCCACGACAGTTTTTAAGTTATGGACGGATATGTTCACTCGGTTGAAAGTTTCGGCACCGTAGACGGTCCGGGTATTCGCTTTGTGGTCTTTCTTTCGGGTTGCCCGATGCGCTGTAAGTATTGCCACAATCCCGATACATGGGATTTGACAGGCGGTACAAAAACAAGCGTTGATGAGCTCATTTCACAGTATAAGCGCAATGAGCCGTTTTACAAAAACGGCGGAATGACTGTCACAGGCGGCGAACCGCTTGTGCAGATAGACTTTCTCACCGAACTTTTTTGTGCGGCAAAAGCGTGCGGCATACACACATGCCTTGACACCTCGGGCGCAACATATCGCGCGGATCCCGAGTATATAAAGAAACTTGACACACTCATGCAGTACACCGACCTCGTTATGCTCGATATAAAGCATATCGACACCGATGCACACCGAGAACTTTGCGGTATGGGAAACGAAGGTATACTTGCCTTTGCAAAATACCTCGACAGCAAAAATATTCCCACATGGATACGCCATGTCATAGTCACTGGTATAACCGACGGCGAAGAAGAGCTGATAAACTTAGGTGAGTTTATAGCCGGTCTTAAAAACGTCAAAGCACTTGATGTTTTGCCGTATCACACAATGGGCGTAGCAAAATATAAATCCCTCGGCATCGATTACCCGCTAACCGGCGTCGCCCCCACCCCCGCCGAGACCGCCAAAAAAGCAAAAGAAACAATTCTCAAAGCCATCCACAGTAAAAGAACATAACAAAAACCACCGCGTCCGCTGATATGCACCCCAAAAGTTAGACACTTTTGGAGGTGCATATTTTTTATTATGGGAAAGAAAGGACAAGAATATAAAAGATACTCGGCAGAATTCAAAATATCTGTTATAATGGATATGCGAGAACACCATTTGGGGCTC
>JAFTXX010000071.1 GCA_017461475.1 Clostridia bacterium
GCGGGTCGGTTGATAGCGGCACGATATATAAGGGCGAGGGCAATACTGTAAAAAGGATTTAGTTATGTGTGGAATAATTGGTTATACAGGAAGCGGTGACGCAAAGAAAAAGGTCGCCGACGGACTTGAAATTCTAGAGTATCGCGGATATGATTCCGCAGGTGCCTTGCTTTTGGGAAATGGCAAGACAGAAATAATAAAAACAGAGGGTAGAGTGTCTAATTTAAAGAATAAATTAGACACTCTTTCAAGCAATTTTACCACAGGAATAGGACACACAAGATGGGCAACGCACGGTGCACCCAGTATTAAAAACGCACATCCACATAGGGTTTGCGGTGTTTGTTTAGTTCATAATGGAATAATTGAAAACTATAAAGAAATTAAAAAAAGATTAGAGGGTAAGGGCATCACATTTCAATCAGAAACCGATAGTGAGGTGGCTTGTGCTCTTATTGACAGCCATTTTAAAGAAAACGTGCATCCCTGTGTCGCAATTTTAATGGCAGAGCGTGAGCTCATTGGCTCTTGGGCATTTGCCATTTCCTTTGACGGCTACGAGGGTGAGCTTTTTGCAACAAGGAGAGGAAGTCCGTTGCATTTAGGCAAGGGAAAGGACGGCTTTTATCTTGCCTCGGATTTGACAGCCTTGTCCTCGTTTTGCGACGAGTTTTACACCCTACACGAGAGCGAAATTGCGCACCTTTTTGAAAACAAGGCACTCATTTATACACCTGACGGCACTTCTACTCCCGATTGGCAAAAGAACGAGGCGAGCTACACAAAAGCCGACAAGCAAGGGTATGAGCATTATATGTTAAAGGAAATTAATGAGGAGCCAAGGCTGGTAAGGAATGCTCTTTTACCATATATAAATCGTGGCTTACCCGATTTTTCATCTGCCTCGTTTTCCTACGATTTGTTTAAGGATATATCTAAAATTCACTTGGTCGCGTGTGGCTCGGCTATGCACGCATCACTGCTTGGCAAGCACTTTATAGAGAGCTATGCAAAAATACCGACAGAGGTATTTGTCGCATCGGAATACAGATACTCCCCGCCCGTTTTTGAGAAAAACACACTTGTTATTTTGGTTTCACAATCGGGCGAAACCGCCGACACTATTGCATCTATGAAATATGCAAAAAGCTGTGGGTCACTAACCCTTGGTATAATAAATGCTCCATCTACCACGCTTGCACGCGAAAGTGATTTTTGCATTTATACTCACGCAGGTCAAGAACTTGCAGTTGCCACAACAAAGGGCTATTTAACACAAGCGCTTGTTCTGTTTTTGTTCGCGCTTTTCCTCGGCTTGGGCAAAGATAAGCTGACAGAAAACGAGGCAAGGGAGCTAACAAATAAAATCCTTTCTGTTGACACTCCTATTTTAGAAACTATCAAAAGACAGGGCGAGCTTTCCTCTCTAGCCAGTCAGCTGGTGAGCAGTCCACACATTTTTTATATCGGTAGAGGAATTGACTATTATCTCTCGTGTGAAGCATCGCTCAAGCTAAAGGAAATTTCCTACATCAATGCGCAAGCCTATGAGGCAGGGGAGCTGAAGCACGGCACAATTTCACTAATCGAAAATGGTACGCCGGTTATTGCCTTTGCAACAAACGAGGAGCTTTTTGACAAAACCGTCTCAAACCTCAAGGAAACTAAAAGCAGAGGTGCACACACCATTCTTTTCACAGGTGATTTTAGCAAAAGCCTTGACGGTATAGCAGACGAGTGCTTTGTGCTTGAGGGCAAGGACAAAATTGATATGATTTTTTCATTGGTTATTGCACTTCAGCTTTTAGCTTACGAATGCGCCAACCAAAAGGGTTGTGAGATTGACAGACCACGAAATCTGGCAAAATCTGTAACTGTGGAGTAAAAAATATTTTAAAAAAGTGGGAGGATATATCCTCCCATACATTATTGTATAACAAAAACCACGCGATAATCGCGTGGCTCAGAAAAGCTAATGCCTATGATCAGAAAAAAATAGAATATCAACAGAACAAATAAATAGGGATTGTAGGGACAGGCGTCCTCGCCTGTCCCTACAAGGTGTAATAAAATTCCGAGCGAACCCGTTTACGGGTGGCAAGTAACAGTTGCCTGGCTGACAGACCAATCTAAAACGCACTTGTGCGTAGCTGGTAGTGTCTAGGGCTAGCCCGAAAATGAAATACCCCACGTTTTAGCGTGATACTCCAAACGGAGTAATCACGCTAAGTTATGATTGCCCTTCGGGCAAGTTGTGATTCGTATCTTTATGATTGGCTTCGCCAAGTTATAGGTTAGATGGCAATCATATCATTACGCTTGCTGTGCAAGCTCATAACGGTGAGCGAAAGCGAGCCTCATAACTCTAAACTAATACGAACAGAAAAAGAGCAGACATACAAGATTTTCGTCTTGCGTGTTTGCTCTTTCTGCTTGTGTAGGGGTTCCCCGAAGCAAATGAAATGAGCTTTGGGGGTTCACGTATATGGGTGTGGCTTAGCCCATAAAGCATTTGA
>JAFTXX010000072.1 GCA_017461475.1 Clostridia bacterium
CGCCCATACTCGCTTTGCGAGTATGGCAGGAACCTTCGGTTCCTTGTGCTCCGTTCGAGGATGACAAGCGGGGGTTGTTACAACGCGATAGAATAAGGTTTTTTTAACACTTTGCTAAAACCCGCCCTTGTCATCCTTGAGCGTTAGCGAAGGATCTCGGGCGGAGATGGCAGTAACATAAACATTAATTTACTTCACAAAAACATTTACACAAGACAAAAACCTTACAATTTCCGCAAGAAATCGGATTTTGTAAGGTTTTCTTCATTATTATATTAATACTTTTCAATGTCAATCTTCTTTGCCGCGACGGTGTCGCCGCCGAGGAAAATTCTTGCTACGGCGTCAAAGTTTACGGGGCTGTCGCTGACGTAGAACTCGGATTTGTTGCCGCCCGCGGTGCTTACGGTTTTCGCAACCGCTTTTGCCGCCGCCGCGCCCGAGTTTATCAGTGTTACGTTTGGGAGTTCATCCGCGATAATGTCCGCGATAATGGGGAAGTGCGTGCAGCCGAGGATGAGGGTATCAGCACCTGACGCCTTAATTTTTTCAAGGTAGTCGCGGGCAACGAGTTTTGTAACTTCGCAGTCGCGCGCGATGTAGCCGTTTTCAACCAGCGGAACAAACAGCGGGCACGCAACCGAGACGACCTCGTCCGCGCCGCCGGCTTTGAGTTTTTTCTCAAACGCGCCGCTCGAAACGGTCGCTCCTGTGCCGATGACGCCTATAATTCCGTTTTTCGTCGCCGCAAGCGCCTCGGCGCTTGATGCGTCCACAACGCCGATGATAGGCACATTGTACTCGCCTTTGACTTCGTCCAGCACCACCGAACTAACCGTGCCGCACGCGGCAAGGATTGCGTCAGCGCCCTTGGAAATCAGAAAATTTATGTCCTGACGGGTGTATTTCAGCAGTATTTCGTGCGAGCGGGAGCCGTAGGGAACGCGCCCTGTGTCGCCGAAGTATACATAATGTTCGTCGGGGAGCAGTGTGTGCAGTTCTCGGTAGGCGGTAAGTCCACCGAGACCGCTGTCAAAAATTCCAATCATAGTTTCTCCAAAACGGCAACGCGGAAGTTGCCGCCGTAATCGTTAATTGCTGTAAATTTAAAGCCGTGTTTTTGTGCGAGCGCCGCCGCGTCGCTTTTTTGGTCGTATCCCATTTCAAATGCGAAAACACCGTGCGGAGCGAGATTTTTTTCAAAGTTTTCCACAATTGCGTGGTAAAAGTCCATGCCGTCCTCGCCGCCGTCAAGCGCAATGCGCGGTTCATATGAAAGCTCTGTTTCGAGCGTGTCGACAACGTTTGTGCGGATGTACGGCGGATTTGACACGATGCAGTCAAATCTTTCGTCAAGTGGGCTTGACTTTGTCACATCGGCACGGAAAAATTCCACCGTGGAAACGCCGTTGTGCGCCGCGTTTTTCTTTGCGATTTCAAGCGCGTCAGTACTTATGTCGCAAGCCTTGCCGCGCGTGTCGGGGCGGTTCTTCGCGGTTGACACCGCAATGCAGCCGCTGCCCGTGCAAAGGTCGAGGAAGTTCGCGTTTTCGGGCAGATTTTTAACCAGCCATTCGACAAGTATCTCGGTGTCGCTGCGCGGAATGAGGCAGGCGGGCGAGACGAAATACTCCTCGCGGAAAAATTCCCACTTGCCAATTATATATTGCAAAGGCTCGCGTTTTATGCGTCGCGCAACTGCTTTTTCGAGTTCTTCGCCGCAAAACTCTTCATTTAATATATATGCTTCGCCGTCGAAGTTTTCAATTCCCGCGCCGCGGAGCGCGTTTTTAATTTCGGAAACGGTCATGCTTCGGCAACTTCGCCGCCCTCGGTCTCCTCTGCGGGAGTTTCGGGTGCGGGTTTTGACGCTTCGATAACCGCGTCGACTTCACTGCGGTCAAATTCGTCGGGCATGGATGCCTTGAGCGCGGTGATTGCTATTTCGAGTTGCTTTAAGTCGGGTTCGCGGGTGGAAATGCGCTGCATAAGGAGACCGGGCGCGGAGAGCGCGCGGGTAACAACATTGTCGTGCTTGCCCGCAAACTGGATAAACTCAAATCCGAGACCGCAGACAATAGGCATAAGCAAAAGTTTTGTGATGTAGCGGAGCCAGATGTTGTCCCATGAAACGAACGGGAGCGAGAAGATAAGCACGCTGAGAATGAGCATGACGAAGATAAAACTTGTGCCGCAGCGCGCGTGGAAACGGGTGTGTTTCTTTGCGTTTTCGGGGGTGAGTTCCTCGCCCGCCTCGTAGCAGGCGATGGTTTTGTGTTCCGCACCGTGGTACTCAAATGTGCGGCGTATGTCGGGCATAAGCGATACAAGCGCCATGTAGCAAACGAAAATAGCAATGCGGATTATGCCTTCGCAAAGGGTTTTTGCCCAGCCGAGCGAAAGTCCCGCAAGCGAAAGCAGGTAGTCGACGCCTTTCGTTGCCGCTGTCGGAAGCAGAAAGAAAAGTCCCACTGCCAGTACCACGCCGAGTACGCCCGCGATTCCCATTATTACGTTGAAGATTTTGTCGCCGAATTTGTCGAGCAGCCATTTTTCAAATTTTGTTTCGGGTTCGTCGAGGTCCATGCCGATTGACTCGGCGGACGTTTCAAGCACCTTGAACGAAAGTTTGAAGGATTCGATAAGCGCGACCACACCGCGTATTATCGGGATGTTGAAAAATTTGTTGCGCTTGCGGAGCGACGTGTATGTGTGGTCGGTCACGACTACGGAGCCGTCCTCTTTGCGCGTTGCAATGCTGTAGCGGTCACCGCAGCGCATCATTACACCTTCAAGCACCGCTTCGCCGCCCACTTTGCCAAGGCGGCAGTTTTGTTCGCAGTTTTTGGACATCTATGTTTTCTCACTTTCTTTTTACGTATTACATTTTATTGTAGCATATCCGTTGCAAATATTCTATACTTTTTTGAAAACTTCACAAACTTTCCTTATTTATATATGCGTACGCGCGCGTGTGTACGCTTAAGTGCGTTGACATCTCATCTACAAATTGTGGTTGTAAAAGTCAAAAATGCCCACATAATGTGGCGCGAAAAAAACTTCAAAAAAATGCGAAAAAACGCTTGACAAAAGGCTTTGCGCGTGATAGAATAAAAAAGCTCACCCCGAGAGGGCTTGTCCGAGTGAAAAATAAATTTGAAAAAATTTAAAAAACCTCTTGACAAACCGCACGGGAGTGTGTATAATATACAAGGTTGCGCAAAACGCGACTTTGAAAGATTCGGTCATTGAAAATTGAACAACAAAGAGAAAGAAAACACGAACAAAGTAGTGTAGAGATCTCGAACAATTCTTTAGAGAAACCAAGTAAAAAACTTATGCGAAAAAGCAAGCGATTGCTTGAGTAGAGATACA
>JAFTXX010000012.1 GCA_017461475.1 Clostridia bacterium
GATTAGTTTTCCGCTATCTATTAACTTCTGTGCGTTAATAATGTTTTTTTCACTTTGCATGTAAATGTCACGGTCGATAGCGAGAGAACCGTCAAGTAAGGCTTGTTCTTCCTTGGTTATTTCTGACAATTTATCAAGGATTTCTTTTTTCATTTTCAACTCCGTAAGCAATAAGAATTGTACATCTAATAAAATAATAAGGTATTCCTCGCCGGTTTTCAAGTACAAATCCAAAATTATAGTGAAGTTGCACAAAAAAAGATAAGAGTTATTTGACAAAATGCGAGAGAGGTTGTTTTTTTGGATAACTCAGGTCGTTGATTTTGCATGGAGCATTAGTGTATAATTAAAATGTAAAAGTATTTTTCGGAGGTACACCTATGAAAAACTTATTTGTCAGAATGTTATCCTTGCTGCTTTGCGGCACAATGCTGCTTAGTATGGCACCGATAACAGTTTTTGCCGATGAAACGGCGGTAGCGGACATATCCGTTACCGAACTCAAGGTGAACAATCTTGCCGAGCCTCTCGGCATTGATACAATCCCCACATTCCGATGGTTAAACAATATGTCGGGATATGCACGCTCACAGAGTGCATATCAGATCATTGTTGCATCCACTGCTGAAAAAGCGGCGGCACACGATGGCGATTTGTGGGATAGCGGCAAGGTGGAAAGCACCCTGAACTATGATATTGTTTACGGCGGCGATGCTCTTGCTTCTTGCACGGAGTATTATTTTGCCGTACAGGTTTGGGACGAAGACGGCAATTCTGTTTGGAGCGACGTTTCAAAGTTTGCAACAGGCTTCTTTGACGATGCCGAGTGGAGTGCAAACTGGATAGGCATTACCGACGGTGATAGCGTTACTTGCGACATTGACCTTACAGGTGCAAACTGGATATGGTTTAAGGACGGTGCTGCAACGACGGCTGCAGGAACTGAATATTTCAGGGGGCATTTCACAGTTGATGAGGAAAAGGAAGTTGATGAGGTACTGCTCGCAACCACTATGGATGATTACGGCTATCTTTTTGTAAACTGTTCCAATGTTCTTATAGTAAAAAATGAAACAAATGCATGGAAAACCGGCAAGGTAGTCAATATCACACCTTTTGTAGAAAAGGGCGATAATATATTCGGTGCGAGAGTGGTAAACGTCAGCTCAAGTGGTGGCTTTATTGCAAAAATTGAAGTTCGCTACACTGACGGCAGCGTTGACACCACCGTTACCGACACAACATGGAAAGTTTCAAATACAGCAACATCTACATCCGGTTGGGAGCGCCCCGGTTTCAATGATACTTCGTGGGACACTCCTGATATGTCTATTGCATACGGTTCAAGCCCGTGGGGTACAAAGGTTGTAATGCCCGAAACGATTAAGGTGAACGTGGGTGCAGGTGCACCTATGCTCCGCAAGACTTTTGATGTAACAAAAGAAGTTGAAAATGCAAAGCTTTACATCTCGGGACTCGGTCTTTATGAGCTTTATGTAAACGGTGAGCTTCCTGATGACACGGTTCTCAACCCTGCGCACACGCAGTATGAAGATACCGTTCACTACCGCGCGTATGATGTTACGGGAATGCTCGCTTCGGGCAAAAACGCACTTGCGGTAGAGCTTGGCAACTATTACTACAACTGCGATTTTTATACCTGGATGAACTGGAATACCGCTGTTTACCGCGACAATCCCAAGCTTCTTTTGGAGCTTCACATTGACTATGCCGACGGCACATCCGAAACTATAGTTTCAAACGAAAGCTGGAAGACCTACGAATACGGTCCTGTCACATATAACAATGTATATATGGGCGAGCATTACGATGCAAGACGTGAGGTGGACGGCTGGAACACAGCGGATTTCAATGACAGTGCGTGGAAAAACGCAGTATCTGTAGCGGCACCGGCAGGCGACCTTATATTTGAAAATATGGAACCTCTCCGCCGCATTGAAACGTTCAAGCCTGAAGTATTTAATAAGGGCAACGGCACGTATGTCATCAAGAATCCCGTAATGACTACAGGCTGGGCAAAAATTAATTTCAGTGCTCCCTCGGGAACGGAAATTAAAATCACCTACGGCGAAAAGCTTGATGATATGGGATTTGTCGTGCCTACGATAAACGGCTATCTGTTGCAGGTGGATAAGTTTATCACAAGCGGCGGCGATGATGTATATGAGCCTAAGTATTCCTATAAGGGCTATGAGTATATTCAGATTGACAACTACCGTGGAGAACTTTCGGTAGACGATGTAGAGTGCTATCTCATAGCAAACGATATCACCGATACATCGGAGTTTGAAACGGGCGACAGCCGCATAAACTTTATGCATGAAATGATGCTTCGCACGGTTATGAATAATATGCAAAGCAAACTTACCGACACCCCTATATATGAGAAGAATGGCTGGACGGGTGACGTCAATTTTGCCGTTGAATCTTTCAACTACAACTACGACCTTTCAAATATACTCCCTAAAATTTTAAGGGATATGGGCGACACCACAAACTCAAAAGGCGTGGTAAATCAGATCGCTCCCTCCGCTTCAACAGGTGGTTCAAGCATTCCGATATGGTCATCAATATTTATCAGCGGTTACTATGAAAACTGGCGTACAAACGGCGTTTTCACCGACATTGAAGAAAATTATGACCTTATTCGCTTGCAGACGCTTGACTATATAAATACTATAAAAGCAAACGGATGGGTATGGACTACAGGCGGTTATGCCGACTGGGTATCTCCTAACCCTTCTGGCGTTTACACCTCGGGCAAAACTACCCATGCACCCGAGGGCGCAGGTATTATCGGTAGCGCATTCGTTTACCGCACGCTCGGTCAGATGGCAGTGATTGCGGACAAGCTCGGCAAATCGGATGATGCGGCTGAATACCGTGCAGCAATGGAGAATATTTACACCGCATTTAACGCTACATTTTACGATACCGAACTTGGTTATTATGATACAGGCTATTGGAATGAAACATATGACGCAGGTAGAACCGAGTACCGCCAAGTCTCGAATATCGTTCCGCTTATGTTCGGCTTGTGCCCTGATGAATATAGGGACAGCGTTGTAGCAAGCATTGTAAATGATATCAAGGAAAAGGACAATCACCTTGATGTTGGTGCAGTGGGCACAAAGTATATTCTTCCCATGCTTTCGGAGTACGGTTATAGCGACCTTGCGATGGAGCTTATCAAGCAAGACACTTATCCTTCGTGGGGATATTGGATAAGCCTTGGTGCAACGACTTGTTGGGAAACCTATGAGTCAAATGCCCGCTCACGCAATCACTTCTTCCTCGGTACGTATACCGACTGGTTCTACAAAAATCTTGCCGGTGTATGTGACTACACAAACGGATATGAAACAGTTGTCTTAAAGCCCGAAATTCATCCCGAAATCGGTTATGTGAATTATTCTCTCAATACCGTTCGCGGTGAGCTTGTAAGCTCATGGAGATTTACAGAAGACAATAAATTTGTATGGGACGTTACAATTCCCGTAGGCACAACTGCGACTGCTTATGTTCCTACAGAAACTGTGCCTCGTATTCTTAACTCAGGCAGCTACAGCTTTACCGTAGATGCAACCGAGTTTGAGGTGGACAAGTCGCTTCTTAATGCGGCAGTTGCAGATGCAAAGACATTTAACGAAGCAGACTATACTGAAAATAGTTGGACTGCATTTTATAATACGCTTTCGGAGTGCGACGCGGTTCTTGCAGATGAAAATGCAACGCAGTATGAAGTTTGCACAGTTACAAATGAGCTTGAAGAAGCAGTAGCATCTCTCACCGAAAATGACTCAAGAAAAGCGCTTGAAAAGCTTGTGGCAAGCGGCGAAACTGTCAGTGCAGACGGTTTGCCCGAAGCGGTATATACCAACTTAACTGCGGCTCTCACTTCGGCAAAGACTGCACTTTCCAATAACGATGCCGAAGCATACGAAAGTGCATATACCGAACTCAAAGCTGCTATGGATGCGGTGGCACCGTACGGCACAGGAAATCTTGCACTCGGAAAAGAAGTAATCGCAACTTCAACTGTTGAAAGTAGTACTTGGGGCGAGGCAAAGCTCACCGACGGCGACAGAGAAAACCTGCGAGGCACAAGCGAGGTTTGTGGTTGGACGTCCAATAACTTTGTTCAGTTCCAACATACAGAATATGTGTGCGTAGATCTCGGTGCAGTATATAAAATCAATCAGGTGCAGGTAATGCCCGCCGGCACTGCAAAGGGCGGCGAATGTGTGGCTTTCCCGAAAGACTTTACAATTTTAGTATCTACCGACGGTGAAAAGTGGACTTCGGTTTACAGTGCCGAGAACTATCCCGTTCCTACAACGACTATGCAGGTGTTTAACTTTGAAACCGAGGATGCACGTTATGTTCGCTTTGAGGGTACATCACTTCGCACAAAGTCTACTGACGGCAACCGTTACCGTATGCAGCTTGCAGAGCTTGAGGTTTACACCACAAATGTAGGCGATACTACTGTTAAAATTGGAACAGCAGAAGAATTTGCCGCTCTTATGAACGGTACCTCTCCTTGGAGCGGTGACTATAAACTCACCGAGGATATTGACCTTACAGGTCTTGCACAGACTCCTATCGGTAATGCGACCACTCCGTTTACAGGTACTTTTGACGGTGACGGTCATACCATCAGCGGTATTAACATCATAGGCACTGCAAATGATGTAGGTCTTTTTGGTGTTGTAGGCGGTACTGCGGCAGATCCCGCTGTAATCAAGAATCTTACTATCAGCGGTCAGATTAACGGCGCTACATTTAGCGCTATAGGCGGACTTGTCGGTAAAGTAACCGGCTGCCTTGAAATTGATAATGTAACCAATAAGTGTATTGTTTCAACAAGCGGTGATCAGGTCGGTGGTATTATCGGATTTGTAAGCGTAGCCTCCGGTGCTTGCGCTAATATTTCCATAGCTAATACCGTAAATGATGCTGAAATTAATGGTGATCAGTATGTTGGCGGCATGGTAGGTCATGTTGATTATAATGCGGCTGCTTTGTCAAGTACATTCAGTATTTCAAAATCCGCAAACTATAAGAACGTAACAAGCAACACTAATACACAGATCGGCGGTATTGTAGGTTATTATTGCTTCAGAGCGGATAATGTTACCTCTTCCTTTACTGAGCTGTATAACACAGGCGATATTTCCGGTACCAAGTATGTAGGCGGTATCATAGGATACGCAAACATTCCTGTTGCAGATAAGCTTTCTATAAAGAATGTTATGAATACCGGCGACATCACGGCTACAGGCGGCGTGCTTGGCGGAATTTCGGGCGGTGCTTTGTCCGGCGGTAAGGATATCCTTTTCCAGAATGTATATAATACGGGCATTATTACCGGTACCGGTACAGCGACGTATGAAGGTGTACATATAGGTGCATGGAGAAACATTTCCGCTGACGGTAATCTTTTCTATCTTGATAGAGGTGCCAACCTTAATACAAACGGCTCACCTATAGCAGTTACCGCCGAAACAGTGCTTGTAAAAGATACATTTGCAAGTCTTCTTGAAGACAGTGCATGGATTTATGTTAACGGAAACGGTACCGAGCTTAAGGCATTCCATACACATACCGAGATAATTATTCCTGCGGTAGAGCCCACATATACATCAAGCGGTCTTACCGAGGGTAAGAAGTGCTCCGGCTGTGACGAAATCCTCGTTGCGCAGGAAGTGATTCCTAAATTGACCCTTGAGGGCGATATGGACGGCAACGGTATTATTACAATTGCTGATGTACTTGTACTGATTAAAGCGGTTGTCAATAATACTTCTCCTGAAAACGGAGATTTGAACGGCGATGGTAAAGTAAGCCTCATCGATGTAATTCGCGTTATGAAAAAAGCATCGGCCTAACTTTTTAATGGCTTGCGGTCCCCCGCAAGCCATTTTACCGCAACGAGAAAATATGATTTACTATGAAGATACCAAGGAAGGAGTGGTAACAGACATGTATATCACAGACTTAAAAGCAAATAATCTTATCGAACCTCTCGGTATCGATACAACAACTACATTTCGTTGGATAAATCACATGGAAGGCTTTGCACGCAGTCAGAGCGCATACCAAATCATTGTCGCATCGACTGCAAAAAAAGCGGCGACGCACGATGGTGACGTATGGGACAGCGGCAAGGTTGAAAGCAACCTGAACTATGACATTGTTTACGGTGGCGATGCTCTTGCTTCTTGCACGGAGTATTATTTTGCCGTACAGGTTTGGGACGAAAGCGGCAATTCTGCATGGAGCGACGTTTCAAAGTTTGGAACAGGCTTCCTTGACGATGCCAAATGGAGTGCAAAGTGGATAGGTATTACCAATGGCGATAGTGTTCCTTGCGACATCACTCTTGACGGAGCAAACTGGATATGGCTTGCAGAGGGTGCGGATTCATCGGCTACGGTAAACGAGTATTTTCGCATGAACTTTACCGTTGACGAAAACAAGGAAGTTGATGAGGTACTGCTCGCCACCACCATGAAGGATTATGGCTTTGTTTTTGTAAACTGTGAAACTGTTCATTTAGGCAAAAACGAGACAAACGCATGGAAAACAGGCAAAGTCATAAATATTACTCCTTTTGTAGAAAAAGGCGAGAATATTTTCGGTGCGAGAGCAGTAAGCGAAAGCGATTGTGCAGGCTTTATAGCAAAGATTGAAGTCCGCTACACCGACGGAAGCGTTGATACCACCGTTACCGACAAGACGTGGAAATGCTCAAATACTGCTACCTCCTCATCCGGCTGGGAGCGCCCCGGATTTAATGACACTGCATGGAACACTCCCGATAAGGTAATTGCATACGGCGGTGACCCTTGGGGAACTAATGTTGTAATGCCCGAAACAATGCAGGTTAATGTGGGCGCAGGCGCACCTATGCTTCGCAAGGCATTTGATATTGAAAGGGAAGTTGAAAAAGCGAGACTTTACATCTCCGGAATTGGACTTTACGAGCTTTATGTAAACGGTGAACTTCCTGATGATACCGTGCTTAACCCTGCACATACTCAGTATGACAATACCGTACATTACCGTGTCTATGATGTAACAGAAATGCTTACCTCGGGCAAAAATGCTATTGCGGTAGAACTCGGCAACTATTTCTATAACTGCGATTTTTATACTTGGATGCGGTGGAACACTGCCGCTTACCGTAACAATCCGAAACTCCTTTTGGAGATGCATATTGATTATACCGACGGTACATCCGAAACCGTTATTTCGGATGAAAGCTGGAAGGCTTATGAATACGGTCCAGTTACATATAACAATATTTACAAGGGTGAGAATTACGATGCAAGACGTGAGGTAGACGGCTGGACAACTGCCGCTTTCGATGACAGTTCTTGGAGAAATGCGATATCCGTATTGGCACCGACAGGCGAACTTGTTTTTGAAAACATGGAACCTCTCCGCCGCATTGAAACGTTCAAGCCTGAAGTATTTAATAAAGGCAACGGCACATTTGTTATCAAAAATCCCGTAATGACTACAGGATGGGCGAAGATTGCTTTTGAAGCTCCCCGTGGAACTGAAATTACAATCACATACGGCGAAAAGCTTGACGGTATAGGATTTGTTGTGCCTACGGCAAACGGATATCCCTTACAAGTGGATAAGTTTATCACAAGCGGCGGCGATGATGTATACGAGCCTAAATATTCATATAAGGGATATGAGTATATTCAAATTGACAACTATCCCGGAGAGCTTAAAGCAGACGATGTTGAATGCTATCTTATAGCAAACGATATTATCGGCATATCGGAGTTTGAAACAGGCGACAGCCGTATAAATTTCATGAACGAAATGATGCTTCGCACGGTTATGAATAACCTGCAAAGCAAGCTCACCGATACACCCGTATATGAGAAAAACGGCTGGACCGGTGATGTTAACTTTGCCCTTGAATCTTTCAACTTTAACTATGACCTTTCAAATATGCTCCCTAAAATTTTAAGGGATATGCGTGATACACAAGGGGCAAACGGTGCAGTAGCACAGACGGCTCCTTGCTCCGGTCGTGGTGGCACAAGTATACCAATATGGTCCTCGATATTTATCAACGGCTACTATGAAAACTACCGTACAAACGGTGTTTTCACAGCCGCTAAGGAGAATTATGACCGCATCCGTTTGCAGACGCTTGACTATATAAAAGTTATAAAGGAAAACGGATGGGTATGGGTTACGGGAAGCTATGCCGACTGGGTATCCCCAAATCCTTCCGGAGCTTACACACCCGGTAAAACTCCCCATGCCCCCGAGGGTGCAGGCATTATCGGTACTGCATTTGTTTACCGCACGCTCGGTCAGATGGCAGAGATTGCAGACATGCTCGGCAAACCGCAGGATGCGGCAGAGTACCGTGCGGCAATGGCGAATATTTATACTGCATTTAATGCTACGTTCTACGATGCGGATAAAGGACACTATGACACGGGCTTTTGGATTGAACAATATGATGCGGGACGTACCAAGTATCGCCAAGCATCAAACATTGTTCCGCTTATGTTCGGTCTTTGCCCAAAAGAATATGAGCAAAGCGTTGTCAAGAGCATTGTGGATGACATCAAGGCAAAGGATAATCACCTTGATGTTGGTGCTGTAGGTACAAAGTACATTCTTCCAATGCTTTCAAAGTATGGCTACGGAGATCTTGCAATGGCTCTTATTAAGCAGGACACCTATCCTTCATGGGGATATTGGATAAGTCTCGGTGCAAATACCTGTTGGGAAACATATGAGTCTAATTCGCGTTCGCGCAACCACTTCTTCCTCGGTACTTACACCGACTGGTTCTACAAAAATCTTGCCGGTGTATGTGACTATACAAACGGCTTTGAAACGGTTGCTTTAAGGCCCGAAATTCATTCTGAGATAGGCTATGTAAACTATACTCTCAAAACAGTTCGAGGAGAACTTAAGAGCCATTGGAGATTTGCTAATGACAAACTTGTCTGGGATGTAACCGTTCCTGTAGGCACTACGGCGACTGTTTATCTTCCTGCCAAGGCTGATATTTCCGCATATACATGTATCGCAGACAACGGTGATTGCCTCACCGTTCCTTCAGGCAATTATACATTTGTAATGGATGCGGCGTCTGTATGCGGCAAAGGTAATCTCGCTCTCGGAAAAAATGTTGTAGTTTCCTCGAATTTTGCAAATGATTATTGGGCAAAAGAAAAACTTACCGATGGTGACAGAGAAAATCTGCGTGGTGACGAAATTTGCGGTTGGTCATCTAACCGTTTTGTTCAGTTCAACCACAGAGAATATGTGTGTGTAGACCTTGGCACAGTTTATAAAGTGAATCAGGTGCAGGTAATGCCTGCAGGTGCTACCAAGGGAAGCAAATGTGTGTCTTTCCCCCGTGACTTCACTGTCTTAGTTTCTTCTGACGGCGAAACATGGACTTCGGTTTACAGTGCTAAAAATTATTCCGTACCCACTACAGATATGCAGGTGTTTGATTTCGATTTAACAGATGCACGCTATGTGATGTTTAAAGGAACATCGCTTCGCACAAAGGCAACTGACGGAAACCGTTTCCGTATGCAGCTTGCAGAACTTGAAGTCTATAATACCTCTGCTACATAATGAAAAATTGCTTTGTCAGATAGACATATTCAAAGAAATAAAAGAGGTGCATTCATGACATATTATTTAGCAATAGATATCGGTGCTTCGTCGGGCAGGCATATGCTCGGCAGCATTGATAACGGCAAACTTAACTTAGAAGAAATATACCGCTTTGAAAACGGTATGCAAAACAGTCCTGATGGACTCATATGGGATATGGATGCACTTTTCTCGGAAGTAGTAAAAGGCATTGCTAAATGCAAGGAAATTGGTAAAATTCCTACTTCAATTGCGATTGATACATGGGGAGTTGATTATGTGCTGCTTGACGAAAACGAGCAGCTACTCCTCCCCGTGTATGCCTATCGCAACGCAAGACTTGAAAGTGTTTCGGACTTTCCGTTGACTTTCGAAGAACTTTATGCAAAAACTGGCATTCAGTATCTTAACTTTAATACCGTATATCAGCTTTTCCTCGATGCAAAAAGCGGAAAAGCAAAGAAAACAAAGCATTTTCTTATGATTCCCGATTATCTTGCGTACAAGCTCACAGGAGTTATGAAAAACGAATATACCATAGCGACAACGACCGCTATGGTCAATGCCAAGACAAACACATGGGATGATGAAATCATCGGAAAAATCGGACTTGACCGTTCGCTCTTTCTTCCGCTGGCAAGCCCAAGTGAGCAAATCGGAGTATTAACACCGCAAATTGCGGAAAAGGTCGGCTTTAGTGCAAGCGTTGTGGCGGCACCCTCGCACGATACCGCTTCTGCGGTAGCCGCTTGTCCCATTGATGATAGATGTGCGTACATATCCTCGGGCACATGGAGCCTCTTCGGCTCGGAAAACACATTCTCGGTAACAAGCGATGAAGCGAGAAAAGAAAACTTCTCAAACGAGGGCGGTGTAGAGTACCGCTTCCGCTTTCTAAAAAACATTATGGGGATGTGGCTGTTTCAGAATGTACAGCGCAACATAAATAAAAAATACACCTATGACGAAATGATGCATATGGCTATGGAAAGTAGTTTTACAAAGATAATCGATGTAAACCATCCAAGTCTTACCGCACCCGAAAATATGATCGATGCAGTCAATAAGCTTGCAGGAGATGAAAACCTACCGCTTGGCGACACACTTTCATGCATCTATCATTCACTTGCATCAATGTATGCAAAATGTACACAGAGCATAGAAAAAATCACCGGCAAAACCCTTGATGGTATTTTTATTGTCGGCGGTGGCAGTAAAGATGAATATCTCAATGCACTTACTGCAAAGTATACAGGAAAAAAGGTTGTTGTCGGACTTAACGAAGCAACAGCAGTGGGTAATATTACAGCCCAGATTATGAAAGACAAAAACCTCTCACTCGAAAAAGTAAGAGAAATTATAAAATCATCATTTGATATACGGGAGACAGAGAATGTATAATTACGCAAAAGAGTATTACAAGAAATTCGGTGTTGACACTGAAAAGGCACTTGAAATATTAAAAAATGCCACCGTTTCGGTGCATTGCTGGCAGGGCGACGACGTTATCGGCTTTGATAGTCGAGAGTCACTTTCGGGCGGTATTCAGACTACGGGTAATTATCCCGGACGTGCAACCACTCCCGAAGAGCTCATGGCAGACCTTGACAAAGCATTTTCGCTTATGCCCGGCAAAAAGAAACTCAATCTCCATGCATCTTATGCCATCCTCAATGGCGAAAATGTCGGCAGAGATGCCATAGAACCCCGCCACTTTGCAAAATGGTTAGAGTTTGCAAAGGAAAGAAACATGGGCATTGACTTCAATCCCACTTTCTTTGCACATCCTATGGTAAAGGACAACCTCACATTGTCCTCACCCGACGACGAGGTGCGTACATACTGGATCAACCACGGTAAGGCATGCCTTAAGATTGCGGAATACTTTGCAAATGAAACAGGTGAACCTTGTGTAATCAACTTCTGGATTCCCGACGGCTACAAGGATATCCCCGCAGACCGACTTGGTCCGAGAAAGCGTTTCAAGGAATCGCTTGACGAAATCCTTTCTGTACCTTACGACAAAACCAAGGTCTATGTAACACTTGAATCCAAGGTGTTCGGCATCGGTCTTGAAAGCTATACCGTGGGCTCGGCAGAATTTTGCCTTTCTTACTCGGATTATAAGGGCATTACACCCCTTATGGATAACGGACACTATCACCCCACCGAGGTGGTATCGGACAAGATTTCCTCACTGCTTCTTTTCAATGAAAAAATCGCACTTCACGTAACCCGTGCGGTACGCTGGGACAGTGACCATGTTGTTATCCTCGATGATGAAACCAAGGAAATCATGAAAGAAATAGTCCGCAATGACGCACTTGACCGCGTATTCATTGCAACCGACTATTTTGATGCATCCATCAACCGTGTCAGCGCACTTGTAACCGGTGTAAGAAGTGTGCAAAAGGCACTGCTTTATGCACTTCTTGAGCCGAGTGCAAAGATGAAAGAACTTCAGGACAGCGGCAATATGACAGAGCTTATGGTAGTAAGCGAGGAACTCAAGACCGCACCTTTTGGACTTGTCTGGGAAGAGTATCTTAAGCGTCAAAACGTAGCACAGGACTACCTCACAGAGGTAAAAGCATATGAGAAAGAGGTTTTAAGCAAGAGATGAAGAATATACTGACCGCTCCATTTGTGGAGGAAATGAAAAAGGTAACCGCCAATATGTATAGACTTGGCTGGGACGAGCGTAACGGCGGCAATATAAGCTATATGCTTGATACAAACGAAGTTGCAGAGTACCTTGATCTTAACAACGTAATCCGCACCATTGACACAGGCTTTAACGCAGAAAAACTTATTGGCAAGATATTTATCGTCACAGGTTCGGGTAAGTATTTCAAGAATGTAATTGATGATCCCGAAGCTAACCTCGGTATTATCCGCATTGCCGAAGATGGAACAACCGCCGAACTGCTCTGGGGCTACAATAAGGGCGGCAGACCCACCTCCGAGCTTCCCGCACACCTTATGAGCCATATGGCAAGACTTTCTGTTGACCCCGAAAACAGAGTTGTAATGCACACACATCCAACACATACGCTTGCGATGAACTATGTGCATGAGCTTGATGAAAAGAAGTTCACACACACACTTTGGGAAATGTGTACCGAGTGCATTGTTGTATTCCCCGACGGTGTAGGCGTGCTTCCATGGATGCTCTGTGGCACAAATGAAATCGGCGAAGCCACCGCGAAGAAGATGGAGGAGTTTCGTCTTGTAGTATGGGGTATGCACGGCATCTACGGCGCAGGCAAGGACATGGACGAAACCTTCGGTCTTATCGAGACCGTCGAAAAAGCGGCACAGATATATATGCTCACCGCACATCTTCCGAGAATCAATACCATCAAGGACAGTGAAATGGTAGAGCTTGCAGAATTCTTTGGTGTGAACTACAGAAAAGATTTTTTGAATCTGTAATTTTTTTAATTAGAGAGTATTACGGTAAGTAAAAATGATAGAATTAATTAAAAGCGAAAGCGGACACGAAATATTCATAGACGGCAAAGCATTTGCTGCCATACCTGCACTTGACGGCGCTTGCGACACATTTGAAAGAATCGAAGACGGTGCATGGAAATGGCACCGCCATACCGATGTGCCAACGGACAAAATGAGAATGGAACTCACACTACTTGGTGAGGCAACCTTTACTATGGTTCCGTCGGTTAGCTATAACGGAAATGGCTGGGGCAAAACACCTGAATATGTCGGCGACCGTGCCGAGGATGGCACACCATGGTCGTGGGCATCACACCGTGTAACAATTCCGTCATGTACATATAGCGAAAACGAGCATATCAGCCTTGCGCTGATGGCAGAGCCTAATTCCAATTCTGCTTGTTCTCTTTACAAGGTTGACGAAGGCGAAAAGCACGTGCTTATTTTTCCTGAGGAAGAGCAGCCGAAAACTCTGCACCGCCACTTTTGGGGCGAACCTTTCCAAGGAGTAATGGAGCCTTCCTGCGACTTTTATGGTATAGTCTTTGTTTCAAAATCTGACGGCAGCCGCCACAGATACAAGACTATGCTTGACTTTGCGTGGAGATATTACGGACATGATATAAAGCCGCCGTTTAATGCAAAAGAGCTTTACAGACTTTCCATTGCGTATGCAAGATACCTTTTGCAAAAAGAAAAGGACGGATTTATCGGCTTTACAGGCGGAGCCCAGTGGATACCTAAACTCAACGGCTACCAGAAATCCGAGCATGGTTATGAGCTCGGCTGGGTAGGACAGAATGCATCTTTCGCAACCGCATTTATCTATGATTACATAGAAACCGGTGACAAGGAGAACCTTGAAATAGGTCTTGCAGTTCTCGACGGCTGGCTTACAAAGGGGCTCACCAATGACAGATTCATTTCTGCTCACAAGAATTATAATACCGAGCCAAATCCGCTTTTAAATCTTCCTTTTGAAACTATGACAAAGGAAGACCTTGACCCATGGGACTTTCCGGAGGCACTGCTGGAGAGTATTATCTGCCGCAGACTTGGCAGACCTCGTCCGGCTACCCCTGCAAAAAAGCCACTCCCCGGTAATGATGCCTGCAATCTCGGTACTGGTGCAGAAGGATACTTCGAAGCATATGATTTGCTGAAATCCATCGGCATTGACCGCCCTGAATATCTCAGAATGGCACTTAGAACATGTGATTTTGCACTTGAAAGTCAGGATGAAAACGGATGCTTTGCAAAATCATGGGATCACGAGGGCAATGTTAAATCCAAAAAGGGAACTATAGGTTGTTTCCTGATTCTGCCGCTTATCAATGCGTATAAACGTACAAACGAAGACAAGTATTTTGATGCAGCGGCACGAGCATTTGATTTCTACTATGAAGAGCTTGAGCGCGAGGGGTACACTACGGCAGGCGCACTTGATACATACAGTATAGATAAAGAATCGGCATCGCCGCTTCTCCGTGATGCACTTGCACTTTACGAGGCGACCGAGGATAAGAAGTATATCACCTATGCAGAAAAAATTGCATGGTATCTGTGTACCTGGATGATGCACTTTACAGTAGACTATCCCGAAGATTGTCTCATTGCCAAACTGAACTACGATACATTTGGCTCAACAAGCGTTTCCACACCGCATAATGCACTTGACCAGTATGCACTTCGCGATGTGCTTTCCTTCTTAAAGCTCTATGAGCTTACCGGATTTGTACAGTGGAGAGAGCGTGCACTTGCATTCTGGTGTAATGCTTGTCAGGGCATTTCGGACGGTACACTTTACATAAACGGACGACTTCGTCCCGTTGGCTCGCAGGATGAAGCGATATTCCACACACGTTGGGGAAGACATACAATACCTCCGTTTACCCCATCGCAATGGCTTGCTTCATGGCCTTGCGCGTTCAGACTTGAAAACTTACGTTGGTTTAAGGATTGGAGCTTCTTTGATGAGGGACTTACCCATATTGAAGGAGCACTTAAATAAGGAGAGCTTATGAAAAAAATAATAGTATTAGTATTATCTGTTATGCTTTTTGCCACTTTAACAGTGGCGGCATCGGCGGAGCAAATCGAGTATTTCTATATAAACTCCGAAACAGGAGATGACCATTATTCGGGATATGATGCAGACAATGCATTAAAGACATTTACACAGGCATGTCGCTTGGCTGAAAAGTCAGGTGCGGACAAAGCGTATCTCGTTATTACAAATGAATATGCATGTCCTAAGAGCGTTGGTGAAATCGAGCATACAGTGCCGTTTGTTGTGACCGCACATGACGGAAAAACCGATTTCGGTGCAACCAACGGTGCAAAGCTTGTTTTTGCAATAGGACTCCGCTATGTTCTCAGAGGTGATACTACTTTTGAAAACATAACTATCGAATATACAAAGTCCCTCAACTGTGTTGCACAGTACAACCGCGTTACTTTCGGCGACAACGTTGTTACCAAGCGACTTGATGCGGAAAAAAGCGGTATTTATATCGTTGGTGGCTGGCAGAGTCCTTCGAGCAGTGCAGAAACAAGTCTTGATTCGCATATTACGATTAAGAGCGGTTCGTTTCTCTATGTCATCGGCGGTTGCCGTCAGAAGCCTGCGGATGCGGACATTCTTACTTTGACAGGTACACATTACATAGATATACACGGCGGTTCTATCGAAAATCTTCTCGGTGCATCGGCACAGTCGCATTACAGTAACTCTGCAGTTATTACTATGAGCGGCGGTTATGTCAACATCTTCAATGTTGGCGGCGACGTTACAAGAAGACTTGACGGTGATGCAACCGTTACTCTCACCGGCGGTGAGATTTCTGCACTAAATGTAAACAATGTTGTTGGAAATGCTACTGTGAATCTTCTCGGTACAAAGGTAGGCACGGTGAGCGTGTCTTACGCAAGCTCCGAGATCTCCTCACTTAAAACCAAGGCAAA
>JAFTXX010000013.1 GCA_017461475.1 Clostridia bacterium
GGCTGTAATCCAGCCAACGTAGGGGCGATTATTAATCGCCCGAAAAGCAGGGCGTAGATGTTTTGCAAACGGGCGATTAATAATCGCCCCTACGGGTTTGTTCGCCACATTAGCATCCATTTTAAGGGTCGCTTTTTAGGGACGTCGAGGACGTCGTCCCCTACGAGGTTGGTGCGTCGCCATTACTAACACAAACACTAATTTACATTTGCAAAAAATTACAGCATTTTCTAATCAAAAAAACATCAGTCGGCGGGGCGGTTTTTCGTATGCAACTTGTGTTTGCACGATTGACAATGGTACTTTTTAAAAGTAAAATAAACTTGAACAAAAAATAAAATCTCCAAGGAGAATACCATGCTTACGCTTAAACAGAACACCGAATTTGATATAATCGGGCTCGGAGAGGTCATGCTTCGCCTTTCCGCACCGCAAAAGGAGAAGATTTCGCAGAGCGAGACTTTTGAAAAAAACGCCGCGGGAACCGAGCTTAATGTAGCTTCGGGTGCTGCTATGCTCGGCGCGCGCTCGGCTATTATCACAAAGATTCCCAGCAACAAGATGGGTCATTTTATACGCAACAAAATTCGTTACGGTGATGTCAGCGACGACTACATCGTATACGACGACTCTCCCGAAAAGCGCCTCGGCATTTTCTACCACGAAAACGGCGCGTATCCGAGAAAATCCGCGGTTATTTATGACCGCGCACACTCATCGGCGACAACGCTTACGCTTGACGAGATACCTTCGGACATTTACGGTAAAACAAAGATTTTCCACATCAGCAGTATTTCGCTTGCGATAGGCAAGGAACTGCGCGCGACCGTAATAGAAGTTATCAAGCGCTTTAAAGAGGCGGGTGCTGTCATTTCCTTTGACGTTAACTACCGCGCTACGCTCTGGAGCGAGGAAGAGGCAAAAGAAGTTGTCGAGTCGGTATTCCCGTACGTTGACCTTTTGTTTGTCTCCGAGGAGACATCGCGCCGTATGCTTCAGCGTACGGGCACGCTTGAGGAGATTATGAAAGGCTACGCGGACACCTACGGCTGCAAGATGGTTGCAACCACGCGCCGCGAGGTCGTCAGCCCCATGCGTCACAACTTCGGTTCCAAGATATATTTTGACGGAAATTTCTACGAAGAGCCCGCTTACATGGGCATTGAAGTCATTGACCGCATAGGCAGCGGCGACGCATATATCGCGGGCGTTTTGTTTGGACTTGTAAAGTACGGCGACATTACGCGCGCGCTTGAGATAGGCAATGCACTCTCCGCTGTCAAAAACACCATCGTCGGCGATATGCCCGCAAGCAGCATAGAGGAAATCGAGGGCGTTATCCGTTCGCACAAATCCACCGGCAGACAGGATGAAATGGTTAGGTAAATCAAGGCATAGCCTTGATTTACGGTGAAATTTGCCCCTTTGGGGCAAGTTAAATCGCTGCGCGATGAAATCTTTGCTTCGCAAAGGTGAAATCCCCGATGCCGGCATCGGGGGTTCAGGAAAAAAGTCGTCTCGGGAGAGACGACTTTTATTTTTATTTCATTACGGCTTTCATTTCCTGAGCTCCGGCGGCGTTGCGGTTGATTTCCTCGGGGGTGTGGTAGGTGGGGACCATTTCGCGGATGACGTCTTTTATTTCGTCGGAGCTTACGCCGTCGTAATTTTTGCAAATCGCGGTGAGACGTGCTATCTTTTTTTCCATTTCCTCGCGTGTGAGGGGAGCGTCGTGTTCGACGAAGATAAGATTGTTGTCTGTTTTGCTGAGCTCCTCGGTCTTTATGAGAAGTTCCTCGTAAAGCTTTTCGCCGGGGCGGAGTCCCACTTCAATAATGTCGATATCCTCATACGGTGTAAGGCCCGAGAGGCGTATCATGTTTTCGGCGAGCTCCAAAATCTTGACGGGCTTGCCCATGTCAAGTACGAAAAGTTCGCCGCGCTTTGCCATTGCACCTGCCTGAAGCACGAGCTGGCTTGCTTCGGGAATGGTCATAAAATAGCGGATAATGCGCTTGTCGGTGACGGTAATGGGGCCGCCTGCTTCAATCTGACGGCGGAACAGCGGAATTACCGAGCCGTTTGAGCCGAGGACATTGCCGAAACGCACCGCGGCAAACGAGGTCTTGGACTCGGTGCGGCACTGGATGACCATTTCGCAGAGACGCTTGGTAGCGCCCATGATGTTGGTGGGGTTGACCGCCTTATCGGTGGAAATGAGAATAAACTTTTCCACGCCGTACTTTTCGGCGGCGTTTGCGGTCTTGTATGTACCGAGGACATTATTTTTAACTGCTTCGCAGCCGCTGTGCTCCATGAGCGGAACATGCTTGTGCGCCGCCGCGTGGAAAACTATATTCGGACGGTAGTGAGCAAACAGTGCGTCAACGCGCTTTGTATCGCGGACAGAGCCTATTTCAACATTGAGGTTGAGGTTTGCGCCGTACTTGCGGCGAAGCTCCTGCTCGATCTCGTATGCGTTATTTTCATAGATGTCAAAGATAATAAGCTGTTTAGGATGACGCTTCGCAATCTGACGGCAGAGCTCACTGCCTATCGAACCGCCGCCGCCCGTTACGAGAATTACCTTGTTTTTATAATAGTCATCTGCTTCGGATGAAACGATTTTGAGAGAATCGCGGAACAAAAGGTCCTCGATTTTAACTTCGCGAAGCTCACGCTTGCTGGATCTATCGTGCTCGGCGGAGTTGTTTTTAAATGGGAAATCGTAAATTTTTATAGTGCATCCCGTGCCGTGGTAAAGGTCGATAAGCCGCTGTGCGGAAGCGTTGTCAAGCTCGGGAAGCGCAATGATTATCTCCTGCACCGGCATTTTTTTGAGTTTTTCCACGATTTCGCCGTCTTCGGGGAGAACGGGAACGCCGCAGACACGGCTGCCGATTTTTTCTTTGTTGATGTCGATAAAGCAAACGGGTTTGTATCTCGACTTCGATGTGTAGAGCAATTCCTGTGCGAGCATTGCGCCCGTGGTACCCGCGCCTACGATGGCAATGCCTATTTTATGCATGTTTTCGATGCTCATGTTGACATAGCGGTATCTCTGCTGATAGCAGAAGCGCATGACGAGTGTTGCGAGCATAAATCCGCCTATCACCGCCGTGTTTTGCCATATTCCGAAATATACGCCGTCGGCAAAACGGTTGCAGACGTAGCATGCCGCAATACCCACGCCGCCGCCGATACAGTCGGAGTGTACCATCATAAGATATGCGCGTGAATTTGCATATCGCCATACATTGTGATAAACGCTGAAGAT
Source organism: Clostridia bacterium (assembly GCA_017461475.1). Classification (GTDB taxonomy): domain Bacteria; phylum Bacillota; class Clostridia; order Oscillospirales; family CAG-272; genus UMGS902. Next base: position 3,278 of record JAFTXX010000013.1, read on the forward strand.
AAATCTTGCCGCGAAAAGCGAAAAAAGAAGTAAGAGCGAAGCTACAATGTAATCGGGAAATGAACGGACGGGGCTGCTGGAAGAATGACGCGCCATTGCAACCGATGCCCAATACACTCCTTCAAAGGCGAGCATGTCGAGTAAAATAAGCACATGTGTTCTGTTTCTCAGAGTATGCATTTGCTTTCTCCTTAAATAAACGGGTGTTCCGTTTTTTAGGGCGCGTGCCCGAAAATGCGCGGTTACTGCACCTCGTTTTGCGGCTTTTTGAGCGTTGCCGTGAGGTGTACCGCCGCACGCAAAACATCGTTTGCGCTGATTTTTGCCGTGCGGAAGATACTTTCATCCTGCGTGCGGATGGCGAAAGTATCGTCTACCGCGAGTATCTGCGTATTTTTGTTTGCCATGATTGCACCGTGGCGCTCGCGAAGTTTTTCAAAGGTGAGCATGCCCGCACCGCCGTTTTTGATACCCTCTTCGAGGAATATCACAGCTGCGGGGGAGGCAGGGAGCCACTCTGCAACCCTTTTTGCGACAATGCTGTAGGGTTTGAGCGTTTCAAGCAGGATAACACCGCATTCGATGCCCTGAGCGCGGAGTTTTTCCGCCGCGGTGAGAGCTTCGGTGACTATTCTGCCGTAGGTTATGATAACGACGCGATTGCTTTGCACATTTTCAAAATCCTTGTGCGCAACCGTGTCGGTGTCGCCGTCTTTGAAGAAGATTTCATTTATGCGTGCGTCATCCTTCATGTTGGGATAACGGATGGCAAGCGGCACGCTTGTCTCGGTACTTGCTGCAAGGAAGCGGTCGAGCGACGCAAATGTCGCGGGCGCAAACACGCACATGTTGGGAATTGCCGAGAGGAAAGACACGTCCATGATGCCGTGGTGAGTTGCACCGTCGCCGTCAGCGAGTGAGGCGCGGTCAACGATAAGGCGTACGGGTAGCTTTTGCAGTGCAACGTCGTGTACGATGCTGTCGTAACTGCGCTGCAGGAATGTCGAATATATCGCGGCATAGGGCTTCATGCCCGCGGCGGCAAGTCCCGCCGCAAAGGTCACTGCGTGTTCCTCGGCTATGCCGACGTCAAAAAATCTGTCGGGAAATTCATTTGCAAAGCGCGTAAGTCCGACGCCGTCCTGCATTGCCGCTGTAATAGCGCAAATTTTATCGTCTTTTTTCGCAAGCTCGACAAGTGTATTGCCGAAGTGCTCGGAAAAGTTACCGCTGTAATCCGAGCCGACGTAGTGATAACTGCTCGGGTCGGTCTCGGCGGGAGCATACCCCTTGCCTTTCTTGGTGCGAACATGCAGGATAACACATCCGTCAATGCGTTTTGCCTCCTGCAGAAGGTGCTCGACCGAGTCGTAGTCGTTGCCGTCAATGGGACCGAGGTATTTGAGACCGAGACCCTCAAAATAGCTTGCGCCGTAGATGGCGTGCTTTGCCGCGCGCTTCAGGCGGCGCATGAATTTGAAAAGCGGTTTGCCGATAAGAGGAACTTTGGGAAGCACGCTTGATGTGCGGCGTTTGAATCTGAGATAACCTTTTGAAGCACGGGTTTTTGAAATCTGCTTTGCGAGCGCGCCCGTGTTGCGGGAAATCGACATCTCATTTTCATTTAAAATAACAATGAGACGAAGTTTTTTGTCGCAGTTGTTGAGCGCCTCGTGTATCATGCCGCCCGTGAAAGCGCCGTCGCCGAGGACGGCTATGGTGTAGTTGTCGCGTCCGTTTATGCGGTCGGCTTCGGCGTAACCGAGCGCCGCCGAAACAGAGGTGGAGGCATGTCCCGTGCCAAAGCAGTCAAACTCGCTTTCGCGGAGCTTTTCAAAACCGGAAATGCCGCCTGCACGGCGAAGCGTTGAAAAAGCGTCCTTGCGGTCGCTGAGAATCTTATGAACATAGCTTTGATGACCGACATCGAAAACCACGCGGTCATGCGGCAGGTCAAACACGCGGTGTATAGCCGCGGTGAGCTCGACGATGCCGAGGTTTGACGCAAGATGTCCGCCCGTTTTTGTGACGTTGTCGACAAGAAACTCGCGCACGTCACTGCAAAGCGTCTTTACCTCGTCATGCGGCAAGGCGCGCACATCTGCGTTGCAATTTATTTTATCTAAAACGGTATATTTTTTGCTATCCACAGCAGTCTCCTGTAATTTGCACAAATATCGTAGGGGATTTTTTACGCTTTGCTCAAAACGTAGAAAATGAAGAAAAATCGAAAACGCTCTTGACAAAAGTTTTCCACATCCCAAAATGTGAAAATGTGAATAAATACAATCTAAAACCCCTTGATTTTACGGGAAATATTCATTTCCCGAGTGAATTATTCAGAGTTTTCCACATTTGTCACTCAAAAATAAGTGGAAAATGTGGATAACTCGATTTTGTCTAAGTTCAACAAAAGTTTACTTTTGCAAGCGTTTTTACAAAAAAATTAAAATATTTTTTTACTCATTAAAATACTTTTTGTCGAGCGAGCGAAGCGATATCGCCGTGGCGATATGCGTTGGTCCTATATCCTCGCTTTTGTCAAGGTCGGCTACTGTCCGCGCAATTTTCAGTATTCGGTCGTAACCGCGCGCAGACATGCCGAGACTGTCAAATGCGGTCCTCAGCAGGCTCGATGCGTCGTCGGTCATGCGGCAATATTTTTCTATCTCGCTCGCACAAAGGTCGCTGTTTTGCTTTACGGGTGTTCCGCCCGCCTCGCAACGCTTGCGCGCAAACTCGCGCGCTTCGATAACGCGGCGGCGCACAGTTTCGGAGGTTTCGGCACCCTTGGCTGACTCTCGAAGTGCGTCGTAGTCGACCGGACCCACTTCAACCTGTATATCCATGCGGTCGAGCAGAGGACCGCTGATTTTTGAAAGGTACTTGCGCATTTCACCGGGTCGGCAGGTGCACTGCTTTGTCGGGTGTGAAAAATATCCGCATTTGCACGGGTTCATCGCCGCGATAAGCGAAAAGTTTGCGGGGTATGTGACCTTTGCCATGGCGCGTGTAATGGTAACCTCACCGTCCTCAAGCGGCTGGCGCAGAGTTTCTATGACACTGCGTGAATACTCGGGGAGCTCGTCGAGGAACAAAACTCCGTTGTGTGACAGCGATACCTCGCCGGGCTTTGGATTTGTACCGCCGCCGACAAGGCTTACCGCACTCATCGTATGATGCGGAGAGCGGAACGGTCGGTTGACGATAAGCTGTGTTGCACCGTCAAGCATGCCGGCAATGGAATGTATCTTTGTGGTCTCTATGGCTTCGTCAAACGAAAGCTCGGGTAAAATCGTGGGGAAGCGCTTTGCCAGCATAGACTTACCCGTGCCGGGCGGGCCAATGAGCAGTACGTTGTGGCCGCCTGCGGCGGCAATTTCAAGCGCGCGTTTGGGCAAAAACTGACCCTTGACGTCGGCAAAGTCGACGTCAAAATGCTTCTTGCCTTTTTCAAACACCGTGCGGTCAAACTCAAGCGGAGCTATAAGCTCCTCGCCGCGCAAGTGTTTTACAAGTTGCAAAAGGTCGCGCACGGGATAAACCTTGACATCGGGAACAGCGCTTGCCTCGGGAGCGTTTGCCGCGGGGACAAACATCTCTTTTCTGCCTTTTGCCTTTGCCGCAAGGCACATGCAAAGCACGCCGTCAACCGCGCGTACTTCGCCCGAAAGCGAAAGCTCGCCGATAAAGCACTTGTCTTCAAGACCGTCCGCGGGAACTGTTTCTCCGCAGCAAAGCACGCTCACTATCATCGCAAGGTCAAAGGACGAACCCTCTTTTTTGCGGTTAGCGGGCGCGAGGTTGAGAATCATCTCAAGTGAGGGAAAACGTATGCCGCTGTTGACAGTCGCGGCGCGTATGCGCTCGCGCGCCTCTTTAACGGCGGTGTCGGGCAAACCTATTATCTCAAGCGCGGGTAATTTTTTAAGCGCACTGCACTCAACGGTCACTTCAAAGCCGTCGATACCGAGCAACGCAGCCGTATATACCCTTGCAAGCATGTTTTTCCCTCCAATTTGTTACATTTTGACACAATATATCACTTTATTGTATCACAGTATTGTAAAAAAAGCAACATTAAATATATATTCGATATAAAAAAAGAAATAAGCTGCCGCAAAACGCAACAGCTTGTCGATAGTAAATTAATGTTTAGCGAAGTAGCAATGCCAATCAAATCCGTAGGGGCGATTAGTAATCGCCCGTTTGTAAAACATCTACGCCATGCTTTTCGGGCGATTACTAATCGCCCCTACGATGGTTGGATTACAGCCACATGCGA
>JAFTXX010000055.1 GCA_017461475.1 Clostridia bacterium
AACCGACCGCAAGAAGGAACGCCCCTCCGTACTCAAAAAGCTCCGAAAATTCAAGGAAGTGGCAGCGGACATCGACACACCGAAGGTTCGCAAGAAGGAGCTGGATGCACGATGAAGAACGTGAATTATAAAAAGCTCATTTTGCCCAATATCCCGTATGTGTTCATAGGTCTGCTCGCCACAAAGCTCGGACAGGCGGCTCGTCTCTCTCCGGGCGTTGATTTTTCCTCCAAGGCTATGAACATCATGCAAGGCATTACGATGGCGTTTGAAAACATCATGCCGAGCTTCCACCCGATTGATCTGCTTGTTGGTATTGCCGTAGGAGTTATCATCCGACTTGTGGTGTATTTCAAAGGCAAGAACGCCAAGAAGTACCGCAAGAATATCGAGTACGGTTCTGCTCGTTGGGGTACACGAGAGGACATTGCACCTTTTATGGACCCCGTGTTTGAAAATAACGTCATCCTCACGCAGACGGAAAGCCTTATGATGTCAAACCGTCCCAAAGACCCAAGAAACGCCCGAAACAAAAACGTACTTGTCATCGGCGGTTCGGGTTCCGGTAAGACGAGGTTCTTCCTCAAACCCAACCTTATGCAGATGCACAGTTCCTACGTCGTAACCGACCCCAAGGGCAGCGTAGTCTGCGAGGTTGGCAAGCTGCTTGAACGCAACAACTACAAAATCAAAATCTTCAATACCATCAACTTCAAAAAGTCCATGCACTATAACCCATTCGCCTACATTCACAGCGAAAAGGATATTTTGAAGTTGGTAACGACCCTCATCACCAACACGAAAGGAGACGGAAAATCCGGTGATGAGTTCTGGACTAAGGCTGAAACACTTCTGTATTGCGCCTTGATTGGCTACATCCACTATGAAGCACCTCCCGAAGAACAGAATTTCACGACCCTGCTTGAGTTCATCAACGCTATGGAAGTCCGAGAGGACGACGAGGAATACAAGAACCCCGTTGACAGAATGTTTGAAGAACTGGAAGCAGAAAAACCCAACCACTTCGCCGTAAGGCAATATAAAAAATATTCCTTGGCGGCGGGCAAGACAGCTAAAAGTATCCTCGTGAGTTGTGGTGCTCGCCTTGCTCCCTTTGATATTGCGGAGCTTCGTGAAATCACCATGTATGACGAGTTGGAACTGGATACTCTTGGAGACAAAATCTTCCTCAATGAGAAAGATAAAAAGGATAAGAGGTATCAGAAAACAGCTCTGTTCCTCATTATGAGCGATACTGATTCGACCTTTAACTTTCTAATCTCCATGATTTATACGCAGCTTTTCAATCTGCTTTGCGAGAAAGCCGATGACGTGTACGGCGGCAGATTGCCCGTCCACGTCCGTTGCCTTATCGACGAGGCGGCGAACATCGGTCAGATACCGAACCTTGAAAAGCTCGTGGCAACCATCCGAAGCCGTGAAATCTCAGCCTGTCTTGTCCTGCAGGCACAATCACAGTTAAAGGCTTTGTATAAGGACAACGCCGACACAATCATCGGTAACATGGATAGTCGTATTTTCCTCGGCGGTGCTGAACCGACCACGCTGAAAGAACTCAATCAATCTCTCGGCAAGGAAACGATAGACACGTTCAATACCGGTGAGAGCCGAGGCAGAGAGGTTTCCCACTCCCTCAATTATCAGAAGCTCGGTAAAGACCTTGCAACGATAGACGAGCTTGCCGTTCTCGACGGTGGCAAGTGCATTTTGCAGCTTCGTGGTGTACGTCCGTTTATGTCGAACAAGTTTGATATAACCAAGCACCCGAACTATAAGTATCTGTCCGATGCAGACCCGAAGAACAACTTCGATATTGAGAAGTACCTTTCCACTCAGCTCAAAACAAAACCGGATGAAGTTTACCAAGTCTTTGAGGTGGACGCATCCGACGTGTCAGAGACCGCCTAACGGCGGTTTTTATTATAGATCAAGACAGAATGACCACTTTCAAAAATCAATCAAACTAAAAATTTTTGAAAGGAGTGCTGAACGGCAAAAACTGTGGTCTGTGCATTTGCACTCTTTGCGTTCGGCTACGTTTAATCTATGGCATTTTTTGAATCTGCAGTTGGTGTTCTCCAGACCCTCGTTATCGCTCTCGGTGCCGGTCTCGGCATTTGGGGTGTAATCAACCTGCTCGAAGGCTACGGCAACGATAACCCCGGTGCGAAGTCCCAGGGTATGAAGCAGCTCATGGCAGGCGGTGGCGTTGCCCTCATCGGCATCACCCTCGTACCTCTGCTCTCCGGTCTCTTTACTGTCTAATCGCCCGATTGACAGACAACCACAACTCAACAAACCACACAGGGTTGGAGCATAGCATCCAGCCCTAATTTCATTTTCAAGGAGGAAATTCTATGGCATTTTTTGAATCCGCAATCGGTGTTCTGCAGACCCTCGTTATCGCTCTCGGTGCCGGTCTTGGCATTTGGGGTGTAATCAACCTGCTCGAAGGCTACGGCAACGACAACCCCGGCGCAAAGTCCCAGGGTATGAAGCAGCTCATGGCGGGCGGCGGTGTCGCCCTCATCGGTATCACCCTCGTACCTCTGCTCTCCGGTTTGTTCACCGTCTAATCGTTCCGATTGAGACACAGGCAAACTAACACTCTTGGCTCCCACTCGGTAGTACGGGTGGGAGCCGGAAAGGAGGGATTCACCGCCTATGGGCAAAATTCTTGATTCGATTGCTGAATGGCTGAAAGAGGTATTAGTTG
>JAFTXX010000073.1 GCA_017461475.1 Clostridia bacterium
CGGCTTAATGGTCAAAAAGAGACCTGCGAAAGGGGATAAAATTGTTTAATGGTCAAAAATGAGACCTAAACAGACTGTCGAGAGATTATTTCGACAGTTTTTTTGTGGGTATATGAACTCAATTTTAAATATATTTTGTACTTTTGTGATACGAGCTGTTCGGCTCAACTGGAATTGAAAGAATAACATAATATTTTTCGTAAACAGCCGGGACCATACGCACGGTCCTCGGTAGAAATATTATGTTATTATTCTTGAATATTCCAGTTGAGTATCGAGGATTCGTGCGTTTTTTTTTGATTGTACAAAAACTATACAATATGAAGAAACGCAAATTAACACCTAAGAGCTACTTTCGCATAGGCGATCTCTATCTTTTCCATTCAAGTAATCCACATTGTCCACCCGCTACGAGCCTCTGGGGTTTTCATAACAAGACGACAAATGGCGTGATATATTTAGAGCATAGCACGCTTGATTTACGCCATTTTCGGTTATGGCATAAACTGCCCAAACGATACCATTATTATCGTTTAGCCACCCGCGACGAGTTACGCGATTATATGTATAGTTTGGCTATTTGGGATTCTTTTTCTTCAGTTGCACTTTCTGCCAAAAATACTCATCTATAACGACCATTCTATTTCGTTTACTCAAACCATTATGAACTCTAAGTTTCGTTTTAAGGTCAGTATTTACAGCCTCTAATGCATTGTTTGTATTTGGTAGGCTGGTTTCAGGATAATCGTAGAAAGTCCATAGATACTGCATGTTACGTTTTAGTGAGAAATATGCAGCGCGTACTTTGCGGTGAGTATATCTATTCCTTTTTGCTTGTGAATCATAGCTACGCTCTTTGATCCATTCGCCCCATTTTGAATACCACTCATTGAGGATCCCCTCAAAAGACTCTTTGTCCGTATGGCATAGCAAAAGAGCTATCTTACGGAGCTCCTTTCCTGCCTCAGTCTTGGGCTTTTGAGTGAGATAGCTACATATCGTTTTTACCTGATGAAATTGACAATACTGTACCTTATACCGCATGAGAGATTTTGCCAAACCTCGTAGCCCATCACATACAATACCATATATCTTGAAGTGGTATTTCTCTAGCCACTCAATGCCCTCTAAATAATCTGCAACGACCTCTTTTCGATTGATGAATTTACGCCATAACAGTTTCTTGCGATAGCAATCATACAACATCACAACACCGAAGTCTCGTCCCCAGTAAGTCGTATCCATTAATACAACAACATCTTTATCTTTTGATATGAGGCGTGTTGAGTGAACTGTGCGTAACCGACGCTGTATGGTGCTTACCGAAACAGAGTGCTTTTCGGCTAACTGTAGAAGAGTTTGTTTCCCCGATAGATACTCCTCAAAAAGACCATGAAAATCATACTCTCGATGACCTGTAAAATAGTGCTTACATTTCTTACAAAACCAACGCTGTGAACCCCGCCAGATGCCCTTACGGACCACATCAGAACTCCCGCAACGAGAGCACCTTTTTGTCCATAATAATTATAAATACTGCAAATATACTATATCTCAACATTTTACCCCCTCTCGCAGGTCTCTTTTTTGACCATTAAGCC
>JAFTXX010000074.1 GCA_017461475.1 Clostridia bacterium
ACACAAAATGTGGAAAACTTGACTCTCAGCCTTGTTTTCTATCTTTTTTGTTGAATCTTTTCTCTTTCAAGCCTTCGCTTGCCTGATTCTATTTAAAAAGGAGTTTTGCTTCTTCGCAAAACTCCTTTTGTCTTCAGTCTGCAAATCGGCTGCTTTGATAGCAGCCGATTTTTGCTGTGAATTAATGGTTAGCGCACTATCTGTCATCCTTCGGCAAAACCTCAGGATGACAGGCGAAAACATCCACAACCCCGTAGGGGCGATTAGTAATCGCCCCTACGTTGGTTGAATTACAGCCGCATAGGCTGACTAAATATTTTACCTTTAGGGACGTCGAGGACGTCGTCCCCTACACCATTTGTGCGTCGACGTTGCTTCACTAAACATTAATTTATATCACTTAACAATAGCAAAAAGACTGTTGCATTTTCTGCAACAGTCTTTTTCTTAGTTGTTCATAAATCTTGAGAGAAATTCGCGGGTGGCTTCCTTTTGGGGATTGCCGAAGATTTGGTCGGGGGCGCCGTCCTCGCAGATTACGCCGTCTTTCATAAAGACTACGCGGGAGGAAACGTCGCGGGCGAACGCCATTTCGTGCGTTACTATGAGCATGGTCATGCCGCTTTTTGCAAGGTCGCGCATTACTGCTAAAACTTCGCCGACCATCTGCGGGTCAAGCGCGGATGTGGGTTCATCGAAAAGCAGGATTTCAGGGTCCATGGCGAGCGCGCGGGCAATTGCCACACGCTGTTTCATACCGCCCGAAAGTTGCGCGGGCTTTGCGTTGATGTACGGGTCCATTCCAACGTGTTTTAAAAACTTCATGGCGTTTGCCTCAGCCTCTTCCTTGGAGCGCTTTAGCACTTTGGTCTGACCTATCATGCAGTTTTTGAGCACGCTCATGTTATTGAAAAGGTTGAAAGACTGGAACACCATGCCTACCTTTGAGCGGTAGGACGCGGGGTTGACGCTCTTTGCGGTGATATCCTTGCCGTTGTAAAGTATTTCGCCCGAGGTTGGTTCTTCGAGGAGATTGATACAGCGAAGGAGTGTCGACTTACCAGAGCCCGACGCGCCGATAATGGTGGTAACGTCGCCGTTGCATACGTTGAAGTCGATATCGGTAAGCACCTGATGCTTGCCGAAGGACTTGGAGAGGTGATTTATCTGAAGAATAGGTTCACTCATTTTACTTTGCCTCTCCTTTCTTTTTATCGGGGAAATTATATGTTCCGCTTGTAAGCGCAAGAGTATCGGTGGTTGCTACATCGTAGTTCGCGTCGCCGCCGAGGTGCTTTTCAAGTTTGCGGAGGAGTACCGAGGTTATCATCGTCATGGTGAGGTAGATAACCATTACTATTGTTGCGGACTCGAAATATGTATAGAGTGCGCCAACAGCCGCCTTGTGCGAGAAGAAGAGGTCGCTTATTGAGATAACCGAAAGCACGGATGTATCCTTGATATTGATGATGAAGTTATTGCCGATCTGCGGGATGATAACGCGGAAGGTCTGGGGCAGGATAACGTTCATCATGGTCTGCACATGGGTCATACCGATAGCCTTTGCACCCTCGGTCTGTCCTACGTCTATAGACATGATACCGCCGCGGACTGTTTCAGCCATGTAAGCGCCCGTATTGATGGAAACGATGAAGAACGCCGCCGTCCACATATCCATCTTGATATCGAACACCATCTGTGCGCCGTAGTAAATGAATACCGCCTGCACTATCATAGGCGTGCCTCGGAATATCTCAACGTATGCGCGGAGAATTGCGCGAACCACTTTGAGGACAGCGCGCTTTACTATGGAATCGCGCTTTTTGTCAACGGGAATGGTCTGCACAACGCCGACGAGAAATCCGATGACGCATCCGAAGAATGTACCCACTATAGAGATAAGGAGCGTTGTGCCAGCGCCTGTGAGGTATGTTTTACCGTAGCGGTCGATAAGTTTTACAATATTATCGAGGAATGACGCTTCTTCCGGTTCCGCGTATATGAAATCGGGATTGAGGGTTATGGCAGTGTGCATCGAACTGTCATAGTTTTTGAACGTGAACTCCTTGTTCATACCGAGGGAGAGTTTTTCAAGTTCAACATTGAGTTTATCAAGCAGTTCGGTGTTACCTTTAGCAACTGCCATACACACTTCAACCTGCTCAGCGGGAACGGTGTAGTCTCCGCTTGTACCGTAGAAATCGAGGATTGAAAGGGTGCTGTATGTAGTGAGCGCCGCTTTTGCATATGTGCGGTCAACAATTGCCGCGTCGCACTCGCCGTTTACAATGGCTTCAAGCATTGCGGACATATCGTCGTACTCAAGTACATTTGCATTAGGAATTTCGGCAAGGCAATCTATGTTTTCCTCGGTGGCGTATACGTTTGCGCCTGCGAGGTCGCCTACTGCCGCTGCGGCTGCAAATTTGCCGTCCGCTTTAACGAGGGTCACAACATTATCGTAGTAAAAAGGTACGGTGAAGTCTACCTTTTCACTATTCTCTGCCGTTTTATCAAGACCTGACATGACTGCATCAACAGTTCCCTCTTCAAGCGCGCTTGCAAAGTCAACGCTGCCAAGCTTGACTATTTCTAGAGTATATCCGCACTTGCTTGCCATACGGCTTGCGATAATAACATCATAGCCGTATGCGTAAAGTTCGGAACCGCTTATCTTAACAAGTTTTGCATTGTCGTCTGCCTCCTGCTCCCATGAAAAAGGAACGTTATCGCAGGTAATTCCGACCCTTAAAACTTCCTGTTCATCGGCAAAAACTCCTACGGTGAGAGACAAAACAAGAACCAATGTAAGGGCGAATACAGAGAGTTTCTTTAACAAAAAATCCAACTCCTTAAATCACAAATAGGTGACGGAGTTTCCTCCGTCACCTTTTATGTACGGTTTAATTATTCAGCGAGAGGCTGAACTGCGATTGCTTCGTTCATAAGTTCGTCGTAATCGGTTGCGGTCATCTCTGCGAGAACCGCGTTGATAGCATCGAGAAGTTCGGTGTTGCCCTTCTGAACGGAGATACCGATGTTGATATCCTCGTCTGATACTTCATAGTCACCGTCGGTGCCGTAGAAGTCAAGCATTACGAAGTTATCGTATGCAGAAAGTGCCGCGGAACCTGTGGGACGGTCGGTAACGACTACGTCGCAGGTGCCTGCGTTAAGCGCTACGAGCATTGCGGGAGCGGTCTCCTGTGCGGGGAGCATATTAACTTCGGGAATCTGTCCGAGGCAGTTGTCGTACCAGATGGTACCGAGCTGAGAAGTACCGGTTGCGCCCTTAAGGTCAGCAACGGACTTTGCATTTGCATATACGCTGTCGTTCTTTACGAGAGTAACGATAGTTGCATAGTAGTAAGGAGTGGAGAAATCAACCTGCTCAAGGCGGTCGGATGTGATGGACTGACCTGCGATAACAGCGTCAACAGTACCTGCCTGGAGCGCGGGGATAAGAGAATCCCAGTCGAGTTTTACGATTTCGAGTTCCCAGTTGTTTGCTTCTGCAATCTTCTTAGCGATGATAACATCGTAGCCGTATGCGTACATATTAGTGTCCGCAATTGCAACAGCGCCGTTAGCGTCGGTATCCTGTGCCCAGTTGTAGGGTGCGTAAGCGCACTCCATAGCTACACGGAAGGTCTTCTTTTCGGTTTCAACATCTGCTACGTCAGCAGTGGTTTCTGCAGCGGTGGTATCAACAACCTCTGCGGTGGTGTCTTCTACGCTTTCGGTGGTTACTGCAGGTTCGCCGCCGCATGCGCAAAGAGCAAACAGCATCATCATGCTGAGTGCAAGTGCAAGAATCTTTTTCATTGTGTTTTCCTCCAAAAAAATATATAAAAATTTTTGCAATAAAAAAGCCATGTCAATTTCACCGCGTGAAAAGTGACATGGTAACATTACCTATGACAGCCCTCCACCTTGCGGTGACAGTTCGCATCATGTTATGATACGACCCAGCGTATCCGACAAACGGCTGTCGAACCGCTTCGGCGATCTCCCCTTTCGCGCTAAGGCTACCGTACCCCTATGGCAAGCGTTACTATTGGACAATCGCGCCTCTATCATTTGTTCGTCATTAGAGTAGCACAATAAAGCGAGTTTGTCAATAGAAAATATAAATTTAATGTAAGATAAATTAATGTTTAGCGTATAAGCAAACATCTCCCCGCAAGATCCTTCACTCCGCCCATACTCGCTTTGCGAGTATGGCAGGAACCTTCGGTTCCTTGTGCTCCGTTCGAGGATGACAAGCGGGGGTTGTTACAACGCGATAGAATAAGGATACTAAAGCGCT
>JAFTXX010000075.1 GCA_017461475.1 Clostridia bacterium
CGACGGGGATAGCCCAAATCCGAATGGCACTAACTTCACGCCGAGATAGTCGACGGGGATAGCCCAAATCCGAATGGCACTAACTTCACGCCGAGATAGTCGACGGGGATAGCCCAAATCCGAATGGCACTAACTTCATCTAATTAAAACATTATAGTATTATGGCAAAAGGTAATCTATTTCTCGGCAAGGCTCGGGGAAAGGTCGGTGATGTGGTTTTCTCAAATCTCAACGGCATCCAAATATCGAGAGCCTACCAACCACAAGTTAAGAACCCAAAAACGACGCCGCAACTCGTTCAGCGTGCATCCTTCGCTACTGTGTCGTTAGCATCGTCGATAATGGCGGACATTGTCGATCATAGTTTTGACGGCATTGCTGAAGGGCCTCTCAATCGCCAGGAATTTGTGCGTGCAAACATGAATCTCATGCGACAACGTTACAATGAACTAGGCTATGACTCTCTAAATACGTTCATATTACCGAAAGGAGCGAAGTATATCAAGCCATATCCGTACATGGTTAGTCGCGGTAGCATCGGAACTTTCCAGCCGAAAGATGTTAAGGTGATTTGGCATACTTCAGACGAGGGACTTATCACGATAGAAGATTTTCGTAAAGAATTCCCATGGCTAAAAAATGGAAGTCAGTTAACATCTTTGGTAATTACTTACCGCCAAGACGCTAACGGAAACGTATTTTACAAATTCTACAAATCACGACTTGTTTTCAACGACAGATTTGAAACTTGGGAAGGTCTTACTAATACTCACCAGATTACCGGCACAATCGGTAAGTCAGCATCTATTTGCGCAGACATTCTCGACTTGGAAAAATGCGAAAACGTATTTATTGAACGTGATTACGTCCCAATCGGAGATGATGAGGAGTATAACTTCTATACTGCTCGCTTCCCTTGGGCAAAATTAAGTGAAGCCCTTGAAAATGTAGTTTTCAATGATGAATATTTCGGCGACGACGAATATATGGTTGCTCAGACGCTCATCGGCACGCAATACGACCGCACGAAGGCTGACCCGTGGCTCCACACCACTTCATATTTTGCCGTGGATACCGACAGGTGGGACGACACTAACGACAATATCGCGAGTTACGGCAATGCGGCAAAGGTTGCTTCATCGAACTACTACCTTGACCAGGCAACGCCAAGCCAAGAACTTGAGCCTGATTTTACGCTCGACCAAGTGATTAGCGGCGAGGTAAAAGCCGCAGGGCTTTCCGCTAAAACGATTAACTTGATGTCAACAAATAGTTACGGGCCTGTCGCGGAAGGCAGCCAGGTTACATTTAGTTTGTTCGCACCGCAGGGTTGGAAATTTAACCTCCCATCTGCACAGATTTATAACGGAGAAACTTCTTTAACTGCCAAGTGGCAAAAAACAACCGTCGCAAATTCATCTATCATAATTTTCAACGGACAAATGCCGACAACGACAAATTTCCAGGCAAATATTAGCGTAGATGTTTACAATACTGCTGGCGATCTAGTCGGTACAGCCGCATTAAGATGCACGGTGAGTAAAGCCAATGCATAATTAACAACAATATCTTTTATCTTTTATATTCTTGTCTTGGACAGTATTTGTGCGGAGGGATAGCCCTCCGCACTTTTTTTAATTATTTAGTTTTAGTATTATAGCCAAGAACCCGAAGTGCTTCAATATCATTAGTTTTTGCTTTTTCGTGTATGTTTTTTATCCATGCTATTTCATTAGCGTAAGTGTCTTTATGCTTTTGCAAAAGACGTTCGGCATACCTATCTCCTTGCGAGCATCTCGCCTGCAAAGACTGATAATAAACGATGAAAGGTGTAAGACCCTGCCGGTATAACTTAATCCTCTCAATTTCAGAATTGCGTTCTTTTTGCCGAATATTTTTAGATATATTTTCATTGATTGATTTTTGTCGCCTGTCTTCTGCTTGCTTTTCGGTTTTCGCACGAGAGATAATATGTTGTTTTGGAATATGCTTTTTGACAATTATTTTACCGTCGACATCTGAAGAAATTAGCCCATATTTCGCAAGACAACGCAACGAGTTGCGAAGAGCCGACAACGTAATATTTAATTCGGCTGACGTTGTGCGTAAAGACACTTTATATTTATCGCGATCGTCGTTGTTGTAGCCGCACTTCAAAACTAAATGTAGATATACAAGGGCTGTGGTTTTGTTTCTGTATATCTCGGGAATTTCGGTTATGTCTATTATCGTTGTGTATCTCACTTCTTTTCCTGCATTAGGATATTTGCCAATTTTGCATAGATTTTATAAGCAGTTTCCCAGGCTATTGCTTTATTATTTTCAATGCGTATGATTGTAAATCTTGACACGCCGAAGATTGCGGCGGCCTCCTTTTGTGTGTAGTCATTTTCTATTCGCCACGCTTTGAACGTCAATGCGAATTCATCTTTAGGGATGTCAATTCTTAACTCTTTGACGACTGGAGTAACTTTTAACTTCATGATTTATTAACTCTTTTAGATTTATTATAATATCACATTTTTTTCGGTCATCTGGACATCTTTTCGTATTCCAAAAACAGCATAAGGGATTGCAGTAAAGATTTACGCACTTATCCAATGTTATCGGTTTCATCTTTTTTATTGTAGATTGTTTTTATTTCGTCGGCAAAGATAAATAACTTCTTTGAAACTTGCAACTTTTTGCGACTTTTTTTTTACATTCTGCAACATCGGAGGCATCTTTCCTGGCCGATTGCAAATCAGGAGATAGTCGACGGGGGGAGGTTGCAGGATGTTAGGCGCGCCGCGCGTTGCGCGCGCGCAAAGCAGGCGCGCATTTGCGCGTGTATGCGTATACGCGTGTATGTGTGTGTGCATGAAAAAATATATTATTATTATTATTATTCTTATATAATTGTGTGTCGTTCTCTGTGTCGTTGGTTGTGTCGTTCTCTGTGTCGTTGGCATGGCTGTAACGCCTTAAAATAGGCGGCTTGGTTGTGTCGTTGGTTGTGTCGTTGGTTGTGTCGTTGGTTGTGTCGCTTTTCGATACCATAAACTTGGCCGCCGTAGGCGGACAAGTAAGCAGTCGGGCGGCTTTGCCGACCGCCCAAAAACGTCCGATAAACTTGGCCGCCGTAGGCGGACAAGTAAGCCGTAAGCGGTCGGACGGCTCTAGTCGCGGCG
>JAFTXX010000014.1 GCA_017461475.1 Clostridia bacterium
ATAAGATAGACGAGGAACAAAAGAAACGCAACCGAGGATTTCTTCTGAATCGCAAAGCTGCAGAGTTTTTCTGTAAAAATCTGTTTTCGCCAAGCGGAAGTAATGCGCTCGCATATTTGCAGAATGAACGCAAATTGTCCGTCGAAACGATCAAAACGCTCGGACTCGGCTACGCGCCCGATTCCTTTGACAATCTCAAACGCTATCTTCTGAAATGCGGCTTTTCGGAGCGTGAGCTTGTAGAATATTCTCTCTGTAATCAAAGCGAGAACGGACATACTTATGATGCTTTTCGTAACCGTGTGATGTTTCCGATTCAAGATGCTTACGGAAATGTGGTCGCTTTCGGCGGACGCGCACTTGGAGATGGCTCACCAAAATATCTCAACTCTACCGAAACGCCCGTGTTCCACAAAGGTCAGCATTTGTTTGGACTTCATCGGGCAAAGGAATACGGCAAGGAGCAGTTAATTCTCTGCGAGGGCTATATGGACGTAATTGCTCTCAATTCTATCGGCATCATGAACGCTGTTGCCACGCTTGGTACAGCGCTTACGGAAAATCAAGCGGAGCTTTTGAAAAAACACACGAAACGAGTATTGATCAACTTTGATAGCGACAATGCAGGTCAGACGGCGACCGAGCGAGCTTTGTCAATGTTTGAAAAGGTCGATCTTGCCACAAAAGTTGTATCATTGGATAACGCAAAAGATCCCGACGAATATATCAAGAGCTTTGGAAAAGACGCGTATATTCAGGCATTATCCGAAAGTAAAAACGGATTTGAATTCAGAATGAATCGAGTTTTGAAAAAATACGATCTTTCACAGATAGAAGAAAAAATAGAAGCCGCAAAAGAACTCGTCTTTCTGATTGCCGAAACCGACTCTGCCGTAACGAGAGATATTTACGCGTATATGGTAGCAGAACGCTTGGAAATCTCGGCAGATGCAATTTTACTTGATGTTATGGAAAGGGAAAATATATGATATCATCAAGGAATGATCTTATTAACAAATTATCGCATGAACTTGAAAAATATTCGCCAATTGTTATTGTGGGTGAAGTTGACACCGGCAAGACATTTTTTCTAAAAAAATTGTGTGAGAATCTTGTAAATAATAGTGTAGTCAATGAATACACGATACATCAATCTCGTGATGTTTTAGATAAAATGGTTCAGGCTATATCAACAAATGATATGGCAAACTGGAAGCAATCATTTCTTGCTTCGGAGGTCATCATAATAGAAGATTTTGATTATTTTATAGGTAGGCAGAACACACAGGAAGAGTTATTATCAATATTCAAAATTGCAAAGTGTCCAATCATCATAAGCGCAACGCTTCCAATCAATAACGGTGATTTTTGCGATGGGTTGGCACAGTTCTTTAGTGCTGGCACCTATATTAAACTATGCTATCCATCTCACGAAGATATTACGTTGCGTTTAAAAAGTCTCATAGAAGACAATACCATCTATCTATCAAAGGAGGCGTATGAGTGGCTTTTAATGCAGGACATTCAAAGCTTTACTAAAGTCAAAGGAATCGTAAAAACATTGAGCTTGTATAGTCGTAACGAAGAAAATAAAATAGGTTTGGATGAATGTAAAAACATAATAAAACCATATTTAGTTATGCAATGCAAGGAGGTGTATGTTGAATGACCGTTAAGATTTATTCGAGGAAAAGTATGGAAGGTCTTTTAGCAAAAGGCAAAATTGAAAAAACTGCTCTCATAAGCTTCCACGATCCTATTGGTCGCGGGCGCAGACACCTTGAAGATTACAAGCCCATTGATTTTACGGACAAGTGTGAACGCGTGATGCAAATAGCGCTTCACGACCTTGATCTCGAAGCACTTGCGGATTTTTGTCTGTCGGTGGAAACCTATTTTCCCGAAGCCGACGAGCTTGCCGAGTTTATCTACAAGGCAAAAGAGGAAGGACTTGACATCATCTGCCAATGCGAATACGGTCAATCCCGTTCCGCAGGCTGCGCCGCCGCGATTCTGCAACACTTTTCAAAGAACGGCATCGACGTATTCACCGATTACCGATATTATCCAAATCAGCTTGTGTATCATAAGGTGTTTAATTCATTGACTAAATATATGGAAAACCATAGAGGAGAGAAAAATGATAATTAAAACAAAAGAATATTCTTTAAAATTCTCGGATGAAGAACGTGAGATATCTTTGCTTGAAGATCTTGTTTGGGTTGACCGTAGTAATTTGATCTGCATTGCCGCCCGACCGGGAATGGGAAAAACTTCGCTTACGCTTCATATGGCTTTGGAGTATACAAAAAAATGTGATAAAACCATATATATTTTTTCTACCGACTTATGTTCGATGGAGATTTATGAGCGTATGATTGATTCTTTGGCTGAAATAGATACATACCATATGAGAATCCGCAGCTTTTCTGCCGAAGACAAGGACAAAATCACAAAAGCAAGTGATTCGCTTAAAAACATGAACATCATTATCGATGATACCACGGGCTTGAATGAACGGCAAATAATAGATCGCTTAGATGCTGTCGACAATCTTGGCTTAGTTATTATTGATTCTCTGCAATATGTTAATTGCTCGCGCAAAATGGAACTTTTGGCGCAAGAAAGCTCTATCATTGCTCGCGAATTAAGGTGCTTTGCAAAAAGAAAAAACATCCCTGTCATTTTAACTCACAAGCTTAATCGTAAAATTGAGGAACGCGAGGACAAACGACCGCTTTTGGGGGATCTAAGAGAGGATGGAGCCTTGGCACAGGATTTTGATACAATTATTTTTATCTATCGCGATGAGTATTATAACGATATTTCGACAGATCATAACCAAGCCGAGATTATCATTGCTAAGAACAGATACGGTTCTGTAAAAACAATATCGCTTGAATGGCAAAGACGGTATGGGAAGTTTAGTGAAAACAAAGATAGAAAAAACAATGAAAACTACCATTATCAAAAACAATGATCGATTAAAGGATATTGTTTTTACATTTTAAAACAACATTATTGATAAAAATGAAAAGGGGAATACAAACTTTTTCGGTTTGTATTCCCCTAACGAAAATATTATTTTTTTAACGCTTCAATAATATCTTCTTTGCAATATTGTGAATATTTTGCTATGATATTATTGTATGTCTGTGGCTCAATATCCTTCAAAAAAGCTAAATATCCTAAAATTGAGTTTCCATCGCCCTTATTATGTACAAGCTTATCGTACACAAGCTTTTTTATAAACGCTCGCTTTTCGCTACCAATTGTAACAGACGAGTCGGTTCCAATCACCAACCCCGTAACTTTTCTACGATACTTGGGAGAAGAAAAGTATGTTTTGCTTTCGTTGATACTGAAACCAAATTTTCTTAGTGTGTCAGACACAAAACTAACGTGTGCCAGATCAATATAAGAATTTGAAGACAAATAAATATCATCGGCATATCGAGAATATTTTAAATGATTCTTCTTGCAATATCCTAACATTATTACATCGAACTGATACATGATAATATTGGATATGATTGGGGAGCTAACCGTTCCAATACATAAACTATTTTCTCTAAAACAGATATCACGAATAGTTTCAACTGAATCTAAATCAATCTCTAAATCTTCAAAAAGTTTTGGATTGCTCAAAAGAATCGGTTGCAAATGTTCATACGTGATAGAGGGAAAGAACTTGCAAATATCCGTGTGAAATATATGCTTTGAATTTTGATGGAATTGTGCATGCCTTTTTATTGAAGAACCTTTTTGATAGGCATGTGCGGAGTTTGAGATAGGAAACTTGTTTAAAATATTGTTTACTACCCAGTATTGCAGGGTTTTCAATTCGGGGCTGGGCTGAGATATTTTTCTCCTTCCGCCATCTCGCTTATCAATATAATAATCCCTATAGTAAAATCTGGATCTTTTTATGACGGAAGCAATATAGTCTGGATCAAGGCACAAATCAGCGGCGATTTTATCAACCATCTTCACGTGTTTGTACCTCCATATCTATATTTTTTACATAGCAATTTGTTTCTTTCTCTATTTTCTCCGTTCCCGTAATATCTAAGCATTAAACTTTGAGTTTTTGAATACTCAGTAGTAGTTATAATATCGCCCTCTATTCTGATGAGCCCTACCGTAGAAAGAAGTTTAATTATATAGTCATATTTTATCGTGTTGTGGAACTTATCACCATCTCTTTTTACGAATGTAAAATAAGAGAAACCCTTTATTCTTTTATATATCTCAACAAGATCTTTTTTTGAGATCGGCTGCAACAATTTTATGCACTCCAACAATTCTACAACGAATGACGAAATTAGAACTTGCTCTTGATCAACATTACATTTTCTTCGATTAAGGGTTGCCGTTTTAGATGAAAATTGTTCGATTTTTTCTCTAACCATATCGCGCAACTCTTTGCTTGCCAAAAGACCTTTGTCTTCTAATTGTGCATAAACTATGGTCGCGCCATCTTGTTCTGCTTTAGCAACGGGCCCAGTCATGATGAAGGATTTTGCTCCCCTATATTTTTCATCTATAACAACAACTAATTTGTCGCTGAAAAGTTTGTTGGCATATGCAAATGCTCCGAGCTCACAATAAGAGCCGGGACTTTCGCAAAACAAAATAATTGCATCACTGATTTCGGCTAAAAACTCTTCGAAGGTTAGCAGATCAATATTTGAATCAAATCCATCCTCCCAAAGTTGTTCTGACAAAACTATAAAAATGTCTTGAGATTGTTTTTTTAAATAATTATCCAGGATACCTCTGTTAGTTTTTTCATATTGGCCCTCTATGGCTTTACCACACAGAAAAACGAATTTGGGGTAGGTGATAAATTTACTCTCGTTCTTTTCCAAATGCAATCTTATACTGTTGATTGTTTTTTCGGAATATATTCGAGAATCCATTTTACCACCTCCCCGTGTTAATGAGAACACTTACCGCTAAGCAGTTGATGCGTGCGCTTGTAATGAGGATTACAAGCGTGCGCAGCAACTGCTTGTAAGAGCCCCAAAAGATCCGACCCTATTTAACATAAGGCACTTATGACCACATTTCTGTGATATAAAAATACTAAGCATTCTCTGCCTTTCATTATAACACAAAATATGACATTTTTCAATACTCTTGGAGACTTTATTTTATAAATACATGGAGACTTTATTTTATAAATACAAAAATAGGGCATACAAATCGTTTTCGACTTGTACGCCCTGATTTTCTTGTTGCATTGGCTTTTCGCATATTATTTTGACGTTACCATTTATACCCCTGCGGAATGGCTACTGTACCATTTATTTTACCATTTTTGCATTGACTTGTATCAAATTCCGTGGGGATTCATTGAGATATGGTTTTTCTTCGATATTGAAAAAGCCTTGCACTGTAAGGATTTATTGAGTTTTATGAGCTTATATTGAGAAAATGAAACGCGGTCAATCTGTTACGATACCAAGTTTCATTTTTATCTATTCTCCTTTAATTTTTCCTGTATTTACAAGGGTTTTAGCATTTTGACGTTTTGGAACTACTCCATTTTTACGCCATTCAAAAATCATCGTTTAATTATAGCATAAAACAAGAAAGAATTCAACATCTAAAAAGAAAAATATTCAATGTAAGTGTTAATTTGTCAATTATTATTAAATCATATCCGCATATTCAATCAGCTTTACGTTCCCAAGCTCTGTCGCTCTTTCCACGCAGCCCTCGGTAAAGCCGGATTTTGCAAACAGGTAGTATTGCACGTTTTTATAGTTGAAAAGCTTGCTGCGCTCAATGAGCAGATCGAGTACGCCGACGTCAACCTTTTCGTTCGTCCACTTACATTCGCCGAAGAGGGCGGTATTTTTATCGGCTTCGCCCATAATATTGATCTCGGTCTGGGACTTTGTCCTAGGATCGTTGCCCCACCAGCGTCCGAGCGAGCTGAATTCAACGGGGGATTTGCCCGTGAGAAGCTGTTTCCAGAGATACTGCTTGCAGATCTCCTCGAAGACTCTGCCCATATACTCGGACAGATGCGGTTCGATGCGCTTGTATGCCAAATCATCTGCGCCGCGTGCAATGATCGAATTATTTTCGGGCACGAAGCGGTACCAGAAGCGGAACATATTGTCCTCAACCGAATAGATCGACTTGCGGGATACCTTTTCGCCGTAGGGCGTTTCCTTCTGAACGATGCCGAGGAAAAGGAGATTTTTCAGATAGATGGAGCACACGTTAGTATCCTCGCCCACCTTGCTGGAGATCTCGGACATACGCGAAGCTCCCGTTGCGATAGCGGTGATGATCGCGTTATATATTGCGGGCTCGCGCACCTCCTGCTTGAGCAGATTGGTCGTTTCCTCAAACAGAGGGGAGGTCGGGTTCAGATAGGTATTTTTGATGTTTTTCTCAATGCTGAGCTTATCGTCGATCTGCAAGAGGTATTGCGGAGTGCCGCCAACGATACCGTAAATGAGGGCTTTATCCTCGCTCGATGCGTTTGGGAAGTATCGGCAGGTTTCCTCAAAATCGAAGGGGTTGATCTTCATCTGCGCCGTCTTTCTTCCATAAAGAGGAGCCTTGTAGGAAAGCACGCAATCCTCCATAAAGGACATGGACGAGCCACAGAGAATGAGCATCAGCTTGGAGGTATCCTTATATTTATCGATCATAAGCTGGAGGGTGGAGGCGAGGCTCTTGGAGGAACGGGCAACGTAAGGATACTCGTCGATTGCAAGCACGATTCTCTCGGTTTCAGCCATCTTGAAAACGTATTCCAACGCCGCCTGGAACGACGAAAAGGAGGTTTCAAGCGAGAACCCCGTACCGTATTCAATAATGCTCTTTGAAAAGTTGTCAAGATTTTGCTTGGCGTTACTCTCAACGCCCATAAAATATATCGCATTTTTATCACGAACAAACTCGTTGATCAGCGCGGTTTTACCGACACGGCGGCGACCGTAAATAACCGCAAATTCAAATTTATCCGAAGCATACAGCATATTTAAAGCCGTCAGCTCACGTTCTCTGCCAATAAACATAAAATATGCCTCCTTGTATCAGTTGACTATATTATAGCACGTATTTTATATTTAGTCAAGTACGATTTGGTAAATTATGATTTTGCAGATCGTGATCATACATTTTTACCCTGTAATAATAAAATTTAATTTTGTAGATTTCAATTATACCCTTGCAAATTAGTGCCATTTATGATATAATTATTTTGTCGAATTTTGTAATAAACATAAGGGGATTGTGCAATGTTACCCATAATTTTAGCTATCCGAGATGAGAATGATAGGGATTTTGTTGAAGGAATCTATAATAGATATAAACGCAACATGGTCAGTAAAGCAAGCGTTTATTTAAGCAGTGAGCATGACGTTGAAGACTGCGTACAGGACGTTGTTGTAACTCTTATAGAGCATCTTGAGGAGTGCTACGAATGGAAAGAGGAGCATATCAAAAACTTTTTGATGAAATGTACCCGATGCGTAGCGATCAATAAATACAAGGAAAATGCGAGGAGATACATTAACGAGGTTTCGGTCAGCGAATTTGATGAAGAGGGTGATCTTGATATTCCCGATAAGGATGAATGTATCGAAGCATACGTAATAGACGAGGAAAACGTAAGGAGACTTGCGCAGATGTTAGAGGATATGGATCCGTTGTACGGAGACATTCTTTATTTCAGAAGCTTTATGGGAATGAAAAACACAGAGATAGCCAAGATGCTCGATATTCCCGTTAATACGGTAAATCAGAGAGTGCTTCGCGCAAGAAAGATGTTGATGCAATGTGGGGTGAACAGATAAATGAAATATTCTGAAAATGATAAGCTTGATTGCTTGATACGGATGGCATATTTACAGTGCGGCGCTAAGGATGCGGCGATGTTTGACGAGACGGATGGCTCGGATGTGGAGGTTTCAAAACGCCTCGACAGAAAGGTCAGACGTCTTATTTCACGTAAAGCCAAGGATCGGACGGTCACAAAGGCTAAAAAGATCGTGTGGCGTGTAGCTATTGCCGCAATGCTTATAATGTCTGTTATGTTTACGTTGCTTATAAGTATATCGGGCGTAAGGGAAGCGCTCTGGAATGCTATTATTGAGTGGCATGAAAATTACATAACTATCCGTTATGATGATCCCGAAAAGGAAAATGATACGCAAAAGGAGGCAGACAGTAACGCGGCTGTAACGGTGGATGACGAAGAGGATAACGCTGAGACAAAGACAAATACTTCGATAAAAAATCCGGTAACTCCGCCTGTCTCTATTGAAGAGGTCAGAAAGCCTACCTATCTGCTTGACGGTGTTGTGGAGGACGCGTTTAAAACTAACAGCAGTGTTAATATTGACTATTTTTTGGAAGATGCCGTCATATATTCGTTTAGTCAATTTGTCTTGAATGTAAATGAGAAGTATTTTGACAATGAAACTGCGACAGTTCGGCAGATCAGTATTGACGGACACTTGGCAAGCGTAGTAACGTATGAAAATAACCCTGAGACAAGTATTGTTTGGAATGACGGGGAGTACGTTTACGTTTTGGTCTCTTCCGTAATTGACGTTGAGCAAATGACAGTTATTGCCGAAAGCGTAAGAGCGGAATAAAATTTTGTAAAAAACTTTATATTGGTCCACAGAGGCTGTCTTATTGAAAAATGAGACGGCCTCTATGCTTTATACGATGTGCATATTGTCAAATATAATAAAATATTGACGCTAAATTTGTGCAAACATACAAAAATGTAAAAATCTGTAATTTTTTGGTATTTTGTTTTGAAATAGTATATAGAGGGACAAATCCTCAAATAAAACAAAAGGAGTTTTTTTATCTATGAAAAAAACGAAAAAGATCATCTTAACGGTATTGCTTGCGATAGCAATAATCATCCCCACGGCGCTTCCGACGTTTGCCGCTGTTCCCGAAACGGTACAGCCAAGATGGACGAGTATTTTCTCCATTGAGTTGGATATGACTTTTGTAGAAGGGGACGGAAATGCATCAGGGTTAGCGCGTAAGCAATCAACAGCTACCAACATTGAGGGTACGATAACTGTCTACAAGCAGGTTGGTAACGATTGGGTATTCGTAGGAGACTCATATGCGCAAAAGGCAGTTGGAACTCTCTGCATAAGCGTTGATTTTCCTGCAGAAGAGGGTGCTACTTACAAAATGGTATTTGAAGTGACCGCCTATACGGGTAGCGCGGCAGAGACCGAAACTGTAGAGCATATTGAAACCTATTAAAAAATATTCACAAAAAGCATATTAGCAATCCCAAGGCTGTTTCAGGCGTTGAACGATGCTTGAAACAGCCGAATAATTAAAAAACAAATAATTGAAAAACAGATAATTAAAAAATAAAAAAACAAAAATTTTTAATTTGCCATATATGGCTGGAGGTATAAAATGTTTGATGTAAAATATGACATAGTTGAAGAAACGTACAGATGTGAAAATGAGGTAAGAACTGCATACGGAATAGTCGCTTATGACGCCAAAAACGGTGTATGTGACGTTTTCGAGGCTTTGCATGATATTTCCGACGATAAGGAAAAAGTATGTGAATTGGCGTATCAGTGCAATAAGCTCGGACTTGATCTTGAGCATATGGAGGAGGTTGTGACCGATTTTCTGAACGAATGATCTATACGTAAAAAAGTAAATCGGAAAAAATTTATAAAAGACAATTCGAACACAAACTCTTTGAGCGGGTATTACATTCCTATGTTTAATACGGTTATTTGTTTATGTCCGATGGCGGCGGTAGCTCTCGGGCTTTTTTTTGCGCCTTGTTATATTATAAAGCACTGTGTTATATTGAGCAATTGGAGTTGAATTCAGAGTCCGTTGTTCAATATGGTTATATTTTTGCTTTTATTCGTTATTTTTTGTACATATGATTATTAACATATTTATTAAATAATGTTGAAATATTGTTCATAATGTGATATAATGATTATATATTTATGGTATAATGACCGCGTATTTCTTTTTTAACGTTTAATAGCGGATATAAAAATAATACAACAAGGCTACGGTGAAATACTGTAAGCGTGCTGTTTGATATAGATAAAATATTACTTCGGAGGATTTTTATGAAAACCAACAAACGAATTGCGGTATGTCTGTTTTCTGTAATGCTCGTCGCCTGCGCGCTCTTTGGACTCGTTGCTTGCGGCAATGACGAATGCGAGCATAATTGGCAGGAAGCCACCTGTACCGCTCCCAAGACCTGTACGCTCTGTTCAGAGACAGAGGGCGAAGTTGCGGCTCACGCGTGGGTGGACGCTACCTGTACAGAGGCTAAGCATTGCGCGAACTGCTCGGCAACCGAGGGAGAGGCTCTCGGACATTCGGGCGGAACGGCTACCTGCTCGCAAAAGGCAAAATGCTCGGTCTGCGGCACCGAATACGGCGAGCTTGCGTCCCACGTTTGGGTAGACGCTACCTGTACCGAGCCTAAGCACTGCGAGAACTGTACGGCGACCGAGGGAGAGGCTCTCGGACATTCGGGCGGAACGGCTACTTGTACGCAAAAGGCAAAATGCTCGACTTGCGGCACAGAATACGGCGATCTTGCCGATCACGTACACGATCAGGCAGTGGTAAAAACCGAGGCTTTGAAGTCTGCGGCATCCTGCAAGAGCGCGGCTGTATATTATAAGTCCTGCGCTTGCGGTCACGTCAGCGAAAGCGACACGGAGAGCTTTACAAACGGTGAGGCGTTGCCTCATTCGCACGTTGAGGTCGGCTCTACCGACGCTACCTGCGAGGAGCCTGCAACAAAGACCTACCGTTGCGCTTGCGGCGATGAATATACCGATAAGATCGGAGACGCTCTTGAGCACGACACCAAGGACGTAAAGCCCACCGAGAAGGCAGTAAGCGGTTCTTCCTGCGAGTACGTTCTCGTCTACGTCTGCGCAAGAGAGAACTGCGGTAAAGAGGTCGAGGGCGAGCACGTATATCACCACAGCTACGTTGCAAGCATAACAAAGGCGGCTACCTGTAAGGAGGACGGCGTAAAGACCTTGAAGTGCTCCTGCGGAGATACCGAGACCGAGACGATCAAAAAGGACTCGACAGGTCACAATTGGGTTAAGGGCACAGAGGCAGACGGCACAAGAACCGATACTTGCTCGCATTGCGGCGAGACAAAGAAGGTCACTGTTCTTACGGGAGCTACAAATGCGGACAGCCTCAAGGGCACTGAGGTTCAGATCTCGGGCTCGGACCAAAAGGATGACATCAGCCTCAAGCTTGACGACGGCGTTATAGACGCTATCAAGCAGGAGACTAAGGAGGACATTTCCATTTCCGCGGGAACCGTGGACAACAAGACACTTGAGGGACTGGGCTTGACAAAGGATCAGCTCGATCAGATCGGAAACAGCCCCGTTTATGACTTTACTATCAGCTACGGCAAGGGCGATAAAATATCGACCTTTGGCGACAACAACTATATCACGGTAACGCTTCCGTATGAATTGGCAGAGGGCGAGGACGTTGACAGCATCGCTATCTGGTTCATAAATGACAAGGGTGAGCCCGAGTCTATCGAGGCTACCTATAACAACGGTTACGTTACATTTAAAACAAACCATTTTTCATACTATACTGTAACAAGGCTTACTCCTGCCGAAAGATGCGCGCTTTACGGATGTAGCTTTACCGTTCAGACGGTAAAGGGAAGCTGTATAAAGGACGGCTATGATCTGTACGTATGCGTTCGTTGCCATAAGTCCGAGAAGAAAAATATCAAAGTGGCTGACGGACACGATTATACGCCCGAGACGCACGCAGCTACCTGCACAGAGGACGGATATATCCTTTACGCGTGCGGCGATTGCGAACATTCCTATAAGATAAAATTGAAGGCGAGCGGACACTCATTTAGCGTTGAGGACTCCAAGGATGCTACCTGCACCGCCAACGGATACGTTAAATACGGATGCTCGAATTGCGACGCTGAATACAGCGAAATATCCAAAAAGGCAGATCATATATATAAGGATACCGTCGTCCCCGCTACCTGCGAGGCAGGCGGATATACGCTTCACGAATGTGAAAACTGCGATCACAGCTATACCGACGCTCAGACCGAAGCTCTCGGTCACGCATATGCCGAGCCTCAGTGGACGTGGTCGGATGACCGAAGCTCGGCTACGCTTACTCTCGTTTGCGAGAGAAACGAGGCTCACAGCACGGTACTGAACGCAACGGTTGACAAGACCGTTACAACGGGCACCTGCTCCGATTTCGTAAAGACCACCTATACCGCAACGGTATCGCATAACGGCGAGACCTATACCGACGTTAAGGTGAGCGAGGTGGGAACGCCCGACCATAATTTCTCCGACGATTGGAAGAAGGACGAAAACGAGCACTGGCACGAGTGCGTCTGCGGAGAAAAGACCGACGTAGGCACTCATACGTTTGAAAACGCGACGGTAACAAAAGAGCCTACTTGCTCGGAAGAGGGAGAGAGCACATCCTCCTGCGCTTGCGGAGCAAAAAAGGTAACGTCTGTTCCCGCAACGGGCAAGCATACCTACGTGGACGGCAAGTGCTCTGTCTGCGGCGCGGAGAAGAAGGACGATCTCTACGTTAATCTGATAAATTCCTGGAAAGAAATAGACGGATTTGCTATCCGTATCGAGAATTTTTCGTATGAAATAAAGGAAAAGGATACCTCCTTGCTTGAACAGTGGAAGCTGATCGGAAGCGTACGTCAGCTTGACGTTGCAGAGCTTACGCTGTATATGGAGGACGGAGAGCTCCACGGAGCGGCTACGGGTAACATCATCCTTTACAACAACCCGATACCCAACGCAAATGCGGCTTATTCCTTTAAGGCGCTTATCGAGGACGGAAACGTTTATATCAACGCATACCACGGTAAGAATACGGCGGATAATCAGATCAAGATGAAGTACACCGTCGAGTATCTGCTTGACGAGCTGTTTAGTGAGGTCGATCTCGATACCGAAAGCGCAAAGGCGCTTGGCGATCTCTTTGAGAACACGCTGTCTCCCGCGCTCGATACTCTTATCGCAAACGATCCCGAAAAGGCAAACGAGATAATCGGCAACTGCTTTAATATGATCTTCGTTATCGAGGCTCAGGAGAACGGTACGTATCTTGCGCGTCTCGATTACGATAAGCTTCTTAAGCTCAATGACGATCTTGCCACACGCCCCGTTGCCGAGGTTATTGACATTTACTTTGGAGAGGGCGCGTTCGACTCACTTGAGGATCTTGCGCGCGAGCTGCTTGACCTGAAGATGTCCGAGATTCCCGAATATCTTGAGGATAAGGGCTTGAACGCCGACGAGCTTATCGAGGACTTCAATGAGTATGCTATAAGCATGGGCGAGTCGGAGGACTTTGACATAGGCGACTTCATTTACGGTGAGGAGTATGCCGACTTTACCTTGGGAATGCTTATCTTTGAGACCGAGGATGAGTCTTACAGCGAGAACCTTGACGAAATATTCAAGGTTTTGCGCGAGGAAACTCTCTACGCAATGCTGGACGTTACCAACGTTGAAGAATTCAAGAACGGTATCAAGGAGCTCGTTGAGGCGGTCTCCGAGAGCGCTACCGTTTCCTTTACAACAAATTCCAACGGAACGCTGAGCTCGATCGGCGTAAAGGCTGACGGACTTTACTATGAAGAAGACGGTGAGTCTCTGTCGCTTACGTTCGACCTTACCGTTGTTATGAACGGTGATATAGAGGTCAGTTGGACAGACATCGTGGACGATATTGAAAGCAGTATCGTAAAGCCTAAGGACGATATGCTTACTGATGATACCTCCGACAGCGCCGAGCGCAGAAGCGGTACTATGACGTACAAGGGCGTTGAATATTACTATGACGGTTACATCACAAAATATTTCAGAACGAACTACGACCGCCTGCTCGGAATAATAATTGAGAAAGACTGTAACGGTTGGATGAGTTATTCGGCAACGTACGCCAAGGAGTATTACGGATACAAGGCGTATATGCTGTATTCCGAGGACGACAGGGAAAATATCGTATATCGTCTCCTTATCGACGAGGCAACGGGCGATACGGTAGAGCTTACGAACAATAACGGCGTATGGCTCCTTACCTATGCAGACGGAACGGTAAAGGCTGTGTCCGAGGAAGGTCTTTCCAACGAGGCTGCGCTTTATACGGAGACATTCGGAGAGCCTCGTTATACCGACTCTTCAAGAAAAACATATTTTACTTATTACTATAATGAGACCGAAAATATATATTCTGTAGAGACTCACCATTCTTTGAAATATGAATATGACGTGGTCGGTGATTACTGTCATGAGGACGGTTGCATCGTTACCGTTACCTGCGAGCATTGCGATTATCTTTCTGAGAGAAGGAGCTACGGCTGTGACTACGAATATGAGGCAAGGATAGACCTTTCCGAGTACAGCCCTTGCGGCGGATATATAATTGCAGACCGTTGCAGAAGATGCGGCTACGTTTCCTATGTCTATAATATGAACGCAGGATGCAATCTGAATGACGGCGAGGAGGAGCATATCCTTGATGCCAACGGCAACGAGGTAGGTCATAAGTACACCTATACGTGTATTGATTGCGGACTTGTATTCGTTCAGCAGGAGTGGACAGAGCAGCATAGTACCTGCCAATTCTCCGAGCATGAGGATATGTACATCTTCAAGGGAGACGAGCGTATCTTTGCATATGAGCGCGAGGTCTGGAGAAGCTCCCATACGTACGAATACACATACGAGATGAACGGCACGACCTGCGAGGAGGGCTATAAGGCAATTCAGCGCTGTACCGCTTGCGGAGATACGAATATCTACAACCGATCGGGACACTGGACCGAAAGTATCAGATTTGATCTCGCTCAGGTAGGACTCTGCGGCGGTTACGTAGAGCAGAACGTCTGCCGCGTATGTAAAAAGGTTACTTACTCGTACTGCCGCGATTATGACTGTAGCTGGTACTATGCGGGTGATGGCGAGAACGGCGTAAGGATCTATAGGTGCGATAAATGCGGAGCTACAAAGCACCAATATACTGTCACAGGCGAAAAAGACGCAAACTGTCAGTATATAGTTACCAATGTCAGCATTTATATCGTAAACGGTAAAGAGGTTTACAGATGCGAAAGCTCAAGCACCTACGTACAGCACAGTTATAAACATGACTTCAAGATGCACGGAGATACCTGTGAGGACGGATACACCGTATTCTATGCTTGCTCCGATTGCGGATATAGCTACGAAAGCGACAGGAGGACTTATCACGAATCCTTTAGGCTCTTTGAATTGAATATGTCAGAGATCGGCTGCTGCGAGGAGCATTATCTGCGCGTTTACGGATGTCCCTGCGGATATTCGAGTAGTTGCGACTTCGATATGTACAACTTCAATTTCGACAAAAAGCTCGGTACGTACGTATGCGAGACCTGCGGTCTGACTGTCAAGAACAACACCGTTCGTACAGAGGACGGATGTACACTCACCAAGAAAACGACCGTGACAGTAGAGCTTTCGGGCGCGGTTCTGTACAGCTACGAAAAAGAGATGACGTACGTCAAGCATAGCTTTACCGATATTTCCGTAGCTATGGTCGACGGTGAGGTCGTTGTCAGCGCGGTCTGCGACGGATGCGGCGTTGCGCGCTCGGATGAGCTTGCCGAAGACGCTCTCTGTGAGCACAGCTATACATCCTTCGGCATATTGCTCGACGGAGCAAAGAGCTGTGAGGACGGAATTATTCAGGGCGATATATGTACCTCTTGCGGACGTATCCATGATATACACGAAAGCAACGCTCACGAATACGTTAAGGAGGATACGGTATCTCTTGAAAAGTATGCTTGCTACGGTGAATTTTCTTACTCTTCCTGCGCTTGCGGTGAGGTAAGTTGCATAAACTACTATTCCTGCGCTTATCAAACTACAAGAAATGAGTATTATGACGAAGAGAACAGACTGATAACCGTTGAGGTTCAGACCTGTCCCAAATGCGGTCTCAGATACACGAACTCGTACTATACAGTTAAGGATAAAGAGGCTTGCACACTGACCTATTATTATACGGTAACACTTCAGATGGATACCGAGCTCATTTACACGGTCGAATACGTGTCTGTAAAGGAGTCTCACGACTTCGAGGTGTCGGGTACGTTGATGGGCGGTAAAGGCTCATCCTGCGAGGACGGCGTAACGGTCACCTACACCTGCAAAGATTGTGGATACTCGTACAGCAACGAAATCCATCAGCATGATCTGTTCGAGACCGAAAGAATAGAGCTTTCCAAGTACGGAAGCGTTTGCGGCGGATACGCAACCGTGGAGTCCTGCTTCTGCGGAGAGATCACCGACCTTTATTACGACCATATCCTCTGTGATCTTAGCTATAAGAAGTGCGAGATCTGGATAGAGGATGCGATCGAGGGACAGCAGTATAACACCAACGGCTACAACTGGTACTCATACGACGCATATATTTACACCTGCGCTGTTACCGAGCCTGCGTGCGGATATAAGATAAGATACGCGCTTTATTGGCTGAAGGCTTCGGATGAGTGCAAGGCTTATCAGTACGAGACATGGCAGTTCGGCTACGACGAGGAAACGGGAGAATATAAGTATGAGATTACGTTCAGGACGGGTGAGAGCAGAGCGTACCATGATTATACCTATACTTCTACCGACAACAGCTCGGCTTATGACTGCGCCGATTGCGGAAGCTATTATCACATAAATAAGTATTACAATACAGACGGTAAGCTGATCAAGGAACAGACTATCGCGGAAAGCACCGTAAGCGGCTCAAATAAGTATTTTGAGCGCACCTATGAGTATGCGTTTGACAGTAACGGTGACAGATACACAATCCGTGAGTATTCAAAGACCGTTTATGCCGACGGAAGCTTTAACGAAAGCTCAAAAACAAATAAGCCTTATACGGGCAGCTTTGGCGAAAACGGAATTGAGTATTCCTATATTGTAAGCACCGATAAGGGCGTCAAATACACCGAGCAGAACGCCTACGTTTACTATAAGGGAAATCAGTATTATACCTATCGGTACATCCTGAAAGGCGGAGATTGGGAAAGATACGATTACAGCTATACGTTCGGTGATGAATGTATCAAAACTACCGTCTATGCCAACAGCGACGGGGCGAAAACTACAAATACCACAAACTGCTGTAAATTCAACACCGAGGTAACGGTAACATCTCCCACCTGTACGCAGGACGGAACGGCGTACTATAAGTGTGACGCTTGCGAAAACAAGAGTGATCTCAGAACGCTTTCTGCGCGCGATCATAAGTGGGTACGTATATCCGGAACAACGCATTTCTGCTATGATTGCGGACTTGTAAACTCAAACGGAGCAAGCGGTGAATTGATTTTGGAGGATCTGACCGAAAGCTATGGCGACGGAGAAAATTACGTAGTCGGCTATTATAGTCTTTCCGGACTTGAATTCACCTACTACGTAAGCCTTGTGCTTGCCGACGGTAAGGAGGTAGTTCTTGACGGCGTTAATTTTGCAGACCATGATGAATTAAGAGCTATCGTATTCAGCAAGGCAGATGTAGAGGCGCTCGCAACGAAGGCAGGATGCACAAGCGATCAGTATGAGGTTAAATTCTCGGCAGTACCTTACGGCTCTAACGGAAGCTTTGACTACGCTGTTACCTTCGGTGAGACAGATAATATTGGAGCTATCGTAGGAAAGGCATCGTTTACGGACTACGTCGGAGCGGGAGAGACAGTGAGCTATACCATCACTCCCACCGAGGACGCTCTTTGGTCTATTAGAACCTACGGAGAATATTGGAGGTATTGCGCTCTGTACGACGAAAATGACTCGCTTATTATTGAAAATGAGGGCAGCATCGCAAATGTCAAATATGAGCTCAAGGCAGGAGAGACCTATACGCTCAAGGTAAGATGGAGCGGTGAGAGCTCTGTAGGATATATGTATCTGCTCTTCACATAATCAGCTTCAAAGGCTTGATCTTTTCGATAATATAAAAGCACACCCACGGAGGGCTGTCAGGGAATTCGATTGACAGCCCTCTATTTCTATTGTTTTTTACTTTTTTATTGCTTTAAAAGTCCAAAAACTCAGAAAATTCACACAGCGGTCATATTGAGTCATAAAAAATTCAGAAAAAAAGTAAAAAATTATTAAAAAATTGTTTGCAATTACAAGAAATCTATGGTATAATTATGTGGTGTAAAAAGATCGAGAACTTTGAATAAAAACAAGGAGGCAGAATATGCTGGATACAAAAATTCTTATTATAGACGACGACTCAAACATATGTGAGCTTCTCAAGCTCTATTTCGAAAATGAGGGCTACGGCGTTAAGGTGGCAAACGACGGCGTTGAGGGACTTAACTACTTCAAAATATACGAGCCCGATCTCGTGCTTCTTGACATCATGCTCCCCAAAAAGGACGGTTGGCAGGTATGCCGCGAGATACGCGAGATGTCCGCAAAGCCCATCATTATGATCACTGCCAAGGGCGAGGTGTTTGATAAGGTATTGGGACTTGAGCTCGGTGCTGACGACTTCGTGGTTAAGCCCTTTGACATGAAGGAGCTTTCCGCCCGCGTCAAGAGCGTGCTCCGCCGTTATCAGACACACGCAAATCAGAACGACGATGAGGTCATCAAGTTTGAAAACATAGAGATCAGCCATCAGAAGTATGAGCTGAAGCTCAAGGGCAAGGCTGTGGACGTTCCTCCCAAGGAGCTCGAGCTTCTCTATTTCCTTGCTTCTAACTACAACCGTGTGTTCACGAGAGATCAGCTTCTTGATAAGGTGTGGGGCTTTGACTATCTCGGAGACTCCCGAACCGTTGACGTCCATGTAAAGCGTCTGCGCGAAAAGCTCGAGGGCGTGTCCGACAAATGGACGCTTAAAACAGTTTGGGGCGTAGGCTACAAATTTGAGCTTTTGGGTTAATACAGCCACGCGGTTATGTTAAAAAGCATATACGCAAAATATATATCGGCATTTATGCTGATAATATTGTGCAGCTTTCTTACGGTAATACTTATAATATCGTCAATAATCGGTAACTATTCCGAGGACGCCAAGGCGGAGCTGATGGACAACGCCGCGCATACGTCTGCTGCTTATCTTGAAAGTAAGCTCGACACTCAGAGCCTTTCCGAGCTTCTTGCGTCCGATGGCAGTGACGTGGATATGATGCTTTCTGTGGTCTGCTCCAATTCTGACGATATAACTCTTCTTATTGCCGACAGCTCGGGTGCGATACTGCGAGCGGTCGGAAGCGATATAGATGAGATAAACACGGATGAGACTATTCCGCCCGAGCTTATGGATGAGCTCAACAGCGACAGAGAGCTCTTGCACGATAGTCAGATATACGACGTGTTCAGCTCTCCGAGATATATCTATGCCGTTCCCGTTCATACCCCGTCGGGAGATATATGCGGAACGGTGGTCGTCTGCGCTTCGTCGGTCATGCTTGCCGATCTGCTTGAGGTCATAATCAAGGCTATCGTTATATCCATTTTTTGGGTAATGCTTGCGGCGTTTATCGCCGTGTACATTGTGACCGAAAGGGTAATATCTCCCTTAAAGGAGATAAGTCTTGCAGCAAAGAGCTTTGCGGCAGGAAAATTTGACGTCCGCGTACCCGTAAAGGGGCACGACGAGGTCGCGGAGCTCGCCGTCGCCTTCAATAATATGGCTGAGTCGCTTGACAACTACGACAATATGCGTAATACGTTTATGTCGAACGTATCTCACGATCTGCGTACGCCTATGACGTCTATATCAGGATTTATCGACGGCATTCTTGACGGCGTCATCCCACCCGAAAAGCACGAATATTATCTGAGGATAGTTTCAAGCGAGGTAAAGAGACTTTCAAGGCTTGTGTCAACTCTGCTCGATCTTTCGAGAATACAAGCGGGAGACAGAAAGTTTACCATGGCGCCCTTCGACATCTGCGAAATGGGCAGACAGATACTCATTTCATTTGAGGGAAAGCTTGTCGAGAAGAATTTGGACGTCGAATTCGATACCGACGAGGAAAATATTTCGGTGTCCGCCGATATGGACGCTATCTATCAGATATTTTATAATCTTTGCGACAATGGAGTAAAGTTCGCCTCTGAGGGCGGAAAATTCAGAATATCTATTCGAAAGCAGAAGAACAAAAAGGTCCTTGTCTCGGTTTATAACGAGGGACAGGGAATATCCAATGCCGATCTGCCTTACGTTTTTGAGCGCTTCTATAAGAGCGATAAGTCTAGAGGGCTTAATAAAACGGGAGTCGGACTCGGATTGTTCATATCAAAGACGATCGTTGACGCCCACGGAGAAAAGATATGGGTTGAAAGCGAATACGGAAAGGATTGCTGCTTTAATTTTACACTGACACAGGAATAAACTGAATAAAAAGCCGCCGCTCGGTAAAGACTTAGTAAAAAGACTTTTCGGGAGGTGGCTTTTTTATGCGTAAAAGACTCGTAAAGAACCGCAGAAGAATAAAAAACAGCGTAAGATCGCTGAGCAAAAGACCTCGCGTTCAGACCGACGGAACAAAGAGTGAAACAAAAACGGAAATAACACAAACAACAGACGACAAAACAGCCGAGAACGCGGAGCAAAACAATGCGATCGTTCTCCGAGGCGACGAATATATTATAAAAAGTGAGACGTACGGCGCAGACACGGAAGAGGATGAGAAGATAGATATAGACCAAATGACTGAAGAAACGGATAATTATCCGCAAGAGGAGAGTAAGCATGGCGATATATTCAGGCTTATTTGTGGATTTGTTGTCGTTTTTTCGCTGTTTGCGGCGGTCGTACTGACCTGCTTTGCCTTTGCGGTAGCTACAAAATATTCGGACGGCGGCGAGGTAATAGACGCAGATGCCGATATTTATACGGAAAGTGAGGGGGAGAATGGAAAGGTTATTTTTATCCGACCGCTTGAAGATGGAAGCGGTATTCTGAGTGCACCCGAAATATATGAAAACGGAGTGCGGAGCGCCGTTTCTGTATCCGTAAGGCTTTCGTCAGAGGCAGGCGGAGGAGAGGGTATCGGCTCGGGATTTGTTATCACGGACGACGGATATATAGCCACAGCCGCCCACGTTGTAAGCGGCGCTGAGAAAATATCGGTGATACTCTCGGACAAAAGCGAATACGAGGCTGAATTGATAACTGAGGACGGAATGTCGGACATCGCGCTTTTGAAAATAGATGCAAAAGGGCTTTCGCCCGTCGAGTTCGGCTCGTCCTCTGAGATCCTTGCTGGCGAGAAGGTCTACGCTATCGGAACGCCCGCGTCGCTTGAATATTCGGGAACACTGAGCTCGGGCGAGGTTTCCTGCCCTCTGCGCGTAGTATCTGTGTACAAGGAAAATTCCACGAGTGTCGAAAAGCGAATGAAGCTCATACAGATAAACGCCGAGGTCAATAAGGGAAATTCGGGCTGTCCGCTTTTTGACGAATACGGAAGAGTGGTCGGAATGGTTACGATGAAGCTCGGAGACGGATATGAGGGAATAGCCTTTGCGCTTCCCTCGGACGGACTCTGCGAGGTGCTTGACGCCATGGCGGAGGGCAGAGAGCTGAATAGCGCGATACTGTCGGGAGTGGTTATTTCTCCCGCAAGGCTCGGCATAACGGGAGAGTCTGCCGAAGTTGGCGGCGTGTACGGCTACCGCGTAAACGGATTTACGGACAACGGCTCTACGGCGGTCTCCTCGCTGAAGAGTGGAGACCTCATCGTCGAGATCGACAAAAGAATAATAACAAAAGCCTCGGATATAACCGAAGCGACGGAAAAAAAGTCCCCGGGCGATACGGCACGCGTTACCGTTCTCCGATCGGGACAAAGACTTACCTTTAATATCGTGCTCGGAAGTTGATATGGTAATATGTTTTTTAAATTGTAGTTTATCTTTTTCGCCAACGGCGAAAAAGATAAACTCTAATTTGTAATACGACAGCAGATATATTTCTCCTGCTGCGCTGATCAGAAAAGCATTGACTTTATCAATCTATAGTGGTATAATGGTAAAAAGACTGAATTTTATTTGGAGGAATAGCAATATGAAGATCTCACACGTGACCGAAGAACAGCTTTTAAGTATGACTCCCGAACAGAAATGGGAGCTTGTATGCGGTAAAATCCGTGACGAGGGAAAAAGCGCGGACTTTGCGCTCCTGCTCGGAAGCAAGCCGAGCTATTCTGCGGCGCGTGCCCGTTCCGCGGCAAAGCTGTATAATGACGGACGGGTAAAATACATAGTTCCGAGCGGAGGCGTAAAATGGGAGTCTGACGGAGAAAGCTTGACCGAGGCTGAGTTTATGAAGCGGATATTGGTATCCAACGGTGTTCCCGAAGAAGCCATAATTATGGAAAACGAGGCAACGACTACCAAGGAAAATATGATATGCGGTACTTTGCAGATAAACCGAAAGAACAGATTTGCAGATAAGAATGTGATGATAGTTACATCGGTAAATCATATGCAGCGCAGTCTCGCGCTTGCTAAGACCTTTTTGCCGAATATGGTCAATATCTCTTATTATCCGTCACAGCCCGATATTCCGTATGAGACCTGCATGGCTGATCCTTCCTCTCTCGACCGCGCGATACACCTGACAAAAGGCTTGGTCGATAACGGTATTATCGAAGATTTTGAGATATGACTGCCGCCGATGAATGACGGTGCCCTGACTTTTAAAACTTTTTAAGAAAAAAGTGAAAATCTATTGCAAAATACAGACAAATATAGTATAATAGTATATTATACTGTATCTGTCTGTTTTTTTGTTTAGGCAGAATGTTGAAAGGAGAAGGTCGTGGAATACACTACACTTACAATGGCGGATCTTACCGTTGGGGACGTGCTGTTACGCCTCTTCGCGGCGGCGCTGTGCGGCGGACTCATAGGAATAGACCGCGGAAGAAAGCGCAGGGCGGCGGGCTTCCGTACATATATGCTCGTTTGTATGGGCGCGGCGCTTACAATGGTGCTGAGCTCGTATCTTTCGGTCATGATCGCAGATATTTGGGGGCTTGACGTAAATACCTTCAAGACCGACGTGTCGCGTTTCGGCGCGCAGGTCATCAACGGTATAGGCTTTATCGGCGCGGGAACGATACTTGTCACGGGACGTCAGCAGGTCAAGGGTATGACTACTGCGGCAGGTCTTTGGGCTTCCGCTTGTATGGGACTTTCGATCGGCGCGGGCTTTTATGAGGCGGCTATCGTCGGATGTCTCTGCATAATAATCACCTTTGTTGTTTTCTCAAAGCTTGAGTCGTTTATCCTTTCACATTCGCGTAACGTCAACCTTTATGTTGAATTCGAGCATACCGACGACCTGTCGGAGATAGTAGAGAAGATAAAGGGACAGGATGTCCGTATATTTGACATTGAGCTCACCAAGGCAAAGGGCGAGGGCTATCCCAACGCCATATTTTCCTTGCAGCTCCCCAAGCGTAAATCACACACCTTCGTTATGACTGCGATTGCTGAGGTCGATAACGTAAGGACTATCGAAGAGATATAAGGAGGCGGCGATGTTTGAATTTTTGAATTTTCTTCGCGAAGGCGAGCTCGGATGGCTGACTATCACCGTCCGTCTTGTGATTGCTATGCTTTGTGGCGGAGTTATCGGACTTGAACGTGAAAGAAAGCGCCGTCCTGCGGGCTTCCGTACGCATATACTTATCTGTCTCGGCGCGGCTATGACTACGCTTACGAGCCAGTATCTTGTACTTAATCTCGGTCTTTTCACCGATATGGCGCGTCTCGGCGCGCAGGTCATCGCGGGTATCGGCTTCATCGGCGCGGGTACTATCATTATCACAAAGCGCCGTCAGGTCAAGGGACTTACCACGGCGGCGGGACTCTGGGCGGCGGCTATCGTCGGACTTTGCTGCGGTGCGGGCTTCTTTGAGGGCGCTCTGCTTGCAACCGTCATTATTCTGCTTGCCGAGCTCGTTTTCTCTAAGCTTGAGTATTTTCTCGTTTCAAATGCGCGAGTCTGCAACCTTTACGTTGAGTATGCGGATAGCAGTAAGCTTGGAACGATAGTCGATACCATAAAGAAAACAGGCGCGTACATAGTAGATATGGAGATCACCAAAAAGAGCAGTGCAGAGAACAGAAATCCTTGCGCCGTGTTCTCAATACGTACGCCGCGAAAGATAACGCATCAGGCGATAATGACAATGCTTGCAAAGCTCGACGGAATAGTTTCGGTCGAGGAGCTCTGAATATCGGCAAAAGCTCGGAAAAGTCCGGGCTTTTGTTATTTATTGGGCTAAAATTCAAAAAAAGACTTGAAGTTCGGGGCATATCGTGCTATAATAATACTATCTATGGAATGTTTTAAGCATTTTTATCTGAAATTTTATTATTGGAGGGTGTTAAAATGAACACATCGGCACTTAAAGCGCATATCACATCGGGCGGTCTTGACGCGGTACTTACACATATCTACGGCAAGGACGCGATAGAGATGCAAAAGGCGCGCTACATAAAGGCGATAGACGAGTTTGCGGCTATATATGGCGCTGACCGTGAGACCACACTTTATTCTGTTGCGGGAAGAAGCGAGCTTTCGGGCAACCATACGGACCACAACTACGGATGTGTGGTAGCGGCATCCATTGACCTTGATATTATCGCGGTGGCTTCCAAGCGCGACGACAGCGTTATCCGCGTAAAGAGCGAGGGCTTCCCCGAGGACGTTGTGGACGTCTCGGTTTATACAGAGCCCGTTGCCGATAAGTTCGGCACGTCCGAGTCTATAATCGCGGGTATGTGCGCAGGCTTTAAGAAGGACGGCTATGCCGTTGGCGGCTTTGACGCATATACTACCTCAAATGTCCTCAAGGGCTCGGGACTTTCCTCGTCTGCCGCATTTGAGGATATGATAGGCAACATCGAGAGCCATATGTATAACGACGGTAAGGTAGACAATGTCGAGATAGCAAAGCTCGCAC
Source organism: Clostridia bacterium (assembly GCA_017461475.1). Classification (GTDB taxonomy): domain Bacteria; phylum Bacillota; class Clostridia; order Oscillospirales; family CAG-272; genus UMGS902. Next base: position 25,052 of record JAFTXX010000014.1, read on the forward strand.
AGTATGCCGAGAACGTATTCTTCGGTAAGCCCTGCGGACTTATGGATCAGGTAGCCTGCGCTGTCGGAGGTATAGTTGCTATTGACTTTGCCGATCCCAAGGCTCCCGTTATCGACAAGGTGGATTTTGATATAACAGAGAAGGGCTATAACCTCTGCATCGTAAACACGGGCGGAAATCACGCCGACCTTACCGATGACTATGCATCCGTTCCCGCTGAGATGAAGGCTGTTGCGGCTCACTTCGGCGCTAAGGTGCTTCGTGAGGTAGACGAGAGCAAGTTCGTCGCAGAGATACCCGCGCTTCGCGAAAAGGTAGGCGATCGAGCAATCCTCCGCGCACTCCACTTCTTCAACGAGAACAAGAGAGTTGCAAAGCAGAAAGCGGCGCTCCTTTCGGGTGACCTTGACGGCTTCTTTACAGAGGTTATCGCGTCGGGAAGATCCTCCTTCTGCTACCTCCAGAACGTTTATACAAGCAAGAACCTTTCCGAGCAGGGACTTTCCTTGGCGCTTTGTCTTGCCGAGGGCTATCTTTCGGGTAAGAAGGCTGCGTGGAGAGTTCACGGCGGCGGATTTGCGGGAACTATTCAGGCGTTTGTACCTGCTACCGAGGTCGAAGGCTTCAGAGCGCTTATGGACGGAGTTTTCGGAGAGGGTAAGTGCATAGTTCTCCGCATTCGTCCCGAGGGCGCTGTAAAGATATTTTAATTTGACGAGGTAATGCGACGGATGTCAAAAAATAATAAAGTCGTAAGAGCGGACAGCGAGGATAAGACGGTCAAAAAGGAAACTGTGCTTAAGCTTATTACCCTCATACTTATTACGGCAGGCGTTTTTGCCGTGTACCGCATAGCGATGGGATATACGTTTTTTGAATTCGTATTACCGACGTACTATATCGTCCTGACGGTTCTGATACTCGTGTACATAATCTACAATCGCGGCTTTGCGAGAAAAAGGATCACGATGGATATGCTTCCTGCCGAATGGAGCTATGAGGAAAAAACAGAATTTATAGAGGACGGAAAAAGGCGGCTGAAAAGATCGCAGTGGATGCTTATGCTTATTATCGCGTTTGCGTTCACGTTAGCTTTTGAGCTGTTGGAGCTTTATGTGCTCCCGTGGCTCGAAAATCTTATACCTTAAAGGATAATTAAGGAACGAATGAACGATTGCAGAATAGTTGCGCTGTACTCGGGTTCGGGCGGAAATTCTACTTATATCAGGATAGCCGATACGGCTATCCTGATAGACGCTGGAAAGAATGCCAAACGCCTTTGCGCGGCGCTCAAAGAGATAGGCTCGGATATTGATGAGATCCGAGCGATTTTTGTAACACACGACCATGCCGATCATACCTCGGCGTTGGAGGTGCTCTCAAAAAAACACGACATACCCATACATATCACCGAGCAGTCCGCGCGCGTCTTTGACCGCGTAGCTCCCGCACCGATACACCAAAGGCTTGTAAGACATACTCCCGTGTATTCGGTCGAGGTGGGAGACGTTACGGTAAGCTCTTTCGTAACTCCCCACGACAGCATGATGAGCGTGGGCTACCGCATCGAATTTTTCGACGGGGAAGAGAAGCGAGCCGTTGGCTTAGCGACCGACATCGGCTATGTGACCGACGATATAAAGGAAGGATTGCTCGGCTGTGAGGCGGTCGTGCTCGAATCGAACCACGACGTGCAGATGCTCAGATGCGGGCCATACCCCGACGTGCTGAAAAAGCGCATACTTTCAAACAGAGGACACCTTTCAAATAAAGACAGCGCCAGCCTTTCGTCCTATCTTGCGGCAAACGGAACAAGGGCGTTCCTGCTTGCGCATCTGAGCGAGGAAAATAACGAGCCGAGCCTCGCCTTTGAGGAGACCGAGAGGGCAATATGTGACTGCGGTGTGTCTATCGCAGTGGCTTGCCCCGATTGCCCCGTCGAGCTCAGAATTCCAACCAAGGAGGAAGCCGAGAATGATAGGCGTGAAGTTTATAACCCTTGGAACGCTTAAAGAGAGCTATCTGCGAGAAGCGGCGGCTGAGTATGAGAAAAGGCTCGGAGCGTTTTGCAAAATACAGATAGTTCAGCTCAAGGAAGAAAAGCTTTCGGATAACCCGAGTGAGGGCGAGATAAGACAGACACTCGACAAAGAGGCGCAAAAAATAATAGCGGAGATCCCCCCGAGAGCCTATAAGATAGCTATGTGCGTCGAGGGAAAACAGCTCTCCTCGGAGGAGCTTGCCGATAAGCTCTCGGAAATATCCGAAAGATACGGAGACGTCTGCTTTATAATAGGTAGCTCGCACGGACTCTCGGATAGCGTCAAGAACGCCTGCGATATGAAGCTCTCGGTGTCAAAGCTGACCTTTCCGCATCAGTTGATGAGAGTGCTGCTGCTCGAAGCCGTGTACAGAGGATTTAATATAATGAAAGGCACAAAATACCATAAATAAGTGAAAAAATAACTATTTTTGACCTTGCAAAAAAGTCCGATTTTGTAAAATACGGAAAAATCGAAAAACATTAAAAAAAACTATTGCCGATTTTTAAATATTGTGATAGAATAATTAGTATAAAAGTACACCCGAAACACCAAAATTTATATGTACGGAATATACGGAGGAAATTTTATGGATAACAATAAACGTCCCGAAACAATGGAGCGTATAACCACAAAGGCGCTTGCAGACGCGTTTATAGACGAGCAGGTTGCAAAGGTACGCGAGCAGGTAGGAGACAAAAAGGTATTGCTGGCTCTCTCTGGCGGCGTTGACTCTTCTGTGGTAGCGGCGCTTCTTATAAAGGCTATCGGTAAGCAGCTCGTCTGTGTGCACGTTAATCACGGACTTATGCGTAAGAATGAGTCTGAAAATGTTATCGAGGTGTTCAAAGGTCAGCTTGACGCAAACCTGATCTACGTGGACGCCACCGACCGTTTCCTTAATCTTTTGGCAGGGGTATCCGATCCCGAGAGCAAGAGAAAGATAATCGGTAAGGAATTTATAGAGGTGTTTGCCGACGAGGCAAGAAAGCTTGCGGGCGTGGACTTTCTCGCACAGGGAACTATATATCCCGATATTCTCGAGAGCATCAAGCAGGCAGAGGGTAAGAAGGCAGTCAAGTCTCACCATAACGTGGGAGGACTTCCCGAGGATCTCAAGTTTGAGCTTGTAGAGCCTATCAAGCTGCTGTTTAAGGATGAGGTGCGAGTTGTCGGTGAGGCGCTCGGACTTCCCCATAAGATGGTTTACCGTCAGCCTTTCCCCGGTCCCGGACTCGGAGTGCGTTGCTTGGGAGCTATCACACGCGACAGACTTCACGCGCTTCGTGAGGCAGATGCAATTCTTCGCGATGAGTTTGATAAAAACGGACTTGCTGAGAAGGTATGGCAGTATTTCGTTGTAGTGCCCGATATGAAGAGCGTGGGTGTTAAGGACGATAGCCGCTATGAGGGCTGGCCCGCGATCATCAGAGCCGTAAATACGAAGGACGCTATGACAGCTACCATCGAGGAGATCCCCTATTCCGTGCTTCACACGATTACTAATAGAATAACCTCCGAGGTAGAGGGCATCAATAGAGTTCTGCTCGACCTGACGCCTAAGCCTACGGGCACGATAGAGTGGGAATAAGATAATATAAGGACATCACAAAGGTTTTTGCCTTTGCGGTGTCCTTGTTTTTTGCAAAATTATTTTGTCAAATATACTTGACAACTGGTGTTGCTTATGATATAATCATCGCTGTCAAATATATTTGACAGGAGGGCTTAATGAACGAAAAGATGAAGCAAGCGCGAATTGAGAAAAATTTATCTCAAACCGATCTTGCAAAGAAAATCGGAGTTTCACGGCAGACGATCAATATGATCGAAAACGGGGGATATAATCCAACCATAGAATTGTGCATTCGTATATGCAAAGAGCTTGGCGTTACGCTCAATGATTTATTTTGGAGGGAATGAAATGTTTTACGATGAAAGAATTGAAAAGGTGAGGGGAAAAATAACAAAAAGAGCTATTTTGATAGCTTTTGTTGTCACATTTGTGCTTGCATAAATTCACTGTGCGAATTTATTGAGAAACGCACCGGATGTCAAGTATTATTGGTTTGCGCTTCCCGACATAGCTATTTATTTTAGCACGATCATAGTTTTGATCATCGGACTTATTCGCCATATTATATATCGCAAGGACGAGCGAACCGAATTAGAGCAAGGTCGTTTTTACAGCAAAGCCGCTTCGGCGCTGATAAAAATAGCCTTAGGCGCTTTTGCGTTTGTTATGCCCATAGCATTATACATAGGCAGTACGACATTTGATTTTGCAGACGGTGGCTTTGATGACGTTATTTATATATTGCTTTTCATTGTTGGAATATATGTAGTTTACAGTTTCAGAAAGAATGATATTTATTTCAACTATTCCATTATGGATAGCGGCCGTTATTATAAAGGCGTTTTTAAAAATATAGGCAAGCTCTCACTTTATGCTTTAGGATTTCTTTGCGTATCTGTCGCCTCTTTTGTTGGAGTGGTAATAATAAAAGCTCCGGGCTCGGCTCTTGCCCTCAGAATTTTTTTACAAACCGTGGTATATTATATCGGCGCTTTAATAGAAACCGCGCTTCTGTATCTCCTTTATTCCTTCCTTGAAAAAAACAGCTACAATAACGAAAATTCAATATCCCAGTCCACCATCATATCATTGGGTATTACGATATTCATATATGCCGTTTATACTGCGAGCGTGATATTTGTAGACGCTCAGCCTATATCGCAGACAAGTGCAATGCAGATCGTTTCTATAATATCTACGCTTGACACCTATATCAAATTCGCGCTTCTTATTTTCCTTACCTATTTCGGATATGAATATCAAAGAGTACGTAAAAACAAGCTTCTTTCAGCCGCTTGTATTACTATACTTTTGAGTGAAACGCTGTCGGTATTTATAGGTCAGATCTCAAGTAGCCTGATATTCGTATTTATGCCTGAAATACTGAGTAAAGACGCATACATCATCAATGAGATCCTTTCTGCAATAAGCGTATCCATTGGCGATGCTTCAACTCTTGCAAATGTCGTGGGATTTGTGCTTATCATTTTTGCACTTGCGAAAGATAAGCTTATTCATAAGGCTCATCGCTTTGCAATAGGCGCTTTCGTCATCTTCAGCGGCGTTGAACTCTTTTTGCGTACACAGGTAGATGTCTTGTCCGTCAATATCTATCATTTTCTAGTGGAAATAGCCGTGCTTTGCTATTTTGCCATGCTTGTAGCTTGTGTAGCTAAGAGGATAAAAAAGAATTACGGTAAAGTTACTTGTTTTATTACAAATCTCTTGTAATTTTTCTGTTTTTATGGTATAATATGTCGAATGGTAAAATGATATTCTATAGATAGTATCCACGATACCAAGACCTTTGTGGCTTGAAATCAAAGTATTTCAAGCCACCTTTTGCAAAATATTCCAATGAAGAACTTTTGCAAAAAATGAGACAAAACAAACCGACTAATCGAAGGAGATCAGTAAATGGAACGCTTTTTTAAGCTCAAAGAACGAAACACCACGGTCAAGACCGAATTTATTGCGGGAATGACGACCTTTTTTGCCATGGTCTACATATTGATGGTAAATGCAAATATGTTTGCAGATCCGTTTGGAGACGGTTCAAATCCGTTGGGCGTTTCATACGGCGCTATCTACATAGCTACGGCTATATCTGCGGTAGTCGGTACTATCCTTGCAGGTCTGCTTGCAAATCTGCCCTTGGCGCAGGCGAGTGGTATGGGGCTGAATGCTTTCTTTGTATATACCGTGTGCATCGGCTTTGGGCTCTCCTACGCGAACGCGTTGGTTCTTATCCTTATCGAAGGTCTTGTTTTTATTTTCCTTACGGTAACAGGACTGAGAAAAAAGATATTTGATTCCTTGCCCGATGCCGTCAGAAAGGCTATTCCTTCGGGAATAGGTCTGTTTATAACCTTCCTCGGTTTGCAGAATGCGGGCATCGTCGTGTCGGACAGCTCGACTTGCGTGGATCTTGCGTCCTTCAATCTCCTTAACCGTAGCTGGGGCGACATAATGCCTATGATCGTGACATTTTTTACGTTTCTTGCAATCGTGATAATGAGCCACAAAAAGGTTAAAGGCGCTGTATTTATCGGAATTTTAGGCGGTATGGGGCTTTATTATCTTTTGGGATTTACGGTGAGTGGCTTTTATGAGCAGATGAATATTCAGCTTGTAAGCCCGTTTGAGGCTTTCGGAGAGTTCTTTGATCAATCGCTCTTTAAGGTCTTTACCGATGGCTTTGATTTTTCAGCATATACAAAGGTGCACGGAAGCGCCAATCTGATACTGACGATCGTTACTACCGCGCTTGCGTTTTGTATGGTCGATATGTTTGATACATTGGGCACGCTCTATGCCGCTTGCGAAAGGGCGGGACTTATGGACAAGAACGGCGAGCCTCTCAATATGAGCAAGGGAATGCTTTCCGACGCTATCGCCACGACAGTAGGTGCGATATGCGGAACGTCAACTGTCACCACCTTTAGTGAGGTGAATGCGGGCGTCGCCGCGGGAGGACGAACGGGACTTACCTCTGTGTTCTGCGGAATTTTATTCTTTGTAGCGATGTTTCTCAGCCCGATAGCTCAGCTTATCCCGAGCTGCGCAACTGCCGCTGCTCTGATCTACGTCGGACTTCTGATGATCTCGGCTGTTACAAACATTGAATGGAATAATTTCAAGATCGCTGTTCCTGCATTTTTAACTATGGTTATAATGCCGCTTACGTATAACATATCGTACGGCATAGCATTCGGTCTTTTGTCTTATATCGTTATCAGCGTATTCTGCGGCGACTTCAAGAAGATCAAGATAAGCTCATGGGTAATAGCATTCCTGTTTATCGCAATGCTCCTTTTGACACATTGACACTTTATAGATGTTTGAAAAATAATTGCACATATAAAGTAAATTATCAATGTTTTTGATTGAAATCAAAGTAATATACGGAGGTTCCAAATGATCAAGGATTACAATCTGTTTATAAAAAACGCGAGACAAATAACGAGCAGAAATTTTGATTTATTTGCATTCTCCAACGGACTTGAAATACGGATTCTTCCGCTTGACGACGCCATTTCACACTCGGGATTTTTGCCGTTTAACCTAAGAGCAACGTTTATCGACGGACTTATTGGCGGTGATTCCTTTATGTCGGGGTTTGAGATTTATTTCAATAGGTTTGAGCCCGATCTTCATGACGATTCGGTAGGCAAGCTCGCAAGCGGCTCTGAGTATGAGGTTATGATAGCCATTGACGGGACAGACTCCTTTCAAGAGCTTCTTGGGTTGGTCTATTCGGCGTTTCTGTGCAAATACTGTAACGGAATTATGTACGATCCGCAATCGGATAAGAGCTATACGACACTTGATGAGATCGAAAAGCTGATAGCTTTCGAAAAGAACAGACTTGCCCTCCTTGCAAAAAATGAAAAGCTGAACGTCCATAACTTTGAGGGATGGAAGTAATACAATACGCTTAACCGAGATATTTGCATATTTTTCAACGGCGGATTTTTTTAATTTTCGAGTCCATTCCGAAATAAAGTCTATCTCAGATGAGAGGTAGACTTTTTTACTGTTTTTTCCCATTTTACCGCAGTTTAAAATATTTGTTTCATTAATTACTTGAAATTAATTATAAAAAATAGTATAATATAGTTACTATATGTATGATGAGGTTTTTATGTATATATCCGTTTCCAATGCAGCAGAAAAGTTTAATATCTCTAAAAGAAGACTTCAGACTCTGTGCGAACAAGGGAGAATTGATGGCGCAATTATGGACAGAGGAGAATGGCTTATTCCCGATACTGCGGATAAACCTACAGACATGAGAAAAAAAAGCAGTATTTCGTACAGTCAATTTTCATTACTTGATGAATTGACTGAAAACGGAGCTGACCTATTGACTTTGGAACAAGTTTGTGAGCTATTGTCTGTTTCAAACGCTACGGTAAAAAATTGGATCAGACTCGGAAAATTGCACCCCGAAGCTGACGGTAAAACATTCAATAAAAAATATGTAAAGGATCTTCTTGCAGAAATAAAAAGCGGAAAAGACAGCCGTTTAAAAAGCCGCCGTAACAAAAACGGGATAAGTGGAAAGGTGCTGTATAAGGATTACATTAAAAACGAAAACAACCGTGAAGTCGTCGAAAGAATTCTGAATTATTGGGAATACATTTCAGAAGAAGAATTAAGAATAATAATTGCGCATTTTGCGATTCAACTATATTGCAAAAGCGGAGGAGAGATTTTCTCAAATGGTGAACTATTTGAGAAAAACGTACCTGTTTCAAACAACGATGTGTTTAATGCATTGATTTATGATCTGATTGCAAAAGTTGATATGCAAAGCATAGATTTAACTAATATAAGAGCTATTTTTAATTATCGGGTAGAGTTCGTTCCGTCGGAAGATACATTAGGATTTATTTATATTTCTTTGCGTAATTTGAGTCAGCGCAAACAGACAGGAGCCTATTACACGCCTGCAAAGATCGTGAATATGCTTATTGACGGCTTGAATAATTGTCTTGACTTTGAAGATAAAACAATATGTGATCCTTGTTGCGGAACTGGAAATTTTCTTATCGGACTTCTTGAAAACGGCGTTAGTCCAAATGCTCTGTATGGTCAAGATATAGATGAGATCAGTATTTTCATCACGCGTATAAATATGTTTTTACTTAACAATAATTTTTCAAAAGAACAGTTGGATTCTCACTTTATATGCGGAAATACATTGCAGAGTACATTTCCAACGACTTTTTCGGTGATATTGGGTAATCCGCCATGGGGGTATGATTTTACCAAGGAAGAAATTTCATACCTTGTAAATAACTATCGTTCCGCAAAGCCTAACGGCATGGAATCATATAATCTGTTCATTGAAAAGGGATTATCGATGCTTGAACAAAACGGTTATATGGCATATGTATTACCCGAAGCTGTGCTGAGTGTGACATCTCACAGACAGGCAAGGGAATTGATCGTTGAAAATACCTCATTCAAATTTGTATCTTATTTGGGGAATGTTTTTTCGGGCGTTCAGTGTCCAGCGATTATTTTAGGATTAAAAAAAGACGCCCAGAGGCATACAAAGCAATGTCGCGTTATGTTTGAAAATAAAGAATTTACCATATGCGAGGACAGAAGCGTTGATGCGTCACTGCTTTCGCTCAATATTAACGATGACGAATATGACTGTGTGAAATCGATAGCCAATATTCCGAATGGAAAGTTTCTTGCTGATAATGCCAAATTTGCTATAGGTATCGTAACAGGTGATAATAAGAAATATGTAAAAGATGAAAAATCGGATGGATGGGAAACAGTTCTGAGGGGCAGTGATATTTACAGATATTCTATAAAGGATTCATGTAACTATATACGGTTTTCTCCCAAGAATTTTCAACAGGTTGCACCGACAGAAATGTATCGTGCAGAAGAAAAATTGATTTACAGATTTATTTCTGACGTCCCTGTTTTTGCTTATGATGACAAACAGACTCTTTCGCTAAACAGTTGCAATATTTTAATTCCGCAAATTGAAGGAATGGATATTAAATATGTGTTAGCCGTTTTGAATTCAAGTGTGGCAGCCTTTTTTATAACCAAAAAATTTAATTCTGTTAAACTGTTGAGGTCTCATATCGAAGCCCTACCTATACCAACAGTAAGTGATGAGAAACAAAATGAGATCATTGAAAAAGTGGATATTATTTTGTCCTCGGATAAAAATGTTGAGGCTTTGTACGACGAGCTTGATAAAGAAATTATAAGCTTATATAATTTGAGTTCTCACCAACAGGAAATCATATGTAATTCTTTAAGTAGAAAAAATTTGTTTTTACCATAAATTAAATGCGGTATGGTGCTGCACAACGCCATACCGCATAAATTTTTTAATTAACACTGTCAGCCTTTTTCAAAACCGCTTTTAATATATCCGTCTCTTTAACAGCAAAGGGAGTTAATTCATCTTCTGTCATAAATATCTGTCCCTCAAAAATTTTCACTCCATTCACGCCTGTATTTTCATTTCGGTGTTGAGGGCTCATTTTATTGGTTCTTAACAATTCTTCACTTGTCAATACCCAATAAAGTAATTTATCCCGACACGTGCCGATCCAAATAAAGACATCACAGCATGAAGGCTTCAATTGCTGAAAATGGTATTTAAATCCTGAAGCCTTTGCCTCCGAATGTAAATAAGCTCTGCTTGTCAGGCTTCCTTTTCCTTTTTGGTCGTTGGCGCGCGAAGCCTTTACCTCTATTCGGATACCGTCGATCCAAAGATCAAATTCTCCGTCAAAATTCGGATAGACATCAGCCATAGTTTTTTTGGTGGCTTTAATAAACCGAGGAAAAAGAGAGCGAATATGTTGCTCGCCCCATGTTTGACCGTATGTACGCGGTGCCATATCAAATAACTCAAGATACCTATTACGCCTACAGTATCCAGTGTTTAGCTGTGAATATCTGTCAAACGATATTTCACCTATTGACAGGAAATATGCCAGCAAACTGCCTTCAACGCTAAAAGGGAATAATGCTCTCTCGTTTTTGATAGCTTCAATGACTTTCGGATCACCTTTTGTAGCTTTTAGCAAGTTGTTTAATTCAACCGTTAATTCCTTCATTTATCTCTGTCCTCCAAAAACAACTTATAAGTTTCAATTCCGAGTGCATCGGCAATCCTTTGAATATTTTCGAGTGATATACTACGGCGATAACATTCAATGGCACTGATATATGTACGGTGCATACCGCATTTATCTGCAAATGCTTCTTGAGAAAGTCCTGATGCTGTTCGATATTTTTTCAAATTACTTCCAAAAACTTTTACAATATCCATGTCCATATACCTCCACGCTAAAATAATAACACAATGAATACAAAAAGTCTACATACAATAAGTATCGTTGTTGTAAGCTCAAAATTTTTTAATTCCGCCGTAATTTTTTCGGAACCCTCTTGACAAACAATACTATGTATGGTATAGTATTATGCAACGGGAGGTGTGCGTATGGATGTTCAGATGAAAAGGGGATTGCTTGACGTTTGCGTTCTTGCCGCCATAAAGGACGAGGACTCCTACGGGTATCAGATAATCAAGGATATAAAGCCGTATATGGACATATCCGAATCGACGCTGTATCCCATTCTGCGGCGCTTGGAGGCGGCAGAGCTGCTTACGGTGCGCTCGGCAGAGCATAACGGAAGGCTCCGCAAGTATTATCACATCACCCCGCGGGGACTTGCGCGGATAGAGGAGTTCAAAAAAGAGTGGGCGGAGATTCTTTCTATCTACCGATTTGTAATGAGGGAGGATACAGAAAATGAAAAAGAATGACTTTTTAGACGAGCTTCGGGTGCGGTTGGCGGGACTTTCAGAGGCGGATATGAAAGAATCGATAGAATATTACAGTGAGGCGATCGACGACCGAATGGAGGACGGTCTTTCAGAGGAGGAGGCTGTGGCAGCCATAGGATCGCCCGCGGAGATAGCTGGGGATATACTCAGGGAAATGCCACTCTCAAAGCTTGTAAAAGCCCGTGTCAAGCCTCAAAAAAAGCTGTCGGCATTTGAGATAGTATTGCTCATTCTCGGCTCACCGATATGGCTCTCACTTCTCGTCGCGTTTCTAATAGTCGTGCTTTCAGTCTATATCGTCATATGGTCGGTGGCGGTAAGTCTGTGGTCTGCCGAAACGACCGTTTTGGCTGTGGCGATAGCGATCGCGGCGCCTCTCTTGCTTTCGCTTCTTCGAGGTGATATTTGGGCGGCTGTCGCGTTGCTCGGAGCGGGAATGCTTTTGTTCGGTATCTGCATTTTTATGTTTTTCGGATGCCTGTATGCCACGAAGGGTATGTGGACGCTCAGTAAAAAAATATTTTTGGGTGTTAAATCCTGCTTTATCAGAAAGGATGCGGTAAAATGAAAAAAGTAATTGTAATATTTCTTATAGTCGCTTCCGTGCTGTGCGTTGTCGGAGTAGTTGTCGGAGCGTTAGGACTTTTTATGATAGGCTTTGACCTTACAAGACTCGGAACGGAGGATTTTGAGACGAATAGCTATGAGCTAACCGAGGATTTTGAAAATATCTCGATAGATACAAAGACCGCAAGCGTCAGCTTTGAGCGCTCGGATGACGGTGTGTGCAGAGTGGTCTGCAAGGAGCAGAAAAAAATAAAGCATTCGGTCGAGGTAAAGGACGGAACGCTCACAGTGAGCGCGGTCGACAGCCGTAAATGGTATGAGCATATAGTTATATTTTCATTCGGAGAAGCAAAGGTCACAGTTTATCTTCCCGATGACGAATATAACAGCATTTCGGTAGATACCGATACGGGAAACGTAAAAATGCCTGAGTCTCTTTCATTTGCAAATGCCGAGATGACCTCGGATACGGGAGATATAGCTTGGAACGCGTCGGTGTCGGGAAAGCTCGGTATAGGTACTGACACGGGAGACGTAAGAGTAAACAACGTATCCGCAGGCGAGCTCAGGCTGACAAGTGATACCGGAAAGATAACCGCAAGCGCTATAACCTCTGACGGAGAGGTCAGCGTGGTGACGAGTACGGGAGAGATAATACTGACAGACGTTGGCTGCGCTTCTGCGCGCGCAGAAAGCGACACGGGAGATATAACGCTTAAAGATGTGATAGCCGCCGACAGTATTACCGCCCAAGCAGACACGGGAGAGATCGTGTTCGACCGCTCAGACGCCGACACCGTTTACGCCGAAACGAAAACGGGAGATATTGATGGAAGCCTGCTGTCGGAAAAGATATTTTTTGCCGACAGTAAAACGGGAAGAGTCAGCGTACCGAGGACAGAGACGGGCGGCAGATGTGAGTTAATGTCAGATACGGGAGATATTGAAATAAAAATACAAAACCAATAAATATACGGCGGTGCATTTTGCACCGCCGTATATTATATCATGGAAAAAATGTAAAAACAGAAATAATATCTGCGGATTTTATAAAAATATCTACTTGAAAATCCATCCGATATGTGATAAAATGGTAGCATCAGATGAAACTCCAAAGGAGAGGAAAATGGAAAAGAATTTTATCAAGGCGACCGAAAAATATTGCGATGTGGACTCCCACGTCGCCGCGCCGCTTATCAGAAAAAGCTTTATGCTTGACTCACCCATAATCTCGGCATCGGTGTCTGTCTGCGGTCTTGGCTTTTACCGCTTGTTCGTCAACGGCAGGGAGATCACAAAGGGACATCTTGCGCCGTATATCAGCAACCCCGACGATATTTGCTACTATGATACATACGACCTCTCTGACGTTCTTTCGGTCGGAGAGAACGTTATCGGAGTTATTCTCGGAAACGGCTTTATGAACTGCTTCGGCGGAGCCGTTTGGGATTTTGAAAAGGCGGTATTCAGAGGCGCGCCGAGGCTTGCGCTTGAATTTTTCGCTGCGACCGAAAACGGAGAGCTGAGCTTCTGCGCCGACAGCTCATTTAAAACGCACCCGTCACCGATCCTTTTCGATGATCTCCGCCTCGGTGAGATCTACGACGCAAGAGAGGAGCTCGAGGGGTGGGCGGAAATAGGCTTTGATGACTCAAATTGGCAGAAAGCTCTCACCGCCGAGACACCGAGAGGTGAAATGAAGCTCTGCCGCGCCGAGCCGATCGCCGTTATAAAAGAGCTTTCTCCCGTGTCTGTGACAAAGCAGGGAGACGCATATCTTTACGACTTCGGCATCAATACTGCGGGCGTGTGCCGTCTTAACGTGAGCGCAGAGAGCGGACAGAAAATAACGCTGTGGCACGGCGAGATATTGAAGGACGGACAGTTCTATAACGCAAATATCTTGTTCAAGCCCGAAAAATACACCTTTTATAACGACTACAATCAAACGGTACGCTATATCGCCTCGGGTAAGGGCAGAGAAGTATATACGCCGTCGTTCTCTTATCAGGGCTTCCGATACGTCCTCGTCGAGGGAATTACAGAGGCTCAGGCGACGCCCGAGCTGCTCACGTACCTCGTTATGAGCTCCGATCTTAAAACCGTCGGCGGATTTTCCTGCTCCGACGATAAAGTGAACAAGCTGTACAATATGGCGGTGAATGCCGATCGCTCGAATTTCTTTTATTTCCCGACCGATTGTCCGCACAGAGAAAAGAACGGTTGGACGGGAGACGCATCAATGTCGTCCGACCGTATGGTGCTGATGTACGACGTTGATACCTCTTGGAGAGTGTGGCTCGATAATATCCGCAAGGCGCAGAATGACAGGGGAGAGCTCCCTGGCATCGTGCCCACAAGCGGATGGGGATTTAAATGGGGCAACGGACCGACGTGGGACAGCGCGCTCTTCAATCTGCCCTATATGCTCTATAAATTCAGGGGGGATACCGACGTTATCCGTGAGAACGCTCACGCAATGGTAAGGTATCTACAGTATATCCTCACAAGACGAAACGAGAACGGAACTGTGTCTGTGGGACTCGGTGATTACGTGCCCGTAGGAAAGGTACGCGCAAGTGATTACGACGCTCCCGTAGCTCTAACCGACAGTGTAATGGTTATGGACGTGGCAAGAAAGGCAAACGAGATGTTCTCGACGGTCGGATATACTCACGAGGCAGACTATGCGCTCGGAATATACGAAGATATGAGAGAAACTATCCGTCGGGAGCTGGTAGATACCGAAACGATGACGGTAGCGGGAAATTGTCAGAGCAGTCAGTGCATTTCGCTTTACTACGGTGTCTTTGATAAGGACGAGGAGCAGACGGCGTTCGAGAGGCTTCTTGAATTTATCGACGCTAAGAACGGCGCGTTCGATTGCGGATTTATAGGTATGCACACGATCTTCCACGTTCTCACTCGCTTCGGTCGTTCCGATATTGCCTATAAGATGATAACGGGCAGGGAATATCCATCGTATGGCAGACTTATAGACGTTGGAGAAACGGCTGTAGTCGAGAAGTTTATGCCCGATCCCATAAATTCGGGATCGCATAACCATCATTTCCTCGCAGATTACGCCCGTTGGCTCACTTATAACGTCGCGGGGCTTGAGATGATAGACAGCCATACAGTAAAGGTAGCTCCCGCAGATATTGACGGCATAGACTTTGCAGAGGCGTGGTATGATCTTCCGTGCGGACGCGTCAGCGTAGGCTGGAAGCGCGGAGAGAATGGAGAAAAGACTATAAATGTCACCGTTCCCGACGGAGTCAAGGTCATAAATTGACAGTAATTTTGCATTTTGCGAACGAAAACTCCGTAATTTTCCGAAAAATGAATATATATCCTCTTGAAAAATTTAAAAACATATGGTATAATATATATGTCAATGGAAAATAAAAATAAAGGAGAAGAAAAATGAAAAAGGTTATTTGCAAGGTAGAATATGATACCGAAGCTTCAACCCTCGTTGAAAAGCGTACATATGGCGCTTTCGGTGATGCCGACGGATACGAGGAGAGCCTTTACGTTACTGCTGGAGGTAAGTATTTCCTTTATGTAAACGGCGGAGAAGAGTCCCAGTACCCCACCGAGAACATTAAGAGAATGTCTGCGGCTAAGGCGGAAGAGTGGAAAGCGGCTAAGTGATTATACTTAAAATAAAAAACGTGCGAGTTTTCGCACGTTTTTTGTCGTTATAATTATTTTATTCGTTGGTAAAGTTTGTCGGACAGAGCGGCAAAATCCGCTACCGAGAGCTTTTCTCCGCGTATAGTCGCGGAATGTCCGCAGGATACGATAACGTCGGTTATCTCTTCCTTCGACAGCTCGCCGAATACCGCCGAGAGGGCATTGGGAAGTGTCTTTCTCCGCTGCTCAAATGCCGCGCGGATGGTTCTGAAAAAGGTCGCCTCATCCATAGGCTTTACGGGCTTTTCGGGATAGAGCCTTATGCGGACTACCGAGGAGTCTACCTTAGGCGCGGGAATAAAATTATCCGCCGTTACGGTAAAGAGCTTTTCGGGTGCGCCGTAGTAGTTCAGCACCGCCGTTATTGCGCCGCAGTTCTTTCCGCCCGCGGGAGCGCAGAGACGGTCGGCAACCTCCGACTGTATCATTATCGTAATGTTCTCAAAGGGCAGTCCCGACTCGAGAAGCTTCATAAGGATGGGAGTAGTAATGTAATAGGGGAGATTGGCGCAGACCGATACAGGGCCTTTCTCAAAATAGGGCGCAAGTATCTCCGAGAGATCAGCCTTCATAACGTCCTCGTTTATGACCGTTACGTTTCGATACTCTCCGAGTGTGTATTTGAGAACAGGGATGAGCCCCTTGTCTATCTCAAGAGCAACCACACTTTCGTATCGCTCGGCAAGCTCGCGTGTCAGAGAGCCGATACCGGGGCCTATCTCAAGGATGGTGCTTTCGGGCTTGTCACAACAGTTGTCGGCAATATCCTCAACGACCGAGGGATTGGTAAGAAAGTTCTGCCCGAACTCCTTTCGGAAATTCAGCGAAAACATCGCCATTATCTGTTTTATTGTTTTTATATCGCAAAGATTCATATTTTATCCGACCTTTTTAAAATTATCAAGTATTATTCTACCATAAAAAAAGAAAAAAATCAAGTGTTTAACACTCTTACATACGATTTTTTTTGAATTTATGAAAAAAATACTTGACAAATGCTATAAAATGGAGTATAATATCATAGTCGGAGCGCTGGTGTAGCACAGTCGGTAGTGCAGCTGATTCGTAATCAGCAGGTCGTGTGTTCGAGTCACATCACCAGCTCCATTGAAAAGTCTTGAAAGCCTTGATTTTATTAGGTTTTTGGGACTTTTCTTTTTTTTGTCCGTTATCTCTGTTTTTAGGCAAAATTCTTCAAAAATCGCGTCAAATCTTGAATGTTGGTAACGCTGTTGGCAACATTTTTACCTCTCTCGATACGCTTAAAACCTTGTAAAATCAAGAGTTTTGACTTCTTTTAACGGTTTATTCATCATTTTGACATCAATTTTTGCATTTTTATTATATCACAGGTGTCTTTTTTTGTCAAGTATTGGAAGAAAAATATTTATATTTGTCTTTTCATGCCCCTCTTTGGTCTCTATTTGGGGCATCATCCCATATTTTTCTTTCTATGCTATCCGATTTTTTTAAAGCTATTGGAGAAGCATAAAAATGGAAAAATATCCCATATAGCATGCAACGGGCTTAGTGTATAAATACGGCGGGGCTCTTTGCTTTCCGTTCCAACTGCAAACCAAAAAGCGGGGAGCTCATTGCTCTCCGCTTTTTGCTGTTTTACAGCTTTTTGCTTTTACAGATCATTTATGATCGTTTACAAATTACACTCGTTACTTTTTTCTTTTACAGGTCCTTTATGGCGTTCTTAAGCCATTCGGTATCTGTATGGGTATATGTATTCAGTGTCGTTTCTATCTGTTTATGTCCGATTATATCTTGCAGCGCTTTGGGATCGACGCCTTTCTTTGCGCACATTGATGCGAACGTATGGCGGCAGGTATGGGGATTTCGTTTCTTTATCTGCTCCTCCGTATATCCCGCGCTCTCCAGAGCCTTATAGTACACTCTCTTTCTGAAATTCTCGCTATTGAATTTTGATCCCGTTGCCGAGGAGTAGAGGTATTCTCCCTCCGAATTGAGAAGTCTCTCGAGGATCATCGCCACCGAGTCGGGGATGGGGATGACACGGTTTTTTCCTTTTTCGGTCTTATTTCCTCCGTGGAGGCATCCGTCGTAGTAATCGTTTTTTTTCAGGGACAGGAACTCATCTATTCTCAGCCCCGTATAGCAAAGGAAGAGCACCACGCCTATTCTGAGGTCCTGTGTGGCATCATAATGTTTTCTGAGGGCTTCTATCTCCTCATCACTGAAACGCTCCTTAGAGGGCGGTTTTTTAGCTGTTACCGAGCAGAATACGGCGTAGTCCTTATCGATCACGTCGTTCTGGACTCCCCACTGGCATATCTTTGAGGCGAGGAGGGCTATTTTTGAGACGGTCGAGTGGGATTTGCCCTGTTCGACGGCTTTGTTCAATATCTCCTGTATCTGCTGTGTTTTTATATCGCTGAGTCGGGTATTCTCGAGGGGGCGCAGAAATCTCCACGCCATCTCATACGTTCCTATCCCTTTGGGTGTCAGTGTGGCGAAGTGTGTCTCGCTCCACATTCTGTACGCCTCTCCGAAAGTGACTTTAAAAAGCGCTGTGACGTTCCCTTTTATATTGATATTATCGAGCGCTATTTCTGCCTCGGTCTTTGTGGCGTAGGTGCCGTAGGTGATACGCTGTCGTTCTCCGTCTCTATCGACGTATATCCTGACGAGGTAGGGTTTTCTTCTTCGTCCCGGGAGCTTGGTGATCGTGCCCATACCGTTGGCTCGTTTGAGCTTTTTGGGCTTGGGGGTGGACAGCAGCTTTTTACCGCAGTATCTGCAATATACGCTGTCGTCCTCTATTTCGTTTTTACATTTTTTGCAGATCATGGCGGGGAGCTCCTTTCAGAAATTTGTTAATAGTCGAAAAACAACGACGCGATTAACAGTAATTGTAATAAAAACTGATAAATTGGCAGACATGCAGAGGCTCGAAGCACCGGGGAATATGCGTTCTTCAAACTGCTCGAATCAAGGGATTTATAAAATGAAATTCTTTTTATGAATACAAAAATAGTTAGCATTAAAAAGAAAACGTGTATCGAGGTTAGCGCTATTGCAAAACCATAAAGGTCGTTATAGCACAGAAAATACAAAATAATGGATAAAATAGTAAAGCCTACAAACTTTGTAATTAAGCTGGCGGTGTAGTTAAAAAAATTATTTGATATCTCTAGCAGTCGTCCGTAAAAAACATTATGAGTTTGTACTATTTGGATATTCAGTGCTGCAATGGGATCTGAGCAGTAAGCCTTTTGGAATATTATAACGTTCCTTATCCAAAATATAGCTAACAACACGATGGCGATTGGGATACATACAAGTAGATTCATAATTAAACCTCCAAAGTTTCTATTTTTTGACAGTCTAATTATACCACACTTTTGGGAATAAATAAAGTCGGTTGTGGGAATTTCTCAAAATTTTTTACGATTTTACATATTTTTACGTTAATATTCGACAATATTCGACAGAACGTACTACTTACTAATAATTGTATCGATTATATATCCGTTGAGAAACAGCAGAGTTTGTTTTTTTCTTAAAACAGATTGACTATTTTTGGGTTTTGTTGTATAATGTAAGGGGAGGAGGTAATATTTATGGTTAAAAGTGAAATAATCGAAAAGGCAAAAGAATTTTGTGAAGAACATAATATCAACTCTTATCCGGTAAAAATAGTTGATCTCTGCTCCAAATACGGCATTAGCGTTTTTGAGGAATATTTACCTGATGACGTATCGGGTATTATTGCCGTGCGGGATGAAATCTTTGATGATTTTAATACGAACAGGTTAATTGTTGTGAATTTATCCGACAGCGCGAGAAGAAGGCGGTTTACGATTGCTCACGAATTGGCGCATTATATGCTTCACCGCAACGGTAGTCAGATCTACGCTCACAGAGACGCAGGACAGAATGGCGGTATTGAGAATGAAGCAAATGTTTTTGCGTCTAACATTCTTATGCCGGAGCATTTGGTAAGGTCTGCGCTGTCTCATCTTGAGGATGAATCCTGGGGCTTTATTCCTTCATCGGTGAAGGCGGAGTATATTGCGGATGAATTTGCGGTATCCGTGTCCGCTGCTCAGGTACGCCTGGAACAGCTTGGAATATCTTGATGAGGTGCGCCGATGGAAAATTACAACGAGCTGATGGAGCAAATATTTGACGATGTTCCTGATAACCCCTCAAAAATACCTGTGGATGACAGCAAGTTGCTGGCGGCTTCCTCTAAGGAGGGCAGTGAATGGGGTGAGCAATATGACAGACGGGACACATTGTATTCTGATCTGTTGGATAGATACATTAAAGTATATAAGAGCAAGGCTGCTTGGAATAAATGGTATAAATTAGCGTTTTTCGTTATTGCTATGCTTATTTTCATCGGGATAGTAGTTGTCTCGCTGCTTGCGCTGTTGATCGCGGCTATTATGGCTAATGATCAAAATGTTGTATCTACCGTTATTATCGCGATAGGCAGTATGTCGGGTATTATTTCTTCTATAATCGTTCTGCCTAAGATCATTGCCGAGCATCTGTTCCCGACCAATGAAGATGAAAATATGATTGGAATGGTTAAAAATATGCAGGTAAATGATTCGAAGATCCGTTCTTTTTCAAGAAACGGAAAAGGATAATTTTTATTAGAGGCACACCCCTACGGGGGTGTGTTTTTTGTTGCCGAAACGAACTGTTCGAAATTTTCGAACAGTTCATTTTTTATCCGACAGCTTTTTCTTTTCCTGCTCACGTTCAAGTTGCTTTATGCTCTTTTCGGGTGTGGGAAGATCCTCGGGCATAGTGCCGCCGAGCTCTTTTATTGTCTGACGGACCTTTACACCGACCTCATAATGTGTTCGGTTAGCTTCTGTCTTTCCTTGTACGTTGTCACGACGCAGTTTTTCCTCTGTCTGTGTAGCGCGGAAAAGATTGGCGGCAAGCTCTGTGCTTCCCATATGGTCGAGAATGTCCTGGCTTTTTTTGAGTCCTTTGCGCTGCTTTATATCTTGCGCTTTCAAGCCGCCGTAAAGTCCCATATACCCATAGTTTTGAAATACGGCGTAATCTAACGGCTCTATTACCCCTGCATTGTGCGCGGCTTCGGCTAAGGCGGCGTTGTGGCGTTTCATTTCTTTGCGGATAGCAATGCGTTTCTGATCCTCAGAAAGCTGTTCGTAATTATCGATCAATTCTTGCTGACGGGTTTTTACGGCAAAATACGTTTGACCGACGGCAATGACTTCTTTGCGGGGATCACCATTCATAACAATCAGGTAACACGCATAGCGGGATAGCATATAATCGGGAATACTTTTATGCGCGCCTTTAGGCATATCTATCGTTTTGCTGACGTCAGCAAAATGATCCTCGATGCTGAAGCCGCTATTTTTACAAGCTAATTTTGCTCGCTCGATTGCCTCCGCAAAATTTCGCCATTGCGCATATTCAAGAACAGGCTGCAATTCTCGAGCCAGCCAATATTCCTGACCATTCTCGTTGATATGTTTTATACTTTCAAACGTTTGCTCGTTGTAGACGGTAATGTTACTCATATTCTTAACTTCCTTACATTTTTCTTTGAGATAGTTTTATTCTATTGGATATTGCCCTGAGACGACCTTCCCGAGGATGGCTATATGGTCGAGCTGTTCTCCTTCGTATCTCATAGGCTTGAACGTTGGGTTTTCGGGGACGAGGGTGATCACGTTGTTTTCCTTATCGTAATATACGCGCTTGACGGTTGTTTCGTCCTCTATTCGGATGACGGCTATTTCTCCGTCATCTACCATTGTCTGGCTTTTTACAAACAGTATGTCTCCGTCGAAGATCCTCGCGTTTATCATACTGTCCCCCTTGGCTCGTAAGCAGAAGTCCGCTTGGATGTCCTCGTCGGCGGATATATATGCCTCATAATGTTCGTCAGCATACTTGGGGTCTCCGCAGGCTACCTCGCCCAGCAGGGGGAGCTTTTTTGTTTTTATGGGGAGCATATCTTTGGGAATATCGTCTGATGCAAAAAGTTGGAGATTGAGCGTGGTTTTTGGGGCGATTTCTTCTTTGCCTAAAAGATAACCAACAGATACTCCAAAATATGCCGCTATTTTTTGAGCGGTAACGGCAGATACTCCTGAACGCCTACCTTTCTTTAAATCTGTCAGGAGACCTTTGCTGATTCCTATATCAGTGCACATTTTACCGCCTGTTATTCCTTTACTTTCGCAAAGCGCAACAATATTTTTGTATAAATTACTCATACGAGTACCTCCTCGATTGTTCAAAAGTACTAAACTTTTGTATTATTGTATTTTGGGGCTTGACAAATACTCAAACAAGTACTATAATATAGCCAAGAAGTACTCGAACGAGTATAAATGTTTACTTGTACTATAATTATAGTACATAAAAGAGTACTTGTCAAGACTATTTTTGAAAGGAGGCGAATTTCAGTGAATTTAAGCAAATATACAGACTTTGGATTGTGCGTAAAAACAAAACTTTTGCAGATCGGCAAAGACCAAAAGTGGCTTGAAGAGGCTGTCTCGGAAAAGACAGGGTTATTTATAGATAACGGTTATATGTATAAGATACTGACAGGGCAGCGCCGCGCGCCAAGGATCGTGGCTGCGATTTGCGAGATTTTATCCGTAGAAAGTAATTAGGGAGGGAAAAA
Organism: Clostridia bacterium; assembly: GCA_017461475.1. GTDB lineage: Bacteria > Bacillota > Clostridia > Oscillospirales > CAG-272 > UMGS902. The sequence continues at coordinate 47,440 of JAFTXX010000014.1, forward strand.
TGAAGTTTCCGAGAAAAGTATATTGCATCCGGCATAATGTAACAAATCGGGTTTATATAGGGAGTAGCTGTCATGTTGATGCGAGATTGAGTGCTCATATGAGTGCTTTACGTAATCACGGGCATCTCGTAGAAGATATGCAAAAAGATTTTGATCGTTATGGAGAGGACTTTATGTTTGCGGTGCTTGATGAAATAGGCAGCCCGGAGGAGAAAGAAAAAGAGTATCAATGGATGGATAAATATCGCTCCTATATCAGAGGTGTTGGGTACAATTACAAGGATACCCACGTACAAGCCAAGATCAAGACATATCATCTGTTTGACGAAGAGGACGGTCGCTCGGGTTTACTACGCCCAATACGAGTAAGCGACGAACAGATTGGGGAAATTTACGATCATTCGATACAAACTCGATGGTGTCCGGTATGTAGAACGGGATTGGCTATGATAGAAATAAGCCCATATGGAAGGCTACGGGTCAAGTGTCAAAACTGTTCTCATTCTACATCTGCGTATCCCTCCCATATGATTGCATTTACGGAAAAGAGTATGGGTACGTTTATTGTCGAGGAGTCTCTTGCAAGGGCTATTCATATGGCGGTTGATGAGTGGAATAAAAAAATATAAAAGGAGGGGCTGTGATATACTGTATTTTTTTATCCGTTACGGGTATTATGGGACTTTTAACGCTGATCTTTTACACATGGTACCTTGCGTGGTGTTTCTATGACAGTTTTAGTATCCGATCGACTGCCTTGGCTCTGATCTATCCCGGTGCTTGTCTTTTTACATGCTTGGTCTATGCGTGGGGAATGGGCGCGGAGGATGTATCTGACGTGTTAAAATGGATCACTGTAGTGATACTTGCTTTTTGTTGCGCCATTACAATTGCCGTTGCCGCTTATTTTTCAATAAAAAAATACCGCAAAGAGGGATACGCTCCCAACTATGCGGCATTCTTGGTGGTGTGTGGGTATTCGGCGATTCTTGCGGGGGGCTCTGCGTTACTTGCGTTCTGACGTTCTTCTAAGAACAGAAAAATTCTCGCAAAGGGAAAGGTATGACTCTTGGAGTTGTGTGCGCAATTGCTTTGATTTATCATAGTCTCCTACACGGGAAATTACAGAGATTTGAGTATTTAAAGCTTTGATGTCATCCCATAATTCCTTGGGCGCATACATAAAGATTTCTGCGGAAGCTTCACCAAAGTCTCTCATATCGTTGTAATCCAAGGAGAAACAATATTTACCTGCGGTTTTCAGATACCGTTCAATCACTTCGTGTTCGTGCTCGATCCTAAAGCGTTTATGATACATTTTTTGTTCGTGTTTGCATTGAATGTGCGCGGTCAAAAACGGTCCTGCAATAGAGGTTAAAAAAGCTGCGGCAGATATTACTATGGCGATCACAGGGCTGAATTCCATAAGAGTCGTCCTCCAAATTTGATTTTACTTATTTTACCACATTACAAAAATTTTGTCAATAAATTTAGAAAAGGAGATTAAAACAATGAAAAAACAAGAACACGCGCTTACGGGCGGGTGCAATCAAAAAAATTTACCAAGAAAAAACGGAGGAATGAGAAATGAACGAGTTGAAAATTTTTGAGAACAGGGAGTTTGGAAAGATGAGGACGATCACGGTTGACAATGAGCTGTGGTTTGTTGGAAAAGATGTGGCGGAAATACTTGGGTACAAAGATACATCTGATGCGATAAAGAAGCACGTCGAAAATGAGGACAAGCTGACTCGGCGATTTGCCGACTCAGGTCAAAACCGCGAAATGTATATAGTTAATGAAAGCGGTCTTTACAGCTTAATTCTTTCAAGTAAACTCCCGAAGGCAAAGGAGTTCAAGCATTGGGTGACATCGGAGGTCCTTCCCTCTATACGCAAGACAGGGGGGTACATAGCGGGGCAGGAGGCTATGAGTGATGATGAGCTTATGGCGAAGGCTCTGCTTGTGGCTCAGCGTCAGATCGAGGAGCGCAACAAGCTCATTGAGACTATGCGTCCCAAGGCTCTTTTTGCCGATGCGGTGGCTACCAGCAAGACCTCTATTCTTGTGGGGGAGCTTGCCAAGATCCTCAAGCAGAACGGTGTGGATATGGGGCAGAGGCGGTTATTTGCCTGGCTCCGTGACAACGGCTTTCTGATGAAGCGCGGCTCGGACTACAATATGCCCACTCAGAGGGCTATGGAGATGAGGCTTTTTGAGATCAAGGAGACCACGGTGAACAATCCCGACGGCTCGGTACGTGTCAACAAGACCACGAAGGTGACGGGGCGCGGGCAGAATTATTTTGTTAACAGATTTTTGGGCGTGTCTCAGGAATGACGCATGAAAGGAGCGACATTTATGAAACGAATGGTAATAGTCATTGACGCGGAGGAGGGCTCGGAGGTCAGGCGCGAGGATGTGATAGACACCCTCTCCGAAGTCTTTCGTCTTGACGGAGTAGACGGCGTATCGATATACGACGGGGCGGAATGGACTGTAAGCAAAAAAATACCTGTTTTTTCAGTTGAACAGGTATCGAAGCTATTTAAAAACAGGTCGGCTGAGATTACGCCGACGGGAAAGGAGAACATATGAAAAACAGCAAGACCACGGTTACGGTACAGGAGGCAGCGGAGATATTCCGCGAGGCGGGGGTGTCTATATCTCTCGACGCTCTGAAGCAGGGAATTATTCACAAGGAATTTCCATTCGGGTTGGCTATTAAGCTTACACAGTGGGTATTTATAATCTACAGAAAGCCTCTGATAGACTATCTTCGGTCTGTGGGGGCGGAAATCGTTGAGGAGGTGTAATTATGAAGGAGCTTGTGAATTTGCTCAGCGATGGTGGTTTATCTCTTGAGGCTGCCGAGAGGGCGGCAGAGATCGTTGTGTCTGACGGTTGGCGAAAGGTTCCCGTAGGTGTATGGAAGCGTGACGGGGACTGTAAGAGCAGCACGAAGGATGTGTTCATCTGCTCAGTGTGCGGTCGGTGGCAATCGGCTAAGAAGCGGTCGGACAAAATGTTTTATATGAAGTTTTGTCCTCACTGCGGAGCGGAGATGACCACCGATTGAAAAAAGAAAAGCTCACAGGTCGCAGCAACGATCTGTGAGCAAGGGGGTGTTGAATTTTCGACAATTCCACGCCCTTATTATATCACAAACGTTTAAAAAAATCAATAGGGGGAATGAAAATTATGGACTTAAATGAACTCAGAAGCGCCTTGGAGACGAAACGGACGGTTTTGTGGCGGGGACGGATGGACTATGAGAGTGCCATCGGAAGCGTGACGGCGATAATCACTCGCCACGAGAATGAGGCGGATGTGGTCTCTGCCGAGCTGACGGGCTACGGCTCGCGGCGAAGCGTGATGATATGCCGCCCCGAGGATCTTGAATTTTGGAATGCCGCAACAAGTTCGGCGGTGAAGGGAGGAGTATAAAATGAAACACATATTTAAAAAGCTATTCGACGCGGTGGTGTTTCCGTTCATCGCGCTGGCGGTACATATTGACGAGAGCCGACGTGCCAATGAGGACGGCTCGTGGGACAAGTATTTTGAAAAGAAAAACGGAGGCGCAAAATGAGTTACAGTATATGCCGCGGCGGCGGAAAGATGTGTGACGGCTGCATGAGGTGCTATGACCGTTTTGATGATGACGAGGAATATGTCGACCTCTATGAGGACGAGGAGGACGAAGAGGATGAGGAGGATGAGGGATATGATCAATGAGATCGCATACCACAGCAAGGAAGAGTGGCTGGCACTGCGCAAGATGATGGGCATAGGCGGCTCGGATGCGGGGGCGGTGGTCGGCTTAAATCCCTACAAGAGCGCCTATTCGCTTTGGGCTGAAAAGACGGGGCGTGTGGCTGAATTCGAGGGCAATCTTACCACCGAGGTGGGCTCTTATCTTGAGGAGTTTGTGGCGAAGCTCTTTGAGAGAGAGACCGGGAAGCGGGTGAGGCGGAAGAACAGGATGCTTGTCAATTCCGACTATCCCTTTGCATTCGCCGACGTGGACAGGCTTGTGGTTGGGGAGAGGGCTCTTCTGGAGATTAAGACTACAAACTCCATACCTCTTATGAAGAAGGTGCGACAGGGCGAGTTCCCCGAGCAGTATTATGCTCAATGCGTTCACTATCTTGCGGTAAGTGGCTTGGAGAAAGCATATCTTGCCGTTCTTATCGGTTGCAGAGACTTTCGGATCTTCGAGCTCGAACGTGATGAGGGGGAGATCTCCGCTCTTATGGAGGCGGAGAGGAGCTTTTGGTTTGACAACGTCAAGGCTGACGCTCCACCGCCTGCTGACGGCTCTATCTCCACCTCGGAGACGGTGACGGCTCTATATCCTGAGTCGAATGACGAGACGGTAAGCCTTGTGGCTTATGAGGCTGATCTGCGGCAGTATATGACCTATACCGCCCTTATCAAGAGCGCTGAGAAGCAGAGAGACGAGGCAGCGGGCAGGATCAAGGCGTTTATGAAAATGTCGGGGAAGGGTGAAGCGTCGGGCTTTCGCGTATCCTTTGCGAGCTCTGAGCGCAGGTCCTTTGACGCGAAGCTCTTTGCTGCCGAGCATCCTCATATGGATCTTACGAAATACTACAAAAATTCAACCTATCGCACCTTTAAGGTGATAGAAGTAAATATATAAGGAGATATAAAAATTATGGCAAACACAATTCAGAACAAGGTATCGGCTGTCAATCAGAACGGCGAAAAGAAAACGATGCAGATGTACATAAAGGCGATGGAGGGTGAGATAAAAAAAGCTCTGCCGTCGGTGATCACGCCTGAGAGGTTTACAAGAATGGTTCTCTCGGCAATATCCACAAATCCCAAGCTCGCCTCCTGTACGCCTGCCTCGTTTCTTGGGGCGATGATGTCGGCAGCTCAGCTCGGTCTTGAGCCGAACACGCCTCTCGGGCAGGCGTATCTGATACCCTACAAGAACAAGGGTAGAGACGAGGTTCAGTTCCAACTCGGATATAAAGGTCTTATCGATCTTGCGTATAGAAGTGGCGAGGTGGAGCTTGTGCAGGCTCATATCGTCTATGAGAACGACACGTTTGAGTGCGAATATGGACTTGAGCCGCGGCTTGTACACAAGCCTGCCGACAGCGACAGAGGAGAGCCTATGCGGGTGTACGCTATGTTCAAGACCAAGAGCGGTGGCTACGGCTTTGAGGTGATGAGCATGGACGACGTTCGCCGTCACGCAGAAAAGTATAGCCAAGCCTACAAGTCGGGTTTCTCTCCTTGGAAAACGAATTTTGAGGAGATGGCAAAAAAGACTGTGCTTAAACGGGTACTTAAATACGCGCCTCTCAAGTCGGATTTTGTGAGGGCGGTCGTGCAGGACGAGAGCATCAAGAACGAAATTTCCGATGATATGTACGAGGTACAGAGCGAGACCGTATTTGAGGCGGAATACACCGAGGCGGACGAGGAGACAGGCGAGGTGATCGAATGAGCAATCTTAATATAAACAAGGTCGTTCTCGGCGGTCATCTTACAGCCGATGTGGAGCTGAAGCAGACACCGAGCGGCGTTTCGGTATGTCAATTTTCGATTGCGGTAAATCGCAGATTTTCAAGGGATGGAGAGCGGCAGACCGATTTTATAACCTGTCAGGCGTGGCGTCAGACGGCTGAATTTATCGCAAGATATTTTCGCAAGGGCTCGGCGCTCTGCGTGTGCGGCAGTATACAGACGAGGTCGTGGACAGACAGCGGGGGACAGAAGCGCTACGCGACGGAGATAGTTGTGGACGAGGCGTATTTTGTTGACAGCAGGAGTGACGGACAAGGAGCGGCAGATACCAATACTTACATACCCGACGCATACGCTGCCCCCGGATTTGCGGGAGCGGATAAACCGAGCTTTGAGACAATGTCGGCAGACGATGATCTGCCGTTTTAGAGAGGGAGTATAGATGAACTCTATATTAAATTACCCCGGAGCTAAATGGGGTATGGCTTCAAAGATCGTAGAGCTTATGCCGCCTCACAGATCATACCTTGAGCCGTTTTTTGGCTCGGGCGCGGTATTGTTTAACAAATCTCCCTCAGCAATAGAAACCGTTAATGATATAGACGGTGATATCGTTAATTTCTTTCGGGTGGTAAGAGAATCCCCGGAAGAGCTTGCCGAGGCTATCGCTTTAACTCCGTATGCTCGTGATGTTTTTGATGACGCTCACGATGATCGAGGGGCTTCGCCTTTTGACAGGGCTTATCGTTTTGCCATTAGATCACGTATGGGACACGGCTTCAAAACCTATCAAAAAACAGGATTCAAGATAGACGTATACGCACGTGAGAGAAGCTATTGTGTAAGTATGTGGAATAAAATGCCACAGGATATTTTGAGAGCTGCCGAGCGCCTTAAGGATGTTCAGATTGAAAATCGTCCTGCGCTGGATCTTATAAAAAAATTCAATTATGATAATGTTCTGATCTATGCGGATCCTCCGTATCTTCTCGAAACGAGGGGCGGCAAACAATATAAACACGAGATGGACGAGCAGGATCATCTTGACCTGCTGGCCGCATTAGTTAAATTTAAGGGATATGTAATAATTAGCGGATATCAATCCGAAATGTACGATAGGGAGCTGAGGGGGTGGAACAAGTTATTGTTTAAGTCTTATAATCAGAACAACGAACCACGCACCGAGGTCTTGTGGTTTAATTTCGATTCGTTGTCTGTGTTTGACTATGAAAGATTATGAGGTAACACATAATGGCAGAAAAACGAATGTTTTCAAAGACGATCATCAGCTGTGACGACTTCACCGAGCTGCCTTTTTCCACGCAGGCGCTCTACTTCCATTTGTCTATGGAGGCGGATGACGATGGGTTCGTCAACAACTCGAAGAAGATAATGAGGACCATACGCGTGACCAAAAAGGATATGGACAGGCTTGTGGCAAAGGGCTACATCATCCCCTTCGACAGCGGTGTATATGCCATCAGGCATTGGCGGATAAACAACTACATAAGGAAGGACAGATACACTCCCACTATCTATCTGCGTGAGATGGAACAGCTCGAGGTCGACGGCAGCGGAGCATACAAGGAGCGGTTACCTATTGGTGTACCAAACGGTGCACCGTCTTGTAACCGCTTGGGAGCACAGAAGAGAATAGAAGAGAGTAGTATAGAGCAGTGTAGAGAGAGAGACGCGCGCGCGCCCGCGAGGGTGGAGGAGCCCATACCCCAAGAGGAGCCCATACCCGAGGAAAGGTCTATAATCGGGAAGAGTCCTTGCGGGGAGTTCGGCAACGTGTATCTGACCGAGGCTGAGAGAAGCGCTCTTGACGGGCGATACGGCGCGTCGCTGGCAGAGGCGCTTATTGATAATCTCTCGCGGCGCATCAAGTCAAAGGGCTATCGGTATGAGGACCACTATGCTACCATCCTCGATTGGGCGGCGAAGGACGGTGTGAAAACATCATCGGAGAAGTCCTATGACACGGATGAGTTCTTCCAAGCGGCGGTGCAGAGGAGCTTGGAGGAATGAGGAGCGAAGATGAAAGGAGAAACGATATGATCGAGGATCGTGTTTTGACTCAGCCAACGGTTGCGCCGTTTGAATGGATCTCTGTATCTCACGCTCTTCCAAAGGAAAAGGGGCGATACCTTGTTATTGACAACGGTGGCTATGATCTTGCGTGGTTTGATCCCGAACGAAAGACTTTTTCTACTGACAGCAGCGGTGCAAGGATCGGTATCAACAGGAGTGTAAGCCATTGGATGCTCCTGCCGAAACGACCTGCGGAGGTGTTGATGTGAGCAAAGAAAAACAGCTTGAAAATGCTCTGAACGAGCTTATAGCCGAAGCGGCGAGTGGCGGCGGGCACGTCTATATCGTTGACAAGCGACAGAACACTTTCGCCTTGAAGCTGACAGAGCCTATCAGGATACAATTCTATGGCGGATACAAGGGGGAGTGTAATGCAGAGTAAATATCACAGTCGGAAGGTCACAACGAACGGTGTTACCTTCGACAGCGCAAAAGAGGCGAAGAGGTACGGGGAGCTGCTTCTGCTTGAGAAGGCGGGGGCGATCTCCGACCTTCGGCGGCAGGTCGAATTTGTCTTGATCCCCGCGCAACGTGAGCCTGACATACCGGGAAAACACGGCGGTATCGTCAAAAGAGGAAAGACCATAGAGCGTAAAGTATCGTATATAGCAGACTTTACATACACAGAGAACGGAAAGCAGATAGTGGAAGATGTCAAGGGATTTCGGACGCCTGAATATAAGATCAAGAAAAAAATGATGTTGTATTTTCACGGCATCAGGATAAGGGAGGTATAGGCGATGGGGAAGGAGCTTGATTACATTTTCCCCGAACGCAAATGCGCGAGATGCGGAAGGCTTTTTCTTGCGGCTCCGCAACACGCCTTGAAGCTCAAAGTGGGCGGAGAGCGGACGGTTTGGTTTTGCAAACCGTCCTGCTTATTAGGCTACAGCAAAGATAGGGAAGATCGGAAAACAAAAGGGAAACGCATTTGCGTTCAAAAAAACGATATAAAAGCGTAAAAACGTTTAGAAAGGGGGCGAGTTATGGCGAAAAAGAGGATAAAAAAGGACTCTGAAGAGGTCAGGTGTCCTTTCTTTCGCGGTGAGACTATGGCTGAAATAAGATGCGAGGGCTTTTTTCGGGGGTGCTCAATTCATGTGGCATTTGCCGATAAAAGTGAAAAGCGCTCCTTTATGAAAAACGCTTGCGAGTATCTTTACACAGCTTGTCCGATATACAAGCTGTGTGACAGGAAGTATGACGACTTCGGAAAAACAAAATAAATTCAAAGAGGCGACGGGTGTTGCCTCTTTTTTTAAAAAAAGCCCTTGGGGGGACTCCCGAAAGGATGGTGTTTGAATGTATAATAATAAAAATAATTCGGGGGGAGCTTTCGGTGTCGCTTGAAAACGTCGATTGGAATGAGATAAAAAAAGAATATATATCAAGCGCTACGAGCTATCGGAAGCTGTGCGCGAAGTACGGCGTACCCCGCACCACTCTTGAAAAGAGGGCGAAGGATGAGAAGTGGACAGATCTGCGAAGGCAGGTCAAGGACAAGGCAGAGGCAGATATGGTCAGACGGGTAGCTGAAGAAAGCTCAAAGGTGGATCATAAGTATTTCCGACTTGTGGACAAGCTTATCGATAAGGCAGATGAGGTAATAGAAAACACGCCCGTTTGGCAGGTGCAGTCTATCAAGGATATGGCTTCCGCTCTGCGGTCTCTCCGCGAATGCCGCGGATTTAAGACCGATATAGATTTGCGTGAACAAGAGGCTCGTATAAAAAATCTTGAGCGGCAGCTTGAGAAGAGCGACGATATCCCCGAGATAAACGTTGTGTTCGGCTCGGATGAGGACTTTGCAAAATGAAGCTCGACTTCAAAATAGAGCCGCCAAACGAAAAACAAAAGCTTTTCTTTCTTGATCAGCACAAATACGTGGGGTATGGTGGCGCTCGCGGCGGCGGAAAATCCTGGGCTCTTCGGCGCAAGATGGCAATGATGTGCCTTTATTACCCGGGCATAAAATGCGGTATATACCGACGTACCTATCCGGAGCTACGGAACAATCACGTTGTTCCCCTTCTCAGAGAGCTTCACGGGATAGCAAGCTTCAACGAATCCAAGAAGATATTCAAATTCCCGAACGGCTCGGTGATCGAGTTGTGCTATGCGGATAATCAAAAGGATCTCGGTCAAAAGTTTCAGGGGCAGGAGTTTGACATTTTGTCTATTGACGAGGCAACGCAGATATCCGAGGAGTGGTTTGCCATAATGAAGGCTACGGTGAGAGGCGTTAATTCTTTTCCGAAGCGTATTTATATAACCTGTAACCCCGGCGGGGTGGGTCACTCATGGGTAAAGCGGCTGTTTATCGACAGGAGCTACAAGGATAGTGAGGACCCCTCGGAGTATAGCTTCATCCAGGCTCTTCCTCACGATAATAAGGCGCTTATGGAGAGTGACCCCGATTACATCAAGAGCCTTGCGTCTCTTCCGCCAAAGCTTCGGGCGGCGTGGCTTGAGGGCTCGTGGGATATCTTTATGGGTCAGTTCTTTGAGGAATTTATCGATGATCCGCAACACTATCACGACCGAAGGTATACCCACGTTATCGAGCCCTTTGAGATACCGCCGCGCTTTGAGATATACCGTTCCTTTGACTGGGGCTATTCGAAGCCCTTTTCCTGCGATTGGTGGGCGATAGATACGGAGGGCAGGGCTTATCTTTGCCATCAGCTCTACGGCTGTACGGGAACGCCCGATGAGGGTATTAAGTGGGCTCCTGACAAGGTGTTTTCAGAGATCGCCCGTATCGAGCGGGAGCATAGGTGGTTTAAGGACAGGGCTATCCGCGGAGTTGCCGACTCGGCTATATGGGCATCCGACGGCGGCGAGGCTATCATTGAGAGCGCCGACCGTCACGGTGTATACTTCGACAAGTCCGATAAAACGCGGGTGGCGGGATGGATGCAGATGCATTACAGGCTGTCCTTCGGTGATGACGGCAGACCGATGATGTATTTCTTTAACACCTGCCGTCACGCTATACGCACCATTCCCCTGATGCAGTATTCGCAGACTCTTCCCGAGGATCTTGACACATCGCTTGAGGATCACTTTTGCGATTCCTGTCGGTATTTTTGTATGACACGTCCCATTTCCGCGAGAGACGCGGCGCGGAAAGAAAGACCCATATCCGACCCTCTTGATCAATTTGAGAGAGAGCGGAGGACGATATATAATTCTTACGGCGCAATTCGATCGGAGGTATAAACGAGAATGCCCATTCCTTTTTTTGAAAAGCTTGTTAAACACAAGCCGTACCCGCAAAAGCTTCGGGCGCTTTCCGCAAAGGGTGAAGCGGGAGCGGCGCCTGCCACTCTTCCCGTTGATGAAAAGCGGATCGCTGTATGGAACGCTGCGCTGCGGTCCTATAAAAGCAGACGGTCTGTTATTGAAGATAAGATACGCTCCAATGAGGCTTTTTGGCGAATGAGACAATGGAAGGTGAGAGACCCTGACGGAGGAATGCAGACACCGTCAACAGCCTGGCTGTTCACCTGTATTCAATCCAAGCTTGCGGATGTGATGGATTCCTATCCTACGGCTAACTTCCGTCCACGTCAGAAGGATGATGTGGAGGAGGCAAAGCGGTTATCCTCTATCGTACCTGTTATTATGGCGCAGAATAACTTTGAGCAGACATACAGAGAGGTGTCCGAGTACACTCTGAAGAATGGTATCGGCATTTATCACGTTTTTTGGGATGGAAGGAAGCTTCACGGGCTCGGAGATATTGCCATAAAAAAGATGGATGTGCTCCGAGTTTTCTTTGAACCCGGTATTACGGACATTCAGGATTCCACATACCTGTTTGTAGTAGAGCTTGTGGACAAGAACACCTTGTATGGAAGATACCCACATGCGCGGAGCACAGTTAAAGGGAAGGTCATAGAGCCGAGCAGATTCATTACCGACGAGCAGGTGGACGTACAGGACAAGATCGTTGTTGTGGACGTATATTACAAGGTGGAGACCGGGGGCAAGAGGATACTTCACTACTGCAAATACGCGGATACGACATGCCTTGAGTCTACGGAGAATGACCCCGAAAAATATCCGAACGGACTTTACGATCACGGACTGTATCCCTTTGTGGTGCAGAGCCTTTATCACATTGAACAAAGTCTTTACGGAACGGGAATGGTCGATCTCGGCGCGGATACACAATTGCAGATCGATCTGATGAACAGGGCTGTGGTGGAGAATACCTTGATGGGCGCAAAGCCTCGGTTTCTTACCACGCTTGACGCGGATGCCGCGGAGACTCAGCTTGCGGATCTGACGCGTACCTTTATTCAGGTGCCGTCGGTTTCAGAGCACAACACAGTTCCGATGACTACAACGCCCCTTGGGGGTAATTATCTGGAGTTCATCCAGAGCAAGATCGACGAGCTGAAGCGTGTTACCTCAAACCACGACGTAAACAACGGCGCGGCGCCCAGCGGCATTACTGCTGCTTCCGCCATATCCGCCCTACAGGAGACCTCGGGAAAGGACAGCCGCTTTATCAACAAGAGCTTTTACAACGCCTACAGGCTTTTGATGACGCAGGTGGTAGAGCTTATAAGGCAGTTTTATGATGTGCCGCGGTGGTTCCGCATTATTCCCGACCAAGCCGCGGGCGCGTCGGAGGCTTTTGTTAAGTTTGATAACAGCGGTCTGAAGGGATCCCCCCAGGTAACGGCAGGCGGCGAACCAATTGGGTGGCGTGTTTCTGAATTTGATATTGAGATCACGGCGGAAAAAGCTAATCCCTACCGCAAGATGGAGCAGAACGAGCTTGCGTTGTCCTTCTTCAAATTAGGATTTTTCAATCCTCAGCTTACAGATCAGGCGCTTGCCTGTCTCAGTATGATGGACTTCGATCATAAGCAGGATGTTATTGAGAGGATCGAGCGGAACGGGACTCTTATCGAAATGCTTGCGATGTATCAGAAGCTTGCTATTGGTATGGCAAAGCGTTACGGAGATGCGGAGGCGCTTCGGGTAATTCAGCAGAATATGATGGCGTACGGTCAGGAAATCCCCGTGGGAGCGGATGTAGATCCTGCTGATGCCGCTGATCCCGAGGCAGGTACGAAGGAGGCAAAGCACGTGCAAAAGGCAAGAGAGAGAGCGAGAAGCTCCACAGAGGTGATATGATAAATGTCGTATATGACGAAGCCTGCGGCATCACGATGACAGGGCACGCGGGACAAGCCCCGAGGGGGCAGGATATAGTCTGCGCGGGAGCCTCGGCAATAGTAATATCACTTGCCGAAATGCTTGAACGAAATAGTGAAGAGCTGATAGAGCGCGGTATACTGCTTGAAAGCGGCAGGGCAAGCATAAAGGTGGTGCCTCGCGGCGCCTTTAAAAATTGTTGTGAGGGCGCGTTTGAGATGGCTATGTGCGGGTTGGAGCTACTTTCGGAGCAATATCCCGATTACATATGTGTTTCCCGCGTTGCGGGGAATGGCGAATGATATATCGCCGTTGGCAATATTGATGAGGCTATTTGCTGTTTGCCTACGGCTAACAGGCAAATAGCAACCATAATTCATCACATCGACGAAGTCGATATATCATTTATCATTCATCATTTACAACACAGGGCTCGCCCACCTGACGGGCAGAAGGTTTCGCCCACCTGACGGGCAGACGGTCGACGACCTATTCGTCAGAAAGGAGTCATATGAAACTGACTCGTAATTTCGATCTTTTGCAGATGTTTGCGGAGGGCGGTGGAGACGGTGGCGCATCCGCGGGCAGTGAAGGATCGGTATTGCCCGGAGCAGAGACGGGGGGAGATGATCCTTTTGTCAACGCACCGAAAAAGGCAAAAGAATTGTACGCTAAGATGCGCGCTGAGCGTGAGGGAGACGTCCCAGCTTCGGCAGAAGCGGCATCGGCGCAGGTGACCACCGCTAAAGAGGAAGCGCCCGGGGCGACCGCGGCGAAGAAGCCTACCTTCAAGGAGCTCATTGCAAGTGAGGACTACAAGGCTGACTACGAGCGGCATATTCAAAAAGCGCTCAAGGACCGCACAAAGCGACACGATACCGAAATGGGAGAGGTCAATGAGATACTTTCTCTCGTCGGACAAAAATATGGGCTTGACATTGAGTCGGAGGGCTTCAGAGCCGAGCTTACCAAGGCTTTACAGAACGATGACAGCGTATACGAAAAATACGCTGAGGAGCACGATATGCCGCTGGAGGAAGCAAGGACAGTTGTGCAATTGAAGCAACAGCTTGAACGCGCCAACAAGGCGGCAGAGCAGAGGCGGGAGATGGAAGCTGAGAACAGAATCATAGCCGCGCTGAGAAAGAGCGCGGAGGAGACGGTGGCGAAATACCCTGATTTTGATCTTGAAGCCGCTATGCAGGACGAGCGTTTCCGTCAGCTCACAAGAGCCTGGAACGGAAATACGACCCTTGCATATGAATCGCTCAATCACACCGTTCTTGTCGAGGAGGCAGAAAGACGCGCGGCGGCTGAAGCCACACAGGCGGTAGCCAACAGCGTAAGAGCAAATCTGTCAAGACCCGCTGAGGGCGGAATTTCCTCATCAAACAATACAGCGTCCGCCGCGCCCGATTTTGAGGCTATGGACCTCGGTCAGCTTCGCGCGTGGGCGGCAAAACAAAATCACAGGATGAGGAGATAACGGTCTCCTCGAAAGGAGAAAAATATGAAAAATAATTTTGCGCTTGACCTTCAGCTTTTCGCTTTTACCGATGCGCCCGCATCGATGACTAAGACTGCAACCGGCGAGATGTCTTCCACTATGAAGACCTTTTACAACAAGAGTCTTCTTGAGAACGCCCGTGAGGAGTCGGTGTTTGACCAGTTTGCGATGCCCACTCCCATGACCCACGGCAAGACCGCCGAATGGCGCAGATGGAAGACCTTCGCTCCCGCTACCACCCCACTTGAAGAGGGCGTAATTCCCAACGGTCACACCTTCGGAATGGAGGCTGTTACGGCGGGGCTTTCCCAGCACGGTGATTATACTCCTATATCGGATGTTCTTGAGATGACCGCTTTTGATCCCGTTATTTATGGGGCGACTGAGGAGATGGGCGCGGCGGGCGCGGAGACCTCGGATATTCTTATCCGAAACGATCTGCTGACAGGAACAAATCAGATCTATGCGGGCGCAAAGTCGAGCAAGAGCAGCCTTGCTGCCGCCGATACCATTACACCCGCGCTGATCAACAAGGCTGTGACCTTCCTCAAGAAGATGCGCGCGCCTAAGATCAATGGATACTATGTAGCGGTCATTCATCCCTCAGTTGCGGAGGATCTTCGTAACAGTGAGGAATGGAAGGAATTTCACAAGTACAACGATACCTCTCCCATCTTCAAGGGAGAGATCGGTGAGCTTCACGGTGTGAAGTTTATCGAGTCTAATTTTGCCAAGGTCGACAGCGGCACGAATATCAAGGTATATTCCACTATGATCTTCGGCAAGGATGCCTTCGGTAAGCTTGGTATTACGGGCGGCGAAATGCAGATGATCATACACGGTAAAAATGAGATCGGAGGTCCTCTCGATCAGTTCTCCACCGTTGGCTACAAGTTTATGCACGGCGCGAGAGTGCTGTATGAGGAAAGACTCATCAACCTTTGGACTGCATCCTCCTATGGGGATGAGGATGATGTAAACTAATATTAAAGGAGCTTGGTTATGGCAGAAAACAAAATGAAGGAGATATTTCTTCCCTTGATCGACGGAGAGAACGCGCCCACAGAGCAGTTCGTGGGTTTTAACGGAAAGGCTTATCGTATCAAGCGCGGTGAGACGGTAAAGGTCCCCGAGGGGGTATATAACATTCTTATGGAATCGCAGGAGGCGAAGAACCGAGCTATCCGTGAAAAGCAGAAGAGAGGTATCAAAAGGGCAAAGGACGGCGATTGATGTTGCCCTGTTGTCGAATGATATATCATTTACGAATGGGGGGACTCCCATAAGAGTCCCCCCATATCGTATAATATAGGCAAATATAAAAGGAGGTTGGAAAAATGACGATTATGGAGGCAATATCCGCGGCCGACGGTCTGCGGAACAACCATATAGATGAGCAGATAAAGAAAGCGTGGCTTTCCGAGCTTGACGGAAGAATTTTTTATGAGTTGATCAGACCTTACGGAAAACAGGACGAATTTACAGGGTATGGGGCAGATACGGCATCAGACACCGCGCTTATCGTGCCTTATCCTTACGATAGCTTATATGTCACCTATCTTGAAATGCAGATAGCGCGTCAGAACAATGAAATGCCCCGCTATAACAACGCGGCTGTCGTATTTAACGAGCAGTATAGCGCCTTCAGACGGTGGTACAGCAGGAATAATGTCAAGCCCTCTGTCGGAATAAGCTTTCCTACAAGGGGGAACTGATATGTACGCTCCGAGATTATATGAAACAGAGGTTGGCAGAGAGACGGTTCAGGAGTTTCTCGGCTACAACCATAACCTTCGCATAGGCAACGGTGAGTTTTATGATATGAAAAATCTGACGAGCAGGTATTATCCCGTGCTCTCCCCGAGAGATCGGCGGGGTATCGTGCGGACGGTAGATAACTGCAACGGTCTGCTCGCAAAGGACGAGCTTTGTGTTATTGAGGGGAATACGCTCCGCTACGGCTCCTTTTCGATGCAGCTTGCCCCTTCGGTGAGCGGCGAGCGGCAGCTCGTATCAATGGGGGCTTATATCTTAGTTTTTCCCGATATGATGTACGTAAATACGTCGGATACTTCGGACCTTGGAAATATATCGGCGGGGAAGTCAGTTTATTCGGCTGTTGAGCTTTCTGTCTGTAACGCCGTGGGTGAGGATATAGGCGCAATGTATATAACAAAAAACGGGCGCTGCATAGGAGTTGGCGCGAACGCAAGGGAGAAATATCTGGACGAGCTGTATATAGCAGATGAGGAACGGGAATTTTACTATTTCGGATTCATCGGCAACGGTGTGTCCGGCACACAGATAACATTACCCTTTGGCGGCTTTATGGAAAATACAAGGGTGGCAGATTACGTTATCGGAGATGAAAGCATCGTGGCTCTCGTACCCGACACAGCAGATTGGAGCGGTAAGCCCTTTCAATGCCTTGCGCCGGGCAAGACTACCGTTACCGCTACATTTGAAGATGACGGAAGCTCACAGGTATATACGATAGTTGTACTGAGCATAGACACTCCTCGGGGAGGGGACTACTGGTTAAGATGCGCGGACGATTACGAAACTGAGGCTTATGTATATTCGGGAGAGAAAGGCGAGTGGGAACAAGTTACCACGTATGTGAAGCTTTCGGTATCGGGAATAGGCGGGCTGTTTTCGGAGGTTGACAGCTGTAGGTTTTGTATTACCTCGAGCCACTCCGCCTGTAAGAGTCTTATGAAGCTGTATAAGGAGTACACGTACATATCACCAATAAAGTATGACACGGATTGGGTGGTCATTCCCGGCAGCTTGTTTATGTGTGACAGGGCAAGTATAACAGGAACGATGACGCTGGACTTTTCTTTGCCCCTTATGGATATGGTCTTTGAAAGCGGAAACCGACTGTGGGGCTGTAGGTACGGTAAGAATATTGACGGAAAATTTGTCAACGAGATATACGCGTCGGAGCTTGGAAATTTCCGCAGCTTTTATTCCTTTCGCGGTATAAGCACTGACAGTTACGCCGTCTCTCTCGGCTCTGACGGAGCCTTTACGGGGGCTGTAAGCTTTCAGGGGAAGCCTATGTTTTTCAAGAATAACTGCTGTCATACAATTTACGGCGCGTATCCGTCCTCCTATCAGCTTGTAAATAACGGCGACGTGGGGGTAGCGGCGGGCTCAGGGAAGAGCCTGTGCGTGATAGGAGGTGTTCTTTACTATCACGGCAGAGACGGTGTTTATAGATATAGCGGTGCGGGAAGTGAGATGATCTCGGGAGCTCTCGGAAAGGGAAACTTTAAAAATGCCGTGGGAGGCTCGTGCGACAGAAAATATTATTTGTCTATGGATGATGCGAATAATGAAGCTGTTCTTTTTGTTTTCGATACGGTAAACGGAATATGGCATAAGGAGGAGGCTGCCCATATTGAACATTTCGCCGCTTTTAACGGGGATCTGTATTTTATCGGTAACGATCAGCTGTGTACCATAGGAGGCTCCGCGGGAGAACCTGAGAAGGATATCGAGTGGTTTGCCGAGACGGGACGGATAGGATTTATATATCCCGACAGTCAGTATGTCGGAAAAATACAACTCAGAATGACCTTGCCTGTGGGATCGAGCGTAAATCTCTACATCGAGTACGATTCGGATGGATATTGGGAAGCTCTCGGCAGTATGGAGGGGAGAAACTCTGTAAGCTTTTCTATTCCCGTAATGCCTAGCAGATGCGACCATTTTCGGATAAAGCTTTCGGGCATAGGTGAGTGTAAGATATACAGCATCACCAAGACCTTAGAGGTGGGAGGTGAACTGTAATGATACCTCTGACTACTGAAATAAATCCCTTGGGAGCTACGACCGAGCAAAGACAGAACGAGCTTATCCGTCAGCTTCGTATTCAGAACGAGGAGCTGAAGGTGATAATAAACGATATATACAATGAGCTGAACAACATAAAGGAGGGCAA
The DNA here is from genome assembly GCA_017461475.1 of Clostridia bacterium. GTDB lineage: Bacteria > Bacillota > Clostridia > Oscillospirales > CAG-272 > UMGS902. The sequence goes on from JAFTXX010000014.1 coordinate 65,667, forward strand.
AGGGTGAGCTACAAATATCAAAGAGGCGGGACATACAGCTCCCGAAACCGCGATGAGATAGACAAGCTGACAGAGAAATATACAAATAGGGGGGAGTTTGAGTATTCCCCCGAAAGCGACGAGGCGTTCAAGTCCTACGCGCAGATGATGCGAAGGGAGGGGAGTCTCGCTATGAAGGATACTGTGGGGCAGGCTTCTGCCCTGACGGGCGGATACGGCAATTCTTACGCGCAGACGGCGGGACAGCAGGTATTCAATGATTATATAAGCGAGCTTGGAGCGGCTGAGAGCGATTTTTATGACAGAGCGCTTTCAAGATATAACGCGGAAGGGAATGACATCCTTAGTCGCATCGGCGTTCTTGAAAACAGAGAGACGGCTGACAGGGCGGCGTGGGAGGAAGATTATGCAAAGGACTATTCCTCGGCTTTAGCTAAGAATGACATTGCGGCGCTTGCTGAGATACTCGGAATAAGTGAGGAAGACTACAAAGAGACCTATGTAAATTCGCAGAGAACGCCGCTTAGCGAGGAGCAGATACAGGGATATATCAACGCTTTGCAGAATGGAGACACAGCCAAAGGAGATTATTACAGCTACCTTGTGAATGGCGGCTACGATACCGACGGACTTCTTGATGAGGTTGCGGCAAAAATAGCATCGGGAGAAACACAGGGGCTTGGCATTGAAGGTGAGGTGACATATGATGAGAACGGTAATGCTGAGGACGGCAGAACGGTCAAGTCGTCCTATATTACCAATGACAGCGTAAACAACAGAGTAAAAGGACTCAGTAACTATAACGAAGGACAGAATTTCCATATACAAATGCACGAGAATACTCACGGCTCTGGCGATAATCTCGAAGTGGAGCTCGGTGCGGAGGTGACGGACAATGCGGCACTGACAAATAAAGCGAAAAGCTACACGGGACTACTTGCCGACGGTAATACGCTTTACTATATGGCGAACGGCAGAGTCTATAAGGTCGAGCCTCTCGGATGGGGTAAGGCTGATGAATATAACAAGATCATTGAACATATGAAGAGCTACAAAGGAGCGTAAGCTATGGCGCAAAGAATGAGTGTAGACGAGGCGTGGAAGCGCACGCAAAAAAGATATCTTTCCACACAGGCAATGGCGGCAAGCCACAATATGTCTGATTTCGAAAAAAAATACAGCTCTGACTATCTGTCGAGCTGGCGTAGATCGGGAGAGCTTTCGGATTATTATGCCGCTATCGAGAAGCAGTTGAGCTCCGCGAGGACGCTGAGGGACTATTACGAGCTTTACGGGAACGACGAGCAGAAGGGGTATATTTCTGCCCTTGATGAGGCGATAGGCGGCTACAGCGGCGTTCTGAATGAGCGCAGTAAGGTGGAGGAGCTTTACGGCGCGTATTCATCGGAGGGGGCGTGGAAGTCTGCCGTTGCTAAAAGTGAGGCGGATATAGCCGAAAATAACCGGTTGCAGGGCTTGAACATCGAGGAGCTTTCGGCGCAGTCTGCTGATCTTGGAGAGCAGATACGAACGCTTAATCAGAAGAAAATACGGACTATAAGAGAAGAGGGGCTCACTCAGGATGAGCGCACGGAGTATGATAACCAAATAAAAAAATTACAGAGTCAGAAAAAGAATATTGACTCCGATATAGAAAAGGCGAATAAATTGACAAGGCTTGGGGAGCTTGAAGCGGTAGAGAATAACGAGGATTTTGAGCTCGCCTCTGCCTTTGATGATAGCGTGCAGAGCAGTACATATCGCATTATAAACGGTCTTTCTCTTTACGACGCGAACGTAAGAGAGGGCAAGCGCATCGAGGAGGACGGATGGCACTATGATGTGGGTCAGAGCTCCGAGGATGCCATCTTTGCGGAGCATATGACATCCGAGGAAAAGAAGCGGTATAACGCTCTGTATTATGACGACCCCGCAAAAGCCAAGGAATATCTTGACGCTTTAGACCCCATCATAGCGTCGCGTGCGGCTGCCTCGGCGTATCAATACGGTCGGGAGCATCCCGTTCTCGGTACATTAGCTTCTGTGTACTCAAACGCCACGGGAGCAGTGACGCAGTTCGGCTCGATGGTGAAGTTTGAGGATGTCGGATATAATCAATCCGCTAATTTGTCCACCTCTCTGCGCTCGGGGGTATCGTCAGAGATGAGTCCGCTTGGCAGCTTCCTGTATAACACAGGTGTGTCGGCGGCAGAATCCTTACTTGCGTCAATGGTACCCTATGCGGGCGAGGCTATGCTTGCGCTGTCCTCGGCGGCGTCGACGCAGAATGATATCCTCAGCAGAGGCGGAACGGGCGCTCAGGCGATGATAGGCGGTCTTGCCGCGGGCGTGGCGGAGGCTTTCTTTGAGCACGTCTCTCTGAGCTCTCTCCGCTCAATGCAGCCTACCGAGATAGTGTCAAGCTTTAAGAGCTTTATGGGTAACGTAGGTAAGGAGATGCTGACAAACGCCGGCGAGGAGGCGGCAACCGAGTTTGCAAACATAATGACAGATACGTTTATTATGGGCGAGCTTTCAAGCTTCAATACACTTGCGGATAAATATGCGGCAAAGGGTATGAGTGAGACCGAGGCCATGTGGAATGCCGCTCTTGCGCTTGCCGGACAGATAGGCGAGGCGGCGGCATCAGGCGCTGTGATGGGTCTTGGCTTTTCGTCGGTTGGAGGAGGTGTCGGTCTTTCGCAAAACTATGCGGCGGGTCAAAGCATCATAAATGGCAAGAACGATTTTTTCGTGGATGATGTTTTAAACGATTCGCAGATCCTTTTCAATGATGAAGCCGTGAAAGCCGCAAAGGACGAGGATGCTGCCTTGATAAAGCAGGCAAAAAAGCTTTCTCAGAAGGTTGCTGAGAAAAAGGACAGCAGATCTCCCGCCCAGGCGATCCGAGTTGGCGCGTTGGCAAAAGAGGTTATGAAAGAGGAAGTCAAGCTCGTGATGAAGGAGTTGAACGAGACGGCAACGCGGAATGTAGCAAAGGCGGCACAGACCGCCGAGGCGGAGGGGAACATGGCAACCGCATCGGGGCAGGGCGCGGAGATAAGGCGGAGTAGCGGTCTCCCGATAGTCAGGGCTGAGGGGCAGGAGCTTTCGGAGATATTTGTGGAGAGGGACGGGGAGGTTGTTTCTCTTGAGGACGTTTCCGTGGAGGACGTCGATCTGGCTGTTGCGTACTCTCTCGCGGTCACTACAGGCTCTGTGGAGGCGGCGAACGCCTTTATAGACGCTTATGCCTCCGAGGAGGAGAAGGCTTCTCCCGTGGCGTTCTGGAGCGCGTGGATGGGTATTATGACCGACGGGCAAACTCTTCGCACTACAGAGGAGAATATGCAGAGGGCCTTTGCCGAGTATGGAGACCAGCTCAGCCAAGAGGCAAAGCTTGCGGCGTGGCTTGCGGGGGTGGAGCTGAAGCAGGCGGAGCGCAAGCGTAAGCTTGAAGCGGCAAACTCTGCGAGAATGGCGAGGGAAACATCTGAAAGCTCTGCTTCTGAGGTATTTATGTATCGAAAAAACGGCAGCTTCACCGAGGATAAATATTTCAGAACTCAAATGGCAAAGTGGGAGCGGCTGAAACACGGCGGATATATTAAGGTCGGCGAGCTTTCAGCAGAGAGCCCGTTGTGTCAGGTCGGTATGCCTGTCGGAACGCTTCGGTATGATGTTGATAAGCTCAAAAAGAATATGACCGATCACGCTGATTATCTTGATGTAGAGCTTCTCAAGCAGATCCCTGATATTATAGCAGATCCCGTAGCTATTAGCGAATATCGGGAAGGCAACACAATAAGCGTTTTCGGTGACATTTTTGTGGGAGACTCTCCGATGATGGTCGGAGTTACAGTTTCCAAGGATAGAGCGGGAAATACTATCAGCAAGGTCAGAACATACAATACCCGTCGTGACGTAGGCAAGCTGATAACGGATGATACTGTGCTGTATCTTGATAAAAACAAAAAGAGAACCCGAAAATGGTTCCAAGCCTGTGGGATACAAGTCCCTTTAGGGGGAAACACTTTCGGATTCATCCGTAGTATATCACAATTTAATGACGGTGTCAATACCTTCGGTGAAAAAGGTAAAAAAGAAACCTCACAGCTCATTGATGCCAAAAGCACCAATGCAACGGTCAATGCCGATTCTGTGGTGGTTCCTACTGATAGTATCCCCCACCTTTCCGAAAATGTCAAGGGTTATTTTGACGATTCGGCTTTGAAAAACGTCAGGCTTGACGCGAAGCAAAAGGAATTTGTGGCTTTTGCGCGGTTGTTTTCCGATGTGTTCGGGGTAAACGTTACCTTTGTTGCCTCGGAGAAGGGAAAGCGTAAGGAGAACGGCTCTTACGACCGTAATACCAATACGATCACACTTGATATATTTTCGGGTATTGATAATAACGCGAACTACAATGCGGTACAGTCCGCTTTATCAAATACGCTCTCTCACGAGGTCGTACATAATATGAGTGCTGTTTCCCCCGAATATTATGACGCGCTGAGTGAGTATGTATTTGAAGCTCTCAAGTCTCAGGGAATGGACATAGAAGAGAGAATACAGTACTACATAGAGAATGCGAGAGCCGAGAACAAGAAGCTGTCAAGAGAGGATGCCATAGAGGAGATCGTGGCTCACGCTTGCGACGGTATGCTGAGAACCTCTGAGACCGTAAGAGAGTTTATGGAAGGCTTCTACGACAAGGACAGTAAGGCGGCGAATAAGTTCAGCAAGTTTGTTAAGGACGTACTGAAGCGGCTGAAGAGTGTCTTTGATACGCTTCTCGGAACAAAGGCATACTCACAGGAGGCTCGCGCCATCTATAAGGCGGGAGCGGATGCGGTGGCAGAGATACAGAAGCTTTACGACGAAGGCGTTCTTGCTATGCGCGAGGGGAATGTGGCGAGAAATTATGAAATTGAGAGCAAGAGTGATAAGAGTGAAGAGACTGTAAAAATGTATCAATCTCGCGAAACTTTGGAACAAGCCGCCGATGAAATGGAGAAGATCAGTGCTGAGAAATACTTGCAAGACAAATCAAAATACCCTTTTATTCAGGTTATGGATCACACTCCACAGAAGGTTATTGATTCTATGGAGGGAGGAAAAAACCGTCGTATTTTGATTCGTCGTGATGCTTTATATCTTGCAATCAGAGAGAACGGTGTGCAAGAGGGGCATTACCATGGACTGGGAGCCGAGGTGATAAAAAAACTGCCTGAATACTTGGGATCTCCAGACGTTATTCTTTCAACTATTGATAAGGATACAGGCAAGGAAAGTAAGAATCGGCGTATCATTTTAACAGGTATTGACGGAGCAAACGGTCAGGGAATCGTATCTGTGGAATTTGAGTCAATGAAGGATTTTGAGGGGCATAATGATTATTTTAATATCATTATTACCGTCTTTGATCTGCACAAGAATTACCTTGAACGACTTTTCAAAAAACAAGGCGCGATTATTAAGGAACAAAAAGAGAGCCTTGCGCAAGTGAATCCTCAACTGTATGAGTGGTTGAGAACTATTAACGCAAAACTCTCTGGTAATAGTATACCCGATTCTGCTCAAAAAGTCAAGACCTACGGTGAAAAAAAGGATACAAAAAAAGAAGAATCGGCGCAAGTTAATTCCCAAGTCCAATACGAGGGCATTATTAACGCTAACTCTTCTAACGATAGTATATCACAAAACGATATTTCTGTCAAGGAGAACCGCAAAAATAATTCTGACTCTTCCGTGATGAAGCAAGAGAGAATAACGGTTGATATGAGTGAAACGGAACGGGCCGAAATATTGAGAAAGGCAAAGATAAGTCCGCCTGCTATTGAAATATCTGAAAATTTCGACGTGGATTTTAAAGAACTTGAAAAGAGCAATTGGAAAGTAGTAAAAAAACCTATGCTCGAAAAATTGCGTGAGCTTGGTTTCTTAAAATCGTATCGGAGCGACAAGATAGATGTAGAATTTCATTTTACAGGCGAGGGCTTGCGTAAGAGTACAAATTCACAAATCTTTGAGTACGGCGGCAGCTTGGCAGATCTTTCCAAGGTCGTTATGAATATGCAGTCAATACTTGATAGTGCAGTTTTACTTGAAATACACTCGGATAAAGCAAAGGGGACACCAAAGGAAAATTCCCGACTTTTGCGAACCTACGTATTGTTAAGCGCATTCAGAGAAGGCGAAACGATTACTCCCGTACAGTTTGAGGTAAAGCAGTACGTAGATAATGACAATCGCCTGTACCTTGCCGTGGCATTAACAAAAATAGAGACAGATGTCATCAGCGATACGGCTCCGCAAAAAGCGGAACGGACACGCCTGGTATCTGTCTCTGATATAAGTATACCACAATTGATAGAAAAAATCAACCCCTATGATAAAAATTTCTTCAAGTACATTCCCGACGAATTCTTAAACAAGGCACAGCTCGAAGCAAAGCGAGAGGCGCTTTCGATTGAGGCAAAAAAATATGGAAAAAAATCTGACAAATTAAGCCAGGAGCGCATTTCCACGCCTGAGCCGTATTCGGGGAAAAATTTATATACGGACGGAGACATATACAGTTATGATTTTATGACGGCTTTGGCTCCGATGGTGGTAAAGACAATGCCTTCGTTAAGCTCTGTAAAAAAAGACGGTAAGGTTTCACAAGCTAAAGCTATTGAAGTCGGACTTAAAAACGCTGAAGGATTGGGTAGAAGGGTCTCCGAAAATCAATATGCGGTGAAGAACGTTTATACGGGCAGAGAGATCGTTCTCGGTAAAAGCGGATTGGGGCATAGCCTTGACGCTTCAAGCGTTCATAGACTGCGTACAAATGCAAGGCTTGCCGCTATTGGCGGAGACATAGTACAAAATGCGGTGCCGATAAACGGATTAAAGAAGAAAAATTCTCAGGCAAACGGAACGTATGCTATGGCTTGTCTTGTAAATGACGGAAACGGTTATGTTGTTGCTATAGTTACTGTCGATGAGTTTTCCTCTAAAGCAATTGGTATTGACTTTGTAGATATTGCGCATTCCTTAAACGGAAGATTTTTGGCAAAAAAAGAAGATAGCCGGTCTTCCGCAAGGGAATTGGAGTCAGGACAAAAATCCGTCTCCACCACAGCTATCTCTGATATAAGTATATCAGATTTTCTCGAAATTGTCAATAGCACACACAAAAGTATTTTATCTGATGACGTGTTGAAGCATTTGAAAGAAGTAAGACCGAGCGAAGGATATTATTCTGATCAAGTTTTGTTCCAAGAGCGCATTTCTACGCCTGAGCCCTCGGAGCTTCTCGGGGAGCTTTTCCGTTCGAAGGAAGCTTACAAGAGCTATGGCAAGTACACCGAGAGTCTGAAGAAGTATCAGGATCTTGCCGTTCGTGTGAGAAATCAAGAGAAGCGTATCTCCGAGATAGACGCTGAGATAGGCAGTCTGAGGAGCGAAAAGAAGCAGAGCGGCAAGGGCGCGCGAATGGACGAGCTCTACCGTATGCGGAGAACAGCCGAGGGGAAGATCGACGAATACAAAAAGCGTATGTTCGCTATGGAAGCTCGGGAGCTTAGCGCGGTCGTTGCGGCTGAGACTGACAGGGTGAGAAAAGAGGTTCAGCTTGCTGAGCGTGAGAAATACGCGAAAAAGAGTAAGGAGAGGACGGAAGGTCTCATACGTAAGGAGACGCGCGCCAAGCTCAGGCGAGTGGTCAAGGAGCTTAACCGTCGTCTGAACCACGGAACAAAGGAAAAGAACGTAAAGGTCGGTATGCAGGACGTTGTAGGAAGCGCCCTTAAGGCGGCTGAGCTTTTGTTTGCCGATGATATAACCAACGCTGATATTATTGAATACGGCTTTGATCATCTGAGCGACAACGAAAAAAAGCTTGTAGATGAATACAAGCAGTTGTTGAAGTCCCGTGCGGTGCTTGAGGAGGAGTTGAGTCCTCAAAAGGTGGTTGTAGAAATTGAAGAAAATTCTGAAAAATATGGTGATGTGCAGAAGGATTTGTGGATAAATGTGGGAAGCGCTAAAAATGCTGATACAAATCACATTTACGCAATTACAAACAAAAAAGAAGAATTGCCCACCCATTACGGCGTGGGTAGCCCCACAGAAGCGGGTAACTACCTCCAAAACAATCCTTCTAATGTCATTATACCCCATTCTTCCGAAAAAGTCAATACTTCTTCCGAAAAAAATGCGATACAGAAGAAGATAAACGGTATTGACTATCGCCTGAGGAAGCTTGACGAGGCGCTGAGGGACCGTTTGGAGGGTATGCGAAGCTTCTATAATTCGGCTGTCATTGACGATGCGCTGGACGAGCTTGCGGCGGCGTATTCCGAGCTGAAAAACTCCAAGGACGACTACATAAGGGGAGCCTACGACGAGCTTGTGGCTGAACGGCTTGAAGGCGCTAAGGCGGCTCTGAGAGGCGTTACGGTACGCCATATGAGTACTGAGCAACTTCGGGAGCTGTACTCTCTTTACAAGATGGTTCTGACGACTGTACGCACGTCTGACAAGCTGTTTACCGAGGGCAAAAACGCAAGTGTAGCTGACGAGGCTGCCACTATTGAAAACGAGCTCTTGTCCGATGGCGAGCCGAAGGAAAAAAAGCTGAAGCTCTTGCAATATCCTGAGAGCTTTGCTTGGAATATGCTCATACCCGCGTATGCGTTTGACATTATTCGATCACATACGCTGCGTGCGCTTTACAAAAGGCTTGTATCTGCTGAGGGCGTATGGGGCAAGGATGTGGAAGAGGCGCAAAAATTCAAGGTGGATATGGATAAAAAGTATGGAGCAAATAAGTGGGATACCGACGAGCAGTTCGTTTTTCACACTCCGAGCGGAAAGGAGGGCTCCGTAAGCTTAAATCAGATAATGTCGATATATGCCTATACGCTTCGGGGAAAGCAGGCGACGGATCACCTTGACAGGAGCGGATTTTGTCATTCCAAGTCGATAATCGTTAAGGAATCGAAATGGGTAGGCTTGAGGATAAAGCGCAGCTACACATGGAATCACTCGGCGGTCTGGCGGCTTTCTCCCGAAATAAGGGAGCAGCTGATATCAAAGCTTTCGGCAGAACAGAAGGCGTATGTCGAGGAGATGCAGAAATATCTTTCCAAGGATTGCGCTAAAAAGGGAAATGAGGTTTCTCGCAAATTGTACGGTATCGAGATATTCGGGGAGGAATTTTATTTTCCGATGCATTCGGCGGAGCAATATATATCTGAAAAGGAAAAAAGCAATCCGGGGGCGGTACCTCGCTTGAAAAATTCGGGATTTACGAAAAAAATAAGTCCAAATTCGACAAGTCCCTTGGTTCTTGATGGATTTACCGACGTATGGGCAAAGCACTGCGCCGACATGGCTGCTTATCACGCCTTTACTTTGCCTCTTGAGGATATGGCGAGGGTATTTAATCACAGACGGCGAGGGACGGACGGTGCTGTGGAGGGCTCTGTTCAGGCAACGCTCAGCGGGATCTACGGAGACGCGGCATCAGCATACGTAAAGCGGCTTATAGATGAGCTGAACGGCGGTGTGAGAGTGGAGACTACTGCGGGATTTATGAACAAATTTATGTCTCTGCACAAGATGGGCGCTACGGCTATGTCTCTGTCAACACTTGTGCAACAGCCCACGTCGATCTTTCGGGCTATGGCATATATAAATCCTAGGTATTTTATGACTTATGCTCAAATGACTCCGAGCAAGCACAGGGCGGAGTGGGAAGAGATAAAAAAATATGCTCCTGTGGCAATACTTAAGGAAATGGGCGGATACGATACGGGCGCAGGCGCGGCTACTGCCGATTATATCAGATCCAAAAGCTATGAGGGCTTTAAGGAAAAAGCGGCTGCTCTGATAAAGGACAGCGCCTACCGAAATAATGTGATGTATGCTTTGCCGTCTCTTGCTGATGAGCTGGCGTGGTGTCATATCTGGGCGGCGGTGAAAAAGGAAATAGCCGATACTACAGAACTTACGGAGGGGAGCAATGCGTTTCTTGAAGCCTGTGGAGAGCGCTTTACGGATGTAGTTACCCATACTCAGGTATACGATTCTGTTCTTGCAAGAAGTCCTCTTATGCGATCTAAAGACCCGACCACTAAGATGCTCACAGCCTTCTCGGCGGAGCCTACTGTAGTTACAAATATGGTAGCCTACGGAATTATTGAGGGTAAGCGGGGAAATCACGCCTTTGCCGCACGCATCATAGGCAGTTCTGTTGCCACTATGATAGCTAATGCAGCTGTCGTATCGCTGGCTTATGCTGCAAGAGATGACGATGAGGACGAGACATTTACCGAAAAGTATATTGAGGCTCTTACAACCGAGCTTATTGAGGGCTTTAATCCTTTGACCTACATTCCGTTTATCAGGGACATATGGTCTGTTATGCTCGGATACGACGTGGAGCGTACCGATCTTTCTGTCATAGCCGATCTGTGGCGTTCCTTTGAGGGGATGTTCAGCAAGCGGAAGAGTATGTTTGATAAATTCACCGATCTTATCGGAGATATTGCTAAGCTTTTTGGCTTGCCCGTTGGCAATCTTATGCGTGAGGCAATGGCTATCTACAATATGGTCAAGCTGTTGATTGGATCTTTCGAAGGAGAGACGACTGACGGAGAGGGTATTGGTAATGCGCTATTGAAGGCGGCGGAAAACGCTGTGCCATTGATCGATAAGCTAAACTCTTAAAAATACGCTGGGGGGACTCCCATATGAGTCCTCCCTTTTGTTATAATTAAGGCATTAGGATCAGTAGGAGGAAAAAATGAAGATAATTCACGAAATTACCCTTGATGTGTCGCGACAGGGTGTACAATGTACCGTCCCGATAACTCAGCACGATGCGGGGATCCACGAGCTTATCGTCCATCTTCGTAACGGCGCAAAGCCGATAAAGTTCTTTGCGGGGGATGAGGCGACCCTTTATCTCGGCACCGACAGCTTTGAGCCTGTGACCGTTTACACCGAGAACAGCGCCTACCCGAATACCTTGGTATACACGCTGTCACCCTTCGCATCCCAAACCGAGGGAGAGGTCAGGGCTGTATTTCAGATATACAAGGGCTCCGAGAGGGGATGTTATACTCCCGAGATAGCTTTTTCTGTAAAAAAGGATACTACCTCGGGCTCTAAAGTGTTTGAGTCATCGCCATTTTCGGCTGTTATAAAGGCTCAGGCGACAGCCGAGGCGGCGGCATCGAGAGCGGAGGAGGCGGCGGAGGCGGCGGAAAGCGCCGCTAAGGAAGCGACCAACGTGATAGGATCAGCCAAAGGTGACAGTGCTTTTATCCGTTATTCTGCAAACGCAGACGGAACGGACTTTACCGAGGAGCGTAGCGAAGGGCAGGATTACATAGGCTTTGCCACAGGTCAGACAGCGCCTACGGATAAGAGCGACTATACTTGGGGATATATCGGTGAGAGCAGTGCAGGTAGCTCGGGACGGTTTGTGCTATTTTCTTTTGACGGGGGAGAGATAGACATGTCCGCGGCTTTGGTCAAATATGGTGATAAAGGTGTTCAGATACTCAACGGTCAAAGTGTTTTGTTTGATGCCTCGGAATATGAGGATGTTTCAGAAATCTTAATAATTGTTGTTGACGGCTCTTTAAATGCTTTAGGAGGCGAAGCATATTTATACGATAAAAACGGAGAACAATTGGATGGTGCATACGAGATTTCAGCCAACGTTGATGGCGAAACTCTTTGTGTAGATAATCTTCAAGACGTTTACAGCGTTTTTATCAAATGTACTGAAACGGGTGATTCAAGCGGTTCAAGCGACACAAGCCGACGTGTATTGTTTACATTCAACGCAGGAAAGAGTGCAGCGACACAGTGCGAACTTATATTCGGTGGAGAGTCCTCCCATACTCTCACGATAGAAAACGGTCAAACTTTGGTTTGGGATTTAACGGATATGCTAAACGGTGATTACGAAACCGAAATGAGCGTGACCATCACGGACGGCGACGGAACGCTATACAAAGGCGAGGTACAATTGTTCGATAGCAACGGCTCAACGCTATCCACGGAGAGCTTCGAGGCAGAGAGCGGCGCATTGGTTAGCTTGAATAGTATCGCTAACGCTTCTGTTGTTTATATCAAAGTGAAAGAATTACATACCGTTACTGTGACACTGAGAAGCGATTATGGGTTAGGTTATATTGCGTATGTTGAGACAAATGACGGCAAAACGTACTCAAATAATTGTGACGAGGGGAACACATTTACACTATCGGTAGAAGATGGTGATAGTTTGTATTTTTATACGAATGGTGGTAGCGGAGTTTTACTAACAGATTTAACCACTGACGAAATCTTGTGTAATTACGAAACTCAATATACCCTATGCATTGACGGTGATATGACGCTTGAAATGTATGCAAGTTCCTAATGGAGGTTTAAGAAATGAAAATATATAATTTTTATAGCGCTAAAAGAAACGGACGGCTTGACCGTGTAAAGTCTCGTGCTATTGAGGAAAGAATAAGAGAAAAGTATAGCGTATCGGACGAACTTACAATTATCCGACGAATGCTTTCACAGCTTTTACCGAAGAACACAAGGAATGAAGAATACCAAGAGTATTTCGACTTTGTGGACTCGGTGACGAACGATGTAAACGAGGAGACAGCTTACTGCATTGAGCATAAAGGCAAGGTAAAAGCAGAAGTTAGAAAAGCGGGTTTCAAAGAGTAAGAGGAGGCAGATATGAAATATTTGATCATCGGAAATACTGCTGTATTGGCATCGAGAGATATTGAGCGAATAACGGAGACGGGAGTTGACGTGAGCGTTGTGGGCATCCCCGACGGAGCTACACTGAACATTCAACGCGATACGACTGCGCGCCATTACGGGATCGTAAGTGAGAACGCAAAGGTTCCTCGGGAGCACATGGCGGACGAGGGCATATACAACGTGAATATCAGGTGGAAAGAATTTATTGACGGGGCATACGTTGACCGTGAGGCTTACGGAAATCCATTTAAGATCATTGTGAATGACGGAGAGCCCTGCATTATTCCCGCACCGCAGGCGTCGGGGGTGGCGGTAGACGAGATGTGGAGAGGTATATCAAATCTGCTTGAGATCATTCTCCCATTGATAGACACCTTGAAAAACGGAAACGATGTGATTTAAGAAAGGATGATTATTATGAAAAAAATAAGTGTTTTGATCTTAGCGGTACTTATGTTTATGTCGCTTACGGGCATATTCATCTCTGCCGAGGACGGAGCGGAGGTCTCTTATGAGTCCGAGACCGTGACAGAGGCGAACAGCGAATATGAGGACAGCGCGGCGCTCGAAGATTACGCCGAAGAATTTTTTACATATCTGCTCTCGGGAGAGGATGGCGCAGGCGAGCTTATGGACAGGATCATAGCTATAGGAGAGCAATATCGGGATGCAAAGGAGGCGGGGTACACCTTTAAGGAAAGGATATATCAGCTTCTTACTCCCGAAAATATCGTAACAACGGTTGCGGCGGCGTTTATATTTATCATAGGTATCGCGTTTTTTATCTTCCGCCACTATCAGAAGCTCGATATTCGCGCTATACATTCGGATGTTTCTTACCTGAAAAAGAATCTTGAAGAGGAGCGAGAAGAGAACAAGCAGTTGAGGGAGATAATAGAGCGGCAGGATAAACATATAGAGGAGCTTACGGCTTCAAATAAGCTCCTTACGGAAAGCACAGAGAAAAATAAGAGCGACACGGACCGTGTGTCGAATATGTCCGCTGCTGTGGCAAAGATGGTAAAGGATGTTTTCCTTAATTCAAAGACTATTGACGCAAGTGGCAAGGCTCTTCTCGTCCACAACTATATGGAGGCTGTGGGAAAGGATGAGACCGTCTCAGATGCGGCACAAAAGGATGGGGAGAATGAGTAATAAATTTAAGTACGGTATGTGGGATCTTATCGCGCGGACAGTGGCTGTTATTCCGCCTATTGCGGCAATTCTCTATTTTTTCCCCGAGTGGATAAAAAGGTCGCCTCGCGCCACGGTATCGGGAACGGTGGTTCTTGCTGTTCTTGTGTGTATGATCCCTTTTTGGAAAAAACTTGTTGAGCTCTCAAAAAGCCTCTCATCTACGGGGATTCCCGTGTTCTGGCTTGCGTCGGGGGGAGCTATGTATATACTTAAAGATATAGCCGACCGCGTGTTTTATATTTGTATTTTTGGATTTGCGGGTTCTCTTTTGAGTATTGCCGTATGTATGTTTATAAGAAACAGATACCTCCCCTCAGAGGGAAACAAGGAAAATAAAGGCTAAGGAGAAAAGCTGTGGACGATCAAAACAAATTCGATTATTCCTCTCTGTCGGAAAAGAGACGAAACGCGGTAAAGAGCGCAGAGAGAGGGTTTATAAACGTCGGTTCTGACAAATTTCGGATGAATGACGTTATGCTTAGCGCGCTTGTAGTCATAGCGGCGGTCATATCCTTTACCGATTTCAGCTTTTCTCTCAGAGGTGTCAGCAATCTTACCGCCCTGACGGTATTTCTGTACATCATTACGATGTACGTTTACCGAAACCGATATATGAAAGGAATATCCAGAGGCAGACAGGACGAAGAATACATAAGAGCTCTCGAGAATTATCGGGCAAAAAGGAAAGAGCTTGATGAGTCGGAGCTTACGGGCAGGGTTTCCGAATTCTGTACATATTACAAAAAGAAAGAATTGAGGGAATACCGGGAGAGTCTGTTGTGTGACATAGATATGACCTATGAGGAATACAGGGAAAAGTATATGAGGATGTCTCTGCGACAGTTAAAAAAGGCGGGAATAACATATGAGGGCATACGCGTTATAAGAAAGTGTAACAGGGCAAAGGCGATCAAGCTCTATCCCGGAATGATACTCAACGAAAACGGTGAATACGACAGACAGAAGCTCATAGGCAGAAGCGGCAGAGAAAGAGAACGCTCTGATGTAAAAAGGGAAGCCATAAGCCGAGCGTTGTATGTGATATTCGGCTCTGTGATAGTTATAAATGTGATGTTCAATTTTTCCTTTATAACGGTGGCGCAGTGGATAATCAGAATGTTGCCCGTTGTCATAGCCATAATAAGCGGAGATGACGGAGGATATTGTTGTATTACCGTTACGGAGACTAACTTTAAGCACGGGCAGGTGGGAATTATCAATCTCTTTAATGAATGGATAAAAAGCAGATCGCAAGAGATGGTGGACGAAGAAGAATAAAGATAGAAAAATCCGAGAGGCAAATACACCTCTCGGATTTTTCGTTTTTATATTTATTGACTATTATATGTATCTATGACCGTTTGCATACGGCGAGCCCTGTCGAGGAGGTGCTGTGCCGCGGGGCTTTGTGGGTCTCCGAAAACGTCAAGCTCTCCCCGCGCTCTGAACAGAAGATACTCGATGGTCGATACTGTCAGACGAAGCTTGTTGGGGGAATAGGTGGCGGTTATTACGAGACTGTCAAGCTCGGAATTGTCAAAATATTCGCTTTGAAGCTCTGTAAGCAATCCGTATGCCATATCCAGGAGCTCGCAAGCATCGGATGTGGCATCGGCTATCATTACTATTTCTTTCTTAGTGTAATCAGACATAGATCACAGTCCTCCTCTATATAATATTTTTATGTTATGAAAAGTGTATATACTCGGATAATATCGGGCTCTGCCGTCGATGATCGATCATATCAGATCATACTACATCTGCAAGAAGATCCTCGATGACATCGGGAAGATGTATAGGATCGAGTTGACATTCGGTGCATACTCTTGCGAAGCGCAGGGCGACCTCAGGATCGGTGGAAACATCCGAGATGAAAGAGACCTCCTGGCCGTTCGACAGGGCGCTGATGCCGTAGGAGATGTAGGCGCCGAGCTCGTCCGATACGAGAGACTCCTTTGTGGAAACGTAGACGTATCGGACAGGGGAGTCGTTAATATTTGGAGCGGACGTGTCGAACATCTCTGATGTGAGTTTCGTCCTTGCCGCTTCTGAGATAGGCGACCTTGCGCGAGAGACATGACTTGAGCTTGCGATTGAGTTGAGTTTTTTGAACATAATACAGTTCTCCTTAAAAAAAATATTTGAGCCGCATATATAGCTCCAACTCAAAAAGGAACTATACGCGAGAACTCCTGAGATGAACTGAATTTTGGTCTAAAAACAATTGAGGAGATGAGCGGAATGCATTTCGAGATACCGTTTCAGATACCGTTGAATGTATCTTGTGAATGTATATTGATATAACGAGACGTTGGTAACAAGTGGGCAACGAAAAATAAAATTCACCTTGTAAATAAAGGAATTTGATTACAATAAATCGTGCTTCGTAATCAGCAGGTCGTGTGTTCGAGTCACATCACCAGCTCCATTGAAAAGTCTTGAAAGCCTTGATTTTATTAGGTTTTTGGGACTTTTCTTTTTTTTGTCCGTTATCTCTGTTTTTAGGCAAAATTCTTCAAAAATCGCGTCAAATCTTGAATGTTGGTAACGCTGTTGGCAACATTTTTACCTCTCTCGATACGCTTAAAACCTTGTAAAATCAAGAGTTTTGACTTCTTTTAACGGTTTATTCATCATTTTGACATCAATTTTTGCATTTTTATTATATCACAGGTGTCTTTTTTTGTCAAGTATTGGAAGAAAAATATTTATATTTGTCTTTTCATGCCCCTCTTTGGTCTCTATTTGGGGCATCATCCCATATTTTTCTTTCTATGCTATCCGATTTTTTTAAAGCTATTGGAGAAGCATAAAAATGGAAAAATATCCCATATAGCATGCAACGGGCTTAGTGTATAAATACGGCGGGGCTCTTTGCTTTCCGTTCCAACTGCAAACCAAAAAGCGGGGAGCTCATTGCTCTCCGCTTTTTGCTGTTTTACAGCTTTTTGCTTTTACAGATCATTTATGATCGTTTACAAATTACACTCGTTACTTTTTTCTTTTACAGGTCCTTTATGGCGTTCTTAAGCCATTCGGTATCTGTATGGGTATATGTATTCAGTGTCGTTTCTATCTGTTTATGTCCGATTATATCTTGCAGCGCTTTGGGATCGACGCCTTTCTTTGCGCACATTGATGCGAACGTATGGCGGCAGGTATGGGGATTTCGTTTCTTTATCTGCTCCTCCGTATATCCCGCGCTCTCCAGAGCCTTATAGTACACTCTCTTTCTGAAATTCTCGCTATTGAATTTTGATCCCGTTGCCGAGGAGTAGAGGTATTCTCCCTCCGAATTGAGAAGTCTCTCGAGGATCATCGCCACCGAGTCGGGGATGGGGATGACACGGTTTTTTCCTTTTTCGGTCTTATTTCCTCCGTGGAGGCATCCGTCGTAGTAATCGTTTTTTTTCAGGGACAGGAACTCATCTATTCTCAGCCCCGTATAGCAAAGGAAGAGCACCACGCCTATTCTGAGGTCCTGTGTGGCATCATAATGTTTTCTGAGGGCTTCTATCTCCTCATCACTGAAACGCTCCTTAGAGGGCGGTTTTTTAGCTGTTACCGAGCAGAATACGGCGTAGTCCTTATCGATCACGTCGTTCTGGACTCCCCACTGGCATATCTTTGAGGCGAGGAGGGCTATTTTTGAGACGGTCGAGTGGGATTTGCCCTGTTCGACGGCTTTGTTCAATATCTCCTGTATCTGCTGTGTTTTTATATCGCTGAGTCGGGTATTCTCGAGGGGGCGCAGAAATCTCCACGCCATCTCATACGTTCCTATCCCTTTGGGTGTCAGTGTGGCGAAGTGTGTCTCGCTCCACATTCTGTACGCCTCTCCGAAAGTGACTTTAAAAAGCGCTGTGACGTTCCCTTTTATATTGATATTATCGAGCGCTATTTCTGCCTCGGTCTTTGTGGCGTAGGTGCCGTAGGTGATACGCTGTCGTTCTCCGTCTCTATCGACGTATATCCTGACGAGGTAGGGTTTTCTTCTTCGTCCCGGGAGCTTGGTGATCGTGCCCATACCGTTGGCTCGTTTGAGCTTTTTGGGCTTGGGGGTGGACAGCAGCTTTTTACCGCAGTATCTGCAATATACGCTGTCGTCCTCTATTTCGTTTTTACATTTTTTGCAGATCATGGCGGGGAGCTCCTTTCAGAAATTTGTTAATAGTCGAAAAACAACGACGCGATTAACAGTAATTGTAATAAAAACTGATAAATTGGCAGACATGCAGAGGCTCGAAGCACCGGGGAATATGCGTTCTTCAAACTGCTCGAATCAAGGGATTTATAAAATGAAATTCTTTTTATGAATACAAAAATAGTTAGCATTAAAAAGAAAACGTGTATCGAGGTTAGCGCTATTGCAAAACCATAAAGGTCGTTATAGCACAGAAAATACAAAATAATGGATAAAATAGTAAAGCCTACAAACTTTGTAATTAAGCTGGCGGTGTAGTTAAAAAAATTATTTGATATCTCTAGCAGTCGTCCGTAAAAAACATTATGAGTTTGTACTATTTGGATATTCAGTGCTGCAATGGGATCTGAGCAGTAAGCCTTTTGGAATATTATAACGTTCCTTATCCAAAATATAGCTAACAACACGATGGCGATTGGGATACATACAAGTAGATTCATAATTAAACCTCCAAAGTTTCTATTTTTTGACAGTCTAATTATACCACACTTTTGGGAATAAATAAAGTCGGTTGTGGGAATTTCTCAAAATTTTTTACGATTTTACATATTTTTACGTTAATATTCGACAATATTCGACAGAACGTACTACTTACTAATAATTGTATCGATTATATATCCGTTGAGAAACAGCAGAGTTTGTTTTTTTCTTAAAACAGATTGACTATTTTTGGGTTTTGTTGTATAATGTAAGGGGAGGAGGTAATATTTATGGTTAAAAGTGAAATAATCGAAAAGGCAAAAGAATTTTGTGAAGAACATAATATCAACTCTTATCCGGTAAAAATAGTTGATCTCTGCTCCAAATACGGCATTAGCGTTTTTGAGGAATATTTACCTGATGACGTATCGGGTATTATTGCCGTGCGGGATGAAATCTTTGATGATTTTAATACGAACAGGTTAATTGTTGTGAATTTATCCGACAGCGCGAGAAGAAGGCGGTTTACGATTGCTCACGAATTGGCGCATTATATGCTTCACCGCAACGGTAGTCAGATCTACGCTCACAGAGACGCAGGACAGAATGGCGGTATTGAGAATGAAGCAAATGTTTTTGCGTCTAACATTCTTATGCCGGAGCATTTGGTAAGGTCTGCGCTGTCTCATCTTGAGGATGAATCCTGGGGCTTTATTCCTTCATCGGTGAAGGCGGAGTATATTGCGGATGAATTTGCGGTATCCGTGTCCGCTGCTCAGGTACGCCTGGAACAGCTTGGAATATCTTGATGAGGTGCGCCGATGGAAAATTACAACGAGCTGATGGAGCAAATATTTGACGATGTTCCTGATAACCCCTCAAAAATACCTGTGGATGACAGCAAGTTGCTGGCGGCTTCCTCTAAGGAGGGCAGTGAATGGGGTGAGCAATATGACAGACGGGACACATTGTATTCTGATCTGTTGGATAGATACATTAAAGTATATAAGAGCAAGGCTGCTTGGAATAAATGGTATAAATTAGCGTTTTTCGTTATTGCTATGCTTATTTTCATCGGGATAGTAGTTGTCTCGCTGCTTGCGCTGTTGATCGCGGCTATTATGGCTAATGATCAAAATGTTGTATCTACCGTTATTATCGCGATAGGCAGTATGTCGGGTATTATTTCTTCTATAATCGTTCTGCCTAAGATCATTGCCGAGCATCTGTTCCCGACCAATGAAGATGAAAATATGATTGGAATGGTTAAAAATATGCAGGTAAATGATTCGAAGATCCGTTCTTTTTCAAGAAACGGAAAAGGATAATTTTTATTAGAGGCACACCCCTACGGGGGTGTGTTTTTTGTTGCCGAAACGAACTGTTCGAAATTTTCGAACAGTTCATTTTTTATCCGACAGCTTTTTCTTTTCCTGCTCACGTTCAAGTTGCTTTATGCTCTTTTCGGGTGTGGGAAGATCCTCGGGCATAGTGCCGCCGAGCTCTTTTATTGTCTGACGGACCTTTACACCGACCTCATAATGTGTTCGGTTAGCTTCTGTCTTTCCTTGTACGTTGTCACGACGCAGTTTTTCCTCTGTCTGTGTAGCGCGGAAAAGATTGGCGGCAAGCTCTGTGCTTCCCATATGGTCGAGAATGTCCTGGCTTTTTTTGAGTCCTTTGCGCTGCTTTATATCTTGCGCTTTCAAGCCGCCGTAAAGTCCCATATACCCATAGTTTTGAAATACGGCGTAATCTAACGGCTCTATTACCCCTGCATTGTGCGCGGCTTCGGCTAAGGCGGCGTTGTGGCGTTTCATTTCTTTGCGGATAGCAATGCGTTTCTGATCCTCAGAAAGCTGTTCGTAATTATCGATCAATTCTTGCTGACGGGTTTTTACGGCAAAATACGTTTGACCGACGGCAATGACTTCTTTGCGGGGATCACCATTCATAACAATCAGGTAACACGCATAGCGGGATAGCATATAATCGGGAATACTTTTATGCGCGCCTTTAGGCATATCTATCGTTTTGCTGACGTCAGCAAAATGATCCTCGATGCTGAAGCCGCTATTTTTACAAGCTAATTTTGCTCGCTCGATTGCCTCCGCAAAATTTCGCCATTGCGCATATTCAAGAACAGGCTGCAATTCTCGAGCCAGCCAATATTCCTGACCATTCTCGTTGATATGTTTTATACTTTCAAACGTTTGCTCGTTGTAGACGGTAATGTTACTCATATTCTTAACTTCCTTACATTTTTCTTTGAGATAGTTTTATTCTATTGGATATTGCCCTGAGACGACCTTCCCGAGGATGGCTATATGGTCGAGCTGTTCTCCTTCGTATCTCATAGGCTTGAACGTTGGGTTTTCGGGGACGAGGGTGATCACGTTGTTTTCCTTATCGTAATATACGCGCTTGACGGTTGTTTCGTCCTCTATTCGGATGACGGCTATTTCTCCGTCATCTACCATTGTCTGGCTTTTTACAAACAGTATGTCTCCGTCGAAGATCCTCGCGTTTATCATACTGTCCCCCTTGGCTCGTAAGCAGAAGTCCGCTTGGATGTCCTCGTCGGCGGATATATATGCCTCATAATGTTCGTCAGCATACTTGGGGTCTCCGCAGGCTACCTCGCCCAGCAGGGGGAGCTTTTTTGTTTTTATGGGGAGCATATCTTTGGGAATATCGTCTGATGCAAAAAGTTGGAGATTGAGCGTGGTTTTTGGGGCGATTTCTTCTTTGCCTAAAAGATAACCAACAGATACTCCAAAATATGCCGCTATTTTTTGAGCGGTAACGGCAGATACTCCTGAACGCCTACCTTTCTTTAAATCTGTCAGGAGACCTTTGCTGATTCCTATATCAGTGCACATTTTACCGCCTGTTATTCCTTTACTTTCGCAAAGCGCAACAATATTTTTGTATAAATTACTCATACGAGTACCTCCTCGATTGTTCAAAAGTACTAAACTTTTGTATTATTGTATTTTGGGGCTTGACAAATACTCAAACAAGTACTATAATATAGCCAAGAAGTACTCGAACGAGTATAAATGTTTACTTGTACTATAATTATAGTACATAAAAGAGTACTTGTCAAGACTATTTTTGAAAGGAGGCGAATTTCAGTGAATTTAAGCAAATATACAGACTTTGGATTGTGCGTAAAAACAAAACTTTTGCAGATCGGCAAAGACCAAAAGTGGCTTGAAGAGGCTGTCTCGGAAAAGACAGGGTTATTTATAGATAACGGTTATATGTATAAGATACTGACAGGGCAGCGCCGCGCGCCAAGGATCGTGGCTGCGATTTGCGAGATTTTATCCGTAGAAAGTAATTAGGGAGGGAAAAATGAAGTTTCCGAGAAAAGTATATTGCATCCGGCATAATGTAACAAATCGGGTTTATATAGGGAGTAGCTGTCATGTTGATGCGAGATTGAGTGCTCATATGAGTGCTTTACGTAATCACGGGCATCTCGTAGAAGATATGCAAAAAGATTTTGATCGTTATGGAGAGGACTTTATGTTTGCGGTGCTTGATGAAATAGGCAGCCCGGAGGAGAAAGAAAAAGAGTATCAATGGATGGATAAATATCGCTCCTATATCAGAGGTGTTGGGTACAATTACAAGGATACCCACGTACAAGCCAAGATCAAGACATATCATCTGTTTGACGAAGAGGACGGTCGCTCGGGTTTACTACGCCCAATACGAGTAAGCGACGAACAGATTGGGGAAATTTACGATCATTCGATACAAACTCGATGGTGTCCGGTATGTAGAACGGGATTGGCTATGATAGAAATAAGCCCATATGGAAGGCTACGGGTCAAGTGTCAAAACTGTTCTCATTCTACATCTGCGTATCCCTCCCATATGATTGCATTTACGGAAAAGAGTATGGGTACGTTTATTGTCGAGGAGTCTCTTGCAAGGGCTATTCATATGGCGGTTGATGAGTGGAATAAAAAAATATAAAAGGAGGGGCTGTGATATACTGTATTTTTTTATCCGTTACGGGTATTATGGGACTTTTAACGCTGATCTTTTACACATGGTACCTTGCGTGGTGTTTCTATGACAGTTTTAGTATCCGATCGACTGCCTTGGCTCTGATCTATCCCGGTGCTTGTCTTTTTACATGCTTGGTCTATGCGTGGGGAATGGGCGCGGAGGATGTATCTGACGTGTTAAAATGGATCACTGTAGTGATACTTGCTTTTTGTTGCGCCATTACAATTGCCGTTGCCGCTTATTTTTCAATAAAAAAATACCGCAAAGAGGGATACGCTCCCAACTATGCGGCATTCTTGGTGGTGTGTGGGTATTCGGCGATTCTTGCGGGGGGCTCTGCGTTACTTGCGTTCTGACGTTCTTCTAAGAACAGAAAAATTCTCGCAAAGGGAAAGGTATGACTCTTGGAGTTGTGTGCGCAATTGCTTTGATTTATCATAGTCTCCTACACGGGAAATTACAGAGATTTGAGTATTTAAAGCTTTGATGTCATCCCATAATTCCTTGGGCGCATACATAAAGATTTCTGCGGAAGCTTCACCAAAGTCTCTCATATCGTTGTAATCCAAGGAGAAACAATATTTACCTGCGGTTTTCAGATACCGTTCAATCACTTCGTGTTCGTGCTCGATCCTAAAGCGTTTATGATACATTTTTTGTTCGTGTTTGCATTGAATGTGCGCGGTCAAAAACGGTCCTGCAATAGAGGTTAAAAAAGCTGCGGCAGATATTACTATGGCGATCACAGGGCTGAATTCCATAAGAGTCGTCCTCCAAATTTGATTTTACTTATTTTACCACATTACAAAAATTTTGTCAATAAATTTAGAAAAGGAGATTAAAACAATGAAAAAACAAGAACACGCGCTTACGGGCGGGTGCAATCAAAAAAATTTACCAAGAAAAAACGGAGGAATGAGAAATGAACGAGTTGAAAATTTTTGAGAACAGGGAGTTTGGAAAGATGAGGACGATCACGGTTGACAATGAGCTGTGGTTTGTTGGAAAAGATGTGGCGGAAATACTTGGGTACAAAGATACATCTGATGCGATAAAGAAGCACGTCGAAAATGAGGACAAGCTGACTCGGCGATTTGCCGACTCAGGTCAAAACCGCGAAATGTATATAGTTAATGAAAGCGGTCTTTACAGCTTAATTCTTTCAAGTAAACTCCCGAAGGCAAAGGAGTTCAAGCATTGGGTGACATCGGAGGTCCTTCCCTCTATACGCAAGACAGGGGGGTACATAGCGGGGCAGGAGGCTATGAGTGATGATGAGCTTATGGCGAAGGCTCTGCTTGTGGCTCAGCGTCAGATCGAGGAGCGCAACAAGCTCATTGAGACTATGCGTCCCAAGGCTCTTTTTGCCGATGCGGTGGCTACCAGCAAGACCTCTATTCTTGTGGGGGAGCTTGCCAAGATCCTCAAGCAGAACGGTGTGGATATGGGGCAGAGGCGGTTATTTGCCTGGCTCCGTGACAACGGCTTTCTGATGAAGCGCGGCTCGGACTACAATATGCCCACTCAGAGGGCTATGGAGATGAGGCTTTTTGAGATCAAGGAGACCACGGTGAACAATCCCGACGGCTCGGTACGTGTCAACAAGACCACGAAGGTGACGGGGCGCGGGCAGAATTATTTTGTTAACAGATTTTTGGGCGTGTCTCAGGAATGACGCATGAAAGGAGCGACATTTATGAAACGAATGGTAATAGTCATTGACGCGGAGGAGGGCTCGGAGGTCAGGCGCGAGGATGTGATAGACACCCTCTCCGAAGTCTTTCGTCTTGAC
Organism: Clostridia bacterium; assembly: GCA_017461475.1. Taxonomy (GTDB): domain Bacteria; phylum Bacillota; class Clostridia; order Oscillospirales; family CAG-272; genus UMGS902. The sequence goes on from JAFTXX010000014.1 coordinate 90,083, forward strand.
GGAGTAGACGGCGTATCGATATACGACGGGGCGGAATGGACTGTAAGCAAAAAAATACCTGTTTTTTCAGTTGAACAGGTATCGAAGCTATTTAAAAACAGGTCGGCTGAGATTACGCCGACGGGAAAGGAGAACATATGAAAAACAGCAAGACCACGGTTACGGTACAGGAGGCAGCGGAGATATTCCGCGAGGCGGGGGTGTCTATATCTCTCGACGCTCTGAAGCAGGGAATTATTCACAAGGAATTTCCATTCGGGTTGGCTATTAAGCTTACACAGTGGGTATTTATAATCTACAGAAAGCCTCTGATAGACTATCTTCGGTCTGTGGGGGCGGAAATCGTTGAGGAGGTGTAATTATGAAGGAGCTTGTGAATTTGCTCAGCGATGGTGGTTTATCTCTTGAGGCTGCCGAGAGGGCGGCAGAGATCGTTGTGTCTGACGGTTGGCGAAAGGTTCCCGTAGGTGTATGGAAGCGTGACGGGGACTGTAAGAGCAGCACGAAGGATGTGTTCATCTGCTCAGTGTGCGGTCGGTGGCAATCGGCTAAGAAGCGGTCGGACAAAATGTTTTATATGAAGTTTTGTCCTCACTGCGGAGCGGAGATGACCACCGATTGAAAAAAGAAAAGCTCACAGGTCGCAGCAACGATCTGTGAGCAAGGGGGTGTTGAATTTTCGACAATTCCACGCCCTTATTATATCACAAACGTTTAAAAAAATCAATAGGGGGAATGAAAATTATGGACTTAAATGAACTCAGAAGCGCCTTGGAGACGAAACGGACGGTTTTGTGGCGGGGACGGATGGACTATGAGAGTGCCATCGGAAGCGTGACGGCGATAATCACTCGCCACGAGAATGAGGCGGATGTGGTCTCTGCCGAGCTGACGGGCTACGGCTCGCGGCGAAGCGTGATGATATGCCGCCCCGAGGATCTTGAATTTTGGAATGCCGCAACAAGTTCGGCGGTGAAGGGAGGAGTATAAAATGAAACACATATTTAAAAAGCTATTCGACGCGGTGGTGTTTCCGTTCATCGCGCTGGCGGTACATATTGACGAGAGCCGACGTGCCAATGAGGACGGCTCGTGGGACAAGTATTTTGAAAAGAAAAACGGAGGCGCAAAATGAGTTACAGTATATGCCGCGGCGGCGGAAAGATGTGTGACGGCTGCATGAGGTGCTATGACCGTTTTGATGATGACGAGGAATATGTCGACCTCTATGAGGACGAGGAGGACGAAGAGGATGAGGAGGATGAGGGATATGATCAATGAGATCGCATACCACAGCAAGGAAGAGTGGCTGGCACTGCGCAAGATGATGGGCATAGGCGGCTCGGATGCGGGGGCGGTGGTCGGCTTAAATCCCTACAAGAGCGCCTATTCGCTTTGGGCTGAAAAGACGGGGCGTGTGGCTGAATTCGAGGGCAATCTTACCACCGAGGTGGGCTCTTATCTTGAGGAGTTTGTGGCGAAGCTCTTTGAGAGAGAGACCGGGAAGCGGGTGAGGCGGAAGAACAGGATGCTTGTCAATTCCGACTATCCCTTTGCATTCGCCGACGTGGACAGGCTTGTGGTTGGGGAGAGGGCTCTTCTGGAGATTAAGACTACAAACTCCATACCTCTTATGAAGAAGGTGCGACAGGGCGAGTTCCCCGAGCAGTATTATGCTCAATGCGTTCACTATCTTGCGGTAAGTGGCTTGGAGAAAGCATATCTTGCCGTTCTTATCGGTTGCAGAGACTTTCGGATCTTCGAGCTCGAACGTGATGAGGGGGAGATCTCCGCTCTTATGGAGGCGGAGAGGAGCTTTTGGTTTGACAACGTCAAGGCTGACGCTCCACCGCCTGCTGACGGCTCTATCTCCACCTCGGAGACGGTGACGGCTCTATATCCTGAGTCGAATGACGAGACGGTAAGCCTTGTGGCTTATGAGGCTGATCTGCGGCAGTATATGACCTATACCGCCCTTATCAAGAGCGCTGAGAAGCAGAGAGACGAGGCAGCGGGCAGGATCAAGGCGTTTATGAAAATGTCGGGGAAGGGTGAAGCGTCGGGCTTTCGCGTATCCTTTGCGAGCTCTGAGCGCAGGTCCTTTGACGCGAAGCTCTTTGCTGCCGAGCATCCTCATATGGATCTTACGAAATACTACAAAAATTCAACCTATCGCACCTTTAAGGTGATAGAAGTAAATATATAAGGAGATATAAAAATTATGGCAAACACAATTCAGAACAAGGTATCGGCTGTCAATCAGAACGGCGAAAAGAAAACGATGCAGATGTACATAAAGGCGATGGAGGGTGAGATAAAAAAAGCTCTGCCGTCGGTGATCACGCCTGAGAGGTTTACAAGAATGGTTCTCTCGGCAATATCCACAAATCCCAAGCTCGCCTCCTGTACGCCTGCCTCGTTTCTTGGGGCGATGATGTCGGCAGCTCAGCTCGGTCTTGAGCCGAACACGCCTCTCGGGCAGGCGTATCTGATACCCTACAAGAACAAGGGTAGAGACGAGGTTCAGTTCCAACTCGGATATAAAGGTCTTATCGATCTTGCGTATAGAAGTGGCGAGGTGGAGCTTGTGCAGGCTCATATCGTCTATGAGAACGACACGTTTGAGTGCGAATATGGACTTGAGCCGCGGCTTGTACACAAGCCTGCCGACAGCGACAGAGGAGAGCCTATGCGGGTGTACGCTATGTTCAAGACCAAGAGCGGTGGCTACGGCTTTGAGGTGATGAGCATGGACGACGTTCGCCGTCACGCAGAAAAGTATAGCCAAGCCTACAAGTCGGGTTTCTCTCCTTGGAAAACGAATTTTGAGGAGATGGCAAAAAAGACTGTGCTTAAACGGGTACTTAAATACGCGCCTCTCAAGTCGGATTTTGTGAGGGCGGTCGTGCAGGACGAGAGCATCAAGAACGAAATTTCCGATGATATGTACGAGGTACAGAGCGAGACCGTATTTGAGGCGGAATACACCGAGGCGGACGAGGAGACAGGCGAGGTGATCGAATGAGCAATCTTAATATAAACAAGGTCGTTCTCGGCGGTCATCTTACAGCCGATGTGGAGCTGAAGCAGACACCGAGCGGCGTTTCGGTATGTCAATTTTCGATTGCGGTAAATCGCAGATTTTCAAGGGATGGAGAGCGGCAGACCGATTTTATAACCTGTCAGGCGTGGCGTCAGACGGCTGAATTTATCGCAAGATATTTTCGCAAGGGCTCGGCGCTCTGCGTGTGCGGCAGTATACAGACGAGGTCGTGGACAGACAGCGGGGGACAGAAGCGCTACGCGACGGAGATAGTTGTGGACGAGGCGTATTTTGTTGACAGCAGGAGTGACGGACAAGGAGCGGCAGATACCAATACTTACATACCCGACGCATACGCTGCCCCCGGATTTGCGGGAGCGGATAAACCGAGCTTTGAGACAATGTCGGCAGACGATGATCTGCCGTTTTAGAGAGGGAGTATAGATGAACTCTATATTAAATTACCCCGGAGCTAAATGGGGTATGGCTTCAAAGATCGTAGAGCTTATGCCGCCTCACAGATCATACCTTGAGCCGTTTTTTGGCTCGGGCGCGGTATTGTTTAACAAATCTCCCTCAGCAATAGAAACCGTTAATGATATAGACGGTGATATCGTTAATTTCTTTCGGGTGGTAAGAGAATCCCCGGAAGAGCTTGCCGAGGCTATCGCTTTAACTCCGTATGCTCGTGATGTTTTTGATGACGCTCACGATGATCGAGGGGCTTCGCCTTTTGACAGGGCTTATCGTTTTGCCATTAGATCACGTATGGGACACGGCTTCAAAACCTATCAAAAAACAGGATTCAAGATAGACGTATACGCACGTGAGAGAAGCTATTGTGTAAGTATGTGGAATAAAATGCCACAGGATATTTTGAGAGCTGCCGAGCGCCTTAAGGATGTTCAGATTGAAAATCGTCCTGCGCTGGATCTTATAAAAAAATTCAATTATGATAATGTTCTGATCTATGCGGATCCTCCGTATCTTCTCGAAACGAGGGGCGGCAAACAATATAAACACGAGATGGACGAGCAGGATCATCTTGACCTGCTGGCCGCATTAGTTAAATTTAAGGGATATGTAATAATTAGCGGATATCAATCCGAAATGTACGATAGGGAGCTGAGGGGGTGGAACAAGTTATTGTTTAAGTCTTATAATCAGAACAACGAACCACGCACCGAGGTCTTGTGGTTTAATTTCGATTCGTTGTCTGTGTTTGACTATGAAAGATTATGAGGTAACACATAATGGCAGAAAAACGAATGTTTTCAAAGACGATCATCAGCTGTGACGACTTCACCGAGCTGCCTTTTTCCACGCAGGCGCTCTACTTCCATTTGTCTATGGAGGCGGATGACGATGGGTTCGTCAACAACTCGAAGAAGATAATGAGGACCATACGCGTGACCAAAAAGGATATGGACAGGCTTGTGGCAAAGGGCTACATCATCCCCTTCGACAGCGGTGTATATGCCATCAGGCATTGGCGGATAAACAACTACATAAGGAAGGACAGATACACTCCCACTATCTATCTGCGTGAGATGGAACAGCTCGAGGTCGACGGCAGCGGAGCATACAAGGAGCGGTTACCTATTGGTGTACCAAACGGTGCACCGTCTTGTAACCGCTTGGGAGCACAGAAGAGAATAGAAGAGAGTAGTATAGAGCAGTGTAGAGAGAGAGACGCGCGCGCGCCCGCGAGGGTGGAGGAGCCCATACCCCAAGAGGAGCCCATACCCGAGGAAAGGTCTATAATCGGGAAGAGTCCTTGCGGGGAGTTCGGCAACGTGTATCTGACCGAGGCTGAGAGAAGCGCTCTTGACGGGCGATACGGCGCGTCGCTGGCAGAGGCGCTTATTGATAATCTCTCGCGGCGCATCAAGTCAAAGGGCTATCGGTATGAGGACCACTATGCTACCATCCTCGATTGGGCGGCGAAGGACGGTGTGAAAACATCATCGGAGAAGTCCTATGACACGGATGAGTTCTTCCAAGCGGCGGTGCAGAGGAGCTTGGAGGAATGAGGAGCGAAGATGAAAGGAGAAACGATATGATCGAGGATCGTGTTTTGACTCAGCCAACGGTTGCGCCGTTTGAATGGATCTCTGTATCTCACGCTCTTCCAAAGGAAAAGGGGCGATACCTTGTTATTGACAACGGTGGCTATGATCTTGCGTGGTTTGATCCCGAACGAAAGACTTTTTCTACTGACAGCAGCGGTGCAAGGATCGGTATCAACAGGAGTGTAAGCCATTGGATGCTCCTGCCGAAACGACCTGCGGAGGTGTTGATGTGAGCAAAGAAAAACAGCTTGAAAATGCTCTGAACGAGCTTATAGCCGAAGCGGCGAGTGGCGGCGGGCACGTCTATATCGTTGACAAGCGACAGAACACTTTCGCCTTGAAGCTGACAGAGCCTATCAGGATACAATTCTATGGCGGATACAAGGGGGAGTGTAATGCAGAGTAAATATCACAGTCGGAAGGTCACAACGAACGGTGTTACCTTCGACAGCGCAAAAGAGGCGAAGAGGTACGGGGAGCTGCTTCTGCTTGAGAAGGCGGGGGCGATCTCCGACCTTCGGCGGCAGGTCGAATTTGTCTTGATCCCCGCGCAACGTGAGCCTGACATACCGGGAAAACACGGCGGTATCGTCAAAAGAGGAAAGACCATAGAGCGTAAAGTATCGTATATAGCAGACTTTACATACACAGAGAACGGAAAGCAGATAGTGGAAGATGTCAAGGGATTTCGGACGCCTGAATATAAGATCAAGAAAAAAATGATGTTGTATTTTCACGGCATCAGGATAAGGGAGGTATAGGCGATGGGGAAGGAGCTTGATTACATTTTCCCCGAACGCAAATGCGCGAGATGCGGAAGGCTTTTTCTTGCGGCTCCGCAACACGCCTTGAAGCTCAAAGTGGGCGGAGAGCGGACGGTTTGGTTTTGCAAACCGTCCTGCTTATTAGGCTACAGCAAAGATAGGGAAGATCGGAAAACAAAAGGGAAACGCATTTGCGTTCAAAAAAACGATATAAAAGCGTAAAAACGTTTAGAAAGGGGGCGAGTTATGGCGAAAAAGAGGATAAAAAAGGACTCTGAAGAGGTCAGGTGTCCTTTCTTTCGCGGTGAGACTATGGCTGAAATAAGATGCGAGGGCTTTTTTCGGGGGTGCTCAATTCATGTGGCATTTGCCGATAAAAGTGAAAAGCGCTCCTTTATGAAAAACGCTTGCGAGTATCTTTACACAGCTTGTCCGATATACAAGCTGTGTGACAGGAAGTATGACGACTTCGGAAAAACAAAATAAATTCAAAGAGGCGACGGGTGTTGCCTCTTTTTTTAAAAAAAGCCCTTGGGGGGACTCCCGAAAGGATGGTGTTTGAATGTATAATAATAAAAATAATTCGGGGGGAGCTTTCGGTGTCGCTTGAAAACGTCGATTGGAATGAGATAAAAAAAGAATATATATCAAGCGCTACGAGCTATCGGAAGCTGTGCGCGAAGTACGGCGTACCCCGCACCACTCTTGAAAAGAGGGCGAAGGATGAGAAGTGGACAGATCTGCGAAGGCAGGTCAAGGACAAGGCAGAGGCAGATATGGTCAGACGGGTAGCTGAAGAAAGCTCAAAGGTGGATCATAAGTATTTCCGACTTGTGGACAAGCTTATCGATAAGGCAGATGAGGTAATAGAAAACACGCCCGTTTGGCAGGTGCAGTCTATCAAGGATATGGCTTCCGCTCTGCGGTCTCTCCGCGAATGCCGCGGATTTAAGACCGATATAGATTTGCGTGAACAAGAGGCTCGTATAAAAAATCTTGAGCGGCAGCTTGAGAAGAGCGACGATATCCCCGAGATAAACGTTGTGTTCGGCTCGGATGAGGACTTTGCAAAATGAAGCTCGACTTCAAAATAGAGCCGCCAAACGAAAAACAAAAGCTTTTCTTTCTTGATCAGCACAAATACGTGGGGTATGGTGGCGCTCGCGGCGGCGGAAAATCCTGGGCTCTTCGGCGCAAGATGGCAATGATGTGCCTTTATTACCCGGGCATAAAATGCGGTATATACCGACGTACCTATCCGGAGCTACGGAACAATCACGTTGTTCCCCTTCTCAGAGAGCTTCACGGGATAGCAAGCTTCAACGAATCCAAGAAGATATTCAAATTCCCGAACGGCTCGGTGATCGAGTTGTGCTATGCGGATAATCAAAAGGATCTCGGTCAAAAGTTTCAGGGGCAGGAGTTTGACATTTTGTCTATTGACGAGGCAACGCAGATATCCGAGGAGTGGTTTGCCATAATGAAGGCTACGGTGAGAGGCGTTAATTCTTTTCCGAAGCGTATTTATATAACCTGTAACCCCGGCGGGGTGGGTCACTCATGGGTAAAGCGGCTGTTTATCGACAGGAGCTACAAGGATAGTGAGGACCCCTCGGAGTATAGCTTCATCCAGGCTCTTCCTCACGATAATAAGGCGCTTATGGAGAGTGACCCCGATTACATCAAGAGCCTTGCGTCTCTTCCGCCAAAGCTTCGGGCGGCGTGGCTTGAGGGCTCGTGGGATATCTTTATGGGTCAGTTCTTTGAGGAATTTATCGATGATCCGCAACACTATCACGACCGAAGGTATACCCACGTTATCGAGCCCTTTGAGATACCGCCGCGCTTTGAGATATACCGTTCCTTTGACTGGGGCTATTCGAAGCCCTTTTCCTGCGATTGGTGGGCGATAGATACGGAGGGCAGGGCTTATCTTTGCCATCAGCTCTACGGCTGTACGGGAACGCCCGATGAGGGTATTAAGTGGGCTCCTGACAAGGTGTTTTCAGAGATCGCCCGTATCGAGCGGGAGCATAGGTGGTTTAAGGACAGGGCTATCCGCGGAGTTGCCGACTCGGCTATATGGGCATCCGACGGCGGCGAGGCTATCATTGAGAGCGCCGACCGTCACGGTGTATACTTCGACAAGTCCGATAAAACGCGGGTGGCGGGATGGATGCAGATGCATTACAGGCTGTCCTTCGGTGATGACGGCAGACCGATGATGTATTTCTTTAACACCTGCCGTCACGCTATACGCACCATTCCCCTGATGCAGTATTCGCAGACTCTTCCCGAGGATCTTGACACATCGCTTGAGGATCACTTTTGCGATTCCTGTCGGTATTTTTGTATGACACGTCCCATTTCCGCGAGAGACGCGGCGCGGAAAGAAAGACCCATATCCGACCCTCTTGATCAATTTGAGAGAGAGCGGAGGACGATATATAATTCTTACGGCGCAATTCGATCGGAGGTATAAACGAGAATGCCCATTCCTTTTTTTGAAAAGCTTGTTAAACACAAGCCGTACCCGCAAAAGCTTCGGGCGCTTTCCGCAAAGGGTGAAGCGGGAGCGGCGCCTGCCACTCTTCCCGTTGATGAAAAGCGGATCGCTGTATGGAACGCTGCGCTGCGGTCCTATAAAAGCAGACGGTCTGTTATTGAAGATAAGATACGCTCCAATGAGGCTTTTTGGCGAATGAGACAATGGAAGGTGAGAGACCCTGACGGAGGAATGCAGACACCGTCAACAGCCTGGCTGTTCACCTGTATTCAATCCAAGCTTGCGGATGTGATGGATTCCTATCCTACGGCTAACTTCCGTCCACGTCAGAAGGATGATGTGGAGGAGGCAAAGCGGTTATCCTCTATCGTACCTGTTATTATGGCGCAGAATAACTTTGAGCAGACATACAGAGAGGTGTCCGAGTACACTCTGAAGAATGGTATCGGCATTTATCACGTTTTTTGGGATGGAAGGAAGCTTCACGGGCTCGGAGATATTGCCATAAAAAAGATGGATGTGCTCCGAGTTTTCTTTGAACCCGGTATTACGGACATTCAGGATTCCACATACCTGTTTGTAGTAGAGCTTGTGGACAAGAACACCTTGTATGGAAGATACCCACATGCGCGGAGCACAGTTAAAGGGAAGGTCATAGAGCCGAGCAGATTCATTACCGACGAGCAGGTGGACGTACAGGACAAGATCGTTGTTGTGGACGTATATTACAAGGTGGAGACCGGGGGCAAGAGGATACTTCACTACTGCAAATACGCGGATACGACATGCCTTGAGTCTACGGAGAATGACCCCGAAAAATATCCGAACGGACTTTACGATCACGGACTGTATCCCTTTGTGGTGCAGAGCCTTTATCACATTGAACAAAGTCTTTACGGAACGGGAATGGTCGATCTCGGCGCGGATACACAATTGCAGATCGATCTGATGAACAGGGCTGTGGTGGAGAATACCTTGATGGGCGCAAAGCCTCGGTTTCTTACCACGCTTGACGCGGATGCCGCGGAGACTCAGCTTGCGGATCTGACGCGTACCTTTATTCAGGTGCCGTCGGTTTCAGAGCACAACACAGTTCCGATGACTACAACGCCCCTTGGGGGTAATTATCTGGAGTTCATCCAGAGCAAGATCGACGAGCTGAAGCGTGTTACCTCAAACCACGACGTAAACAACGGCGCGGCGCCCAGCGGCATTACTGCTGCTTCCGCCATATCCGCCCTACAGGAGACCTCGGGAAAGGACAGCCGCTTTATCAACAAGAGCTTTTACAACGCCTACAGGCTTTTGATGACGCAGGTGGTAGAGCTTATAAGGCAGTTTTATGATGTGCCGCGGTGGTTCCGCATTATTCCCGACCAAGCCGCGGGCGCGTCGGAGGCTTTTGTTAAGTTTGATAACAGCGGTCTGAAGGGATCCCCCCAGGTAACGGCAGGCGGCGAACCAATTGGGTGGCGTGTTTCTGAATTTGATATTGAGATCACGGCGGAAAAAGCTAATCCCTACCGCAAGATGGAGCAGAACGAGCTTGCGTTGTCCTTCTTCAAATTAGGATTTTTCAATCCTCAGCTTACAGATCAGGCGCTTGCCTGTCTCAGTATGATGGACTTCGATCATAAGCAGGATGTTATTGAGAGGATCGAGCGGAACGGGACTCTTATCGAAATGCTTGCGATGTATCAGAAGCTTGCTATTGGTATGGCAAAGCGTTACGGAGATGCGGAGGCGCTTCGGGTAATTCAGCAGAATATGATGGCGTACGGTCAGGAAATCCCCGTGGGAGCGGATGTAGATCCTGCTGATGCCGCTGATCCCGAGGCAGGTACGAAGGAGGCAAAGCACGTGCAAAAGGCAAGAGAGAGAGCGAGAAGCTCCACAGAGGTGATATGATAAATGTCGTATATGACGAAGCCTGCGGCATCACGATGACAGGGCACGCGGGACAAGCCCCGAGGGGGCAGGATATAGTCTGCGCGGGAGCCTCGGCAATAGTAATATCACTTGCCGAAATGCTTGAACGAAATAGTGAAGAGCTGATAGAGCGCGGTATACTGCTTGAAAGCGGCAGGGCAAGCATAAAGGTGGTGCCTCGCGGCGCCTTTAAAAATTGTTGTGAGGGCGCGTTTGAGATGGCTATGTGCGGGTTGGAGCTACTTTCGGAGCAATATCCCGATTACATATGTGTTTCCCGCGTTGCGGGGAATGGCGAATGATATATCGCCGTTGGCAATATTGATGAGGCTATTTGCTGTTTGCCTACGGCTAACAGGCAAATAGCAACCATAATTCATCACATCGACGAAGTCGATATATCATTTATCATTCATCATTTACAACACAGGGCTCGCCCACCTGACGGGCAGAAGGTTTCGCCCACCTGACGGGCAGACGGTCGACGACCTATTCGTCAGAAAGGAGTCATATGAAACTGACTCGTAATTTCGATCTTTTGCAGATGTTTGCGGAGGGCGGTGGAGACGGTGGCGCATCCGCGGGCAGTGAAGGATCGGTATTGCCCGGAGCAGAGACGGGGGGAGATGATCCTTTTGTCAACGCACCGAAAAAGGCAAAAGAATTGTACGCTAAGATGCGCGCTGAGCGTGAGGGAGACGTCCCAGCTTCGGCAGAAGCGGCATCGGCGCAGGTGACCACCGCTAAAGAGGAAGCGCCCGGGGCGACCGCGGCGAAGAAGCCTACCTTCAAGGAGCTCATTGCAAGTGAGGACTACAAGGCTGACTACGAGCGGCATATTCAAAAAGCGCTCAAGGACCGCACAAAGCGACACGATACCGAAATGGGAGAGGTCAATGAGATACTTTCTCTCGTCGGACAAAAATATGGGCTTGACATTGAGTCGGAGGGCTTCAGAGCCGAGCTTACCAAGGCTTTACAGAACGATGACAGCGTATACGAAAAATACGCTGAGGAGCACGATATGCCGCTGGAGGAAGCAAGGACAGTTGTGCAATTGAAGCAACAGCTTGAACGCGCCAACAAGGCGGCAGAGCAGAGGCGGGAGATGGAAGCTGAGAACAGAATCATAGCCGCGCTGAGAAAGAGCGCGGAGGAGACGGTGGCGAAATACCCTGATTTTGATCTTGAAGCCGCTATGCAGGACGAGCGTTTCCGTCAGCTCACAAGAGCCTGGAACGGAAATACGACCCTTGCATATGAATCGCTCAATCACACCGTTCTTGTCGAGGAGGCAGAAAGACGCGCGGCGGCTGAAGCCACACAGGCGGTAGCCAACAGCGTAAGAGCAAATCTGTCAAGACCCGCTGAGGGCGGAATTTCCTCATCAAACAATACAGCGTCCGCCGCGCCCGATTTTGAGGCTATGGACCTCGGTCAGCTTCGCGCGTGGGCGGCAAAACAAAATCACAGGATGAGGAGATAACGGTCTCCTCGAAAGGAGAAAAATATGAAAAATAATTTTGCGCTTGACCTTCAGCTTTTCGCTTTTACCGATGCGCCCGCATCGATGACTAAGACTGCAACCGGCGAGATGTCTTCCACTATGAAGACCTTTTACAACAAGAGTCTTCTTGAGAACGCCCGTGAGGAGTCGGTGTTTGACCAGTTTGCGATGCCCACTCCCATGACCCACGGCAAGACCGCCGAATGGCGCAGATGGAAGACCTTCGCTCCCGCTACCACCCCACTTGAAGAGGGCGTAATTCCCAACGGTCACACCTTCGGAATGGAGGCTGTTACGGCGGGGCTTTCCCAGCACGGTGATTATACTCCTATATCGGATGTTCTTGAGATGACCGCTTTTGATCCCGTTATTTATGGGGCGACTGAGGAGATGGGCGCGGCGGGCGCGGAGACCTCGGATATTCTTATCCGAAACGATCTGCTGACAGGAACAAATCAGATCTATGCGGGCGCAAAGTCGAGCAAGAGCAGCCTTGCTGCCGCCGATACCATTACACCCGCGCTGATCAACAAGGCTGTGACCTTCCTCAAGAAGATGCGCGCGCCTAAGATCAATGGATACTATGTAGCGGTCATTCATCCCTCAGTTGCGGAGGATCTTCGTAACAGTGAGGAATGGAAGGAATTTCACAAGTACAACGATACCTCTCCCATCTTCAAGGGAGAGATCGGTGAGCTTCACGGTGTGAAGTTTATCGAGTCTAATTTTGCCAAGGTCGACAGCGGCACGAATATCAAGGTATATTCCACTATGATCTTCGGCAAGGATGCCTTCGGTAAGCTTGGTATTACGGGCGGCGAAATGCAGATGATCATACACGGTAAAAATGAGATCGGAGGTCCTCTCGATCAGTTCTCCACCGTTGGCTACAAGTTTATGCACGGCGCGAGAGTGCTGTATGAGGAAAGACTCATCAACCTTTGGACTGCATCCTCCTATGGGGATGAGGATGATGTAAACTAATATTAAAGGAGCTTGGTTATGGCAGAAAACAAAATGAAGGAGATATTTCTTCCCTTGATCGACGGAGAGAACGCGCCCACAGAGCAGTTCGTGGGTTTTAACGGAAAGGCTTATCGTATCAAGCGCGGTGAGACGGTAAAGGTCCCCGAGGGGGTATATAACATTCTTATGGAATCGCAGGAGGCGAAGAACCGAGCTATCCGTGAAAAGCAGAAGAGAGGTATCAAAAGGGCAAAGGACGGCGATTGATGTTGCCCTGTTGTCGAATGATATATCATTTACGAATGGGGGGACTCCCATAAGAGTCCCCCCATATCGTATAATATAGGCAAATATAAAAGGAGGTTGGAAAAATGACGATTATGGAGGCAATATCCGCGGCCGACGGTCTGCGGAACAACCATATAGATGAGCAGATAAAGAAAGCGTGGCTTTCCGAGCTTGACGGAAGAATTTTTTATGAGTTGATCAGACCTTACGGAAAACAGGACGAATTTACAGGGTATGGGGCAGATACGGCATCAGACACCGCGCTTATCGTGCCTTATCCTTACGATAGCTTATATGTCACCTATCTTGAAATGCAGATAGCGCGTCAGAACAATGAAATGCCCCGCTATAACAACGCGGCTGTCGTATTTAACGAGCAGTATAGCGCCTTCAGACGGTGGTACAGCAGGAATAATGTCAAGCCCTCTGTCGGAATAAGCTTTCCTACAAGGGGGAACTGATATGTACGCTCCGAGATTATATGAAACAGAGGTTGGCAGAGAGACGGTTCAGGAGTTTCTCGGCTACAACCATAACCTTCGCATAGGCAACGGTGAGTTTTATGATATGAAAAATCTGACGAGCAGGTATTATCCCGTGCTCTCCCCGAGAGATCGGCGGGGTATCGTGCGGACGGTAGATAACTGCAACGGTCTGCTCGCAAAGGACGAGCTTTGTGTTATTGAGGGGAATACGCTCCGCTACGGCTCCTTTTCGATGCAGCTTGCCCCTTCGGTGAGCGGCGAGCGGCAGCTCGTATCAATGGGGGCTTATATCTTAGTTTTTCCCGATATGATGTACGTAAATACGTCGGATACTTCGGACCTTGGAAATATATCGGCGGGGAAGTCAGTTTATTCGGCTGTTGAGCTTTCTGTCTGTAACGCCGTGGGTGAGGATATAGGCGCAATGTATATAACAAAAAACGGGCGCTGCATAGGAGTTGGCGCGAACGCAAGGGAGAAATATCTGGACGAGCTGTATATAGCAGATGAGGAACGGGAATTTTACTATTTCGGATTCATCGGCAACGGTGTGTCCGGCACACAGATAACATTACCCTTTGGCGGCTTTATGGAAAATACAAGGGTGGCAGATTACGTTATCGGAGATGAAAGCATCGTGGCTCTCGTACCCGACACAGCAGATTGGAGCGGTAAGCCCTTTCAATGCCTTGCGCCGGGCAAGACTACCGTTACCGCTACATTTGAAGATGACGGAAGCTCACAGGTATATACGATAGTTGTACTGAGCATAGACACTCCTCGGGGAGGGGACTACTGGTTAAGATGCGCGGACGATTACGAAACTGAGGCTTATGTATATTCGGGAGAGAAAGGCGAGTGGGAACAAGTTACCACGTATGTGAAGCTTTCGGTATCGGGAATAGGCGGGCTGTTTTCGGAGGTTGACAGCTGTAGGTTTTGTATTACCTCGAGCCACTCCGCCTGTAAGAGTCTTATGAAGCTGTATAAGGAGTACACGTACATATCACCAATAAAGTATGACACGGATTGGGTGGTCATTCCCGGCAGCTTGTTTATGTGTGACAGGGCAAGTATAACAGGAACGATGACGCTGGACTTTTCTTTGCCCCTTATGGATATGGTCTTTGAAAGCGGAAACCGACTGTGGGGCTGTAGGTACGGTAAGAATATTGACGGAAAATTTGTCAACGAGATATACGCGTCGGAGCTTGGAAATTTCCGCAGCTTTTATTCCTTTCGCGGTATAAGCACTGACAGTTACGCCGTCTCTCTCGGCTCTGACGGAGCCTTTACGGGGGCTGTAAGCTTTCAGGGGAAGCCTATGTTTTTCAAGAATAACTGCTGTCATACAATTTACGGCGCGTATCCGTCCTCCTATCAGCTTGTAAATAACGGCGACGTGGGGGTAGCGGCGGGCTCAGGGAAGAGCCTGTGCGTGATAGGAGGTGTTCTTTACTATCACGGCAGAGACGGTGTTTATAGATATAGCGGTGCGGGAAGTGAGATGATCTCGGGAGCTCTCGGAAAGGGAAACTTTAAAAATGCCGTGGGAGGCTCGTGCGACAGAAAATATTATTTGTCTATGGATGATGCGAATAATGAAGCTGTTCTTTTTGTTTTCGATACGGTAAACGGAATATGGCATAAGGAGGAGGCTGCCCATATTGAACATTTCGCCGCTTTTAACGGGGATCTGTATTTTATCGGTAACGATCAGCTGTGTACCATAGGAGGCTCCGCGGGAGAACCTGAGAAGGATATCGAGTGGTTTGCCGAGACGGGACGGATAGGATTTATATATCCCGACAGTCAGTATGTCGGAAAAATACAACTCAGAATGACCTTGCCTGTGGGATCGAGCGTAAATCTCTACATCGAGTACGATTCGGATGGATATTGGGAAGCTCTCGGCAGTATGGAGGGGAGAAACTCTGTAAGCTTTTCTATTCCCGTAATGCCTAGCAGATGCGACCATTTTCGGATAAAGCTTTCGGGCATAGGTGAGTGTAAGATATACAGCATCACCAAGACCTTAGAGGTGGGAGGTGAACTGTAATGATACCTCTGACTACTGAAATAAATCCCTTGGGAGCTACGACCGAGCAAAGACAGAACGAGCTTATCCGTCAGCTTCGTATTCAGAACGAGGAGCTGAAGGTGATAATAAACGATATATACAATGAGCTGAACAACATAAAGGAGGGCAAAGGGTGAGCTACAAATATCAAAGAGGCGGGACATACAGCTCCCGAAACCGCGATGAGATAGACAAGCTGACAGAGAAATATACAAATAGGGGGGAGTTTGAGTATTCCCCCGAAAGCGACGAGGCGTTCAAGTCCTACGCGCAGATGATGCGAAGGGAGGGGAGTCTCGCTATGAAGGATACTGTGGGGCAGGCTTCTGCCCTGACGGGCGGATACGGCAATTCTTACGCGCAGACGGCGGGACAGCAGGTATTCAATGATTATATAAGCGAGCTTGGAGCGGCTGAGAGCGATTTTTATGACAGAGCGCTTTCAAGATATAACGCGGAAGGGAATGACATCCTTAGTCGCATCGGCGTTCTTGAAAACAGAGAGACGGCTGACAGGGCGGCGTGGGAGGAAGATTATGCAAAGGACTATTCCTCGGCTTTAGCTAAGAATGACATTGCGGCGCTTGCTGAGATACTCGGAATAAGTGAGGAAGACTACAAAGAGACCTATGTAAATTCGCAGAGAACGCCGCTTAGCGAGGAGCAGATACAGGGATATATCAACGCTTTGCAGAATGGAGACACAGCCAAAGGAGATTATTACAGCTACCTTGTGAATGGCGGCTACGATACCGACGGACTTCTTGATGAGGTTGCGGCAAAAATAGCATCGGGAGAAACACAGGGGCTTGGCATTGAAGGTGAGGTGACATATGATGAGAACGGTAATGCTGAGGACGGCAGAACGGTCAAGTCGTCCTATATTACCAATGACAGCGTAAACAACAGAGTAAAAGGACTCAGTAACTATAACGAAGGACAGAATTTCCATATACAAATGCACGAGAATACTCACGGCTCTGGCGATAATCTCGAAGTGGAGCTCGGTGCGGAGGTGACGGACAATGCGGCACTGACAAATAAAGCGAAAAGCTACACGGGACTACTTGCCGACGGTAATACGCTTTACTATATGGCGAACGGCAGAGTCTATAAGGTCGAGCCTCTCGGATGGGGTAAGGCTGATGAATATAACAAGATCATTGAACATATGAAGAGCTACAAAGGAGCGTAAGCTATGGCGCAAAGAATGAGTGTAGACGAGGCGTGGAAGCGCACGCAAAAAAGATATCTTTCCACACAGGCAATGGCGGCAAGCCACAATATGTCTGATTTCGAAAAAAAATACAGCTCTGACTATCTGTCGAGCTGGCGTAGATCGGGAGAGCTTTCGGATTATTATGCCGCTATCGAGAAGCAGTTGAGCTCCGCGAGGACGCTGAGGGACTATTACGAGCTTTACGGGAACGACGAGCAGAAGGGGTATATTTCTGCCCTTGATGAGGCGATAGGCGGCTACAGCGGCGTTCTGAATGAGCGCAGTAAGGTGGAGGAGCTTTACGGCGCGTATTCATCGGAGGGGGCGTGGAAGTCTGCCGTTGCTAAAAGTGAGGCGGATATAGCCGAAAATAACCGGTTGCAGGGCTTGAACATCGAGGAGCTTTCGGCGCAGTCTGCTGATCTTGGAGAGCAGATACGAACGCTTAATCAGAAGAAAATACGGACTATAAGAGAAGAGGGGCTCACTCAGGATGAGCGCACGGAGTATGATAACCAAATAAAAAAATTACAGAGTCAGAAAAAGAATATTGACTCCGATATAGAAAAGGCGAATAAATTGACAAGGCTTGGGGAGCTTGAAGCGGTAGAGAATAACGAGGATTTTGAGCTCGCCTCTGCCTTTGATGATAGCGTGCAGAGCAGTACATATCGCATTATAAACGGTCTTTCTCTTTACGACGCGAACGTAAGAGAGGGCAAGCGCATCGAGGAGGACGGATGGCACTATGATGTGGGTCAGAGCTCCGAGGATGCCATCTTTGCGGAGCATATGACATCCGAGGAAAAGAAGCGGTATAACGCTCTGTATTATGACGACCCCGCAAAAGCCAAGGAATATCTTGACGCTTTAGACCCCATCATAGCGTCGCGTGCGGCTGCCTCGGCGTATCAATACGGTCGGGAGCATCCCGTTCTCGGTACATTAGCTTCTGTGTACTCAAACGCCACGGGAGCAGTGACGCAGTTCGGCTCGATGGTGAAGTTTGAGGATGTCGGATATAATCAATCCGCTAATTTGTCCACCTCTCTGCGCTCGGGGGTATCGTCAGAGATGAGTCCGCTTGGCAGCTTCCTGTATAACACAGGTGTGTCGGCGGCAGAATCCTTACTTGCGTCAATGGTACCCTATGCGGGCGAGGCTATGCTTGCGCTGTCCTCGGCGGCGTCGACGCAGAATGATATCCTCAGCAGAGGCGGAACGGGCGCTCAGGCGATGATAGGCG
The DNA here is from genome assembly GCA_017461475.1 of Clostridia bacterium. GTDB lineage: Bacteria > Bacillota > Clostridia > Oscillospirales > CAG-272 > UMGS902. The sequence goes on from JAFTXX010000014.1 coordinate 108,188, forward strand.
GTCTTGCCGCGGGCGTGGCGGAGGCTTTCTTTGAGCACGTCTCTCTGAGCTCTCTCCGCTCAATGCAGCCTACCGAGATAGTGTCAAGCTTTAAGAGCTTTATGGGTAACGTAGGTAAGGAGATGCTGACAAACGCCGGCGAGGAGGCGGCAACCGAGTTTGCAAACATAATGACAGATACGTTTATTATGGGCGAGCTTTCAAGCTTCAATACACTTGCGGATAAATATGCGGCAAAGGGTATGAGTGAGACCGAGGCCATGTGGAATGCCGCTCTTGCGCTTGCCGGACAGATAGGCGAGGCGGCGGCATCAGGCGCTGTGATGGGTCTTGGCTTTTCGTCGGTTGGAGGAGGTGTCGGTCTTTCGCAAAACTATGCGGCGGGTCAAAGCATCATAAATGGCAAGAACGATTTTTTCGTGGATGATGTTTTAAACGATTCGCAGATCCTTTTCAATGATGAAGCCGTGAAAGCCGCAAAGGACGAGGATGCTGCCTTGATAAAGCAGGCAAAAAAGCTTTCTCAGAAGGTTGCTGAGAAAAAGGACAGCAGATCTCCCGCCCAGGCGATCCGAGTTGGCGCGTTGGCAAAAGAGGTTATGAAAGAGGAAGTCAAGCTCGTGATGAAGGAGTTGAACGAGACGGCAACGCGGAATGTAGCAAAGGCGGCACAGACCGCCGAGGCGGAGGGGAACATGGCAACCGCATCGGGGCAGGGCGCGGAGATAAGGCGGAGTAGCGGTCTCCCGATAGTCAGGGCTGAGGGGCAGGAGCTTTCGGAGATATTTGTGGAGAGGGACGGGGAGGTTGTTTCTCTTGAGGACGTTTCCGTGGAGGACGTCGATCTGGCTGTTGCGTACTCTCTCGCGGTCACTACAGGCTCTGTGGAGGCGGCGAACGCCTTTATAGACGCTTATGCCTCCGAGGAGGAGAAGGCTTCTCCCGTGGCGTTCTGGAGCGCGTGGATGGGTATTATGACCGACGGGCAAACTCTTCGCACTACAGAGGAGAATATGCAGAGGGCCTTTGCCGAGTATGGAGACCAGCTCAGCCAAGAGGCAAAGCTTGCGGCGTGGCTTGCGGGGGTGGAGCTGAAGCAGGCGGAGCGCAAGCGTAAGCTTGAAGCGGCAAACTCTGCGAGAATGGCGAGGGAAACATCTGAAAGCTCTGCTTCTGAGGTATTTATGTATCGAAAAAACGGCAGCTTCACCGAGGATAAATATTTCAGAACTCAAATGGCAAAGTGGGAGCGGCTGAAACACGGCGGATATATTAAGGTCGGCGAGCTTTCAGCAGAGAGCCCGTTGTGTCAGGTCGGTATGCCTGTCGGAACGCTTCGGTATGATGTTGATAAGCTCAAAAAGAATATGACCGATCACGCTGATTATCTTGATGTAGAGCTTCTCAAGCAGATCCCTGATATTATAGCAGATCCCGTAGCTATTAGCGAATATCGGGAAGGCAACACAATAAGCGTTTTCGGTGACATTTTTGTGGGAGACTCTCCGATGATGGTCGGAGTTACAGTTTCCAAGGATAGAGCGGGAAATACTATCAGCAAGGTCAGAACATACAATACCCGTCGTGACGTAGGCAAGCTGATAACGGATGATACTGTGCTGTATCTTGATAAAAACAAAAAGAGAACCCGAAAATGGTTCCAAGCCTGTGGGATACAAGTCCCTTTAGGGGGAAACACTTTCGGATTCATCCGTAGTATATCACAATTTAATGACGGTGTCAATACCTTCGGTGAAAAAGGTAAAAAAGAAACCTCACAGCTCATTGATGCCAAAAGCACCAATGCAACGGTCAATGCCGATTCTGTGGTGGTTCCTACTGATAGTATCCCCCACCTTTCCGAAAATGTCAAGGGTTATTTTGACGATTCGGCTTTGAAAAACGTCAGGCTTGACGCGAAGCAAAAGGAATTTGTGGCTTTTGCGCGGTTGTTTTCCGATGTGTTCGGGGTAAACGTTACCTTTGTTGCCTCGGAGAAGGGAAAGCGTAAGGAGAACGGCTCTTACGACCGTAATACCAATACGATCACACTTGATATATTTTCGGGTATTGATAATAACGCGAACTACAATGCGGTACAGTCCGCTTTATCAAATACGCTCTCTCACGAGGTCGTACATAATATGAGTGCTGTTTCCCCCGAATATTATGACGCGCTGAGTGAGTATGTATTTGAAGCTCTCAAGTCTCAGGGAATGGACATAGAAGAGAGAATACAGTACTACATAGAGAATGCGAGAGCCGAGAACAAGAAGCTGTCAAGAGAGGATGCCATAGAGGAGATCGTGGCTCACGCTTGCGACGGTATGCTGAGAACCTCTGAGACCGTAAGAGAGTTTATGGAAGGCTTCTACGACAAGGACAGTAAGGCGGCGAATAAGTTCAGCAAGTTTGTTAAGGACGTACTGAAGCGGCTGAAGAGTGTCTTTGATACGCTTCTCGGAACAAAGGCATACTCACAGGAGGCTCGCGCCATCTATAAGGCGGGAGCGGATGCGGTGGCAGAGATACAGAAGCTTTACGACGAAGGCGTTCTTGCTATGCGCGAGGGGAATGTGGCGAGAAATTATGAAATTGAGAGCAAGAGTGATAAGAGTGAAGAGACTGTAAAAATGTATCAATCTCGCGAAACTTTGGAACAAGCCGCCGATGAAATGGAGAAGATCAGTGCTGAGAAATACTTGCAAGACAAATCAAAATACCCTTTTATTCAGGTTATGGATCACACTCCACAGAAGGTTATTGATTCTATGGAGGGAGGAAAAAACCGTCGTATTTTGATTCGTCGTGATGCTTTATATCTTGCAATCAGAGAGAACGGTGTGCAAGAGGGGCATTACCATGGACTGGGAGCCGAGGTGATAAAAAAACTGCCTGAATACTTGGGATCTCCAGACGTTATTCTTTCAACTATTGATAAGGATACAGGCAAGGAAAGTAAGAATCGGCGTATCATTTTAACAGGTATTGACGGAGCAAACGGTCAGGGAATCGTATCTGTGGAATTTGAGTCAATGAAGGATTTTGAGGGGCATAATGATTATTTTAATATCATTATTACCGTCTTTGATCTGCACAAGAATTACCTTGAACGACTTTTCAAAAAACAAGGCGCGATTATTAAGGAACAAAAAGAGAGCCTTGCGCAAGTGAATCCTCAACTGTATGAGTGGTTGAGAACTATTAACGCAAAACTCTCTGGTAATAGTATACCCGATTCTGCTCAAAAAGTCAAGACCTACGGTGAAAAAAAGGATACAAAAAAAGAAGAATCGGCGCAAGTTAATTCCCAAGTCCAATACGAGGGCATTATTAACGCTAACTCTTCTAACGATAGTATATCACAAAACGATATTTCTGTCAAGGAGAACCGCAAAAATAATTCTGACTCTTCCGTGATGAAGCAAGAGAGAATAACGGTTGATATGAGTGAAACGGAACGGGCCGAAATATTGAGAAAGGCAAAGATAAGTCCGCCTGCTATTGAAATATCTGAAAATTTCGACGTGGATTTTAAAGAACTTGAAAAGAGCAATTGGAAAGTAGTAAAAAAACCTATGCTCGAAAAATTGCGTGAGCTTGGTTTCTTAAAATCGTATCGGAGCGACAAGATAGATGTAGAATTTCATTTTACAGGCGAGGGCTTGCGTAAGAGTACAAATTCACAAATCTTTGAGTACGGCGGCAGCTTGGCAGATCTTTCCAAGGTCGTTATGAATATGCAGTCAATACTTGATAGTGCAGTTTTACTTGAAATACACTCGGATAAAGCAAAGGGGACACCAAAGGAAAATTCCCGACTTTTGCGAACCTACGTATTGTTAAGCGCATTCAGAGAAGGCGAAACGATTACTCCCGTACAGTTTGAGGTAAAGCAGTACGTAGATAATGACAATCGCCTGTACCTTGCCGTGGCATTAACAAAAATAGAGACAGATGTCATCAGCGATACGGCTCCGCAAAAAGCGGAACGGACACGCCTGGTATCTGTCTCTGATATAAGTATACCACAATTGATAGAAAAAATCAACCCCTATGATAAAAATTTCTTCAAGTACATTCCCGACGAATTCTTAAACAAGGCACAGCTCGAAGCAAAGCGAGAGGCGCTTTCGATTGAGGCAAAAAAATATGGAAAAAAATCTGACAAATTAAGCCAGGAGCGCATTTCCACGCCTGAGCCGTATTCGGGGAAAAATTTATATACGGACGGAGACATATACAGTTATGATTTTATGACGGCTTTGGCTCCGATGGTGGTAAAGACAATGCCTTCGTTAAGCTCTGTAAAAAAAGACGGTAAGGTTTCACAAGCTAAAGCTATTGAAGTCGGACTTAAAAACGCTGAAGGATTGGGTAGAAGGGTCTCCGAAAATCAATATGCGGTGAAGAACGTTTATACGGGCAGAGAGATCGTTCTCGGTAAAAGCGGATTGGGGCATAGCCTTGACGCTTCAAGCGTTCATAGACTGCGTACAAATGCAAGGCTTGCCGCTATTGGCGGAGACATAGTACAAAATGCGGTGCCGATAAACGGATTAAAGAAGAAAAATTCTCAGGCAAACGGAACGTATGCTATGGCTTGTCTTGTAAATGACGGAAACGGTTATGTTGTTGCTATAGTTACTGTCGATGAGTTTTCCTCTAAAGCAATTGGTATTGACTTTGTAGATATTGCGCATTCCTTAAACGGAAGATTTTTGGCAAAAAAAGAAGATAGCCGGTCTTCCGCAAGGGAATTGGAGTCAGGACAAAAATCCGTCTCCACCACAGCTATCTCTGATATAAGTATATCAGATTTTCTCGAAATTGTCAATAGCACACACAAAAGTATTTTATCTGATGACGTGTTGAAGCATTTGAAAGAAGTAAGACCGAGCGAAGGATATTATTCTGATCAAGTTTTGTTCCAAGAGCGCATTTCTACGCCTGAGCCCTCGGAGCTTCTCGGGGAGCTTTTCCGTTCGAAGGAAGCTTACAAGAGCTATGGCAAGTACACCGAGAGTCTGAAGAAGTATCAGGATCTTGCCGTTCGTGTGAGAAATCAAGAGAAGCGTATCTCCGAGATAGACGCTGAGATAGGCAGTCTGAGGAGCGAAAAGAAGCAGAGCGGCAAGGGCGCGCGAATGGACGAGCTCTACCGTATGCGGAGAACAGCCGAGGGGAAGATCGACGAATACAAAAAGCGTATGTTCGCTATGGAAGCTCGGGAGCTTAGCGCGGTCGTTGCGGCTGAGACTGACAGGGTGAGAAAAGAGGTTCAGCTTGCTGAGCGTGAGAAATACGCGAAAAAGAGTAAGGAGAGGACGGAAGGTCTCATACGTAAGGAGACGCGCGCCAAGCTCAGGCGAGTGGTCAAGGAGCTTAACCGTCGTCTGAACCACGGAACAAAGGAAAAGAACGTAAAGGTCGGTATGCAGGACGTTGTAGGAAGCGCCCTTAAGGCGGCTGAGCTTTTGTTTGCCGATGATATAACCAACGCTGATATTATTGAATACGGCTTTGATCATCTGAGCGACAACGAAAAAAAGCTTGTAGATGAATACAAGCAGTTGTTGAAGTCCCGTGCGGTGCTTGAGGAGGAGTTGAGTCCTCAAAAGGTGGTTGTAGAAATTGAAGAAAATTCTGAAAAATATGGTGATGTGCAGAAGGATTTGTGGATAAATGTGGGAAGCGCTAAAAATGCTGATACAAATCACATTTACGCAATTACAAACAAAAAAGAAGAATTGCCCACCCATTACGGCGTGGGTAGCCCCACAGAAGCGGGTAACTACCTCCAAAACAATCCTTCTAATGTCATTATACCCCATTCTTCCGAAAAAGTCAATACTTCTTCCGAAAAAAATGCGATACAGAAGAAGATAAACGGTATTGACTATCGCCTGAGGAAGCTTGACGAGGCGCTGAGGGACCGTTTGGAGGGTATGCGAAGCTTCTATAATTCGGCTGTCATTGACGATGCGCTGGACGAGCTTGCGGCGGCGTATTCCGAGCTGAAAAACTCCAAGGACGACTACATAAGGGGAGCCTACGACGAGCTTGTGGCTGAACGGCTTGAAGGCGCTAAGGCGGCTCTGAGAGGCGTTACGGTACGCCATATGAGTACTGAGCAACTTCGGGAGCTGTACTCTCTTTACAAGATGGTTCTGACGACTGTACGCACGTCTGACAAGCTGTTTACCGAGGGCAAAAACGCAAGTGTAGCTGACGAGGCTGCCACTATTGAAAACGAGCTCTTGTCCGATGGCGAGCCGAAGGAAAAAAAGCTGAAGCTCTTGCAATATCCTGAGAGCTTTGCTTGGAATATGCTCATACCCGCGTATGCGTTTGACATTATTCGATCACATACGCTGCGTGCGCTTTACAAAAGGCTTGTATCTGCTGAGGGCGTATGGGGCAAGGATGTGGAAGAGGCGCAAAAATTCAAGGTGGATATGGATAAAAAGTATGGAGCAAATAAGTGGGATACCGACGAGCAGTTCGTTTTTCACACTCCGAGCGGAAAGGAGGGCTCCGTAAGCTTAAATCAGATAATGTCGATATATGCCTATACGCTTCGGGGAAAGCAGGCGACGGATCACCTTGACAGGAGCGGATTTTGTCATTCCAAGTCGATAATCGTTAAGGAATCGAAATGGGTAGGCTTGAGGATAAAGCGCAGCTACACATGGAATCACTCGGCGGTCTGGCGGCTTTCTCCCGAAATAAGGGAGCAGCTGATATCAAAGCTTTCGGCAGAACAGAAGGCGTATGTCGAGGAGATGCAGAAATATCTTTCCAAGGATTGCGCTAAAAAGGGAAATGAGGTTTCTCGCAAATTGTACGGTATCGAGATATTCGGGGAGGAATTTTATTTTCCGATGCATTCGGCGGAGCAATATATATCTGAAAAGGAAAAAAGCAATCCGGGGGCGGTACCTCGCTTGAAAAATTCGGGATTTACGAAAAAAATAAGTCCAAATTCGACAAGTCCCTTGGTTCTTGATGGATTTACCGACGTATGGGCAAAGCACTGCGCCGACATGGCTGCTTATCACGCCTTTACTTTGCCTCTTGAGGATATGGCGAGGGTATTTAATCACAGACGGCGAGGGACGGACGGTGCTGTGGAGGGCTCTGTTCAGGCAACGCTCAGCGGGATCTACGGAGACGCGGCATCAGCATACGTAAAGCGGCTTATAGATGAGCTGAACGGCGGTGTGAGAGTGGAGACTACTGCGGGATTTATGAACAAATTTATGTCTCTGCACAAGATGGGCGCTACGGCTATGTCTCTGTCAACACTTGTGCAACAGCCCACGTCGATCTTTCGGGCTATGGCATATATAAATCCTAGGTATTTTATGACTTATGCTCAAATGACTCCGAGCAAGCACAGGGCGGAGTGGGAAGAGATAAAAAAATATGCTCCTGTGGCAATACTTAAGGAAATGGGCGGATACGATACGGGCGCAGGCGCGGCTACTGCCGATTATATCAGATCCAAAAGCTATGAGGGCTTTAAGGAAAAAGCGGCTGCTCTGATAAAGGACAGCGCCTACCGAAATAATGTGATGTATGCTTTGCCGTCTCTTGCTGATGAGCTGGCGTGGTGTCATATCTGGGCGGCGGTGAAAAAGGAAATAGCCGATACTACAGAACTTACGGAGGGGAGCAATGCGTTTCTTGAAGCCTGTGGAGAGCGCTTTACGGATGTAGTTACCCATACTCAGGTATACGATTCTGTTCTTGCAAGAAGTCCTCTTATGCGATCTAAAGACCCGACCACTAAGATGCTCACAGCCTTCTCGGCGGAGCCTACTGTAGTTACAAATATGGTAGCCTACGGAATTATTGAGGGTAAGCGGGGAAATCACGCCTTTGCCGCACGCATCATAGGCAGTTCTGTTGCCACTATGATAGCTAATGCAGCTGTCGTATCGCTGGCTTATGCTGCAAGAGATGACGATGAGGACGAGACATTTACCGAAAAGTATATTGAGGCTCTTACAACCGAGCTTATTGAGGGCTTTAATCCTTTGACCTACATTCCGTTTATCAGGGACATATGGTCTGTTATGCTCGGATACGACGTGGAGCGTACCGATCTTTCTGTCATAGCCGATCTGTGGCGTTCCTTTGAGGGGATGTTCAGCAAGCGGAAGAGTATGTTTGATAAATTCACCGATCTTATCGGAGATATTGCTAAGCTTTTTGGCTTGCCCGTTGGCAATCTTATGCGTGAGGCAATGGCTATCTACAATATGGTCAAGCTGTTGATTGGATCTTTCGAAGGAGAGACGACTGACGGAGAGGGTATTGGTAATGCGCTATTGAAGGCGGCGGAAAACGCTGTGCCATTGATCGATAAGCTAAACTCTTAAAAATACGCTGGGGGGACTCCCATATGAGTCCTCCCTTTTGTTATAATTAAGGCATTAGGATCAGTAGGAGGAAAAAATGAAGATAATTCACGAAATTACCCTTGATGTGTCGCGACAGGGTGTACAATGTACCGTCCCGATAACTCAGCACGATGCGGGGATCCACGAGCTTATCGTCCATCTTCGTAACGGCGCAAAGCCGATAAAGTTCTTTGCGGGGGATGAGGCGACCCTTTATCTCGGCACCGACAGCTTTGAGCCTGTGACCGTTTACACCGAGAACAGCGCCTACCCGAATACCTTGGTATACACGCTGTCACCCTTCGCATCCCAAACCGAGGGAGAGGTCAGGGCTGTATTTCAGATATACAAGGGCTCCGAGAGGGGATGTTATACTCCCGAGATAGCTTTTTCTGTAAAAAAGGATACTACCTCGGGCTCTAAAGTGTTTGAGTCATCGCCATTTTCGGCTGTTATAAAGGCTCAGGCGACAGCCGAGGCGGCGGCATCGAGAGCGGAGGAGGCGGCGGAGGCGGCGGAAAGCGCCGCTAAGGAAGCGACCAACGTGATAGGATCAGCCAAAGGTGACAGTGCTTTTATCCGTTATTCTGCAAACGCAGACGGAACGGACTTTACCGAGGAGCGTAGCGAAGGGCAGGATTACATAGGCTTTGCCACAGGTCAGACAGCGCCTACGGATAAGAGCGACTATACTTGGGGATATATCGGTGAGAGCAGTGCAGGTAGCTCGGGACGGTTTGTGCTATTTTCTTTTGACGGGGGAGAGATAGACATGTCCGCGGCTTTGGTCAAATATGGTGATAAAGGTGTTCAGATACTCAACGGTCAAAGTGTTTTGTTTGATGCCTCGGAATATGAGGATGTTTCAGAAATCTTAATAATTGTTGTTGACGGCTCTTTAAATGCTTTAGGAGGCGAAGCATATTTATACGATAAAAACGGAGAACAATTGGATGGTGCATACGAGATTTCAGCCAACGTTGATGGCGAAACTCTTTGTGTAGATAATCTTCAAGACGTTTACAGCGTTTTTATCAAATGTACTGAAACGGGTGATTCAAGCGGTTCAAGCGACACAAGCCGACGTGTATTGTTTACATTCAACGCAGGAAAGAGTGCAGCGACACAGTGCGAACTTATATTCGGTGGAGAGTCCTCCCATACTCTCACGATAGAAAACGGTCAAACTTTGGTTTGGGATTTAACGGATATGCTAAACGGTGATTACGAAACCGAAATGAGCGTGACCATCACGGACGGCGACGGAACGCTATACAAAGGCGAGGTACAATTGTTCGATAGCAACGGCTCAACGCTATCCACGGAGAGCTTCGAGGCAGAGAGCGGCGCATTGGTTAGCTTGAATAGTATCGCTAACGCTTCTGTTGTTTATATCAAAGTGAAAGAATTACATACCGTTACTGTGACACTGAGAAGCGATTATGGGTTAGGTTATATTGCGTATGTTGAGACAAATGACGGCAAAACGTACTCAAATAATTGTGACGAGGGGAACACATTTACACTATCGGTAGAAGATGGTGATAGTTTGTATTTTTATACGAATGGTGGTAGCGGAGTTTTACTAACAGATTTAACCACTGACGAAATCTTGTGTAATTACGAAACTCAATATACCCTATGCATTGACGGTGATATGACGCTTGAAATGTATGCAAGTTCCTAATGGAGGTTTAAGAAATGAAAATATATAATTTTTATAGCGCTAAAAGAAACGGACGGCTTGACCGTGTAAAGTCTCGTGCTATTGAGGAAAGAATAAGAGAAAAGTATAGCGTATCGGACGAACTTACAATTATCCGACGAATGCTTTCACAGCTTTTACCGAAGAACACAAGGAATGAAGAATACCAAGAGTATTTCGACTTTGTGGACTCGGTGACGAACGATGTAAACGAGGAGACAGCTTACTGCATTGAGCATAAAGGCAAGGTAAAAGCAGAAGTTAGAAAAGCGGGTTTCAAAGAGTAAGAGGAGGCAGATATGAAATATTTGATCATCGGAAATACTGCTGTATTGGCATCGAGAGATATTGAGCGAATAACGGAGACGGGAGTTGACGTGAGCGTTGTGGGCATCCCCGACGGAGCTACACTGAACATTCAACGCGATACGACTGCGCGCCATTACGGGATCGTAAGTGAGAACGCAAAGGTTCCTCGGGAGCACATGGCGGACGAGGGCATATACAACGTGAATATCAGGTGGAAAGAATTTATTGACGGGGCATACGTTGACCGTGAGGCTTACGGAAATCCATTTAAGATCATTGTGAATGACGGAGAGCCCTGCATTATTCCCGCACCGCAGGCGTCGGGGGTGGCGGTAGACGAGATGTGGAGAGGTATATCAAATCTGCTTGAGATCATTCTCCCATTGATAGACACCTTGAAAAACGGAAACGATGTGATTTAAGAAAGGATGATTATTATGAAAAAAATAAGTGTTTTGATCTTAGCGGTACTTATGTTTATGTCGCTTACGGGCATATTCATCTCTGCCGAGGACGGAGCGGAGGTCTCTTATGAGTCCGAGACCGTGACAGAGGCGAACAGCGAATATGAGGACAGCGCGGCGCTCGAAGATTACGCCGAAGAATTTTTTACATATCTGCTCTCGGGAGAGGATGGCGCAGGCGAGCTTATGGACAGGATCATAGCTATAGGAGAGCAATATCGGGATGCAAAGGAGGCGGGGTACACCTTTAAGGAAAGGATATATCAGCTTCTTACTCCCGAAAATATCGTAACAACGGTTGCGGCGGCGTTTATATTTATCATAGGTATCGCGTTTTTTATCTTCCGCCACTATCAGAAGCTCGATATTCGCGCTATACATTCGGATGTTTCTTACCTGAAAAAGAATCTTGAAGAGGAGCGAGAAGAGAACAAGCAGTTGAGGGAGATAATAGAGCGGCAGGATAAACATATAGAGGAGCTTACGGCTTCAAATAAGCTCCTTACGGAAAGCACAGAGAAAAATAAGAGCGACACGGACCGTGTGTCGAATATGTCCGCTGCTGTGGCAAAGATGGTAAAGGATGTTTTCCTTAATTCAAAGACTATTGACGCAAGTGGCAAGGCTCTTCTCGTCCACAACTATATGGAGGCTGTGGGAAAGGATGAGACCGTCTCAGATGCGGCACAAAAGGATGGGGAGAATGAGTAATAAATTTAAGTACGGTATGTGGGATCTTATCGCGCGGACAGTGGCTGTTATTCCGCCTATTGCGGCAATTCTCTATTTTTTCCCCGAGTGGATAAAAAGGTCGCCTCGCGCCACGGTATCGGGAACGGTGGTTCTTGCTGTTCTTGTGTGTATGATCCCTTTTTGGAAAAAACTTGTTGAGCTCTCAAAAAGCCTCTCATCTACGGGGATTCCCGTGTTCTGGCTTGCGTCGGGGGGAGCTATGTATATACTTAAAGATATAGCCGACCGCGTGTTTTATATTTGTATTTTTGGATTTGCGGGTTCTCTTTTGAGTATTGCCGTATGTATGTTTATAAGAAACAGATACCTCCCCTCAGAGGGAAACAAGGAAAATAAAGGCTAAGGAGAAAAGCTGTGGACGATCAAAACAAATTCGATTATTCCTCTCTGTCGGAAAAGAGACGAAACGCGGTAAAGAGCGCAGAGAGAGGGTTTATAAACGTCGGTTCTGACAAATTTCGGATGAATGACGTTATGCTTAGCGCGCTTGTAGTCATAGCGGCGGTCATATCCTTTACCGATTTCAGCTTTTCTCTCAGAGGTGTCAGCAATCTTACCGCCCTGACGGTATTTCTGTACATCATTACGATGTACGTTTACCGAAACCGATATATGAAAGGAATATCCAGAGGCAGACAGGACGAAGAATACATAAGAGCTCTCGAGAATTATCGGGCAAAAAGGAAAGAGCTTGATGAGTCGGAGCTTACGGGCAGGGTTTCCGAATTCTGTACATATTACAAAAAGAAAGAATTGAGGGAATACCGGGAGAGTCTGTTGTGTGACATAGATATGACCTATGAGGAATACAGGGAAAAGTATATGAGGATGTCTCTGCGACAGTTAAAAAAGGCGGGAATAACATATGAGGGCATACGCGTTATAAGAAAGTGTAACAGGGCAAAGGCGATCAAGCTCTATCCCGGAATGATACTCAACGAAAACGGTGAATACGACAGACAGAAGCTCATAGGCAGAAGCGGCAGAGAAAGAGAACGCTCTGATGTAAAAAGGGAAGCCATAAGCCGAGCGTTGTATGTGATATTCGGCTCTGTGATAGTTATAAATGTGATGTTCAATTTTTCCTTTATAACGGTGGCGCAGTGGATAATCAGAATGTTGCCCGTTGTCATAGCCATAATAAGCGGAGATGACGGAGGATATTGTTGTATTACCGTTACGGAGACTAACTTTAAGCACGGGCAGGTGGGAATTATCAATCTCTTTAATGAATGGATAAAAAGCAGATCGCAAGAGATGGTGGACGAAGAAGAATAAAGATAGAAAAATCCGAGAGGCAAATACACCTCTCGGATTTTTCGTTTTTATATTTATTGACTATTATATGTATCTATGACCGTTTGCATACGGCGAGCCCTGTCGAGGAGGTGCTGTGCCGCGGGGCTTTGTGGGTCTCCGAAAACGTCAAGCTCTCCCCGCGCTCTGAACAGAAGATACTCGATGGTCGATACTGTCAGACGAAGCTTGTTGGGGGAATAGGTGGCGGTTATTACGAGACTGTCAAGCTCGGAATTGTCAAAATATTCGCTTTGAAGCTCTGTAAGCAATCCGTATGCCATATCCAGGAGCTCGCAAGCATCGGATGTGGCATCGGCTATCATTACTATTTCTTTCTTAGTGTAATCAGACATAGATCACAGTCCTCCTCTATATAATATTTTTATGTTATGAAAAGTGTATATACTCGGATAATATCGGGCTCTGCCGTCGATGATCGATCATATCAGATCATACTACATCTGCAAGAAGATCCTCGATGACATCGGGAAGATGTATAGGATCGAGTTGACATTCGGTGCATACTCTTGCGAAGCGCAGGGCGACCTCAGGATCGGTGGAAACATCCGAGATGAAAGAGACCTCCTGGCCGTTCGACAGGGCGCTGATGCCGTAGGAGATGTAGGCGCCGAGCTCGTCCGATACGAGAGACTCCTTTGTGGAAACGTAGACGTATCGGACAGGGGAGTCGTTAATATTTGGAGCGGACGTGTCGAACATCTCTGATGTGAGTTTCGTCCTTGCCGCTTCTGAGATAGGCGACCTTGCGCGAGAGACATGACTTGAGCTTGCGATTGAGTTGAGTTTTTTGAACATAATACAGTTCTCCTTAAAAAAAATATTTGAGCCGCATATATAGCTCCAACTCAAAAAGGAACTATACGCGAGAACTCCTGAGATGAACTGAATTTTGGTCTAAAAACAATTGAGGAGATGAGCGGAATGCATTTCGAGATACCGTTTCAGATACCGTTGAATGTATCTTGTGAATGTATATTGATATAACGAGACGTTGGTAACAAGTGGGCAACGAAAAATAAAATTCACCTTGTAAATAAAGGAATTTGATTACAATAAATCGTGCTTCGTAATCAGCAGGTCGTGTGTTCGAGTCACATCACCAGCTCCA
>JAFTXX010000002.1 GCA_017461475.1 Clostridia bacterium
AAGGGCGGGTTTGAGCAAAGTGCTAAAAAGTCTTGTTATATCGCATTGTAACAACCCCCGCTTGTCATCCTCGAACGGAGCGCAGCGAAGTGAAGGATCTTGCGGGGAGATGTTTGTCTATTCGCTAAACATTAATTTACCTAACACCTACTCACATCGTCCCGAAATTTTCTTTTTTCGCAAACTTTTTTACACAAACCTCTTGACAAAGCAGTGTCTATATGTTACTATGTTATCAGTTTAGCACGCTAAAGTGATAAAACAAATAACTATTTACATAGGAGACCACCAAAATGAAAAAATTAACAGCACTTTTACTCGCAGCACTTATGCTTGCATTCTGCTTTGCAGCTTGCGGCGAAAAAGAGGACAACACTCTTGTTTGCGGTGTTACCATCTTTGAAAACATGAACGAAAAAGACGCAGACGGCAACTGGACAGGCTTTGAGTCCGAGTTTGCTATGGAAGTCGGCAAGATTCTCGGCATGGATGTTGAGTTCCAGGAAATCGTTTGGGAACAGAAGTACAACGAACTTAATTCCGGCGCTATCGATTGCATCTGGAACGGCTTCACCGCAAATTCCAGCGACAACGGCGTTAAGAGAAGCGATCTTGTTGACTTCTCCTACGGCTATATGCTCAATCAGCAGTGCGTTGTTGTAAAGGCAGATAAGCTTGCTGAGTATACAAGTGAAGCCGCTCTCGCAGGCAAGACCGCATGCGTTGAAGGCGGAAGCGCAGGTGAAGCATATGCAGTAAGCGTTACTGACGATGACAAGGTAATGAAGGCAACCGCTCAGATCAGCGCTTTCCCGGAAGTTAAGTCTGGTGCAGTTGATTTCATTGTTGTTGATATCCTTCTCGCGCAGAATCTTTGCGGCAACGGCGACTACGCAGACCTTGCTATCGCCGAAGATATCAAGCTCGAGTCTGAAATCTACGCTATCGGCTTTAAGAAGGGCAGCGACCTTACCGCAAAGGTAAATGATGCCATGAAGCAGCTTGAGGAAAACGGCAAACTCATGGAGCTCGCTGAAAAGTACGGCTTTGAGAACGTTCTCAAGATTACCGAGAATATCGAATATTAATATAAAGGAAAATAAATTATGGGTTTTTGGGAAGTTACGTTAAGCTTGCTTAATGGACTTGAACAGACTTGCCTGATTTTTGCGCTAACACTCGTGTTAGCGCTTCCTTTAGGTTTGGTCATTTCTTTCGGCTCCATGTCTCGGTTTAAGCCGCTTGCTTACATAACAAAAATATTTGTCTGGATAATACGCGGAGTGCCGCTTATGCTCCAGATAATAATAGTTTTTTATGTGCCCGGATTTGTTTTGGGTACACCGCTGTTTTCGCGCTTCGGCTCGGTAATTGCCGCGTTTGTAATCAATTATGCTTGCTATTTCTCTGAGATTTACCGCGGCGGAATCGAAAGCATCTCCAAGGGGCAGTATGAGGCGGGACAGGTTTTGGGTATGACCAAGTCGCAGATCTTTTTCAAGGTCGTACTCATGCAGGTTGTAAAGCGCATCCTTGCGCCTATGTCAAACGAAGTTATAACACTTGTAAAAGATACCGCTCTTGCAAGAGTAATTATGATTGTAGAAATTATTCAAGCGGCGCAGAATTTTGCGGCATACGGTTTGATGTGGCCTCTCTTCTACACGGCGGTTTTCTACCTTGTATTTGTCGGCTTGCTCTCACTTCTTTTTGGCTATCTCGAAAAGAAGCTTGATTACTACAAGGCATAAGGAGGGCGAAACATGGCATTGCTTGAAGTTAAAGATATTAAAAAGAATTTTGGAAAAACCGAGGTGCTTAAAGGCGTCAGCTTTTCTCTTGATAAAGGCGAAGTGCTTGCCATTATAGGCTCGTCTGGCAGCGGCAAAACCACATTACTTCGCTGTCTCAACTTCCTTGAAACCGCTGACTGCGGCGAAATCCTTGTTGACGGAGACACGGTATTTAACGCAGGCGCTGAGTATAATGAGCACGATGTACGTGAAAAGCGTCTTAAATTCGGACTTGTGTTTCAGTCTTTCAACCTTTTCCCGCAGTATAATGTGATGCAAAATCTTACGCTTGCTCCGTCTCTCGCGCTTAAAAAGCAAAAGCTTTCTGCGGCAGAGAAGAAAGAAAAACTCGAAGCTATAGATAAAAAAGCGTCGGAACTCCTTGAAAGGGTAGGACTTTCCGACAGAAGTACCGCATACCCCTGTCAACTTTCAGGCGGTCAGCAGCAGCGTGTAGCAATTGCACGCGCACTCGTTATGCAGCCTGATATCCTCTGCTTTGACGAACCCACAAGTGCTCTCGACCCCGAGCTTACGGGCGAAGTGCTCCGTGTTATCAAGGGGCTTAAAGGCGAGGAACGCACCATGATAGTTGTTACTCACGAGATGGAGTTCGCGAAAAACGTGGCTGACAAAGTCATCTTCATGGCTGACGGCGTAATCGAGGAAATGGGCACGCCAGATGAAGTTTTCGGCGCACCAAAGAGCGAAAAAACCAAAGCGTTCCTTTCAAATTCACTTGAAACTTTTTGATACATGAAAAACCTTGCAGAACCGCAAGGTTTTTTCTTTGTATCACTACAGCAGCGACGATCTCTTGAAAGTTATTAATGTATTAAAATATATTGCCTCAAAATAATACACATAACTTGTACATTTTTCACAAAATCGCAAAAATATATTGACATCCTTTGTTAAATATGATAATATAAAGGTGCAGGAAGGGAACGGCAGAAATGCCGCGATGCCCTGATAATTTTTGAGAAAGAGAGGTTCACGCCAATGGGTCAGTCAGTAAGTGAAGAAGCGTCACAGTTTCTTTTTGCGGCAGGCAAATGTCAGGTGATGGGAGCCTCTGTAGTTGTTATTTTCTGAAAGGCTTGTGTCGGGAAGTTAAATCGGTGATACTGTAAGTGTACGGCGAAAATACAGTCGTTGTAAATACACACTTTGAGTATTGGAGTTGCCGATATGTATAAAGAGACACAAAAACAGAATCGCAATCTATTTGTACTTGCAGTGGACACACCTAAAAGGATAGCTGCCGACAAGGGAGAAGAAAAAGTTCCCTCACATATTTAAATAAAAAACTACAATTGAATAGAAAAGGGACTGCTTCGGCAGTCCCTTTTTGCGGTGAAGTATAAAGGCAAATAACTGTTTAGTGAAGATATGGCGAGGCACCAACCTCGTAGGGGGACGACGTCGAGGACGTCATCCCCCTACAAATTAGATTGGTATTGTTACTCCTCTAAACATTTATTTTCCCCAAAAGCAAATTTGTTATAGTTTTCTCGCCGAATATGATATATTATTAATGGTATAAAGGAGGTGGTCACGCTGCAACACGAATTTGAAGAACTGGCACGTACTTTACTTGCCAAACCCAACCGCAGAAACATCGTGATGGAGGTTTTTGACCACTTTTCGATTGATTGTATTAAAAGTCAAGACCTAGACTCGCAGAAGCTTGACGCGCTTATCGAGGAATTCAACTCTTCAAACGAAGATGTTGAATTGCTTGCTAAGATTATCGTAACGGTACAAGCTTCGGTAAAAAAAGACGAGAAAGAGGAACAGCACCTTGCCGCAAGAATTTCCCAGTACCTCGATACAAGGTACAGTGAGACCAAAACCATTTACCAGATTGCCGAAGAGCTCAACATCAGTTACTATTACCTCAGTCATTTTGTAAAAATACACTTCGGCGTACCCATCACCGCACTTCGCAACAAGGTGCGCATATGTAAGGCAAAAATTGCACTTGTTGAAACCGATAAAAGTGTGTCCGACATCGCGTCCCACTGCGGATTTGACAGTATTTCCTACTTTACCGAGGTGTTTACATCACTTGCAGGAATGTCTCCGCGCGCATACCGCACACAGTATGCCGATAAAATATACTTTGATTTTTACAATGACGACGATATTAAATTTGCAAATTCCATTTCCGCGATCCGTCTTACAAAATCTATCACCGAAAAAAGCGTGAATGCCGAAATCCACGCGGTTTCCATGCCCGATGAAGAATATAAATTTCTTCACGAAGCGGCTATTATAGAATATCGGGGAAAACTTTATGCGTCATGGTACAACTGCCGCGAAAAAGAATTGCACGGGCATACCCCCATACGCGGCAAACGATCGTCCGACGGCGGCGTTACATGGTCTGATATCGAAGTTATAGACGAGCAGGTAAACGATGGCGACAGTATACTCTATTGCCCGCCCGTATACGGCATATGCGACGGTAAACTTTATATGTTCGTAAGCGAAATGGTTGCACCCGACCGCATTCACGCGCTCAATTTGTATGTACTTGACGAGGAAACCGATTTTTTTGTAAAAATTCGTTCGCTTCCCGTTCCGTTCAAACTAAACACAAATGTTGTAACGCTTGAGGGCGGCAAACTTATGCTTCCGGGCCGCATCGGTAAACTTGACGCGTTCCCCAATACACCGGCGGTGCTTATTTCTGACAGCGGGAAAATCGAGGATGACTGGCGTCTTGTCAAAATTGCCGAAAACGGCGATATGCCGTGCGATACCGCTTACCGTCACCCCGAAATCAGCGCATTCGCTTCGGGCAAAACCGTCTATATGTTCTGCCGATTTGACGCACGCAAAGTACCTATAGTATACATTTCAAAGGACAACGGCGAAACATGGTCGAAGCCATATGCGCACGATATCCCATTCTCCGATTCAAAGATGTATGCGGGCACGCTTAAAGATGGCAGGCACTATGTTGTCGGAAATATACGCCGCCGCGGAAGACATCCTCGCGCGCTGCTTGCACTTTATGTCACCGAAAAGGGAAGTGAGCGCTTCTCCGAAAAGGTGCTGCTTACAAACGGCGAAAATCCCGATTTTGAGTGCAGCTATGCATGGCATTACCCTTGCGTAACCGAGCAAAATGGACAGCTCAAGGTAATTTGCACAGTGTCCTTCAAAGATAAAACCCGCGGCGCTGTGATGATCGATGTTGATATAAATGAACTGTAAGGAGACAATCATGAAAAGAATAATTATTGCTCTGACGGCATTTGCAATGCTTATGACCCTTTCGGTTGGCGCGACCAATATTCGCGGTGATGTTGACCAAAGCGGTATATGTGATATCAAAGATGTTATTATCACGATACGTTCGGTTCTCAAAAAAGAAACGGTCACAGGTTCAGACTTCAACCGCGACGGAAAAACTTCGCTTACAGATGTTTTAGGAGTTTTGCAAAAAGTTATAACCCCCACAAATGAAGAAGGTATTGACGGTATGACACTGCTTGAATTTTTATCCGATAAGCACTCTCCCAAAGCCGCGGCGGACGCGGTAATGGCTGAAAATATGATTAAGATTTCCACCGATGCGATGAAGGGCACGCACGACGCGCAGTATGTTTTTGTAGACAATAAGGCATACGTTGTGTACGAAGCCAATGATGTAAAAGCGGGCGACCTCGGTACCGACCCCGCGGAGTATTGCACGCTTGTCATCGTTGACCTTGAAACTTTCGAAGTTGAAAGCGTTGAAAAGTTTGCATACAGCCAGCAGGTGTACGCAAACGAAACTCTCCCCGTGGGTTCGTGCTTTGTTCCGCGCGTAATTCATAAGGACGAAGAAACGCTACGCATGTTCTTCGCAAGCCAGTACACCGACCGCCAGGCAATTACATACTATGTTGACTACGATATCGCGTCTGGCAGTTTTGACAAAAACGTTTACCGCCTGAATTTAAAAACCGCCGACGGTACGGTTGAATTTACCCCCGAGGCTTATATTGAACTCTTCCGTGCAGAAGGACGCGAATGCAAGGATGCCACCCGCGGAGCATATCTGTTTGACATATTTGATATCGGTGATACCAAATATATCGCGCTCAATCTTTTCAACGGCGGTCTTAACTCGCTTGCAAAATTCAACGATACATACGATTGCATCGAAATTATCGGCAACATCGGCAGTATGACTGATTCGGTACTGACCACCGAAAACGGCATCATGCAGCTTAAAGACGGCACATGGATGGCGATACTCCGCAACGAGCGCGGCGATTATAACTATCTTTTCTCCTACAGCAAAGACGGTACAAACTGGACAACTCCTGCCGCTGAGGATTTTGTAAAACACGGCACAAACTCAAAACCCATACTTGCAAAATTCGGCGACTACTACATCATGGGTTACAACGAGTACACCCGCGGGCTTTTCCACATTGCATATTCCTTTGACGCAAAGAACTGGAAAACGATTTACTCTTTCTATGCTCCCACAACATTCCAGTACCCCGAGTTTGATTTATGTAACG
Source organism: Clostridia bacterium (assembly GCA_017461475.1). Classification (GTDB taxonomy): domain Bacteria; phylum Bacillota; class Clostridia; order Oscillospirales; family CAG-272; genus UMGS902. The sequence goes on from JAFTXX010000002.1 coordinate 6,320, forward strand.
GTCAGATGTATTTCAGCGTTACCATGGGTAACAAAGAGGAGATATGGTACGGCAAACTCCCCATTTGCGAAAAGGACGGTAATTTCTACATTGAGGAGACCGCAGACGCCGCAGAGGAAATGTTTGCCGACCTCACAGACTTTACATCTGTTTGCGACGTGCAGACGAGCAGTAGCACGACATGGCAAACCTATGTTAAACGCGATACAAACGGCGTGTATTTCTACGCGGAGACGAACGGCGAGTTTGTGGAAGATAAACTGTTCTTCCTGCTTGATACGCAAGGCACCGCCACATCTCTCGGCTCCGATGTTTCGCCCGATCATCTCATGTTCCGTATTTGCGGCAACGCGGTACAGGTACAGTCGGTTTATGCCGAGGGTACACGCGGATATAAGCCGCTTGCACTTTACGGTGATGTCAAGTTCTTCAAACGTACTGACAGCAGCGGCACGACAAAGGTAGGAATCTATCTGCCTTATACCGCGATTACCGATATTGCACCTTATGCAACCTTTGCAAACACCGCCGATGACCTCTATATCGCCGTTTACGGTGCGCACGGCTCACGCGAGTATGTACCAACCATATGCGAGCAAACAATAGTTTGGAAAAATCCATCGACTTATGTGATTTTCACATCCGACGGCACTTTGAAAGCAAGATAAATCAAAAAAGGACGCAAAATGCGTCCTTTTTTGATTATGCAAAGGTTCTTTGCGTGACAAAATTGCATTGCTGTGCTACAATTTAGTCAGCAAAGGAGTGAGTTTTATGCGTGACATAGGTAAAAATATACGCAGTGCAAGAACGAAGAAAAATATAACGCAGGATGAACTTGCGGAAAAATTATACGTGACGAGGCAAACCGTTTCAAATTACGAAAACGGAAAATCGCGTCCCGACGTGGAAATGCTGATGTCAATTTCCGAAGTCCTCGGCGTGGAACTGAATGTACTTTTGTACGGAGAAGAAAAAACGCCCGAACAAAAGCGTGCAAAAAAGCAACTTATTATATCTGTGTGTATTTTGGTTGCCATAGGCGTGCTGATGCTTATACTGTATCCGCTGTTCAAAGAACTTGTTGTAACAAAGTATATCGTACTGCCGTTGCTTATTCTTCGTCTTGCGGTTTTGCCTTTGTTTTTATGTCTGCTCGGCTTTGCGATAATGCAGGCGTGCAATGTGTTACTAGGACTTAAAAAGCCGGATTTTAAATTCAGAAAGCAGATATTTGCGGCATTGTTGATTTTTATTGCCGTAATTGCATTGCTCGTATTTTCCGTATTGCTTTCCGCGTTTACGGTGGATTCGTTTCATACATTTATATTGTTAAACAAAATCGCAATGCGGGCGTTTACGCTTGTTGGCAAGTTACCGTATATATTTGTTCCCATCGGTGCCGCACTGTGGCTTATGAGGTAAATTAATGATTAGCGCACTATCTGTCATCCTAAGCGTAGCGAAGGATCTGCACGGCGTAGCCGTGTCAAACGTGATATAACTAACTTTTTTGACGGACTTCGTCCGCAGATCCTTCGGCAATGCCTCAGGATGACAGGTAAAAACATCCACAGACCCGTAGGGGCGATTAGCAATCGCCCGTTTGTAAAACATCTACGCCCTGCTTTTCGGGCGATTGATAATCGCCCCTACAATGTTTGTGCGTCGCCATGACTCTCATAAACATTAATTTATCTCACTAACAAAAAGGCTTGCCGAAGCAAGCCTTTTTTACATTAATCCAATTCCTTTTTACCCGTATACAGTTCGTAGTATCTGCCTTTCATTGCAAGCAGTTCATCGTGCGTACCGCGCTCGATTATCTCGCCATTTTCAAGAACCATAATTGCATTGGCATTGCGAACCGTGGAAAGACGGTGCGCAATAACAAATGTTGTGCGGTTCTTCATCAGGCGATCCATACCGTGCTCAATGTGGCGTTCGGTTCTGGTATCTACAGAACTCGTCGCCTCGTCGAGAACAAGTATAGGCGCATGCGAAATTGCCGCGCGCGCAATGTTGAGCAGCTGACGCTGACCCTGCGAGAGGTTTGCACCGTCGCCAGTGATAACCGTGTCATAACCGTTTTCAAGGCGCATGATAAAGCTGTGCGCACTCGCGGTCTTTGCCGCCGCAATAACTTCATCGTCGGTTGCATCGGGGCGTCCGTAACGGATGTTTTCCATGATAGTACCCGTAAACAGGTGCGTGTCCTGCAAAACCATTGCAATGTTCTTGCGGAGCACATCACGTTTGATGTCACGGATATTTACGTCGTCAATTGTAATCTCACCCGAGTCAATGTCGTAGAAACGGTTGAGCAGATTTGTGATAGTAGTCTTACCCGCACCCGTTGAACCTACAAATGCAATTTTCTGACCGGGTTTTGCATAAAGCGAAATGTTTTTCAGAATCGTCTTACCGGGAACATAGCCGAATGTTACATCATTCAGTTTGACGTACCCCTTCATTTCGGGCATGGCGTTTGCATTTTCTACGTCGGGTTCTTCCTCGGGGCGGTCAAGCACGTCGAACACGCGTTCCGCACCCGCAAGGGCAGAGAATACAGTGTTCATCTGCATTGAAATTTCATTAATCGGTCGTGAGAAATGTCTGGAATATGTAACAAAGATTGCGAGATTGCCGAGGGTGAGTTTTTTAAGTATACAAAGTATACCGCCGACGCCTGCGGTAAGCGCGTAACTTATCTGACCGGTATTGCCCATTACAGGACCCATAATACCGCCGAAAAACTGCGCCTTTATCTGCTTTTCTCTGAGGTCGTCGTTAAGCATTGCAAACTCGTCAACGCAAGTGTCTTCGTGGTTGAACACCTTAACAACTTTTTGTCCCGAAACAGATTCTTCAACATAGCCGTTTACAGCGCCGAGCGCGGCCTGCTGTGCCGAATGGTATTTTCTCGAACGCTTTGTAATTGCCTGCCCGCCGAGAATAAATATCGGGATGAAAACAATGGTGATGACAGTAAGCAAAAAGTTGGTGTAACACATAAAGCAAAAAGTGCTTATGAGAGTCACAACACCCGAGACAAGGCTGGTCAGCGTGCTGTCAAACATCGTGGCGATGTTGTCAACGTCGTTTGTAAATCGGCTCATGATTTCGCCGTGGCTTTCATTGTCAAAAAACTTTATGGGGAGTTTTTGTATCTTAACAAACAAGTCGTGGCGAAGGCGTCTCATGGAGTTTTGCGAGATATGGAGCATAAGTTTCGCCTGAACATACTGTGCAACTATATTTACAAGATATATTACAAGGAGGGCGACTATATACAAAGATATTTGAAGCAGTTTGGCTTCAAGTGTGGCATCCGCCATCGTTTCTCCCGATACAATGTCGAGTATCGGGCTGAGAATATATGTTGCAAGCGTGCTTGAAATTGCAGAGAGCGCAACAAACGACAGTGCCGCAAACAGTAGATATTTGTATGTTCCTATGTATTTCAGAAGTCTTGCGACAACTTTTTTTGTATCGCCTTTAGGCTTTGATACCGGCATCCCTCTGCCGCCGTGGCCACCCGGCCCGCCGGGACCTCTGCCCGGCATAGGAGGCATCACACCTTGCTTTTGAACAGTGGCGGTTGAGTTATATTGCTTTTGAAGGTCGCTGAGAGTTCGCTTAGCCATTAGATACCGCCTCCTTGTTTTCTATTTGGAGAGAGTATATCTCCTTATATGCTTCACATTTATCCATAAGCTCGTCATGTGTGCCAAGCCCCGCTATTTTACCGTCGTCAAGAACAAGTATGCGGTCAGCGTACATGACTGATGTGATTCGCTGAGCAATAATGATTTTTGTTGAATCTTTTAGCGAAGTTGCGAATGTTTCGCGTATTTTCGCCTCGGTCGCTGTGTCAACGGCGCTTGTAGAGTCGTCGAGAATTAAAATTTTCGGTTTCTTGAGCAGTGCGCGCGCAATGCAAAGGCGCTGTTTCTGACCGCCCGATACGTTAGCACCGCCGCGCTCGATCTCATGGTCGTATCCGTCTGCAAAACTCTCGATAAAGTTGTTTGCCTGTGCAGATTCGGCGGCGTTTTTCATATCTTCGAGTGTTGCGTCCTCGTCACCCCAACGCAAATTTTCTTTAACGGTACCCGAAAAGAGCAGGTTCTTTTGAAGAACCATGCCTATTCCTTCACGCAACTGGTAAAGCGAGTAATCCCGTACGTTTACGCCGTCTATCAGTATTTCGCCGCTGTCCGCTTCGTAAAGGCGGGGAATGAGCGAAACGAGAGTAGTTTTTCCGCTGCCCGTACCACCGATAATGCCTAAAGTCTCTCCTGCATTTATCTTAAAGTTGATGTCCTCAAGCACACAGTCGGGACTGTTCTTGTAGTAACGGAAAGATACGTTTTTAAATTCAACCTCACCGTTTTTAACGGCAAGATCTTTGTATGCGGCACCGTCGTCATTGATATCGGGTTCTTCAGCCAGAACCTCATTGATACGCTTTGCGGATGCCGCGGCACGTGAAGAAGACATAAACAGCATGGTGACCATCATCAGCGACATTAAAATTTGGTTTATGTATGTAATAAGCGCGCTGAAGTCGCTGTATTCAAGCCCCATTCCTTTAAGAACCATGTTTCCGCCGAACCATACGACAAAAAGCGAAGTGAGGTTCATAACGAGCATCATTATAGGTTGGGTGAGAATCATCACATTCATTGCACGCATTGCACTGTCACGCAAAGCCGAATTTGCCTCGTCAAACTTTTCTTCTTCATAATCTTCACGGACAAAAGATTTTACAACACGCATGTTTGTAAGATTTTCGCCGACGGTGTTGTTAAGCGCGTCAACTTTACTCTGCATTTGACCAAATCGCGGAAATCCAACTCGCATTACGACAAACAGAAGCACCGCAAGTATCGGTATGGCAATGGCGAGCACTGTAGAAAGTCTGGGACTGATCGTTATAGTCATTATAAGCGCACCGATGAGCATGCCGGGAGTGCGCAGGAACATACGCAGCAGTTGGTTTACAAAATTCTGCATTTGTGTAACATCGTTTGTAAGACGCGTGATAAGCGAGCCTGTCTGAAACTTGTCGATATTGGCAAATGAGAATGTTTGAACCTTTTTGTACACATCAAGACGCAAGTCGCTTGCAAAGTTTACGGACGCTTTTGCACCGAAGTATGCTCCGCCAACGCCGCCGAGCATCATCAGCACCGCGGTGAGCACCATAAGTGCCGCAACGCCCATGACATACCAAATAGATTTTGAGCCGGTGTCAATGTTTGCGACTATCATTGAATATGCTTTCGGCATTATAACTTCGCCGATAACCTCAATAATCATGCACAGCGGGCCGAGAATGAAGTATTTCTTATACGGCGCGATGTATTTCCACCATCGTTTCAATTGATTTCTCCTCCTTTATTAACACGCTCTTCGAGAACGCGAATATTCTCCTGAATACGGTCGATGTAGCAACCGAACTGCTCCATTTCTTTTTCATCAAAACCCGCAAAAATCGATGTGTCGATAATATCAAAAGATTTCTTTGATATCTCGACAATGTTTTTTCCCGCGTCGGTGAGTTCAATTGAATTGAAACGCGAGTCATCTTCGTTTGTTTTGCGCAGGATGTATCCGTCCGCTTCCATCTTTTTCAGCGTGACCGCAACCGCCGCCGTGCTTATCTCAAGTTTTTCCGCAAGCGAAGTTTGTGAAAGGGTATCGTCGCTGTCCGAAAGTATCATCAGCATACGGTGCGCCGAACGTCCGAGCCCAGTGCGCTCACGCATTATGTCAAATACACGGTGGTGCTTACGCATTGTTGTGATAAGTTTGTGCACAGTGGCTTTCGCCATAGTGGTATCAGACACAATTCTTCCTCCTTTGATAAAAATGATTAACATATTAATGATTAACCACTTAACAATTATATCATTTATTGTTTATATGTCAATAAATTTTAAAAATTTTTAAAAAAACTTCACATTGATATTTATACTGTGTTATAATTAAACCGACAATGGAGGTGACAGTATGAATGCTCTCACTTTAAAAATTATAGCAGTAGTTTGCATGCTTCTCGACCATATCGGATATATTACAGGCGACATTGTACTTCGCAGCGTCGGCAGACTCGCGTTTCCGATATTCGCTTTCCTCATTGCCAACGGTTTCCGTCACACTCGCAGCGTTCCCGCATACGCGCTTCGTCTGCTCGCGTTTGCCACTTTGTCGGAAGTTCCGTATGACTTGTTTGTTTCTGGTAAGAGCACACTCGTTGAATTTAGCGGTCTTCTTCCCGATATAAAGCTGGATAACGTTTTCTTTACGCTGCTCCTCGGACTTTGCTTCCTTGCGGCAAACGATGCATACAAAAAGCGTGGATTTAAATATGCCAAACTCCTGAGTGTCCTGACTTTCGTTTTCCTTGCCGCGCTCACCGGATTTATCTCCGCTGATTACGGCGCTTTAGGCGTTGCATGGGTTGCAATGTTCGGAATTTTTGATGTCGCCGAAAAGAAGAACCGACTTCCTCTCTTGGCGGGCGCCGCTTTGCTTTCCGCATGGAATATTATCTCAAAGTATATTACCCTCGGCATATTAAACCTTACGGGTATAAATATTAGCAAAATTGTGGGAATTGTATACTTTTTCCAAGGTGGCAAACTCAGCTATATTAATTTATTGCAACCGCTTGCAATTCTTTCGGTTGCGCTTATCATTTTCTACAACGGCAAAAGCGGCATGCCCGAAAACCGCATTGCCAAACGTGCGACGCAGTACGCGTTTTACGCTTTCTATCCGCTCCATTTGCTTGCTTTATATTTTGTAGCTTATATAGTATTATAATGAAGTGTACGATTTGTCCGCGCCTTTGCGGTGCCGACCGCAACGGAGGCGAGCGCGGTTATTGCGGCGCAGACGGCAGTCTTAAAGTTGCCCGTGCCGCGCTTCATATGTGGGAGGAACCGCCGATTTCGGGCGAGCGGGGAAGCGGCACCGTCTTTTTCTCACATTGCCCATTAAAGTGTGTATATTGCCAGAACCGCGATATATCAAGCGGCGGCGACGGACTTGTGATATCGGTCGACCGCCTGTGCGAAATTTTCTTTGAACTTAAAGAAAAAGGAGCGCACAATATCAACCTTGTCTCGCCTACGCAATATACAAATGAGATAATCGCCGCCGTCAAAACGGCAAAATCACGCGGTTTTGACCTGCCTTTCGTCTACAACACAAGCGGCTACGAGCGCGTCGAAACGCTTCAAAAATTTCGCGGGCTCATTGACATTTATCTTACCGATTTTAAATATATGTCACCTGATGCCGCAAAAATATATTCAAACGCCGCCGATTATCCAAACGTAGCCGAATCGGCACTGCGCGAAATGATGCGCCAACAGCCGACATGCGTTTTTGACGGCGAACTTATGCAAAGCGGCGTTATAGTACGCCACCTCATTTTGCCAGGTAACATCGGCGACTCAAAGGACGTTGTCGACATTTTTTCCGATATCTGCGGTTCACACGCGTGCCTTTCGCTCATGCGGCAGTACACACCGCCTAAAAACTGTACATTTGCGGAAATATCCCGTCCTATAACCGACGGCGAGTATGATGAAGTTGTAAATTACGCACTTATGTGCGGTATAAAAAATATGTTTTTGCAGGACGGGGAAAGCGTCTCCGAGAGTTTTATCCCCGCCTTTGACTATGAAGGAGTGTTGAAAAATGGTACTTAACAACGAGCAACTGAAAAGCATCGCGGCAAACTGTATTGACCTGCGCACACGCATAAACGGCAGAGCACAGTTTGTACGCTTCACGGATAAGCAAGTGGAAGTTTATCAAAAGGCAAACTTTGTGTATCAGCCCATCAGTACACCGTGTTCTTGCTTTGATTTTATCTATGACGGCGAAATTATCGCCTTTGAATTTGATGTTATCTGCTACGGCAGCCGCAATTTTCTTTCATTTGATTTGTATGACGGCGACGTCATGGTGCATTCGCTCTTTACCTACGCTGATTCTGAGGGGCAGAGACAGTTTTTCTACAAATTCCCCGACAAAAAAGAGCGCCGCGTAAGAATTTTCATGCCTTTCTCTGTAGGACTTGAAATGTGGAACTTCACCCTTGACGACGGTTCGCACTTTACTCCCACCCCCACCGACGGTAGAATAAAAATGCTTTTCCTCGGCGACTCTATTACTCACGGCTACGACACGCACTACACCTCGATGAGCTATGCCGCAACCGTTGCGCGCCACTTTGACGCGGTTTGCCTCAATCACGGCGTGGGCGGATATGTTTTCAAGGCTGAAAGCCTTGATGAAGAACTTCCGTTCGACCCTGACGTAATCACCGTTGCTTACGGCACAAACGACTGGGGACGCTACGGCGCTGACGAGGAAAAGTACCGCGAAGCTGCGGATGAATATTTTGCAAGACTTTGTGAAATCTACCCCAAAGCCAAAATCTTCGGCATACTTCCGGTATGGCGCGCAGATGAAGACCGCCGCCCCGAGCGTATGCCTTTCACAAGGGTTTATGAAATTCTCCGCGAGGTCTATGCCGCGCACGGCGTAACACTCATTGACGGTGAAAAAGCAGTGCCGCAGATGCGTAATTTCTACAGCGACGGTCTGCACCCCAACACCATAGGTCAGCACGTCTACGGACTTTCCGTAATTGAAGCGCTTGAAAAGGCTGGTATCAAAAAGTAATGGCAAAGAATAAAGAAAAAGACGTAAAAACCAACGCCATGCGCATACTCGAAACGCTCGGCGTGGATTTTGAAGTAATCACCTATGAGTGCGACGAGTTTATCGACGGCGTTCACCTCGCCGAAAAACTCGGTCAGCCGAAGGAAATAACATTCAAAACGCTTGTTGCTGTGGGAAAGAGCGGGGGATACTTTGCGTTTGTTATCCCCGTGGCGGAAGAACTTGACCTCAAAGCCGCGGCGCGCTCCGTCGGCGAAAAGGCGGTCGAACTCATCCCCGTAAAAGACATCACCAAAGTCACAGGTTACATCCGCGGCGGCTGTACCGCTATCGGCATGAAGAAAGACTACCCCACAGTAATTGACGAGACTTGCATTTTGTACGATAAAATAATGGTTTCGGGCGGCAGACTAGGCTCGCAGATCAAGATTTCCCCCGACGATTACATCAAAGCCACCAATGCAAAATGCCTTCCGATTATTTTTTGACATTAATTTTCAAAAAACATATTGACAAATGCGTCTAAAACTGCTATAATAACTGTCGTTGCCACGGCAGTTAGATGTACCTTTAGCTCAGTTGGATAGAGCAACTGCCTTCTAAGCAGTAGGTCGAGGGTTCGAGTCCCCCAAGGTACGCCATGCCCGCTGCTTTCAGCGGGATATGGTGGGCGTAGCTCAGTTGGTTAGAGCGCCAGGTTGTGGCCCTGGAGGTCATGGGTTCGATTCCCACCGCTCACCCCAGAAATGAAAAAGGAACGCGTCGCGTTCCTTTTTTCATTTTTTCAGTGCTCATGGAATCGAACCCCTCGATGCGTAGCATCGAAAGAAGTGTGCGCTATATCAAGGTAAAAGCGACTGAAAAGAAAGGCGCACACTTTGGGTTCAGATTCCCACCGCTCACCCCGGAAATGAAAAAGGAACGCGCTGCGTTCCTTTTTTTCAACTAAATCCACTGTCGCGGATGAAATCCTCGCTTTGCTCGGATGAAATCGCTGCGGCGGTAGGTGGATTAAATTTCATCTGAGCGTAACGAAGATGTTATTTTATCTCAACATTTTTATAACTTTTTACATTGCATAATTACTGTTTTTGTGATACCATAAAATTACTTCTATAAAAGGAGAACATTTATGAACAAGAAACTTTTAGCAACTATGCTCGCACTTATGTGCGCACTGTTTTCGCTCACCGCATTTGCGGCTGACAAAACAGAAACCGCAAAAGATGAAGCCGCCGTTGCCAACGCGCTCTATTCGCTCGGACTTGTCAAAGGCTATGACGACAGCGGAAACGATTTCCGTCTTGGAAACAGCCTTACCCGCGCTGAGTCCATAGTGCAGATAATTCGCTTCCTCGGTGTCGAGGAAGAAGCGCTCAGCGGCACTTATGATATGCCTTTTGACGATGTACCCGCATGGGCAGAGAAGTATATTGGCTATGCTTATACAAACGGCATAACCAGCGGCCGCAGTGCCACTAAATTTGATTCCAACGGCACGGTTGACGAAGCGCAGTTCCTTACGCTCCTTCTTCGCGCAATGGAATACAGTGACAAGGACGGCGACTTTGTATGGAATGACCCGTACACCCTTGCAAACAGTGTCGGTATTATCGACCGCACATCTTCATCCGAAAACTTCACCCGCGGCGACGCATTTGCCGCATGCTATAATTCACTTGAAAGCAAATGTAAAGGCGGTAAAACCGTGTCAGAAAAACTTATTAATACAGAAGCAATCACAGAAAAAGCATACGGCTACGCAAAAAGAATTGCAAACGGTGAAACTATTGTTGTCGCGTGCGTAGGCGATAGCGTAACGCAGGGAACAGGTTCTTCCCCCGCGGCAACCTACAGTTACCCCGCACAACTTCAAAAGCTCCTCGGTAACGGCTTTAAAGTAGTAAACTGCGGTAAGGCTTCTGCTTATGTTATGAACCTTGATTCACAGTATAATGTCAAGAGCAAAACGCCGAATCTCTGGTATCCCAACACCGCAGAGTACACAAAGTACATGAACTCTTCCGCTGAAATCGTAATAGTCATGCTCGGCACCAACGACGCGCGCAGTATGACCGCCCCCGCGGCAGAAGCCGACTTTGTATCATCTTATAAGGCGCTTGTCGCGGATTTGCAGACGCTCCCGACCGTCAAGGAAATGTATCTTTCCTCGATGATTCCCGCGCCCAACTCGGACATCACATATCAGGGAACTGCCTACACTCTCCCTCGCCTTATCGAAAGCATCGCAAAAGAACTTGATTTACCTTTTATCCCCACACATGAGTATACGCATGACTATTACAATGTAATGCTCGCCTATAACGACTCCGTTCACCCCACAAACACCACATATCCGCGCCTTGCATATAATTTCTATAACGAGGTCTTCGGGCATAACGCTGATGTTCCCACACTGCCCACCGTGCAGGATAAGGTAGTCTATGTTTCAAACTTCGGCAAGGTTACAAATGACGGTAAAACCGCAGAGAGCGCGGTCAACTCGCTCGGACTCGCGGTTTCCATGCTCCGCGAAACGGGCGGCACGGTAGTCGTATGCGGTCCGCTCACCGCAAAAGTCACTTATCTTGTTGAGTGCGCAGACAACGTAACAATTACATCTGTCTATGGCGGCGTTGACTACAGAGAGATCAACAGCGCCGTAGTTGACATGAGCGGCAACCTCACCCTTGCAAGTGACCTTACATTTGAAAATGTAAAAATCAATACTTCTTCCGCAGGCAAAGCAATTTGCTGCAACTACAACAACTTCACCGTAGGCGAGGGCGTTGTATGTACCGGTACAAAAGATATCGCCATCAACGTAGGATACCGCATAGGTTCAAGTGCAATCACCTCAGAAGATGTTTCCTGCCATGAGGACTGCACCATAACCGTTGCAAGCGGCACTTGGGCAATTCTTCGCGGCGGCAATATGCGTACCTCGCCAGCAAACCCCATCGGCACGGTTGATAAAGGCGTGACACTTACATATAATATCAGCGGCGGCGACTTTACCTACACGGGCGTAAACGCAACTGCGGCTGTCGGCATGAACAGTTGCGACGGCGATGTTGTGATGAACATCTCGGGCGGCAACTTTACAGGCGGCGTGTACGGCGTGCACCGCACAGGTACAAACACCACAGGCACATCTGCAACCTTTGGCGGCAGCATTACCATGAACATCACCGGCGGCACATTCGCAAAAGAAGTGGGACTATACCACACCGCGGACACCCCCGAGGTGCAGGGTGATGTCGTGCTCAACATAAGCGAAAGTCTCAAATCGGTTGTAAAAACCGACGGTTTTACAAAAATAAATTTTGTTGATTAATTTTAAAAAACCACTTGACAACTTCACTTTAGCGTGATAACATAATGACATACCAAGAAAACCATTGATTGAGAGTAGTACCCGGCACACTTTCATTCCAAGAGAGCCGCAGGCGGTGTGATTGCGGCAGTGAAACGCAGGCGAATGGACTCATGAGGGCAAACTGAGCCGATATATCGGTTAGGGGCGACGGAGGGCAACCGTTACAGTGCCGTGTGTATGATAGTACATGTTGAGTGCGTAAGATTTTCTTACGAATTTGGGTGGTACCGCAGGTTTATTTATCCTGTCCCATTTTATATGGGACAGGATTTTTGTTTTTTACCGACATAGAAAGGAGAGGCGCGATGTTTATTTTAGCAAAACGATGGCGTACTCCGCGCGCATCTTAAAACTAAAATTTAACATGAAACGGAGATATACCATGAATTTTAACGGAATAGATTTTGACACCTATTTTAAGAATTACCCCGATGCAAACGGCTACTTCGGCAAATACGGCGGCTCTTACATTCCAAACGATTTGCAGAAAGCCATGAATGAGATAACCGAGGCGTATTTTACCATCTGCAAGTCCAGCAAGTTTGTCAGCGAACTTCGCCGAATCCGCAAGGAGTTTCAGGGCAGACCCACTCCTATTTCGCACCTCGAGCGCCTTTCTTCCTCTCTCGGTAACGTTCAACTTTATGTAAAGCGCGAGGACCTCAACCACACAGGCGCACACAAACTTAATCATTGTATGGGCGAAGCGCTTCTTGCAAAATATATGGGTAAGAAAAAGGTCATTGCCGAGACAGGCGCAGGACAGCACGGCGTTGCACTTGCTACTGCGGCGGCATACTTCGGACTTCAGTGCGATATTTACATGGGCTCTGTAGATATCAAAAAGCAAGCTCCCAATGTTGCAAGGATGAAGATCCTCGGTGCTAACGTAGTTGAAGTTACACACGGTCTTGCAACGCTTAAAGAGGCGGTTGATGCGGCATTTGAAGCGTATACCAAAGAATATAAAGATGCAATATACTGTATCGGCTCGGTAGTAGGGCCACATCCGTTCCCAATGATGGTACGTGACTTTCAAAGCGTTGTTGGAATTGAGGCAAGAGAACAGTTTATTGAAATGACCGGCGAGCTTCCCGATGCTATCGTGGCGTGCGTTGGCGGCGGCTCAAATGCTGCGGGCTTCTTTTCCGGTTTCTTAAATGACCCTGTTGATATATACGGCGTAGAACCTCTCGGCAGAGGCGAAAAACTCGGCGACCACGCTGCAAGCCTTACATACGGCAGCGAAGGTGTAATGCACGGATTCAACAGCATAATGCTCAAGGACTCAAACGGCGAGCCGGCACCCGTATACTCGGTTGCAAGCGGACTTGACTATCCTTCGTCCGGTCCCGAACACGCATTCCTTCACGATATCGGCAGAGTAAAGTACGATGTTGTAAACGACGAGCAGACGATTGATGCATTTTATGCGCTTTCCCGTCTTGAGGGCATCATCCCTGCAATTGAGAGCGCACATGCTGTTGCATACGGCGTAAAACTCGCTCAGAAAATGGGCAAGGGTTCGGTTCTTATCAACCTCTCCGGCAGAGGAGATAAAGATATGGATTATATCATCGAAAAATACGGTATCAGATAAATATATTAAAAAGGAGAATTACCATGAAAAAGTTTATATCAATTATTCTTGTTGCTCTTATTTCCGTTTTCGCACTTGCATCATGTGCAGATACAACAAATGCCGCGTCCGACACCTACAAGGTCGGCGTAGTACAGTACATCAGCCACCCCTCTCTCGATAACTGCTTTGCAGGCGTTGAAGCCGCTCTCACCGAGCGCTACGGCGAAAAAGTTGAAATCACCCGTCAGATCGGTTCCGACTCTTCAGCAGATTCCGACTGTGCAACCTATGCGAGCCAGTTCGCCGCACAGAACTACGATATGATAGTCGCAATTGCAACCCCCGCGGCAACCTCCGCTTTCGCGGCGGCTGAGGCAAAGGATATCCCCGTTGTATTCTGCGCTGTATCCGACCCCGTTGCAGTCGGTCTTGTAGAAAGCCTTGATGCTCCTGGTTACAACTGCTCGGGCACTTCCGATGTGCTTGATATGGAAGCGCAACTCGACCTTATTACATCTCTCCAGCCCGACGTAAAGAAAATCGGCGTACTCTATACCTCCAGCGAAGCAAACTCAATAGCACAGCTTGCACTTCTCGAAGAAGCGGCAAAGGCTTACGGTGTGGAAATCGTACCTCAGAGCATCCAGAGCGACTCCGACATTCCCTCCGCGGCAACCGCACTTTGCGCCAAGGTTGATTGCCTTAACAACTTTACCGATAACAAGGTCGTAAATAACCTCTCCGTAGTTCTCGATGCCGCAAACGAAGCGGGAATTCCCGTTTACGGCTCCGAGGAAGAGCAGGTTAAAAACGGCTGTCTCGCATCCGTCTCCATCGACTATGTTGCACTCGGTAAGGTAACCGGTAACATGGCGGCTGACGCACTCGAAGGTGCCGACCTTGCAACTATGGCTGTTAAGACCATCTCCGACGCAACTCCCGTTGTCAACACCGATGTGCTTGCGGCATTCAATATTACAATGCCCGCGGCTTATGCAAACGCAACCACCGTTACAACCAACAAATAATTTGAAAGGGCATAAAAATGTCTTCCATTTTAAGTTCGATTGATGTCATGTTGCAGGATGGCTTTATGTACGCCATCCTTGCAATGGGATACTATGTTTCATATACCATACTTGACTTCCCCGACCTCACAGTAGAGGGAACCGTGCTTTCGGGCGGCGTAGCCTTCGGTTTGCTCGTCCGCGCGGGTGTAAACCCGTGGCTTGCGCTTGTCGTTTCCTTCCTTGTAGGTTTTGCGTTCGGAGCACTTACGGGATTTCTGCATGTAAAACTCGGTATTCGCCCCCTGCTTTGCGGTATCCTCGTCTCCACCGCGCTGATTTCAATAAACCTTGTTATAACGGTTGTCGGCATGGGCGGCACATGGGCAGGTGACGGCGCACTTTCCACCATTGAACTCGGACGCAGCGTTCCCACGCTCCTTCGCACTTTTCCCGCAAACCTTTTGCCCACCGATTTTTATGGGTTCAATGTTCAGCGTCTTGTCACATTCTTTTTTATCGCGCTCGTCTGCAAGTTTTTGCTTGACGCATATCTCAAAACAAAGAACGGTCTTCTTCTCCGCGCGGCAGGCAGCAATTCCCAGTATGTAACCATGCTCGCAAAGGACCAGAGAGTGTGCAAAGTTCTTGGACTTGCCATAGGCAACGGATATGCAGCCGTTTCCGGTGCGCTTATCGTGCAGAGCCGCGGTAATGTAAATCAAGGCATGGGCATAGGCATGGTAGTTATCGGACTTGCATCCCTTATTATCGGACTTTCACTGTTCGGTAAGGTCAGATTTATGAAGTCAACCACCGCCGTTATCCTCGGCTCGGTAATCTATCAGGCTTGCCTTGGTCTTGCGACTCTCCTCGGCGTTCCGTCTGCGTATAATAAGATAATCATGGCGGTACTGTTCACACTTGCGCTTGTCGGCAGCAGTGCACTTAAAAAGGGGGCGGAGAAAAATGCTTGAACTTGAAAATATATCTGTCACTTTTAATAAAGGCACTCCCGACGAGTCCCTCCTGTTTGATAACTTCAATTTAAAAGTTGATGAGGGAGAATTTGTTTCTGTCATCGGTTCAAACGGCTCGGGTAAAACCACAATGCTCAATCTTATCTGTGGTTCGCTCGCACCCGACTCGGGCAGAATACTTTTTGACGGCAAGGACATTACAAAAATGAGCGAGTTCCGCCGTGCAAAGCGTATCGGCAGAGTTTTTCAGGATACAAAGGTAGGCACCTGCGCAGACCTCACCATTCTCGAAAACATGGCGCTCGCCGATAATAAAAATAAAATTTTCGGACTTTCACGCGGCGTAAATCCAAAGCGTGTTGACTACTACCGCACACTCCTCGAGGAGTGCGAAATGGGTCTTGAAAACCGACTCCATACACATGTTGGTTCCCTCAGCGGTGGTCAGCGTCAGGCACTCGCACTTGTCATAGCAAACATGACCGACCTCGATATGCTCATTCTCGATGAGCACACCGCCGCCCTCGACCCCAAGTCCTCGGAGACAGTAATGCACCTCACCGATAAATTTGTGCACAAGAGCAAAATCACGTCTCTCATGGTAACGCACAATCTTCGTTTCGCCATAGAGTACGGCACAAGACTCATAATGATGCACGAGGGCAAATGCATAGTAGACATCCGCGGTGAAGAAAAGAAAAACGCCTGCGTCGATGACCTCTTAAATATCTTCAACAAAATCAGCATCGAAGTCGGCAATAATGTGTAATAAGAAAAGAACCAAATTCTACACGAATCTGGTTCTTTTTGTATCAGTGAGGTAAATAGATGTTTATATAAGTATAGCGACGCACCAACCTGTAGGGGTCGACGTACTCCACGCGGTTGGTGCGTCGCCATTACTAATGTAAACAATATTTTTTCATTTTCTTCTAAACCTTTTTTATCTAAATCTTGTCTATAAGACAGAACCACAAAAACGAAAGGATGATACGGTGTTATATCAAGACCAAAATGACGAGACCTTGGTAATGCTCACGCTCGCCGGTGAGCAACGTGCTTATGAGGTGCTTGTCGCACGGTATGAAAAAGCGGTTGTCGCCGCGGCGAACTCTGTGATACACGCAAAATACATGGCGGAAGATGCGGCGCAGGACGCGTTTATCACCGCGTGGATGAAACTGAATGTCCTTCGCGAACCCGAGAAATACGGTGCGTGGGTATGTCGCATAGCAAAGAATTGCGCAAAGAACATGGTTGTTCGTATGCGCAGTTACCTGAGCCTTGACGCACTCGAAAACGCAGTTGCCGAGGATATGCGCAGTAACCCCGAAATACTCCTTGTCTCCGCCGAGGAAAAAGAGCAGTTGTACGGCAGTATCAGCGCGCTCTCCGAAAAAGTAAAACAGGTCATACACCTGCACTATTTTGAGGAACTTTCCATTGCGGAGATAGCGGACAGAATGCGCGTATCCGAAGGCACGGTCAAGGCACAACTTCACAGCGGCAGAAAACAGATAAGAAAGGGACTTGGTGCTATGAACGAAAATGTAAACGATACCTTGGTGCAAAAGGTTATGAAGAAGGTCGAAGAACTCAAAGCATGGCAGTTTAAAAACAGCAAAAACGGCTTTGAAACCGCATATAACGATGTTCTCGCTGATGTTGAAAACCTGCCCGAATCCGCGGACAAGTACCATGCGCTTGCCGATGTGCTTATGCGTGGCTGGTGGTGGCTCCCCGGTGAAAAGAACGACGCACTTTTTGCCCGCATCCGCGAAGCGGCGGAACTCGGAAAGAACGACGAGGCAATGCGTTTTATCACAATGCAGGAAGACCAGAAATGGAGCGGAAATGTGCTCATTGAGTTTATACGTGACAAACAAATTCCGCGTCTTGAAAAGTTAAAATTGACAAAAGCGCTTGCCAGCGAATGGTTTTGGCTTGCTGGTGCTTATTTCGGACTTAAAAAGCCGGACACCGAAAACGGCTTTGCCGCATATGAAAAAGTGTTGTCGATCGCCTCTCATACGGACATATACTATGCCGCGGCTCTCGCGGCAATCGAAATGCAGAAACAGCATCTCGCAAGAGAGGTGAGGGGAGAAAACGACCAGTACAAAATGCGTGCGGGCGGATACGAATATCGCATAACCGATGGAAAACTTCGCCGCTTTGACCATTGCGGTATGGGAGAAGGGTGGATGAAATCCTTAGATGAGCAGATAGACCAGATATTCCGCAATGCGTCTCTGTGTGACGGCTTTTTTACTGTCGACGGTTTAAAAGTAGGGGAAAGTTACACAGGCTCCGACGGAACAACTCTCACTTTTGCAGATGACAATGCCACCGCCGAAACTCCTTGCGGTGTTTTTGAAGGCTGTGAACTTTGGATAACGAAACACAATAAAGCCACAAATAAAACATATTTCAAAAAAGGCGTTGGCATCGTCCGTCAAAACAGAAAATGTCACGGTTATGAAGAAGTGCGTATGCTCAAATCCTATACTATAGTCGGCGGCGATGGGCTTATACCTTGTGCAAGCGGCAACACCTGGGAATATACCGCGGATTATAATGCTGAATTTATTAAGCAATCGTCGGTTTTTACAGTATGCCATGCAGACAAAAATACGGTTATGATTTCGTACAGATTCAGCGTTGAACGCCTGAAATATGACGACAACAGTTGGGTCGACATGATAAGGCAGATACGTAGCGAGTATTGCGGTGATGAGAAGATATATGATGTTTATTATCCCATTGAGCGCGCCGAAATGCTTGCAAAGACACCCATTGAAAAAGCACATACCAAGGCGGCATGCTCGGTAGCACGCCGAATTTTGGAGACGGATCCCACGTTCAATCCCAAATTTACCGCAACAGGGCATTGGAATTTCTTTACGCGTGAAACCACATGCAAAAATGACGGAAAAACCAAGATCCATGAACATGATTACCCGTGGTGTTTCGAGTGGAAGAATACCGAGTGGACTATTGCTATGGCTCCGATTCTGTATAATGATATTTACGGAATCCTGCACGATGCAGTTGACTGTATATGGTCGGATGAATGGAAGAGCGGAACAAAGCACACGGCAGAGTATTTGATGTGGGGTACGGAATACATTAAAACTTTTGTCGAGTGTGAAGATGTGGGTAGCATAACCACAGCGGCGGGGACGTTTGAAAACTGCCTTAAACTCTCGCTTGATGTTCATGGTATGACCGCAGGTATGGCATACCGCGGCGGTAAGTTCTATTATTACTTTGCACCGGGCATCGGCATTGTGCGCATGGAAAAGCCGTATTGGGGCGATTCCGCTACCGCCGTTTATGAACTGACAGAATATGAGGGAACAGGCGAGGGGTATATGCCGCTTTGCGACGGCATGATGCGCCGCTACGACGCGCTGAACTTGACTGACGGTTATGTAGGCAGTTCGGTGTATACTTATGCCGCCGATGATGACGGAGATGTTGTAATTTTCTCCGACCGTTGCGGCGTCCGAGAAATTCCAGCACCTGTTACGCAGTATTGCTTAGTTCAAAATGAGGTGCTGGAGCAGCAGTTGTGGGATGCGGGAAACCGCGAAGAAGGGTGGAAATATAACTCGCTGAATAATTTCAATCTTATGATGCATTATATTGCCAAACCGAACAGAAACACACGCCGCGCCAACCGTTCTATTGAGATAAACGGTTTTAATATGCGCCTTATGGAAATGTTCGGCGAAGGCAACGGCGTGCCGCCCGCATGGCATGCGCTCTATGCGTGGGTTTCTCTTGTAAGAGCCGCGGCATTCTTCGGTGCAGGCAGAAGTGACGAGGGATATGAACATCTTGAAATTTCACTTGAATATTACGCTAAGTGGAATGAGTACGAAGACGGGCAAGAACTTGATACGGGCTATAAAGAAATGTTCGGAGATTGCAAACTCTTAAAAGGCAAAGGTTGCGCCTTGTTCCCGGACGGCACTCGCTATCCGCTTGAATATGAGTACCGTTTCAGAAATTCCGCCGCAAGTGCTTTGTTCTACGCCATGACCGCGCCCCGCGGCTGGGAATGGTTCAACAAGTCAAGAAAAGAAGACCGTTTCAATGAACTTGTTGAGCGCGCAAAACTGCTATTGAATAATAATGATAGGTAAATTAATGTTCAGCGGAGTGACAATATAAATCAAATCGTAGGGGACGACGTCCTCGACGTCCCTAAAAGCAACACATGAAATGGATGCTAATGTAACGAGCAAACTCGTAGGGGCGATTATCAATCGCCCGCTTGTATAACATCTAGTCTTTGCTTTTCGGCGATTGATAATCGCCCCTACTCGGTTTGTGCGTCGTCATTGCTCGCATAATCATTAATTTCCCACTACACAAAAAGCACCTCTTTCGAGGTGCTTTTTGCTCTATCTTACATCAAAACAAGCGCAACCGCGAGCACGATTGCGGCAATTGTTCCTACAACGGGAATGCAACAACCGAGACAGCCGCCGCGATAAGGGCGATAACCCCATCCACCGTATCTGTGATGCATTGGGGGTCTGTGGTGCATAGGCGGTCTGTGACCGAAACCGCCGAAACCTCCGCGTGGTCCGCCAAATCCGCCACGGGGACCTCCCCCGAAACCACCTCTGGGGCCACCGCCGAAACCGCCACCGCGCGGGCCTCCGCCCATGCCGCCGCGACCTCCGCCACCGCCGTGATGTCCTCCACCTGGTCCTGGCATAATATTTTCCTCCGTTTTCTAAAGATTTTTCTTTGATTAAATTATATCATAAAATCATCGCTTTATTGTGAAATTTTTGAAAAATTTTAAAATTAACATTTTTTTAACATTTTATAAATTTTTCAAAAACAAGCCGGAGGTAGAATAAAGCCACAAAACAAAAACAAACAATCACACGAAAGAGGTAACGAAATGAACAACGCAAACGACAAGAACTTTATCGCACAGAACATACGTGCACAGTACACCGAAAAGAAAATAACCGAACTTGACGAACTTCGTGCACTTGACGCAAAGGTTAAGCGCCCCGCAAATGTGTTTGCTTACATCTTCGGCAGTGTTTCCGCTATCGTAATGGGCAGCGGCATGAGCCTTGTTATGACCGACATCGGTGCAACACTCGGCATCGCAGGCATGGTACCCGGCATCGTAATCGGTATTGTCGGTATGCTCATGGCAATTATCAATTACCCCATGTATAAAAAGATCCTTGCTTCGCGCAAGAATAAGTACGCAGACAAAATTCTCGCTCTCAGCGACAAAATAATGAATAAATAAGGAGAAAACAAAAATGGCAAACTTTTTCAAAAAAGCATTTGAAGATATGAAGGAAAGCGCAAAAGCACAGCACGAGGTTGACAAGGCAAACTTTGAAGCGGTAAAAGCCGAGTCAAAGGCAAACTGGGAAGAGGCGAAAGCTATGGGTAACCCCGAGACTTACAAAAAGATGATGCAAGATGAGCGCGACGCGCAGATTGCCGAGGCAAACAAGCGCAAAGCCGCTGCCGAGGAACGCATCAACAACGCAAAAAACAAGTAAAAAAGCATAAGCGGGATAACCCCGCTTTTTGCTGTTTTGAGGGAGCGCTATGAAAAAGAAAGTAGAGTATTTTTTAAACGACAAACGTATCGAAAAAGAAGTAAATTATATCCCCGTGCGTTTTATCCTCGCTATCGCCATAACTCTTGTGGAAATCGCCGCTATAATCGGCATAGTGGTAGCGCTGTGCTATTATGTTCCGTATTTTTATATTGCGGCATGGCTGACCGAAGTTTTCTGTGTAATAAGGATAATTGCATCTGATGACAACCCTGACTATAAAGTGCCGTGGCTGTTGTTTGTGCTGATAATCCCCATTGCGGGTTTTATGCTTTACTTTTTGTTCTACTCCAGAAAACTCAAAAGAAAATACGTAAAGCGTCTCCGTGACCTTAAAAACAGCACGTATACCAAGGACGACAGCGAGCTTCTTGAAAAACTTTCCGCCGAAAACGCAACGGTTGCAAGCCATGCGAAAATGCTTTGCACCATTGCCGAGACGCACCTTTTCTGTAGCACTTCCGTGACCTATTTTCCGCTCGGCGAAGATATGTTTGAAAGCCTTATTCGCGACCTTAAAACCGCCGAGAAATTTATTTACATGGAGTATTTCATCATCGAGGAAGGGAAGTTCTGGAACTCGGTGCTTGAAATACTCAAAGAAAAAGCCGCGGCGGGAGTCAAAGTCAAAGTGCTGTACGATGATATCGGCTGTATGTCCACGCTCCCCGGGGACTATTTTAAAATCCTCGCGTCTTACGGTATAGAAGCAAGACCGTTTTCTTTGCTTCGCGGCAACGCCGACAGTGAGTTCAACAACCGCAGTCACCGCAAAATTACCGTTATTGACGGCAAGATAGGTTACACCGGCGGCATAAATATAGCCGACGAGTATATTAACGATATCAAACGGCTTGGACACTGGAAAGACACCGCCGTGCGCCTCGAAGGAGAAGCGGTATGGGAACTCACGAAACTTTTCTATGTCGACTTCGGCATTAATGTCAAAAGAATGCCGAAAATCGACGCGGAGCATTTTCCCACGTCTGATATATCGGCAGGCGGCTACGTTATTCCGTTCGGCGACGGGCCGCACCCGATATACACCCGCCGCATAGGCAAGTCGGTCATACAAAATATGCTGAACTCGGCGACGCGCTATATGTACATGACAACACCGTACCTTATTATTGATAACGGACTTTGCACCAGCATAGAAAATGCCGCCATGCGCGGTGTTGACGTAAAAATCATAGTGCCGCATATCCCTGATAAAAAACTTGTATTCGGAATGACAAGAAGTTTTTATAAAAGACTTATGGACGCGGGCGTAGAAATTTACGAGTACGAACCCGGATTTATCCACGCCAAAAGTTACCTCTGCGACGACGAATACGCCATGGTAGGCACGATAAACCTTGACTACCGCAGTCTCGTGCATCATTTTGAAAACGGCGTGTGGATGTATAAATGCGACTGCATAGCGGATTTGAAAAAAGACATAGAAGACACCCTAGCAAAATCAATGAAAGTAACGCCCGAACTTGTTAAAACAAATTTACTGCAGAGGTTTATCCGCTCGGTAGTCAGAATCTTTGCACCGCTGTTGTAAAAAAGTAAAGGAGATATATAAATGAATGCTATTGAAATTCGCGGCTTATCAAAAAGTTTTCGCGGAATGTACGCAGTCGATAATTTAAATATGACTGTTCCGCAAGGCGCAATTTACGGTTTTATCGGCGAAAACGGTTCCGGTAAGTCCACCACCGAAAAACTCATCTGCGGTCACCTTGTAGCCGACAAAGGCACTGTCAAACTGTTCGGCAGGGATTACACCGACGCAGGCGTAAGAGTGCGCGTCGGCGCGCTTATCGAAGACCCCGGCTGTTTCCCGAATTCAAGCGTGTATCAGAATCTGATGATGCAAGCAATCAATCTCGGGCTTGAAAACCGTGATGCTGAGATCCGCCGCGTGCTTAAAATTGTACGCATGGAGAATGAAGCCAATATCAAATTCAAGAGTTGTTCCCTTGGTATGAAGCAGAGGATCGGTATCGCTATGGCACTTCTCGGCGATCCCGCTTTGCTCATCCTTGACGAACCCATAAACGGTCTCGATACCGACGGTATGAGAATCATGCGCGAAATACTTGTCGATATTACAAAAAATTACAGTTGTACCGTACTTATTTCTTCGCACATTCTCGGCGAACTCGAAAAGATTGCCACTCACTACGGCATTATCCGTCAGGGCAAGATGATCATGGAACTTTCCGCGAAAGAAATGGACAGCAGAGCCCAAACTTTTATATCTCTTAAAACCAAGGATATGAAAGGCGCGAAGGTTGTGCTTGCGGGAAAGTTTGCAGATGTCCGCACCGAAGACGAGTATATCCGTGTTTACGATGCCTGTGACCCCGAGACCGTCGTGGATTTGCTTTTGAAAAACGGACACGTTGTCAGCGAAATCAGAAAAAACAGAATAGGTCTCGAGGAATACTACATCGAACTGATGTCAAAAAAGGAGGTAAAATAAAATGACGCGCGAACTCAAATTTGAATCTCCGAGTTTTTATAAGCGCTTAAAGGGTATGCTCGGCGTGGACTTTTATCGACTGTTCCATACGCCGATGTATTACATTTTTCTTGCCATAGCCGCAATTATCCCCGCGATGATTTTAGGCACCACGGGAATGACCGACCCCACCACAGGCGTCGCCACAGCACCGCTTTACACAAATGTATGGAACATAGTCGCGGCAGATTCTCCTTTGTATGTTGTAAACTCCATTGCGGATTACGCCAATATGAACATGGTGTTTATTTTCGGCGGTATAATGGTTTCAATTTTCATCGGACGCGATTACAAGAGCGGATATGTAAAACAACTTTTTACCACTCACCCGAAAAAGCAGGACTACATGATGTCAAAAACAATAGTCTGCGCTTTCGCCATGGCATGCATGTGCATTACTTATTTGCTAGGCGCGGTAGCCGCGGGACTTCTTACGGGAGTTTCCTTTGAAGTAAATGTCGGCTCGCTGATTTGCGCCGTTTTAGGCAAAATTATTATGAGCCTCGGCTGGGCAAGCCTTTATACATTCTTAAACGTTATTTTCAGAAAATATTTCGGCGTTTCCATTGCGTCAAGTTTCTTTTTCGGTACTGGAATTATGATTATCGGCGCCGCGGCGATTATAGGCAACAACTCCGCGCTCAACATTTTTCTGTACGGTTCCTCGGTTTTTGCATGCCTTTCGGGCAATATCGTGACAGTGCTTGTATGCCTTGCGTGTTCGGTTGCTTGGGCAATTGTTTACAACGTACTTGGCACAAAACTCCTCTCAAAGAGCGACGTATATTAAGAAAGGAGAATGAAAATGAACGCAGTTGAAATAAGAAATCTTTCCAAAAACTTCGGTAAAAAGCAGGCAGTAAACGGTCTTGATATGACTGTGCCTATGGGCGCAATTTACGGTTTTATCGGAGAAAACGGTTCGGGAAAATCCACCACGGAGAAAATGATTTGCGGACTTATACCCAAAAGCGGCGGAATCGTCAAACTTTACGGCAGAGATCATACAGACGAGAGCGTAAGAGCAAAAATCGGCGTGCTCATCGAGTCTCCCGGCTGTTTTTCCGGTCTTTCGGTTTGGGACAATATGATGCTTCAAGCGGCAAACCTCGGTGTTAAAGACGCTCAAAAAGAGGTCGTAAGAATTCTCAAAACTGTCAGAATGGAAGGTGCCGCGGGCAATAAATACAAAAACTGCTCCCTCGGTATGAAACAGAGAATAGGTATCGCAATGGCACTTCTCGGAAGTCCCACTTTGCTTGTTCTCGATGAACCTCTTAACGGTCTTGATGCCGATGGTATGAGAATTATGCGAGAGGTGCTGACGGACATTGTCAAAGACGGCAAGCGCAGCATCGTCGTGTCTTCGCATCTGCTCGGTGAACTCCAAAAGGTAGCCACCCACTACGGCATTATCCGCCACGGAAAAATGATATGCGAGATGACCGCCGATGAACTTGATGCAAACTGCCGCACCTATGTTGCTCTAAAAGCAAAGAATATGAGCCGTGCTAAGTCCTTACTTGGCTGTAAGTATTCACGCGTGGAAGAAGACGAAGCCGAATATATCCGCGTTTACGATATGACAACCCCCGAGGAAATCGTCACATATCTTTACGGAAACGGTATATGTGTAATAGAACTTAAGACAGACAAAATAGGTCTCGAAGAATACTACATCGATCTTATGAAGGAGGGAAGATAAAATGGAAAACGCAGTAAATTTTGAAACTGTCGGATTTGGCAAAAGGCTGAAAAGCATGCTGAAAGTGGATTTTCAAAGAATGTTCAAGTCTAAACTCTTTTACATTCTTATCGTCTGCGCGCTCATAATTCCCATACTTATTACGGTAATGATGACAATGATGGATGGCTCCGTTTCCGTAGACCCGCAAACGGGAGTTGAAACCGTAATGCAGGGACCCGAAAACGCATGGCAGTCCATAGGCACTCTGCCCACTGATGGCGGTGAGACAATGGGCGGCATGGATGTTATGAGTATGTGCAACATCAATATGATGTTTATGCTTGCGGCTGTGTTTATCTGTCTTTTCATCTCGGATGACTTCAAAAGCGGATACGCAAAGAACCTATTTACCGTTCGCTCAAAAAAGGGCGATTATGTCGTTTCCAAAACTCTCGCAGGCTTTGTCTCGGGAGCGCTTATGTTGATATTTTACTTTGTCGGCGCAATGCTCGGCGGCGCTATCTCGGGGCTTTCTTTTGACCTTGGAACACTCACCGCAGGCAACATTGCTATGTGCATTATGGCCAAGGTGTTTTTGATGCTCGTATTTGTGTCAATTTTCGTTCTCGTATCGGTTGCCGCAAAGCAAAAGGCATGGCTTGCGATCTGCGGCTCACTCGGCGCGGGCATGCTGCTCTTTATGATGGTTTCCATGATTACCCCGCTTGGCTCAACCGTTATGAATGTTGTTCTGTGCTTTGCAGGCGGCTTGCTTTTTGCCTTTAGTCTCGGCGCTGTAAGCAATACGGTCTTGAATAAAACACATTTGATATATTAAAAACACAGAAATGTTAACACATTGTTAACATTTCTGTGTTATACTGTAAGGGAAATCTAAACTCGGAGGACGCGAAATGTTCAAAATATTAGTCGTGGAAGATGACAGAGAACTCAACCGCTCGGTATGCCAGTTTTTAAACGGCAGCGGTTATGAGGCGACGGGGTGCCTCGGCGCCGAGGAAGCATACGACGCGATGTATGATAATATGTTTGACCTTATCGTGTCCGATATAATGATGCCCGATATCGACGGCTTTGAATTTGCAAAAACCGTGCGTCAGTTAAATGCAGAGATTCCGATACTGTTTATGACCGCACGCGATGATTTTGCGTCCAAACAGCGCGGCTACCGTGTCGGAATTGACGATTACATGGTAAAGCCTATTGACCTTGATGAACTTTTTTTGCGCATAGGCGCACTTCTTCGCCGCGCTAAGATAGCATCCAGCCGCACACTCACCGTCGGCAATTTCAGAATGGATATGGATGAGCATACCGCATATCTCGGCGAAGAGGAAATATCGCTCACCGCAAGGGAATTCAGCCTGCTTTATAAACTGCTCTCATACCCTAAAAAGACGTTCACCCGCACACAACTTATGGACGAATTTTGGGATGCCGATACAGCATCGGGCCCCCGCACAGTTGATGTGTACATGACAAAACTCCGTGCAAAACTTGCCGATTGCAATGATTTTGAAATTGTCACCGTCCACGGACTCGGTTACAAGGCGGTGATAAAGTGAAAAAAGGGAATAGGTTTACAAGCGTTTTAGTATTTGTGCATTACTTTCTCGTCTTTTTCCTCGTTGTGGCATTTCTTATCACATGCTGTACCATGCTGTTTGTGTCAACGCTTTCTTCGACTTTAAATCTCACCCTTACAAATGAAAATCTTGCCGCGGCAGCGAAACTTACTTTTTTAAATGTTATGCTTCTCAGCCTTGTTTTCACCGTGGCGGATGTCATACGCCGCAAGATAACTGTTGACCGCCCCGCAAAGCGTATTACAGATGCGGCTGAGCAGATAATGAAGGGCGATTTCAATGTGAGAATAGAGCTGCAAGGTAAATACGGCTCGGCGGACAGATGGAACGAGGTTACCGAGTGTTTCAACAAAATGGCGGAAGAACTTTCAAGTGTTGAGACATTGCGCACCGATTTTATCGCAAATGTCTCACATGAAATGAAAACCCCGCTTGCCGTAATGCAGAATTACGGTACACTTTTGCAGGCCTCCGACCTTTCCGACGAAAAGCGCATTGAGTATGCAAAGGCGGTCACCGACTCATCGCGTCGACTCGCCGACATGATGACAAATATCTTAAAACTCAACCGCCTTGAAAATCAGCAGATATATCCCAAAACTGAGGAATACGACCTCGGCGAACAGCTATGCGAATGTCTTTTGCAGTATGAAAACGTCTGGGAAAGCAAAAATATCGAAATTGAAACCGACATTTCCGAAAATGTCAGCGTCTACGCCGACCGCGAACTTTTGTCGCTCGTGTGGAACAACCTTTTTTCCAATGCGTTCAAATTTACTGATGACGGCGGCAAAGTAACGGTTACTTTAACTGCAACAAAGTATCACGCCACAGTGAAAGTTAAAGATAGCGGATGTGGCATGTCGCCCGAAATCGGTGCGCATATATTTGAAAAATTCTATCAGGGTGACACTTCGCACGCAAGCGCGGGCAACGGTCTCGGACTTGCTCTTGTCAAGCGCGTCGTCGATATTACGCACGGCGAAATAAGCGTGGAAAGCTCCCTCGGAGAGGGAAGTACCTTTACCGTTCGCATACGGAGATACTGATATGGATTACAAGAAATACTTCAAAAAACTGCTGTTTCCGCCGATATGGGTAATGATTTTACTCACGGTATTCAGCGCAGTAGCACTTGCACTCGTGTTTATAAAAGATCTTTCCGAAAATCCTCTTGCATACGCTGTGTATGTTGTCGCGTTTTATACCGTTAGTGTCGTTACTGTATTTTTCGCAATGGTTCTGCCAAAGCGTTATAAGGAAATCAAGCAAAAGATTTACGAAAATCCGCTCGGCAACAGATACATGACCGACGCAGTTTTTCGCACACATGTCTCGCTTTACGCATCGCTTGCGGTAAACCTTTTGTACGTAGGCACAAATGCGGTGTCATATGCTCTTTACCGTTCTAATTGGTTTGGCTGCCTTGCAGTGTATTATTTAACCCTTGCGATAATGCGATTTCTGCTTGTACGTTATGTCAACAGAAACGGCATAGGAGCAAACCGCTTAGGCGAACTCAAACGTGCGAGACTTTGCTCGTTCATTCTTCTTACCCTCAATTTTGCCTTGTCAGGCGCGGTGCTTATGATACTGTACCAAAACAAAGGCTTTGAATACCACGGCATGCTGATCTATATTATGGCGATGTACACATTCTATATCACGACCACCGCGATAATAAACTTGTTCAAATACCGCAAGTATAAAAGCCCTGTAATGATGATAACAAAGATAATCACGTTTTCAGCCGCACTGGTTTCAATGCTGTCGCTTGAAACCGCAATGTTTTCTCAGTTCGGTGCGGACATGGCGGCGGAAGATAAAAGACTTATGATAATGCTTACAGGTGCGGGCGTAAGCATTGCGGTTATAACTATGTCGGTCTATATGATAGTGCGCACCACCCGCGAAATTAAACTCACAGGAGTAAAACACAATGGAGAACAATAAGGAAACATTTACATTTACCTATTCCGCAAAACAGCAGGAAGAGGTAGCACGCATAAGAAAAAAGTACGCCGCCCCCGAAGAAGATAAAATGGCACAACTCCGCCGCCTTGACAGAAGCGTTACCGATAAAGCAACAATGATTTCTATTGTAGTCGGCGTTATCGGCGCACTTATACTCGGTATAGGAATGTGCTGTGCAATGGTCTGGATGGGCGCGCTGTTTATCCCCGGTATTGTTATAGGAATTGTCGGCATCGCCATAGTCAGCCTTGCCTACCCCCTCTATAACCGCACTCTCAAAAAAGAGCGCGCCAAAATCGCCCCCGAAATAATAAGACTCACAGATGAACTTATGAAGTGATGTTGTAAATTAAGTTTAGAGTTCAAGCCAACATCTCCCCGCAAGATCCTTCACTTCGCTATGCTACGTTCGAGGATGACAAGCGGGGTTTGTTGCAGTGTTATAAAACAAGCCTTTTTTAGCACATTGCTTAAACCCGCCCCTGTCATCCTCGAGCGAAGCGAAGGATCTTGGGCAGAGATGTTACTAACATAAACATTTATTTACCTCATAAAAAAGAGCCTTGAGGCTCTTTTTTATATTTTCTTTGCCTTTACAATTAAAAAGTTTGGTTTGATATACTCTTTTACTATTGTCGGTAATTTTTCTACTGCCCAGTTTTCGGGAACAGGTTCAACTACTTCTTCAATCATAAAACCTGCGTCTGCAAGTGCGGTTATGATATGCCCGAATGGTCTGTGGTACTTTACAACGTCGTCAACAAACCAGCGAGATGTGCGCTTGCCCGCACGGTTATAGTCTGAGAACGTATATGAAATACGGTTTCCATTTTCATCGCGGTTAAAGTGTCCGTTTCCATCAACGGTTGCTGTGATAATGGGGTGTTCCTGCGAAAAGAGAAGTGTACCGCCCTTGGTTGTGACATTCGCCATTGCTTTAGCGAAAGTTTTAAAGTCATCTATGTAGTGAAACGCAAGCGAACTGTAAAGAAGGTCAAAAGTCTCACCGATGCTTTCTATATCGGTCATGCTCATGTTTTTGTATTCGATTTTTGCATCGGATGATTCTTCTTTTGCAACTTCTAGCATCTTCTTGGAAATGTCTATGCCGACTACTTTGGTTGCACCGCGTTTAACAAAATCTACGCAATTATGACCGTAGCCGCAACCGAGGTCAAGCACCGACTTGCCGACCAAATCGGGCAATAACTTTTTCATGGCAGGCTGTTCCAAAAGGTCGTTCATATTGTCATCACGCTCACGCAAAGATTTGTACCCATCAAAAAATACATCGTTGTCAAAAATATTCTGCATAACAACACCTTCTTAAATTAAAATGGAAATTTAATATAGCATAGATAAGTTAAAAAGTCAAGCAAAAAACAGCACCGAAGCGCTGTTTTTCTATTATCACATATCACATTTAATCAAATCTTCAAATGTTTCTCTTCTTATACCTACTCTCGTCTCGCCGTCCTTGACAATGACCACCGCGGGGCGGCAGATGCGGTTATAGTTTGATGCCATTGAGTAGTTGTACGCGCCCGTTGTAAGCACCGCGAGAATGTCGCCGCGCTCGGGAGATGCAATCGCAATATCTTCCCCAATCAGGTCTCCGCTCTCGCAGCAACGTCCTGCAACCGTGCAGACAAAGTCTGCAGTCTTGTCAGCCTTTGTGGCGTTGATTACGGTGTACTCCGAGCCGTAGAGCGCATAGCGCGGGTTGTCGGTCATACCGCCGTCGATGGAAACGTAACTCTTGTAACCGGTGATTGTCTTAACATTGCCGATTTTGTAAAGGGTGGTGCAAGTGTCTGCAACAATGCTGCGACCCGGCTCAAGCAGAATGGCGGGAGCCACAATTCCAAACTTTTCGCAGTCGGCGGCGATATGCTCGCCGAGTTTTTTGATGTTTGCCGCAATATCAATTTGCGGGTGTGACTCAACATAGCGAACACCGTAGCCGCCGCCGAGGTTGAGAACCTTTACTTCATATCCGAACTTTGCTTTTACGTCGGCGACAAACTTTAACATAATGTCAGCCGCATCGCAGAACGGGTCGGATTCAAAAATCTGCGAACCGATGTGGCAGTGAAAACCTTCGAGATTGATATTTTCGAGACCGAGCGCAAACTCTACAAGTTCCATAGCCTGTCCCGTCTCAATGGCGGTGCCGAACTTTGAGTCAACCTTACCCGTGCTTATCTTTGCATGGGTGTGCGGGTCGATACCGGGGGTGAGACGGAGCAACACGCGCTGCTTAATGCCGTTTTCACGCGCAATGCGGTCAATGGAAATAAGTTCGTCGCGGTTGTCGGCAACGAAACAGCCGAGTTTCTTTTCTATAGCAAGCGCAATGTCCTCGTCAGTCTTATTATTTCCGTGGAAATAAACATTCTGCATAGGAAAGCCTGCAGCGCTTACAGTGTATACTTCACCGGGGGAAACGACGTCAGCACCCATTCCTTCACTGTCAATGATACTGTAAAGTCCCTTAAAGCAGAAAGCCTTTCCCGCGTAAAGCGGCATTGAACCTTTCGGAAGATACTCTTTTACCGCGTTAACATAAATACGGCAGTTTTCGCGCACTCTGTTCTCGTCAAGTACCATCAGCGGCGAGCCGTATTCTTTGACAAGTTCAAGCGCGTCAAGCCCGCCTATTGTAAGATGTCCTTGTTCGTTTGTAGAAAGATTGGAATAAAGCATTTTTTTACCTTTTAATTTTTAATCATATCCTGCATCGCGTAAAGTCCTGCACCCTTGCCGCAGACCCATTTAGCCGCTGCAACGGCACCGTCTGCAAAAACGCTTCGGCTCATCGCACTGTGAGAAACCGTGATGATTTCATTCTTCGTGGCAACGATAACTTCATGTTCGCCGACAATACTGCCTGCGCGAACCGCGTGAATACCTATCTCGTTTTTCTCACGCGCGTGTCTGCCGCTTCTGCCGAGCATGAATGTGAGGTTCTCGCGCACGCTCTTTATTGCATTTGCAAGCATAAGCGCTGTGCCGCTTGGAGCGTCAAGTTTTGCGCTGTGGTGCTTTTCGATTATTTCAATATCAGCTTCGGGGAACACCGCTGCGCTTTTTTTTGCAAGTTCGCAGAGCAGGGCAACGCCCATCGACATATTGGCAGAGAAGAACACGGGAACCGCCTTTGCAAGCGCGTCAATGCGTGCCGTTTCCTCGTCTGTCTGCCCCGTGGTGCAAAGCACAACGGGGATGCCGTATTTCTCGGCGTACTCAGCCACAGCACCTATAGCGGAGTGGTGCGAAAAGTCAATAATAACATCCG
Organism: Clostridia bacterium; assembly: GCA_017461475.1. Lineage (GTDB taxonomy): Bacteria > Bacillota > Clostridia > Oscillospirales > CAG-272 > UMGS902. The sequence goes on from JAFTXX010000002.1 coordinate 38,670, forward strand.
CACCGACGTTTTCACTTGGGAAAGCGGTAACATTTACCGCGTCGGGGGCGGCAGTATAGGGGTCAACGGCTAAAGCTAATGTAAGATTTTCGTCTTTTTCTATGCAGGCGATAACCTCTTTGCCCATTTTGCCGCACGCGCCGTTTACAATAACTTTCATATTAAACATTAATACCAACGTCGCGCATTGCCTTCAGCAATACCGCCTTGGTGTTTTCCTCCATAGGTGTAAGGGGCAGACGGAGATAGTCCTCGCAGTAGCCCATAGCCGCCATGGCCGCCTTTACGGGAATGGGGTTAACTTCGCTGAACAGCGCGTCAATGAGGTAGTGATACTTGTACTGCAACTCCGCCGCGCCTGCAACGTCGCCCGCAAAGAAGCGGTTGCAAAGCTCAACGGTCTCCTTCGGGAGTAGGTTGGAGATAACCGAGATAACGCCGATGCCGCCGAGCGACATAAGGGGAACTATCTGGTCGTCGTTGCCCGAGTAGAGGTCGAGTTTGTCATGTACAAGCGACATGGTTTCGACAATTTTCGATATGTTTCCGTTTGCTTCCTTAATAGCAACGATGTTAGGATGGTCGGCAAGCGCAAGATAAGTCTTGGGTTCGATATTTACGCCCGTGCGAGAGGGAACATTGTAAAGGATAACGGGCACGGTGCTTGCGTCCGCAATAGCGGTGTACATCTGCACAAGACCCTTTTGAGTAGCCTTGTTGTAGTAAGGGGTAGCAACCAGAATTGCGTCAGCGCCCGCCTCACACGCGTGGCGGGTGAGTTCAAGCGCGTACGCGGTATCGTTTGAACCTGTGCCTGCAATGATCGGCACGCGTCCTGCCGCACGCTCAACCGCAAAGGAGATAGCCGCGCGGTGTTCCTCGTCGGTGAGGGTAGATGCTTCACCCGTGGTGCCGCAGACTACAAGCGCGTTGATGCCCTCGTTAATCTGCCAGTCGATAAGTTTGCCGAAAGCGTCGTAGTCGATACCGTTTTCGGTGAGAGGAGTGATGAGCGCTGTTGCAACGCCCTTAAAAACTGTGTTTTTCATTATAGTTCTTCCTTTCTTTTGTATGGTAGAACAAAACAACCGTTCCTTGCGGAACGGTTGAACAGTAAATACATTTTGAAACAAAATCTATTAACCGATAGCCCTCCGCCATAAAGCGACAGTCACACACATCTTATTATGTGCAACCAGGTCGGCATTTTGCATACACCGCCTTCGGCGTCAGCCTCTTTCACTGCGGCAACGGCTTGCAAGACCTTGCACCGCAGATACTAACGACATAACGCGCCTCTACCATTTGAGAAGATTGTAATATATATTTCCCGCTTTGTCAACAGTTTATTTCAAAAAAATTGTAAATTGTAGTTATTAAAGCAATGGCGACGCACAAACCTGTGGACGACATCCTCAACGCCCCCTAAAAAAGCGAAACACAAGATGAGTGCTAATGTAACGCCCCACGATATTTGTTTTATCTCTCCAAAAACTTCGACTTTATCTTTTCATCCTTCTGGTCATACAGCGTCATCATGCGGTATGCGCCTGCCCATGCACAGAGACAGTCGTTGTAATGACCGCGATCCTCGCAGGTGGGACGGTACTTTGTCCAGCGGCAGTGGAAGAACCCTTCGTTCTGTGAGCCTAAGGGGCGCACCTGACCGTGGAAAATGCGGTTATTCTCGGATGCAATACCCTGAATGGCGTTTGCCCACATTGCGCGCGCACGCTTTGCCCAACGCTTGTCGCCCGTGTAGTACGCGAGTTTCAAAAATCCGGTTACCGCGGCAGAACCCCATGAGTCAATGGCATGGTGCTCGGTGGAAATCGCCGTGCCGCCCTTGGTACTGTAGCCGTATTTGGTAAATTCGCTATCGGCGGGGTATAGCACATTGTAGTGATATGCCCAGGAGAAGAAGTAGTACGCCGCTTTCTTTGCGCGGTCGAGATACTTTTTGTCTTTCGTCTCTTCGTAGAGAATAATAGAAGAATTGATAAACGGGTATGCAGTCTCCTTGTCAATGCTCTGACAGTCAAGCGCCCCCGCCGAGCAAACAAAGTTGTCAAGGTCGCGCGCAAAATAGAAGTCGCACGCCTTTATCGCAGTGTCAAGGTACTTTTTGTCTCCCGTCACACGGTAGGTTTCAAGCATTCCGAGGAGCATAAATCCGCCTATCGAACCGCGTTCCATCACGCACTTGCCGTCAAGTGTCCATGACTTGCCAAAGCCGTATTCTTCGGAATAATGTTCGCAGAAAAAGTCGCATAGTTTTGCCGCAAAGTCGCGGAACTTCGGCTTGTCGATTCCGTGCTCTTTCAGCAACGTGTACATTCTCGACATCTCCGCCGCACCCCAACCGAAGTTGCAGACATCGGGTGTTGCAAAGTCGTATGTTTCCTCAACATAATACTGTTGAAACTGCGAGTAAAGCAGACCGTTTTCGCCTTGCTTGTCCGCCCATGAGTCAAAAATGCCGATAGCCGTGTCAAGCATTTCCTTGTCGCCCTTTTCGAGTGCGTCGACCGCAAGCATACGCGCGTTGAGGAGACCTTGGTCTGCCCAACCCATTTCAAAACGCTCGTCAAAACGCCCGAGTTCGGTGTAGTACGGGTCACTCAGCCTTCTTTGCATCTCCTCGGGAGTGATAGCCGCGCCGTGTTGCGAGCGGAAGAGCCGTGGCGCAAAATGTGTGATTATCATTTTATGCCCCTTGTAGTCGTAGAGCAGAGCCTTTGCAAAATCAATGCCGAGATCCCATACCTGTCTTGGCGTAAGGTGGGTGTCACGTTCAAGGTCAAAAATTTCAGCCGCGCGGTCAAGCAGATTTGCCGCCGCGTAGTTTTCGTACATGGGAACGCACGCGTATACATAAACCGTAGCGTCGAAGACTTCACCGGGAGCAAGCGTGATATATTCGCCGTACCTGTCGGTCAAAATATTTTTGCTCGAATATGAGTAAGGAGCTTCAACCACGGGGTGAATAATTCGCTGTGTAAACGTGCCGTCTTCGTTCTTTATCAGCGAGCAGGACGAGCGGAGCGAACTTTCGTTGCAGTCGCTTGCAAATACGGCGGTGCCGAAGTTTTTGTCCTCGCACAGCGTGCAGGAGGGAATACCCGTGCGGTCGTATGCAAATACCCACGGCTCGCCGTCACGGGAAAGTCCCGTCGGAGTGTTCTCACGGCAACCGTCATTTCCGTTGTAGTTTACGCAGGGAATAAGATAACGCGCAGGCTTAAACGCCGTCTTTATCTCAAATATCTCGCGGAAAGTGACCTCTTTGTCGCTCACGTTTTTAACATAGCGAAGCACTTTGAAAAGTCCGTTGCCTTCGTTCTCATATGTATCGCCGACGTATAATTGCTTTTTCAATTTGTCAGCACCGACTTCCTTGCCGCCGACAAGTTCAAATCTTGCGTCGGGAAGATAACAAACGGCATGGTCATCGCCCGCACCTATGCAAAATTCGTTGTTGATATATTTAATGGAAATCACGCTATCATCTCCTTTGCTTTAACTTTACCACAGAAAAAATGATTTTACAATGCAAACAGTTTACAAATTTGTATAATTTTTTGAAGAAGTTCATTTTTCACATAAGCCTTACTTGAACACGGAGTGTTTTTATGGTACAATAAATTAGTTTGATTAAAAGGAGGGAACCCGTATGAAACTCATCATTGCCGAAAAGCCGAGCCTTGCGCGCAATATTTCGGGCGCTATCGGAAACCAGCAAAAAAAGAACGGATATTTTGAAGGCAACGGCTATATCGTAAGTTGGGCGTTCGGACATTTGTTTTCCCTCTGTGACATAGAAGATTACCTCGAAAATCCACCCGCCGACGGACGTTGGACTATTGAAAATCTCCCTTGCTTCCCGCAACAGTTCCGCTTTACCTTGCGCCGCGGCTCGGACAAGCAGGTTGACAGCGGCGTTGTCCGCCAATTTGAAACGCTTAAATACCTCTGCAACCGAAACGATGTTGAGGCGATAATAAACGCGGGAGACGCCGACCGCGAGGGTGAGATAATAGTCCGCCTTTGCGTAATGCACGCGCTTGAAGGTAAAAAGCCTTTTCTCAGACTTTGGCTTCCCGACCAGACTAATGAGACCGTGCGTGCCGCGCTTGAAGAAATGAAAGACGAAAGCGAGTACGAAATGCTTGCAAACGAAGGCTTTGCACGTACCTATATCGACTGGCTTTACGGTGTTAACCTCACCCGTTACGCAACGCTTAAAACGGGCAAACTACTCCGCGTAGGCAGAGTAATAGTGCCTATAGTAAAAGCCATCTACGACCGCGATATGGCAATACGTCACTTCGTACCCGAAAAATATTACGTCGGCAGAAGCGCCGAGGAAACAAAAGGCTACACTGTAGAACTCACAAGCAAAGTTAAGTTTGCCGCAAATGAGAAACACAAGGTCGAGGAACTTTGCGCAAGATATAACCAGACAGGCGCGAAAGTCACCGCCGCAAAACGCAAAAAAGACGAAATCCTCCCAGGCAAACTCTACTCACTTTCAAAACTGCAAAACGTACTCGGTAAGAAGTATAAAATGTCAATGGGTGAGAGCCTTGAAATTGTACAAAATCTTTATGAGCGCGGCTATCTCACATATCCGCGTACAAACTCTGAGTATCTTGCAACGGCAGAGCAGGGCAAGGTCAAAAAGATACTTGAAAATGTTGCCGCTCTCGGATATCCCGTCGAATTCAAGTTCAAAAAATCCATATTTGACGACTCAAAAATAGAGTCTCACTCGGCACTCACGCCAACATATAAGATACCGAAAAAAGGCGACCTCAGCGACGCTGAAAACAAGGTCTATTCGACCGTTTTCCGCCGCTTTGTAGCCGTGTTCTGTGCGCTCGAATGTAAAGCAGAAAAAACCGAGATCAAAATTGCAGTCGGCGACCTCGAGGAATTCACCCTCAAAGGCACCGTTATTCTTGAACCCGGTTGGACAAAGTACGACGACTACTCGCAAAAGGATAAAATGCTCCCGCCACTTGAAAAGGGCGACGATGTAAATGTCAACTTTATGCCTGCCGAAAAAGAAACCACCCCGCCGAAACACTACACCATAGAAACCCTTAACAACTACCTCAAAAATCCTTTCAAAGAGGATAAAGCCGCGGCAAAAGAGGGTGCGGAGGAAAACGACGAAGAGGACTACAAGGCAATTTTCGAAGGTCTCGAACTCGGTACCGAGGCGACCCGCACGGGCATTATCGACAACGCCCGCAAGAGCGGATATATCGAACTCAAAAAGGATGTCTACTACATCCTGCCTGGCGGTGAATTTCTCATTCAGTCTCTCTTGCAAATGGGAATTTCCATGGATAAATACAAGACATCCGAAATGGGCAAGGCTTTAAAGCAAATCTTCCACGGTACAATGACGGTTGACGGTGTCTTAAAACTTGCCGAAAAGGAAATCATCGAAGTGTTTGCACAAAAGGAACTCCCGCCCGAGGACGACTTTGATGACGGCTTTGTCGGAGATGAAATTTGCGACTGTCCCTTTTGCGGCGGCAAGATACGCAGAACGACCTTCGGCTATGGTTGCTCAAAATATAAAGAGGGCTGTAAATTCGGTGTCAACCGTGTTATTTGCGGCAGAGTAATATCAAAGAAAAACGTTTACATGCTGCTTACCGCGGGCAAGACATCAAAAATCAAAGGCTTTGTCTCAAAGACAGGCAAACCGTTTGACGCGGTGCTGAAACTTGAAGACAGAGGCGCAAAATTTGACTTTTAGGAGAACAGATGATTACTTACGAACAAATAAAAAATCACCCCGCGGTGAAAGTGTATATTGAGGAAGCAAACCGCGCACTCGGCGCGCTCGGCTACACCGAGCACAGTTTTGCTCACGTTACAAAAGTTGCCGAGGTCGCGGGTGAATTGCTTGAAAAATGCGGCTATGACGCGCACACCGTGGAACTTGCGAAAATCGCAGGTTACATGCACGACATCGGCAACATCGTCAACCGCGTTGACCACTCGCAAAGCGGTGCAGTAATGGCGTTCCGCATACTTGATAACGAGGGCATGGACCCGCTCGACATATCGCGTATAGTTTCCGCTATAGGCAACCACGACGAGGGTACGGGTGTACCCGTTAACGAAATTGCCGCCGCGCTTATTATTGCTGATAAGAGCGACGTTCGCCGCAGTCGCGTGCGCAACGGGGACCATTCCACATTCGACATTCACGATCGCGTAAACTACTCGGTTTATTCCGCTTCTCTCGATCTTAACAAAAACAGCAAAAATCTCACTCTCCGCCTTGAAGTTGATACCGCGTACGGCTCTGTAATGGACTTTTTTGAAATCTTTCATACCCGTATGATAATGTGCAAAAAAGCCGCCGAAACTCTCGGACTTTCTTTTGGTATTACCATAAACGGCCAGTCTGTAATGTAATTTTTCGTCAAAATTTCACTATTGCGCAAAAATTGCGGATATGGTATATTGAAAGTAGAATGTAAAATTTGTATAAAGTTTTCGTAAATTCTATTTAAACAAAGGAGAACGGAATGACCATTTTTGATGTGTTCACTTTGCTCGGAGGACTTGCACTGTTCCTCTACGGCATGAAGGTTATGGGCGATGCGCTTGAAAAGAGCGCCGGCCGACAACTAAAAAACATTCTTGCAAAACTTACATCCAATACTTTTAACGGCTTCTTGCTCGGCCTCGGCGTAACGATGATTATTCAGTCGTCTTCCGCTACCACCGTTATGGTTGTCGGATTTGTAAACTCCGCTATAATGACGCTCCACCAGGCAACGGGTGTTATTATGGGTGCAAATCTCGGTACGTCCATTACTGCGTGGCTTTTGGCGACAACTGCTATCACGGGTGAGAATCTTCCGTGGTATGTCGAACTTTGCAAACCGTCTACCTTCTCTCCGTTGCTTGCTTTTGCAGGCATTGTTCTCGTCATGTTCCAGAAGAACGAGAAGCGCAGGGATATAGGTCATATTCTCATAGGTTTTGCGGTTCTTATGACGGGTATGGATGTTATGTCCGCCTCGGTTGAACCGCTCGCAGAGTCTGCTGAGTTCCAGGCGGTACTCACCAAGTTTGCAAATCCCATTGTCGGTATTTTGGTAGGTACCATTTTTACCGCTATAATTCAGTCTTCATCGGCATCTGTCGGTATTTTGCAGGCGCTTTCGCTCACCGGTGCGGTTTCTTACCGTGTGGCTATCCCTGTTGTTATAGGTCAGAACATTGGTACCTGTGTGTCCGCTCTGATATCTTCCATAGGCGCGGGAAAGAATGCACGCCGTGCGGCGCTTGTTCACCTGTATTTCAATATTTTAGCGGCATGTATTGTAGGCGGCGGTTTCTATGCGCTTAATTATTTTATCTCGTTTGAACTCCCTGCGGTAATCGATCCTTTGGGAATTGCTGTTGTGCATACTACTTTCAAGATTATCGCGCTTATATTTATCATGCCTTTCTCACGCGTACTTGAGAAACTTGCTATGCTCACCGTTCCGAACACCAAGGACGATGAGGACAATACACAACTTCTTGACGACCGTCTTCTTGCTACTCCCGCGGTTGCAATTGAGACTTCGCGCAAAGTTGCGGTCGACATGGCAAAACTTTCGGTTCGCTCTCTTAAAAACTCCATTCTTCTTCTCAACAACTATACCGATAAAGGTATGGAGTCTGTTAAGGCGGAAGAGGATAAAGTCGATAAATATGAGGATACTCTCGGCACATATCTTGTCAAAGTAAGTTCGCAGGAACTTACCGAGTCCGACGGACACGAACTTACAAAACTGCTGCACATTATCGGCGACTTTGAACGTATTTCCGACCATGCCGTAAATATTGCAGGCACAGCGCAGGAAATGGCAGAGAAGAAAGTTACATTCTCAGAAAAGGCACAAAAGGAAATCACTGTAATGGTTTCCGCTGTTGAAGAGATTCTTGACAGTGCGCTTGACGCATTTTGTAACGGCGACACTAAGCAGGCTTTCAACGTTGAGCCGCTTGAAGAAGTTATCGACTATCTCAACGCAAAGATAAAGAAACGCCATGTTACAAGACTTCAGCGTGGTGAATGTACGATTGAACTCGGATTTGTACTTAACGACCTGCTCAATAACCTTGAACGCGTTTCCGACCACTGCTCAAATATCGCAGGCTGCGTTATCGAGATGGAACATGACGCACTTGACCTTCACGAGTATCTCAACAAACTCAAGAGCGAGGAAAACTCCCGCTATACCGAGATTTACAATGACTTCAAGGACAAGTATGTTCTTCCTCCCAAGGATGTTGTTGCTCAATGAAAAAAGTATTAGTAACAGGCGCGTCGCGCGGTATCGGATATGAAACCGCCGCGGCGTTTGCCAAAAACGGATATAAGGTTTTTGCACTTTGGCACAACTCCCCCGAAAAACTTTCGGATGCGGCAAATCCCGGTATCACCCCCATGCAAGGCGATGTTTCGTCGCTAGCCTCAATGCAGAAAGTGCGCGAGGAAATCGGGGAAGTGGATATCCTTATCAACAATGCCGCAATCTCGCATTTCGGACTTCTCACCGACCTTGCCGAAACCGAATGGGACAATATCATGGCAGTCGACCTTAAGTCCGTATTCCTTACTTCAAAGGTCTTTTTGCCAGATATGATTCGCAAAAAGAGCGGTAAAATAATTAACATTTCGTCAATCTTCGGTGTTGTCGGCGGCTCGTGCGAAGTTGCATATTCCACAGCAAAGGCGGGTATTATCGGATTTACAAAAGCCCTTGCCAAAGAGGTAGGACCAAGTGGCATACAGGTCAACTGTATCGCCCCCGGAGTTATCGCTACCGAGATGAATTCGCGTCTCAGTGATGACGATATGGCGGCTCTCGCCGACGAAACTCCTCTCGGACGCATAGGCACCCCCGAGGAAGTTGCACGCCTTGCACTATACCTTGCCGAAGATACGTTTATCACAGGCGAAACCATAAACATCGGCGGCGGATTTATGAGATAGTTAAAAGGACTTGTTCAAAATGAGCAAGTCCTTTTTGCCGTTTAATGGGAAGATAAATTAATGTTTAGCGGAGAAGCAAACATCTCCCCGCGAGATCCTTCACTCCGCCCATACTCGCTTTGCGAGTATGGCAGGAACCTTCGGTTCCTTGTGCTCCGTTCGAGGATGACAAGCGGGGGTTGTTGCAATGCTATAAAATAAGGCAACTAAAGCACTTTGCTAAATCCCGCCCTTGTCATCCTTGAGCGAAGCGAAGGATCTCGGGCGGAGATGTTTGTAAAATAAACATTAATTTACCTAACTTCCTACGACAAAAGCGACTGCAAAATGCAGCCGCTTTATTAATTTCATAACATTGCTGATTTTTCTGTTCAGTCATCAAAAGACAATAATTTGTAAGGTGGTATTTCAAGTGCTTTGGCGATTTTAAAAAGTGTATCCAATGAAATGGCTTTATAAATATTAGGTGCTTCTATTTGACCGATGAAAGAAACTCCGCAACCTAAAATTTCGGCAAGTTGCTCTTGCGTTAAAGATTTCAGTTTTCTGTAATAAGATATTTTTAGCCCTATTTTTATATAATTGTCTTTAAATTCTATATTCACAAAAATCACCCAATATAATTCTATTATATTGACAAACAAATATAAATATGATAAACTTAACATAATTATTACCGTACAAATAATAATTATGTTAAGTACATGGAGGGAAAATCAAATGAAAAAGAGATTACAAGGTATGATTGCGGGGATTTTAATAGGCGTAATGTTTTCGGGCATAGCGGTATATGCTGCAACGGGTTCTAAAACGATTGAAGCCTATTATAACAATATAAAAGTTTATAAAGACAATGTTTTGTGCGAACTGAAAGATGCAAACGGTACTACTATTGAGCCTTTCATCTACAACGGAACGACATATATGCCTGTCAGAGGTACCGCAAATTTGGCGGGAATGGAAGTTGAATGGGACGGAAAGACACAGAGCGTGTATCTGTGGGACGAATTGGTTCCCGACGGAACATACTTAATGGATGTTTGTCCTCCGTATGCAACATCAAGTGAATATGAGGGTTATTCAAGTCAATCGGGAAAAAGTTTTATGATGGCGGGCGAGAAATTTTCAAATGGTTTTACTATTGGCGAGAACCATTGGAATATGTCTGATTGTTTTGCGCTATTTAATTTGAACAGTAAATTTTCAGTTATAAATTTGAGCATAGGACTTGTTGATGACAATCAAATGTATGATACTACCGTTTGTTTTTATGTTGACGGAAAATTGGTCAAGGAAATTGATATAGAAGCCGATGGTTTGCCTAAAACCGTTTCTATTCCGGTTAATTACGGTTTGCAACTTAAAATATTAGTGCCTGAAACTAATTACACCGTAATAGGTTTTGGAAACATAACTGTTGAATGAAACATTTGATAGTAAGTCTTGTATCAAGAACGATAAGCGTAATAGTTCGTTTTGATAAAACAGCACAATGTGTACGGTGATTTTAAAAAATCTGTCCATGTCGTAACTTCGCGGTAACATGGGCAGAAAAAGCGTGTCTCGATATTGTAACGAGACACGCTTTTATGTTAATTCAAAAACATTTTCATAACGTCAATAACTTCGTCGCGGGAGTCGAGTTCGGCGATTTGGATTATGCGTTTTAATCTGTACTTTATCGTGCTTTCCGACACGTGCAGTATTTCCGCAATGTCAAAATATTTGTACCCGTTGATGATAAGTTTCAAGAGGTCAATGTCAATTGCGTCACATGCTGAAAGTATCTTTTCCGCAAGAAAAATTCTTGATACACTCGGGTCGCTGTGAAAAAGGGAAGCCGTGCCGTCGGGGGTGAGAGAGGTGCCGAGGGTCTCCTGCTTGACGGGAAGATTGGCAGTCGTGTCACCGATGATAAAATCACAGCGGATTTTGGTGCTTATGCTTGAAATGCTCGGTGAGGATGTGAGGTGGTGACAGACTTTTACCGTCTGCTTGCCGACCTCAACGCAGTTGAGCCTCGCCATTGTGAGCGTCTTTTTGCCGCTTGAGCTTATTGCCATGTCGCCGAAAGAGCAGAGAAACAAATCCTCGGGTATTTTGATTCCCGCTTCTTCCAGTTGATGTAAAAGTATAACCGCGCTTGCGTCGTTGGAACAGATTACAGCGTCATAGTTGCGGCAAACCTCCATGAAACGTTCGCACGCCGAATTCATAAGTCCGTCCGCGCCCGTGTAGTAGAAAACATCATGCTCCCTGCATTTGTCGTAGGAAAGGAAAGCGTCTTTTTTTATCATGTCAGTCGCCGAATCAGAGTTTACGGCAAACAGGGCGATGCGGTTTTTCTTATACGCGCGCAGGTATTCAATAAGTTGATAGGTTGCCTCGCGGTAGTCCATGAAAACATAACTTGCGTGTCGGAATGCATCTCTCGAAGCACCTCCGATAACGATTGGCTCCACTCCGAGTTCAGATAGTATAGCGGCAACTTTTTCTATCCACGCGCGTGAAGTTGAAAGTATCGCCGCAGAGATCGGTTTATCCTCTTTGAAAGCCTCGGCAGCTTCCTGCACGGACAGTACAAAAACCGTGTCTCCTTTGCGTTTTGCCTCACTGTAAATGCCTTTTAAATAAAGTGCGCACCAGTGTGTTTTTTCTGCCCCGGGTTGACAAATTATGTTTATTTTCATGGAATTTTCCTCCCTGATTTTTAGAGAGTCTGCTTTAGGTCAGCAATTATATCACAACGAAATTTTTTTGTCAAGACCAAATTGCAAAAGTCAGAGATTTTTTATTGGTATTGAGCAAAGCGGGGGATAGTGCTAAAATCAAGGTGTATGAAACAAAAAACAAATTTTCAAGGAGATTTTGAAAATGGCTAAGAAGACAACGGCACAGTTCGAAGATCTGGTTATTCCGACCTATAAACCCGGCGCAAGCGAATCTCTTCCCATGTTCTTTGAGAAGAAACCTTATCAGGGTGCAAGCGGACATCTTTATCCGATTCCGTTCACCACTAAAATCAGCGACAAGAAACAGGACGTTACATATAACGCCGCAATTCTTGAAAACGAGTATATCAAACTCGAAGTTCTTCCCGAAATCGGCGGTAAGATTCAGCGTGCACTTGATAAGACCAACAACTACGACTTCGTTTACCACAATGAGGTAATCAAACCCGCAATGGTAGGTCTTGCAGGCCCTTGGGTTTCCGGCGGTATTGAATTCAACTGGCCTCAGCACCACCGTCCCACTACATATATGCCTGTTGAGGCAACCATTACCGAGCGCGAGAACGGCGAAAAGACCGTTTGGGTAGGTGAAGTTGACCCGCTTCTCCGTATGAAGGGCATGGCAGGTATCACCATTGTTCCCGGTAAGTCTTACTTCAAGGCAGAGGTTCAGGTTTACAACCGTACTCCTTATCCCCAGCCTTTCATGTGGTGGGCAAACCTCGCTGTAGAAATCGATGAGAACTACCGCGTTGTATTCCCGCCGGATGTAGAGTGGGTCAACGACCATGACCGCAGAGCAATTCTCGAGTGGCCTATTGCTAAGGGAGTTTACCACACCGCCCGTCCTTTCGACTTCGGCAAGGGCACCGATATTCACATCCTCGGCAATGTTCGCGTTCCTTCCTCTTACCTTGTTTCCAAGGGTCAGAGTGACGCTGACTACATTTCCGGCTACGATGTAGCAAAAGAGTGCGGTATCGTTACCGTTGCAAACCATCACATCTCTCCCGGTAAGAAACTCTGGCACTGGGGCAATCACCCCTTCGGTGACAAGTGGTGCTCCAACCTTACCGATAACGGTTCCAAGTACGTTGAACTTATGACCGGTGTTTATACTGATAACCAGCCTGACTTCACATGGATCATGCCTTACGAAACCAAAACCTTTGAGCAGTATTGGTACCCCGTAAAGAACATCGGTGAAGCAAAGAACGCTACCATTGATGCTGCAATCAATGTTGAAAAGCGCGACGGCAAACTCTTTATCGGCGTATACGCTACAGGCGAATACAAGAATGCAAAACTTGTTATTACTCACGGTGACAATACAATTAAAGAAACCATCGCCGTCATCTCCCCCGAGACTACATTCACCAAACTTTATGACATCAAGGGACTTGACATGAAGAAAGTTTCGGTTGACTTCACCGATGCCGAGGGCAACAAACTCGTTGATTACAGACACTACGAGCGCGGGCACAAGAAGCCTATCGAACCCCGTAAGCCCGCACTTCCTCCTAAGGAAATCGAAACCGTTGAAGAACTCTTCATCAACGGCCGCCACCTTGAGCAGTATAAGCACTTCGCTTACGAGCCTGCTGATTACTTCATGGAAGCACTGGAGCGTGACCCCGGCGAAAGCCGTTGCAACACCGCAATGGGTAATATCCGCCTGAAGGAAGGCAGATTTGAAGAGGCTATTGAATATTACGATAAGGCTATTAAGCGTCTCACCCTCAGAAACGACAATCCCTACGATGTTGAGGCTCTCTATCACAAGGGTCTTGCTCTCCGCTACCTCGGTAAACTTGATGAAGCGTATAACTACTTCTACAGAAGTATCTGGAGTTATGACTATATCGCTGCAGGCTACTATGCACTCGCAGGTATCGACTGCATCCGTGGCGACTACGAGCAGGCACTTAAGCACCTCGACCTCTGCCTTGACGCAGGCGGAAAGAACCTTGAAGCACTCAAACTCAAGGCTGAGATCACAGGCGATAAGGCAATCTTAGAGCAGATTAAGGCAATCGACCCGCTCTTCGACGTACTTCCCGATAAGCACGAGTATTACATTGACCGCGCTATCGAGTACATGAACGCCGGCATGACCGATAAGGCAGTTGCAATCCTTAAGGAAGCAAATGCAAAGGCTCCTTTGGTTAACTACTATCTCGGTTACCTCACAGGCGACAAGAAGTATTACGAAAAGGCTGACAAGTGCGACTGGGCATGCGCATTCCCCGCACGTCTCGAGGATATCGCAGTTCTCAAGGCTGCAAACACCGGCATGGCTAAGTATTATCTCGGCAACCTCTACTATGACAGACGCCGTTATGAAGACGCTATTGCACTCTGGGAAGCCGCAGACAAGGAACTCGGCGGATTTGCTCCCGCGTGCCGCAACCTCGGTCTCGCATACTTTGATAAGCGCGAAGACTTCACCGGCGCAGAGAAGATGCTTTTCAAGGCGCTCGAACTCGACAACGGCAAGAACGACCGTATCTTCTTTGAACTGTCTCAGCTCTACAAGAACGGCGGCAAGAGTGTAAATGACAGACTTGCTCTCCATGAAAAGTATGCAAAACTCAGCGCTATGCGCGACGACTGCACTCTCGACCACTCTATCCTTCTCACCGAACTCGGCAGATATGACGAAGCAAAGGCACTTCTCGACGCTCACTGGTTCCACACCTACGAGGGCGGCGAAGGTAACCTCACCCGTCACCATGCATGGCTTATGACTCTCATCGGCAAGAAACTCGCTGACGAAGGCAACTATGAGGAAGCAATCGAAGCATACAAGAACGGTTATGTATTCCCGCTCTGCTACGGCGAAGAGAAGAACTACTTCGCACAGGAAAGCCACCTCAACTACGGTCTTGCAATGGCTTATAAGGCGGCAGGTAACAAGCGCGAGTATGAGAAGACTATCAAAGAGGCAATGAAGGACACCGCTGCTCCTTCCGAAATCAGTTACTTCCGCGCACTTGCGATGTACGAAGCAGGTGAAATCAGCGAAGGTCGTGCACTCTGCGAAGAGATGATTGCAAAGGGACAGCAGACTATCCGCGATAAGGATGTAAGCGCCTACTATGGCGTAGGCTCTCCTTGTCCTTGCCCCTTCGAGTACAACTTCCCCAAGATCAACACCGTCAAGGGACTTGTTCTCATGGCATTCGGCGAACTCGGTCTCGGCAGAGTAACCGATGCAAAAACTCACATCGAAGAAGCAAGAAAACTCGATGTAACCAATTTCGCAGTAGCAATGTTCGATATTTTCTGCAAGTAATATAATAATGAAGCAAAACCCGAATACACTCGGGTTTTGTTTCACATTGTATGCAGGGAGAAAACAAACATTTATACGAAAATTTATCACAAAAAGTAAAAATCTTTTGATGACAAATTGTGCAAAATGTTGTATAATAGTTTTGTAAATTCTATTCTTTTTGGAGGAAATTATGAAAAAGTTTTTGAGTTTTTTCTTCGCGGCTATTCTTTGTGTAATGATGGTTGCGGCAGTAAACGCGGCTGACATTTATGTAAATGACGGCGGTACGGGCGACGGTACAACCTCCGAAGCGCCTCTCGGCTCCATGGACGACGCTATTGAAGCAATTGCGGCTGAAGGCGGCACTGTACATATCGTTGACACTTACACTTGCGCTGACCAGTACGTTGAGCCCGCTCACGCAGGTGACATCGTTATCACTGGCGGTAAGTATGTTTTCACCAATGGTTCTTTCAACCGTTGGTACCTCAGCGGCGAGGGTTCCACCACTTTTGAAAACATCACATTTGAGTACGGCGCTGGCACAACCTCTCTTATCGTTTGCCAGTTCAATGACCTTATCATCGGCGAAAACGTTACTTTCCCCGGCACCTTCACACAAGGTGAGGGCGAAAGCGCAAAGGAAGTAACAGGTAAGTGCTACATTATCGGCGGTTATCAGTTCGCTTCCAAAGTCGGCGATGAAACCTTTGCTGACCTTAACTCTTTTATGGCAGCACAGGAATTTGCAACCGACCTTGATTCCCATGTTACCGTTAAGAGTGGCGACATCTGGTGCGTAGCAGGTTTCAGCCGTCAGGGCGACACCGTGGCTGACGAAGAGGGTAACAAGACGGTTCCTCACTTCAGCGGCACTGCGTACATCACTGTAGACGGCGGACATGTTTCCACTGTTTACGGCGGTAACATCAATAACGATGCAACTGCAGCTAATGTTGATATCACTATTAACGGCGGTACTGTAGACACGGTTCGTCTCTCCTGCACCGATGATAAGATTTCTCCCATTACCGCAGATGCAACTCTCACCGTTAACAACGGTATCGTTACTTCTCTTATTATGAACAATGTTCTCGGTAAGACTGTTGTTAATATGAACGGCGGCTCTATCGGTCAGTCCGCTTATAAGATGGATGCAAGTCTTAACGAGCAGATTACCGACGGCACCACCACTCTTAACATTGCAGACGGTGTAACCGTTCTCCCCGGTCTTTCCATGAACTTCACAACCGTAAACGGCACTGTTTCGTCTCCGATTATCCCAGTTATCACCGACGAAGTAGTTGAGACCGAAAAAGTTGTAGAAACCACTGCTCCTGCCATCGACGATGTTGCAACTAATGAAGGCGGCATTAACCCCGTAGTAGTTGTTGTAATAGTAGTAGCAGTTATCGCAGTAGTTGCTGTAGTGGTTGTTGTTGCTAAGAAAAAGAAATAAGTGAATGAAAAATAAGAGGCGCTTTGGGGCCTCTTATTTTTTTGTGTGTGCAAAAAAATAAACTAAAAAAACAAATACGATAATAAAATGTATGGAAAAATTGCATAAAGCATGATACAATTAACATATCAAATCTTATGGAGGTTTCATAATGAAAAAACTTTTAACCATACTTCTTGCAGCAGTTCTTTGCGTAATGATGGCAGTTGCAGTAAACGCAGCTGACGTTTATGTAACCGATGGCGGCGAAGGCGACGGCACTACCGCGGAGACTCCTATGGGCAGCCTTGAAGACGCAATTGCGTCCATTGCCGATGAGGGCGGCACCGTACATATCGTCAATACCTATTCCCACGATGGCGAATTCAGCGAGCCGGAGCATGCCGCACCTATTACCGTTACCGGCGGCGAATTCATTTTCGCAGGTGCAAAAAACCGTTGGTATCTTAACGGTGAAACCACTTTTGAAAACATCACCATAACCGCGGCTGACCCTTCAAAGGGTGCGGTTATCGTAGCACAGTTCAATCCCATTGTTATGGGCGAGGGAGTTACCGTTCCCGAAAAGACGTATCTTCTTGGCGGTCACCAACTTGACGGTATGGGAACCGATACCGCAGCCCTCATGGCTGATAAAGGCTGGCCTCTCGATAAGGATTCCTACATTACTGTTAAGAGCGGTGTTTATCATGTAGTTTCCGGCTACAGTCGCGGTGCTTCCACTGCTATTTATACCGGTACTTCTCATTTAAATATTGAAGGCGGCACAATCAACATGCTCCTTGGCGGTTCCTGCAACGGCAGTGCAGGACACAATGCCGAAATCAACATCTACGGCGGCGAAATCACTACACTTATGACTGCAGGTGACTCCACCCGCCGTCTCAACGGCGATTGCACCGTAAATATTTACGGCGGTTCTATTGCAACTCTTGATATCTGCAATATCATGGGCGTCGGTACTGTAAACATCAGCGGCGGTAACGTTGGTCAGGCTGCAAAGCGTGTTACCGCAGACGCACAGTACATGGTAGACGGTACAGTTACCCTCAATATCCTTGAGGGCGCAACCGTGCTCCCCGGCGTATCGATGGGATTTGACGTAGTAAACGGCGAAGTTTCTTCTCCCGTTATCAACATCCCTGGTATCACCGATGAAACCGAGGAAGTAGCAGAAACCACAGCTCCCGCGGCAGAAACAACAGAGGCACCTGCTGTCACCGAAGAAGGCGGTGTAAATCCCGTGGTTATCGTGGTAGTTGTCGTAGCGATAATCGCTGTGGTTGCCGTAGTAGTTGTAGTTGCAAAGAAAAAGAAATAATCAAAGATAAAAAATAAGAGGCTGTCGAGCCTCTTATTTTTTGCAATTTATCATTTTACGACTTTTCATCAAACAGATTTGTTACGCCGTATGGCTCATAATCGCTGAAATATATGCGTTCACAGCCGATTATGCGTTCTTCCTTGTCAATGTAGTATTCCACCACATCCGACTTTATAAATCTGTTGCAGTCTGCGAAAAATTGTACCGTAACGGTGGTAACACCTTCCTTTTCTTCTTCGCCAATCACCGCAAAATCTGTAACACCCATATGTATGTCACGCTTGATGTAAAGCTGCTTATCTTTTACTTCGTAAAGTTCACCGAACAAATCTTCATTGACCACAACTCCGAGCTTGTCTGACAATAGCTCCTTGAACTTGTAGTCAAGAATTTTGCCGTCTTCGCCGTATCTGTCTATGAAATAATTTAGCGCTGTAAGCTGCATTTCATCGGTAGCTTTGCCGTATTCGGGAACCGACCAACTGTATGTTGCGTTTATCCAGTCGCACACGGCTTCGGATGCAGAGGATAAAACAGTTACCTCGTTTTTCAAAAACGTAGGCGCCGCACTGTCAAATGTCATGTAGCAGTCAACTGCGTCGGTGACAATGGTTTTGTATTCTCCGATAGGCAAAGTTTCAAGTTTGGACTCGGTTACGGTAAAGTTAAAAGCAAGACTGTACCCGTAAACCTCTTCGTCGCGTATCATCTGCCACTTTCCGAGTTTAACCGTTTCAAACTCCGCAAATTTTGAGTTTCCTTCGATAAACATCAAGAGAAAACTCTTGCAGTTGTCGGTGAAATTTCCGTCGTAGTTGAAGTTTGCCCATTCTTGCATCGAGGTTATAGTAATGCGCTCGCCCTCTTTGATATAAGTCGGCTCACTGCTTGTTTCTGTTACGGTGTCGGCCGTGGCAGCCACATCTTTTTCATCGCATGACGCAAACAATAACGCGGCGCAAAGTATTGATAAAAATAATGTTTTTCTCATGGTGTCCTCCAAGAAAAGTTAACATCATTTTATCATACTTGCGCCGCTTTTTCAACTCTTTTTAATGTCCTTTGCCGCGGGATTGTCAATAAGTTTGCCGTCACTCCGAAAACGTGAGCCGTGGCATGGGCAGTCCCATGTCTTTTCTGCCTTGTTCCACTTCAGCGCACATCCGAGATGCGGACACCGCGGAGTTGAAAACCGTAACAAATTTGCTGTAGTTTCAAATGCGTTTATCGCAAGCTGCTTTGTAAACATAGACCGCGACGGCGAGAAAAGGGAAGCGTATTCGTTCTCTTTTTCACAAATCATATCCGCGATAATTTCCGCCGCGACCATTGCTGATGTCATGCCCCATTTGTTAAATCCCGTCGCCACATACATCCGCGGCGTGTTTTTTGAGTAACGTCCGATATACGGTATTCCGTCAAGCGTCACACAGTCCTGATTTGCCCACTTATAAACCGCTTTTGCTTTTGGAAAATGCCGCTCGGCAATGCTTTTTGCCTCGCTCCAAGCGGGGCTTTTCTTTCCCGTGCGACAACTTCCGCCGCCTATCAGCAAAAAATCATCGAAGTTGCGAAAAGACAGTCCGCTTTTACTGCCGTCAACATACATTCCGTCAACTTTTCCGCCGTCAAACGCAGTAACATATGAGCGCTCCTGGTACATCTTCAAAAAATACAGTCCGCGGCTGTTGATAAAAGGGAAGTGCGTCGCAATTACAATGCTGCCCGCAGTAATCTTTCCGCCTGAGGTGATTGCCACCGTGCCTTCGATTTCATAAACCTCGGTGTTTTCGTAAATATTCAGTCCTTTCGCAATCCCCTCCGCAAATTTCAACGGGTGAAACTGCGCTTGACCTTTAAACCTTATTGCTCCCGCGACTGGGAACGGCAGAGATGTTTTGTTTGTAAATTCCGCACCCGAGCCGATAAAATCGAGTGCTTTTAACTCACTGCCAATCTCACGCAGCCCGTCTCGCATAAACACATATGCGTCCTGTTCTTCGAAGTCACACTCAATTTCTTTACTGAGCACTCTGTATTTTGCTATTGCTCCCTCGTTCGCATCAAAATATAACTTTGCTGCATCCGCACCGCCGCTTTTTATTAACTTGTCATAAATCAAACCGTGTTGTGACGTTATTTTTGCCGTGGTGTTTTTGGTAATCCCGCCGCATATATTTTTTGCCTCGGCAACTACGCACTCCACCCCACGAGCAGTAAGCTCATGCGCAATTAAAAGTCCTGCAATACCGCCGCCGACAATAAGCACATCCGTTTTTATATCGCCGCAAAGTTTAGGAAAACGCGGCATAGAAAAATCCGACCAAATTGATTTCATACTTTCACCTCTGTGTTAGTATGTTCAATTTGGTCGGATTAATTTATTTATGAAAAATTATACGCCGTACACCAGCCAGATGTAAATGTAGGCGGGGATGATAGCAGCAAGCGTGAAAGGAATACCTATCTTAAAGAAGTCGCTGTTTTTAACAGTGTAGCCTTCTTTGCGAAGAATACCGATACCGGTGATATTTGCCGACGCGCCGATAGGTGTGCAGTTGCCTCCGAGAGTAGCACCGGAAAGCAAACCAAAGTAGAGCACTGTCGGGTCAATGTTAAGAGTTGCAGCGATACCGCCGATAACAGGAATCATAGTCGCAACATATGGAATGTTGTCAATAAACGCCGAAATAACAACAGATGCCCACACAACAGCAGTGTAAAGTATAAATACATTACCGCCGCCAAGACTTGCAAGCAGATTTGCTGCAGTTTTGATAACACCCTGAGCTTCGATGCCGCCAATCATAAGGAACAGACCGAGCAAAAGACCGATAGTTTCAAAGTCAATTTCCTTAAGCGGAGCGGTAATCGCGGAAATATTGCGCTTTTTGATAAAGTTGTAAATCAAACCGACAACAAGCAAAGCGCAGCAGATAAGACCGTTTGTGATGTCAGGCTTGTTCTCAATAAACGACGCGCAGATAAGGAGCGCTATAGCACCCACAAGCAAAACCGTGGGGACATAATCGGTAACCTTTGTGCGACTATTGGACTTGGGAATAGGCGATTTTTCTTTGCGGAACAGAAAAGCGAGAATAATTGCTGAAAGTATTGCTCCGAGTTCAACAGCAAAGAAAATACTGGGGCGTCCGTTGTACCAGAAGAAGTCAGTGAAACTCATATCAAGCGCCGAGCCGAGCATGATAGCGGTTGTATCACCCACAAGCGTAGCCGCCCCCTGCAAGTTGGATGAAACCGCAATGCTGATGATAAACGGAACGGGATTGGTATTGAACTTCTTGCAGATTTCAAGTGCTACGGGAGCGACCATAAGTACAGTCGCAACATTGTCAACAAAAGCGGAAATCACGCCGGCAAACAGCGCCATTGCAACAGCCGCCCACTGAACATTAGGAACTTTGTCCATAACGATATCGGCGAGCAGAGAGGGCATCTTGCTCTCGACAAACAAAGAAACAAGCCCCATCGTTCCCGCAATCATGAGGAGCACGTTAAAGTCGATAGAGCCGAAAATATCACCTATGGGAAGCATGCCTGAAACAATAAATATCAGCGCGGATGCAAGCGCAATGTACGGACGGTATTTGCTGAAAGCGAGCATAAGCACATATGTAACGGCAAATAGAATAATAGCTGGTATCAATATGTTGTCCTCCGTTAAGAAACTTATGTATATTATCGCAGTTTTTTTTACAATTTGCAAGAGTTTTGATAAAAAAACGCATTACAAGGTCAAAAAAATACCGAATAGGGGCAGTTTATGTCGAATGCTAAGAATTTAATGTAAAATAATTTCACAATTGAATTTTATCGGGAGGTTTACCAAAATGAGCACGAACGTTGAAAACGCAAAAACATTTGACCTTGCCCTCGCATTAAAAATTTTGAAAGAAAATCACATCACGGATTTTATTACCGCGGCGGAAATTGAAAAGCGGCAGGATATATGCGATATAGAAACGTTGTTTACCGTGCTTGAAGAAGAAGGCCGTCCCGTTTCTTATGAGATACGCATTGACGTAAAAGATATTTATGGTATAATATATGAAGAAAATGTTTCTGTCGAAAACTATAAAACTATTGTTCTGCGCGCACCCAACAGCGTGAGGAGAATGATAAGCAAATGGAATCCGCCAACCGAAACGCAGATGAAAATAGGGGATGCGGTAAATGATATTTATCGCCGCATTACGGAAAAAATCATAGGCGAGTATTATTATTACACCGGTCGAAGCAATATCAAAGGGGAAAAAGGGAAATACGCCTACAAACTTATTGTCAGCGACAGAAATGCGATATTTGTAAATTTGCATAGCCGAATTGCGCATCAAGTTTTGATAAAAAGATAAGGAGACGACTATGCTTAATTGTGCCGTTTGTGACGATGACAAGAATATCGCAGATTCTGTAGCCTCCGTTATAAAGACCGTCCTCGGCGAGAATAAATGTGTCGGAAATGTCTGTTCATACAACGATTCCCGCCTGTTTGTATCGGATATAATGGAGTATAAGCCGCTTGACCTCGTTGTAACTGATATAGAAATGCCGTTTTTTAACGGTATGCAGATTGCCGTTGAGATTAAAAAGCGTTTTCCGGAGTGTTGTATTATTTTTTTGACATCGCACTCAAAATATGCAATAGAGTCTTTTGAACTGCAGATTTTCCGATATGCGCGAAAAAGTGATATCGAAACCAAGTTGCCTATGTACATCAAAGAAGCATTGACGATGCTTACATTGCAGGACGGTTGCGTTTATATTGTTCCAAAAAGCGAGAAATGCGAAAGACTGCCGTATAATCAAATTCTGTGCATAAAAAAAGACGGTAAGTATTCTACTATTGTCTGCATTGACAACCGTGAGATTCGCATAAGAAAACCGCTTTACAATGTGGCAAAAGAGCTTGACAGCGAGGAGTTTTTTATGATCGATCGCAGTTGTATTGTAAACGTTGCGATGATAATCCGTGTCGCAGAGCGCGAAGTCGTGTGTAAAAATGGCGTTCATTTGCCAATTAGCCGTTCAAAATTGACAGAAACCAAAACTAAAGTAGCTCTGTATTGGGGTGGCAAATTATGAGTTTGGTTTATAGTGCATCGGAGTATATAACTTCATTTGTTGAGTGTTATATACTCATCTGCATTTTCGGTAAGTTTTTCAATCGAAGAGCTTCTAAAAAGTTAAATACTTTTTTGCAAGTCGTTTGCAGCGTCGCCGTAATGATATTTACGGTGTGGATGAATTCGGATGCGCTGTTTTCACTTTATACGCTTCATATATGGATAATTACTATGGCGTTTATAGGCGCCGTGCTGTATCAGGCAAACTTTTTGAAAACGCTTTGTGTGTCTATTCTCTATATGGTGCTTTTGTGTGCCTCAGACCTTTTCGGTCTTGCGGTCATTGAGCTTTTGTTCGGCGCAAAGGGACTTACACTTACGGTGATAACCAAGGTAGGCTCGCTTCGCACGGCATACAGTCTGACTGTAAAAATTTTGTTGGTAATTTTTTATTTTGTTGCATTCCGTAAAAATAAAAAATACGAGTTCGAAATAAAAACCGCGGTGGGACTTTCGGTCTACGGATACTTTTTCTTTTCGGGGCTGCAAAGCATGGTAAACTCTATTGTGACAAACAGCATAACCGATATGCGTCGCTCGGTATTGCTTTCGCTTGTTTTTGTCATGCTTTTTATGGTTAGCGTTTTTGTAATGCTTAGCATCAACAGCAAACTTAAGCAGGAAAAACTCGAAAATCGCATAATCACAACGCGCATAGAGGTGCTTGAAAACAACAATAAGCAGTTGAATGATGCGTATAAAGAAATTGCAAAGATGTCGCATGATTACGGCAATCAGTTCCGCATGGTTACGGTGATGGCACAAAACGGTAGATTCAGCGAGCTTGCTGAATACCTCTGTGAGATCAAGGATGATTTCAAAAGTGTGAAAATTCTTTCATACACGGCAATAGACAGCATCGATGCCGCAATAAACATCAAAGTGCATGCGGCGGAGTCTAAGAATATAGCAATAGACGTATCTGCTTCATATCCCGGGACCATAAATGTACGGCATGTAGATATTTGCGCCGTAATAGTAAATTTGCTTGATAACGCTATTGAAGCGTGCGAAAAGATAGAAGATGCCGCTTTAAGATACATAAAGCTCAGCATTACATCAATAGGCGAAATGATTGTTATAAAAGTGGAAAATTCTCATTGCGAAAAGCTTCCGGAAATGTATGATACAGTCGAGCTTCAAACAACAAAACCGGACAGCCACTCGCACGGATATGGTATGCAGATAGTTGATGCCATAGCGAAAAAATATAACGGTTCTTTTGAGATAAATTATAAAGAAAACACGTTTGCGGCAATAGCAATGCTGACATGCGACAGTTAACGGTCAAAAAACAACCAATAGAGGACAAAGTGTGCACTTTGCCCTCTTTTTTGGTATTTTATAGGTGGTGATATAATTTATGGAAAAACTTGCAGAGAGATTTGCCGACAGGCTTGTGCTCAAAAATATTTGCACGCTGGAAGAGAAACCGCTGTATGTATATGGCATGACACTTTTTTTAACTACAGCGCTTGTTATGCTCAGCATTGTTACTTTGTCGATAGTGCTTTTTGATGTAAGGTACGGAGTTTTGTATGTTGTTATGTTTCCGATGCTCCGCGTTTGCGTCGGAGGATATCATTGCAAAACATACGCGTCTTGCTTTGTTGTTTCAAATATAATTTTTGTTGCAGATGCTTTTTTTGCAGTATTTATCTGCGGCATGCCTGCTATGTGGTCCGCATTAATATCCGTTTCAATAATGCTTGTATCGGCAGCGTATATCATCTGCAATGCCCCCATATCCAATCCTAAAAACCC
The DNA here is from genome assembly GCA_017461475.1 of Clostridia bacterium. GTDB lineage: Bacteria > Bacillota > Clostridia > Oscillospirales > CAG-272 > UMGS902. The sequence goes on from JAFTXX010000002.1 coordinate 63,392, forward strand.
ATTGCTCCAAAAGCGAAAAGAAAAAAACAGAAAGAAAGCGATTATTCGAACCACGGCATTGACCGCAACTTCGGTTGCGTGCGCACTTGCTGCGTTAAAATTTCCCGCATTTCTGTATGTTTCATCAACCGCGGCTTCGGTTGAATTTACCGTGGCATTATTAATGATAATAGAAACGATTAAACAGAAAGGAGAAAAAACATGATTAAGAAGTTTGCTGAACTCATTAACGCTGTTGCTAAGGCGGGCGCATATGAGGCTTCTGCCGGTTTCACCTACCAGCCTGAAGTTCCCGCTTGCCTCATGGACAACGAGGACTAATCCGAAATCGACACACAAAAAGCCGATACCCATGCGGGTATCGGCTTTTTGCTTATTAATGCGGATGAAATTGTATGCCCGGCTAATCATCACCTTATCCTCTATACCGATCCACTGCTTCGCGGAATCTGTCAAGGAAACTTTCTTCACCCCAAGTGTTAAGTTTAAAAAACATAGCCTGCGAGCCGCCCGATGTTACAGCGCAAACCCTTATGGTATTATCGCCCGTCTGCGTAAGCAAAACACTGAGACTAACGCGGTTGCCGCCCGCATAACTGTATCGCTCAAAAACACTCATTTCCGTCATGCCGTCAGCGTGTCGGTATGTACATCCGTCCTCATAACTCGCAGAAATACTCCCGTTCATTATCTCATCGTGAATATATCTCGAAAAATCCGAAAAATTTCCGTTTACCGTACATTCATATTTAGCCATACCGAATCCTCCTTGATTGCCTATATTCATTATACAGCAGTTTCTGACATTTGTCTATAAAAAAAGACCGCCGCGGCGGTCTTTTTTACTATAGTAAGTGTAAATTTAAGTGTAAATTAATGTTTAGCGTTCAAGCCAACATATCCCCGCAAGATCCTTCACTACGCTACGCTACGTTCGAGGATGACAAGCGTGGGTTGTTGCAATGCAATAAAATAAGGCTTTTTAGCACTTTGCTAAATCCCGCCCTTGTCATCCTTGAGCGCAAGCGAAGGATCTCGGGCGGAGATGTTAGTAGCATAAACAATTAAGCTTTATCCCTATTTCACTACGAACTCATTTCTTTTCTTAAAAACTCGATAAGCTTTTTTTCCTCGCGGGAAATCTTTACTTGCGAAAGACCCAACTGTTCGGCGGTGGATTGCTGTGACATATCGCGGTAATAGCGGAAGAGGACTATTTTTTGCCATAGTTCGGGCAGTTTGTTCAGCGCTTCGGTGAGCGACAGTTTTTCTATCATTTTTTCGCTTTCGTCCTTGGCAAACAGCGTGTTTTCAAGCGTGAAGTTTTCTTCGTCGCCGCAAAGCGGCTCAGAAAGAGATACGGCGGGGGACACGGCGCAGAGTGCGGCGGCGGCTTCTTCCGCGCCGACGCCGCATATCTCGGCGATTTCTTCTATTCGCGGGGCGGTGCCGTTTTCGCTGATGTATTTTTCTTTCGCACGCATAAGCATTGCACCGAGTTTCTTTTGCGGACGGCAAATTTTTATCAGACCGTCGTCACGCAGAAATCTGCGTATTTCACCGAAAATAAGCGGCACTGCATAAGTAGAAAAAACTACTCCGCGCGAAAGGTCAAAACTGCGTATAGCCTTGAGCATACCTATGTTTCCGATTTGTACAAGGTCCTCAAAGTCCACACCGCGGCCGTTGAATTTGCACGCGATACTTTGCACAAGTCCAGCGTTAAGTTTTACAAGTTCTTCCGTTGCGGATCGGTCTCCGCTTTGTGATAGACGAATAAGTTCAAGATTTTCAGAAAATTTTGCGGTCGATTCCATTAAAATTACAATTCAAGAGGCGAAAGTTTTTTTGCAAGTGTGACCTTGGTGTACTTTCCCGGCACCGATTTCAGCGTGAGTTTGTCCATGAAACTTTCCATTACCGAAAAGCCCATTCCACTCCTCTCACCGCTTGAATCAGTGGTGTAAAGCGGAGTTTTCACAAGTTCTGTGTCCTCGATGCCGCACCCCTTGTCCTTTATTTCAATTTTCACGGTTCTGCAGTCGAAAATTTTAACCGTTATGTAAATTTCACCCTGCTTTTCACGGTATGCGTGTACAATGCAGTTGGTTATGGCTTCCGATACGGCACATTTTATATCCGCAATTTCTTCTATAGTGGGATTGAGTTGTGCGCAAAACGCGCTTACCATTGCGCGTCCTACGCCCTCGTTGACCGAGAGCGCGGGAAGCGTAAGGCTCATTTTATTTATACAATTACTTTTCATCTTCCGTTCCTTTCCGCGTTGTTCTGTACTCTATAGTCACTACCTTGCCAAGACCCGCAAGTTCGATTATGCGTGCGACTCTGGTTGTCGGATTGATAAGTTTAAATGCCGCGCCTATTCTGTCTGCAGTGGATTTTCTACCCATTATTACGCCAAGTCCCGAACTGTCCATAAAATCGACGTTTGATAGGTCAAGTTCTACAAGTTTAGGCCTTGCGGATATCATTGCGTCATCAAGTTCATCTCTGAGCGCAAATGCTCCATGGTGGTCGATTTCCCCGACAATGGCGGCAAGAAGTGTGTCATCTTTGACTTCGGAAATTATACGTGCGTTTTTTCGAATCATTTGTTTTTTCTTCCTTTCAACCTCTTTGCTATGAATTTTAGCATTACCCGAAGTCGAAACATGTAAATATCGTGTATCGAATTAAAAATTATTGAAAAAATTTTATTAGTGTGCTAAAATTGAAGAGTGAAAATTTCTTTTTAGAAAAGGAAATAGTATGAAAAATAAATTCTTGGCAGTTTTTCTGTGCGTGTTTTTTTTGTTTGCCGTTACTGCTTGTTCAAACGGCGAAGATACTGTTACGGTGACTAACATTCATAGCGAAGACGAACCTATTGCACCGATAGAGGGTATCGTCAGCACTGATATGCCAAAAGAAACGCGTATAAGCGTTCTTGCTGTTGGCGACAACATCCCCCACGATTCTGTTATCAACACCGCAAAAGAGGATGCCGCAAGCGACGAAACATATGATTTTTCTAAGATTTATGCAGGAATCGCGGATGAAGTATCTGCCGCGGATATCGCATTTATCAATCAGGAGTCGCCCGTTGGCGGCGCGGCTTTAGGCATTGCAGGATACCCAAATTTCAACGCGCCAAACGAAATGATTGAAGAACTTATAGATATAGGCTTTGACGTTTTCAATATCGCAAACAATCATATGCTCGATAAGGGCGAAAAGGGTTATGTCAATACGGTAGAATATTTCAACACACTTCCCGTAACTATGATAGGCGGATACACAAAGAGCGATTATGACAGCATCCGCATAGTCGAAAAAGACGGCGTAAAGATAGCGTTTTTGTCCTACACGACCATTGTCAACGAAGGACACAAAAACGATATTTCAAGCACAAGCCAATATATCATCCCGTATGCGGATACAGAGGATATAACGCGCCATGTGACACTTGCAAAAGAGCAGGCGGATGTGGTGATAGTATCCATGCACTGGGGAAGTGAAGGCGTGTTTACGGTAACAAACGAGCAGCGCAAATATGCAAAACTCTGCGCAGACCTCGGCGTTGACGTTGTGCTTGGCCACCATCCTCACGTAGTCGGTGACGTTGAATGGGTCGAGGGCGAGAGCGGAAACAAAACGCTTGTCGCGTATTCGCTCGGCAACTTCTGTTCCTCGCAACTTTATTCATATAATATGGTCGGCGAAATGCTGAAGTTTGACATAGTCAAAAGCGCAGACGGCACTTTAGGCATTGAGAATGTAACAGTCGACCCCGTGGTATGCCATTACAAGACCGATACTTCCAAAAAGGACAATCAAAACCTTCATGTGCGCTACGAAGTGCGCATGTACATGATGAGCGATTACACCGAGGAACTGGCTTCATCTCACGGCTCGCAAAACTGGGGCAGATTTACGTTTAATACTCTTAAAGAGTATCTGACAAGCGCAAATTACGCAAACATTTCCGAAGAATTTATGAAATAAAAAACAATACCGCGTTCGACGAACGCGGTATTGTTTTATCCTTTAATATACAGTTTTTTGTCTCCGACAAGGCTTTCGCATAACTTTTGATATTCTGCCTTGGCGTTTTCTGTTCCGTCGCCCTTTTTAATGGCGCGGAGCAGAATGTTTTTCGGAGTATCGTCAGGGTCGGTGAGTTCAAGTGCGGTAACATCGTAGCCGTGTGCAGAAAGTCTTTCAAGCCTCATTGCATCGGTTAATGCGTCGCACAGTTTCTTTTTAAGCATCGGATACTTCGTTACAAATTCAAATGCGTCGGTATCAATGTTTTGCAAAAGTTCTTTTTGACAGCAGGGGGTTGAAAGAATTACTTTTGCTTTAAGTTCGATTGCCTTTGTAAGTACGATATCGGTTGCAATGTCGCACGCATGGAGCGATACGACAAGGTGAACAGGCATTTTGTATTCGTAGTCGTCGATGTTGCATGCGTAAAAGCGGAGACCCGAGTAACCGAGATTTTCCGCGGTGTTACTGCAAAACTCGATAACATCTTTTTTGAGGTCTATGCCGACCATGTTTACCTTGCGGTTCATGGTAACGGTGAGGTAGTGATATACCGCAAAACTGAGATAGCTTTTTCCGCAGCAAAGGTCAAGAACATTGAGTTCTCCGTCGCTCGGCAGATATTTGTATACCTCTGCAATATGCTCGGTGAAGCGGTTAATCTGGCGGAATTTAGCCTGCTTTTTGTCATAAACTCTGCCGTTTTTATCCGAAATTCCGAGTTCAAACATAAACGGTTCGCTGCCGTCAAACGCATATGCTTTTGCACGGTTGTGCGCTTTGATTTCTATTTTTTTACCGTAGTTTTCGACTGCACTCAAAAACTTTTTTTCGCCGATTATAGTCTCACTGCCGCTTTTTGACTTGCGGTATTCCGCATCGGCGCCGTCGCCGATAAGGTTTATCTGCGAAAACTGTGCAATAGTTTCGCAAATCGAAATGTCGTCTGCACTGAAATTCTGATGCAACGCCTTACCGTCTTTTCTGAGTGTTTCTATCTGTATCATTATGTCACCGCCGCGCTCAAAAAGAGTAGCGGTAGCACGGACGGTTTCTTTGTCGGCACACTTTGAAAAAACGGCTTTTTTTAGAAACCTCTTTTTTGAAGCCAGAGATATTAAATTAAATAACTGCTTTGAAACATCTGTTGGCATTATTTTTTATCCTTGTTCTTTTTTGAAAGAGAGATCTTGTTTTCTGTATGATTTAAGAGACGCTTGAGATTTTCACGGTGCATAAATATAACCACAGCGGCGGTCATAAAACTGAACAGCACAGGGAAACCCGTACCCCATGTGGCAAGTTTAAATGTTACGATAGGATAAAGCATACAGCAAATTACAGAGCCGAGTGAAACATATTTTGTTGTGATTACTAAACCTAAGAAGACCACAAAAAGTATCAAGAAACAAACAGGGTCGAGCGTCAAAACCATTGCTGCGAGAGTAGCGACGCCTTTACCGCCTTTGAATTTGAAGAAAACGGGGAATATATGACCGAACATGCAGAAAAAGCCTGCCATATATCCGCCTATGTAACTAAACGTAAGCCAACCTATACCGACAGCAACTGTAGCCTTTAACATATCGCAAAGAAGTGTGCCGAGCCCTGCAACTTTACCGTATGTGCGAAGCATATTTGTCATACCGGCGTTACCGCTGCCGTACTTTCTTATGTCGTCATGGTAGAATATTTTAGATATAACAAGAGCAAAATTAACACTGCCTAGCAGATAGGGAATTATGATGCAGATTAAAACACAGATTGCGGTGGCAAGATATTCGTTTATTTGATCGACAAGCAGTTCATATAATGTAGTCATTTTATTAACCTCACTTGGTAAACAGATTTCTGAGTCTTGTTTTCATTTCACTTTTTTTGTTTTCGGTTTCTTCGCTCAAAACTTCAACCGATACAACTTCGCCGTTTTCATTTATGGTGGCATTTATAATGTCACTTTCTTTGATGTCGGCGATTTTTTCACACATGGTATATTCTTCGCCGTCACTTGAAAAGGCGATTACCGTACCTTCTTCAATACGGTCGACATGCAGTTTTTTGATTTCCGTACTCATTTTTACCTCGTATAATTATGAAATTACTATAACAGTATAACATATATTTTTCAAAAATAAAAGAAAAATCTCATATTAATTGACAAGACACACGAAAATTGGTAAAATAAAATAATGAAAAGCGAGGCAGGCGTTATGGAACAGATAAGAAAAGAAATTGAAAAATTAAGAAAACAGATTTCGCATTATGCAAAGATGTATTATGTCTATGATACGTCCGAGATCTCGGATTTTGAATATGATGCAATGTTCCGTAAACTGCAAGAACTCGAAGCGGAATATCCGCAGTTTGACGATGTAAATTCTCCTACGCGACGTGTAGGCGGCAGAGTGCTTGACAAGTTTGAGAAAGTTACTCACACCGTTCAGATGGGAAGTCTTACCGATGTATTTTCTTTTGATGAACTTAATGACTTTTTAGTCAGAACAAATGAACTTGTTCCATCACCTCTTTTCTCTGTTGAACCTAAAATCGATGGTCTTTCAGTGGCACTTACTTACGAGAACGGCGAGTTTGTTTTCGGTGCTACACGCGGCGACGGTTTTGTAGGTGAAGATGTTTCGGAAAATCTTCGCACAATACAGTCCATACCGCTTAAACTCGGTGAGCCGCTGTCGTTTTGCGTTCGCGGCGAAGTTTTTATGCCGCGTCAGTCTTTCTATAAGCAAAACGAAAAGCGTGAGGCGCTCGGACAGCCGCTGTTAGCCAATCCGCGCAATGCCGCAGCAGGTTCGCTTCGTCAACTCGATTCGTCAGTTGCCGCGTCTCGCGGACTTGATATATTTATTTTTAATCTCCAATCGGGAAATCTGTATCTGGACAGAGAAAATCCCGACAGCCATTTTGAAATGCTTGACCGTTTGAAGGAACTCGGATTTCATGTTCTTCCCAACCGTATAAGAGCAAGCAGTTATGAAGATATAGCCGCGCATATAGAAACTATAGGCAGTATGCGCGATGAACTTGCGTTTGACATTGACGGCGCGGTTGTGAAAATGGATTCTATCTCAGAGCGAACCACAGTTGGAGAGGGAACCACAACCCCGAGATGGGCGGTGGCGTACAAATATCCGCCCGAGCAAAAGCAAACTAAACTTATTGATATTTTCATCCAGGTGGGCAGAACCGGTGTGCTCACCCCCAACGCTTTGCTTGAACCTGTAAGGCTTGCGGGAACAACAGTTTCAAAAGCGACACTTCACAACATGGACATCATTCGCGAAAAGGATATCCGAGTGGGTGATACAGTTATAGTTCAAAAAGCTGGCGATATTATCCCCGAGATAGTTGCAAGCGTTAAAGAAAAGCGCGACGGCAGCGAAAAGGAATATGTTATCCCCAAGACTTGTCCCGCATGCGGCAGTAAAGTCGAGCGTGACGAAGATATGGCGGCGGTGCGCTGTGTTAATGAACTGTGTCCTGCGAAACGTTCGCGCGCCCTTGCACACTTCGCTTCAAAAGGTGCGATGAATATAGACGGTCTCGGACAGCAAATTATTGATTTGCTGATTGCTAACAATCTCATCAGCGATGTTGCCGACCTCTATTCGCTCAAAGCCGAGGATATAGAAAAACTCGACCGCATGGGCGAAAAATCCGCCGGTAATCTTATAAATGCAATTGAGAATTCAAAAAGCGCGGGACTTGAAAGACTTATTTACGCTCTCGGTATCCGTCAGGTCGGCGAGGTGGCGGCCACAGCGCTTGCCGCAAAATACAAAACCCTCGACAATTGTTTTAACGCAACCGTCGAGGAACTTTGTGAAATTGATGATATAGGTGAAATTACGGCACAGAGTTTTGTCGATTTCTTCGCAAGACCCGAAAGCCGAAAACTTGCGGATGAACTTATTGCCGCAGGAGTGCTTACAGAGAGCACAGCTAAACCCAAGGGCGAAAAACTTGCAGGACTGACTTTTGTTATAACGGGAACGCTTCCCACAATGAAACGCGATGAAGCATCGGATTTGATAAAATCAAACGGCGGCAAAGTCAGCAGCAGTGTATCGAAAAAGACAAGTTACGTTGTAGCGGGTGAAGAGGCAGGCTCAAAGCTTACCAAGGCAAACGAACTCGGAATTGCGGTAATCAGCGAAGAACAACTTCTCGAAATGCTTAACTAAGCCCCAGATACTCTAAAATTCCGTTATATATTCCGCGGGCAAAAAGCGCAGGATTTTCGTTCATCAGTCTTGCGTCGTTTGCGTTGGTTATGTAGCCGAGTTCTATAAGTGTTGCGGGCATTGCGGTTTTTCGCAGGACATATAAAGTAGGTCTGGCAAATACGCCTCGGTTGCGAAGTCCTGTTGCTTCGGACAGTTTTTCAACAATATCTTCCGACAACTCTGCAGCAGGGGTATTCAAAGAGAAAACATATCCTTCGATTCCCGACGCACTTGACGCGGAAGACGCATTGGCGTGCAGACTTATAAAATAATCCGCGCCCCATGAGTTTGCGTCGTTTACGCGTGCCGCAAGGCTTGACGCATTGCTTGTTCCTAGTTGCGTGTCGGCGGTAGGCCGCGACAGCCTAGCTTCGAGTGCAGGATTGGAGTTTATGAGCCGTGCAAGTTCCACACCTATTCTGTATGTAAGGTCTTGCTCGCGAAAACCCATTCCTTCGGCACCTGCGTTAGGATTTTGCGGATTATGGCCTTGGTCGATATAAATTTTTATTGCCATTATTATACCTCGCATAATTATTGTTTTATAACAGTATATGCATTTTACAAAGCTGGAAACACATGAAAGAGATACAAAGAATTTTAAGTTATGTCAGACGTGCGTCCGACGACTATGCTATGATAGAAGACGGAGACCGCATCTGCGTCGGCGTTTCCGCGGGTAAAGATTCGCTTACTTTACTTGTTGCACTTGCGGAACTTCGCCGCTTTTATTCAAAAAAATATACGCTTTGTGCCGCCACTGTAGACCTTGGTTTTGAAGGCGCGGATTATTCGGAGATTGCCGAACTTTGCAGACGGCTTAATATTGAATATAAGATAGTTGAAACTCAGATAGGCAAGGTCGTATTTGACATCAGAAAAGAGAGTAATCCATGCTCGCTTTGCGCAAAAATGCGCCGCGGTGCGCTGCACAATGCCGCTAAAGAAATGGGGTGCAATAAGGTTGCACTCGGGCATCATTTTGATGACACGGTTGAAACGTTTATGCTCAATTTGTTTTATGAAGGTCGCATAGGTTGTTATTCTCCCGTGACATATCTTTCAAACACCGACATTTATCTTATCAGACCTATGATTTATGTTCCGGAAAAGATAGTTCGTTATTTTGCAAACAGGGCGGCGTTACCCGTTGCCGAGAGCAAATGTCCGGCGGATAAAAACACCGAGCGCGAGAATATGAAGCAGTTGCTTCGTGAACTTGAAAAAGATAATAAAGGGTTGCGCCACCGAATTTTCGGCGCTATACAAAAGGGCAATGTAGACGGCTTTAAGGAAGTCGGACGATTGCCGAACGACTGAAGTTAGGAGAGACAATATGAAAATATCTGTTATAGGCGCAGGAAGATGGGGTTCTTATATAGCATGGTACCTCGACAGCATCGGACATGAGGTAAAGTTGTACGGTCCTGCGGATACTCCGCAGATGATAGAATTTACAAATACACGTTCAAACGGACTTATTACGCTTGGCGAAAGTATCAAACTTGTGTATGATATCAATGATATTAAGGATGCGGAGACGGTAATCATCTCCATACCGTCGCAGGCATTGCGCGGACTTGTCGGCGAACTTTGCGAGGCGGGTATAACTGATAAAAATTATGTTCTTTGTATGAAAGGCATTGAAATTGAAACAGGGCTTCGCTTAAGTCAGATAGCGGAGAGCGGTTTGAACAGCAAAAATGTTGCTGTTTGGATAGGCCCCGGTCATGTACAGGAATTTTACCGCGGTGTGCCTAACTGCATGGTTATAGACTCAAACAATGATGAACTTAAACGTAAACTTGTTGATGAGTTTTCAAGCAAACTCATTCGCTTTTATTACGGAAGCGACCTTCTCGGCAACGAAGTAGGAGCAGCGGCGAAGAATGTTATAGGTATTGCGGCGGGTATGCTTGACGGATATGGACTTTCTTCACTTAAAGGCGCTCTTATGGCGCGAGGCGCAAGAGAAGTTGCGCGTCTTATAAAGGCTATGGGCGGCAACGAACTTTCAGCATACGGTCTGTGCCACCTCGGCGACTACGAAGCTACTGTTTTTTCAAAATTCAGTCACAATCGCCAGTTCGGGGAGTCGTTTGTAAAAGGCGAAAAGTTTGAAAGCCTTGCCGAGGGATATTATACCGCGAAGGCTATGATAAATCTAAGTAAAAAATACAGTGTGGACTTGCCGATTACAAATGCTGTATACGACATCTTGTATAACGGCGCTGAACCGCAGAAGACCCTGCATTCGCTTTTTGAAAGACAAATCAAAGAGGAACTTATGTAATGGGATTCTTTTCGAGATTTTCAAAGAAAGACCCGTCCTCGCTTGCGTTTAAGCGCAATATGGCGCAGATGATAAGTGATAAGCGAATCAAGTATGTCGGAGAGAAGATATACGGAGTAGAGGAGATTATAGGTAAGGGCGGAAGTATTTCGATTCGTGATGATGAAATACTTGTGTTCTCTTCTGCTGATGTCTTGCTTCGTGCAAAAATTGCGGATATGAATGCCGCTGAATTGCTTTCAAAGGACGGTGTAATTATCACAGCTCCCGACCTTGAACGCGGCGGAGAAGTACGAACCATAGTGGTTTATTACGTATATTACAGATAAAGGAAACGTTATGGCTAAACTTTTTGACAAAATAAAAAAAGTCATATACGCCGCGCTCGGTCACAAAAATTTTGTAAGCGCTGTTGTTTTGGCAGGCGGAAGTGGAACGCGCGTTGGCGGCGACAAGACTAAGCAAATGATTGAAATTTGCGATATGCCGCTCATTGTTCATACTTTGCTCGCTTTTCAGAAAAGTGAGTATATTAATGAGATAGTCGTCGTTGCAAAAAAAGAAGAACTCCTTCTGTACGAGCTATTTAAAAAGGAATATAAACTTACAAAAATTTCTCGCATTGTTGAGGGCGGAGATACTCGTCAACAATCTGCTAAAAAAGGTTTTGATGCAATAAGTGCGGAGTCTGATTATGTTGCAATACATGACGGCGCACGCGCCTTGATAACTTGTGAGCAGATAAAAGCGGTGGTAATGAGTGCGCTTGCACACGGTTCGGCTATCGCGGCTGCACGCGCTACCGATACTATCAAGTATTCCGAAGGTTTTAAAATTTCGCAAACTGTACCGCGTGAGAACATCTGGCAGGCACAGACCCCACAGATCTTCCGTGACGAGATTTACCGTGCTGCTGTGTATACTGCCGAAAAAGAAGGATTCGAAGGAACCGACGACTCGTCTTTGGTTGAACACATCGGACTTCCCGTATATCTTGTTGACACGGGCGCTGACAATTTTAAAGTAACATTCAAGAGTGATATTTTGCGCGCGGAGCAAATTTTGCTTGAAAGAAAGGAAAAGACAAATGCGGATAGGGCAGGGGTATGATGTTCACCGTCTTGTTAACGGTAGAAAAATGATTATCGGCGGAGTGGAGATTGGCAGTCCGCTCGGACTGCTTGGACATTCCGACGCAGATGTGTTGCTTCATGCAATTATGGATGCTATACTTGGCGCCGCGGCACTCGGTGACATCGGCAAGCATTTTCCTGACAGTGACGAGAAATATCGTGGAATAAGCAGTGTGCTCTTGCTTGAGTATGTTGGCGCGCTTATTAGAGAAAAAGGATACAAAATTGTCAATATCGATTCTACGATTATAGCGCAGGCACCAAAAATGTCTCCGCATATTGAAACAATGCGCAAAAACATCGCAGATGCTTTGAAAATTGACATTGATACAGTAAATGTAAAAGCAACCACCGAGGAGAAACTCGGATTTACGGGAACTCGAGAGGGAATTGCGGCACAAGCAATTTGCCTTATAGACTGATGCTTGTGCCGCGTATATATTATCGCTGCTGCAAAAACGTTACAGTGTCAACTTCCTTTGATTTTACATCCTGCGTTTTTGCAAGCGGCGTTGCGCTATTATTATTTTATGGAGACGGCGGTTTTATGCCACCGAAAAGGAGTACATATGACTAAACTTTCACCATCCGTACTTTCTGCCGACCTTGCAAATCTTGCAAAGGAATGCGCTTCAATTGAAAGTGACGGTGCTGACCTTATTCATCTTGATGTTATGGACGGTAATTTTGTACCGAATATCACTTTCGGTGCGCCCGTTATAAAGTGGGCAAGACATGCCGCAAAGATTCCTTTTGATGTGCATCTTATGATTGAAGAACCTATACGCTACATTGAGGATTTTGCCGCTGCAGGTGCGGATATAATTACCGTACATTACGAAGCATGCCGTGATATTGAGGCTACGATTGACAAAATCCACGAATGCGGAAAGAAAGCGGGAGTTTCGGTAAAACCGTGCACGCCTGTTGACAAACTGTATCCGCTGCTTGATAAAATGGATATGGCGCTTGTCATGACGGTCGAGCCGGGCTTTGGAGGGCAGGGACTTATTCCCGAAACGCTTCCAAAAATTAAAGCACTCAAAAATGAGATTACCCGCCGAGGCTTAAAAATTCCGATTGAGGTTGACGGCGGTATAAAGGCAGACAATATTGCCAATGTTGCAGAATACGGCGCGGAGATTTTCGTCGCAGGTTCGTCGGTGTTCGGCGAACAGAACCGTGCAAAGGCAATGAGCAAACTTCGTATGGCGATTATAAACAGCAAAAAACAGAGAAAGTCGATTCGTTAAGAGTCGGCTTTCTCTGTTTTTTTGCAATAAAAAAGCAAACCGTGGGTTAAGCGGTTTGCTTCAAGTGCTTGTATTAGCCAAGGTTGTTGAGCTTAATGGTAAACTGGCTCTTTTTGTGTGCAGCAGCATTCTTGTGAATAATGCCGCGAACTGCAGCCTGGTCAATCTTCTTAACAGCAGCCTTGTAAGCTTCTGTAGCAGCAGCCTTATCGCCAGCCTCAAGAGCAGCATTGTACTTCTTTACGATAGTGCGGAGCTGAGTCTTGAAAATCTGGTTCTGAAGGGTCTTAGCTTCGATGACCTTAACGCGCTTTTTAGCGGATTTAATGTTCGGCAAGAGGTCCACCTCCTTCAAAAAATTTGAGAATATGAACATCAGCCGGTGCCTGAGAGGGTGCACACAGCCAAGTTGACACATTTACAATTCGATATGTTACCACATCTTCGTCAAAAATGCAAGAGCTTTTGAGAAAAAAATTAAAACTTTTTTTGCCGACAGGCTAATTAACCAATTATGTTTAAAGGATTTTGTATTAAAATAAAATATTTTTTGGAAAAATTTAAAAAAATCACTTGACAACCTCGCCCATCAGTGATAAAATACTATACTGCATTATAATCGCTTTAATTATGCTATCGTGTATATTTAAAGTGGAGGAATATTGCCAAAACGTGTCGCAAAATCACGCGTTTTGGGTGTGTTTATGCACAAAAAAGTCAACGCTGTCTTATCAGCGAGAATTTAAAGAATGGAGTGATCTTTACAAAATGCTCACACCTCAGAAACTCGGAAAGAACACCAGAATGAGCTTTGCGCAAGTCGGTGAGGCTATTGAGATGCCTAACTTGCTCGAGGTACAGAAAAAGTCGTTCGAGTGGTTCCTTAAAGAGGGACTCAGAGATGTGCTCGATGATGTTTCTCCTATTGTAGACTATTCGGGTAATCTCGTCATTGAATTTGTAGACTATTCTATTGATTCAAAAACTCAATATCCTATTGAGGAGTGCAAAGAGCGCGATGTTAACTATGCTGCGCCTCTCAAGGTTCGTGTAAGACTTACCAATAAGGAGACAGGCGAGGTTAAAGAGTCTGAGATTTACATGGGTGATTTCCCAATGATGACCGACAACGGCACTTTCGTTATTAACGGTGCTGAAAGAGTTATCGTTTCTCAGATAGTACGTTCTCCCGGTATCTACTACGGTGACGCTATCGACAAAACCGGTAAGCACATGTATACCGCGACTGTTATCCCTTATCGCGGCGCATGGCTTGAGTATGAGACCGACGCCAACGATGCTTTCTTTGTAAAGATTGACAAGACCAGAAAAATTCCGATTACCGTCCTTATCCGTGCTCTCGGTGTTGAATCCGATGCCGACATCCTTTCCATGTTCGGTGACGAAGCAATGATTACCGCGACCTTTGAGAAGGACGAGTCTGCTGCACTTGCTGCTGAGAACAACTCCACTCTCGGCGATGAGGCACTTAAGGAAATCTACAAGAAGCTTCGTCCCGGCGAGCCTCCGCTTGTCGAGAGTGCGCAGATTCTTATTAATAATCTTTTCTTCGATCCCAAGAGATACGACCTCGCACCTGTAGGTCGTTATAAGTACGATAAAAAGCTTGACATTGCAAGCCGTATCGTAAACCACACACTTGCGGCGCCTGCTGTCAACCCTCTTACCGGTGAGGTTGTATGCGACGCGGGTACCGTTATCACACGCGAACTCGCAAAGGAAATTGAGAAAAACTGCATTAACGATGTTGTTCTCGCACTTGCTGACGGCACCACTGCTAAAGTTTTCTCCAATAACACTACCGAACCTGAAAACATGCTCGGCTTCGACCTCCGCGACTGTGGTATTAAGGAAAAAGTTCGCGTTGCCGTGCTCAGCGAAATCATGGAGCAGTGCGGCGGTGATGTAGACGCTGTTAAGGCTGAGGCTAAGAAGCGTGTTCACGAGCTTTGCCCCAAACATGTAACCAAGGATGACATTTTTGCTTCCATTAATTATCTTATTAACCTTTCTCACGGCATCGGCGCCACTGATGATATCGACCATCTCGGCAACCGCCGTATGCGTTGCGTAGGTGAACTCCTTCAGAATCAGCTCCGCATCGGTTTCTCCCGTATGGATAAGATTATTAAGGAAAGAATGACCGTTCAGGACGGTACAGAACTTCATCCGCAGAACCTTATCAATATTAGACCTGTTGTAACTGCTATCCGCGAGTTCTTCGGTTCTTCGCCGCTTTCGCAGTTCATGGACCAGAACAACCCGCTCGCTGAACTTACTCACAAGCGCCGTTTGTCCGCGCTCGGTCCCGGCGGTCTTTCCAGAGATCGCGCGTCCTTTGAAGTCCGTGACGTTCACTATACTCACTACGGCAGAATGTGTCCTATCGAGACTCCCGAAGGTCCTAACATCGGTCTTATTTCCTACCTTGCTACTTATGCAAGAATTTCCGATTACGGCTTTATCGAGGCTCCTTATCGCAAGGTCGATAAGAAGACCGGTAAGGTTACCGACATCGTTGAGTACATGACCGCCGATATCGAAGACAACTACATTATTGCACAGGCTAACGAGCCGCTCGATAAAAACGGTAAGTTCGTCAAGAGCCGTATTATCGCTCGTGACAGGTCTGAAATTCTCGAAGTTGATGCTTCCGATATAGACTATGTTGACGTTGCTCCCAAGATGCTCGTTTCTGTTGCCACCGCGATGATTCCGTTCCTTGAAAACGACGACAATACCCGTGCACTTATGGGTTCGAACATGCAGAAGCAGGCGGTTCCTCTGATGATTTCCGATGCTCCCGTTGTCGGTACCGGCATGGAATATAAAGCGGCCGTAGACTCCGGTGTTTGCGTAATCGCTAAGCATTCAGGTACAGTTGAGCGTGTTACCGCTGATGAAATCGTTGTTCGTGCCGAAGATGGTACTAAGGATGCGTATCACCTCATTAAGTTTAAACGTTCCAATCAGGGCACTTGTATCAATCAGAAGCCTATTGTAAACGAGGGTGACACTGTTGAAGCAGGGCAGGTTATAGCTGACGGTCCCGCTACATCTCAGGGCGAAATTTCGCTTGGTAAGAACGCACTTATCGGATTTATGACATGGGAAGGTTACAACTACGAGGACGCAGTTCTTCTTAACGAAAGACTCGTTCGTGACGATATTTATACTTCCATTCATATTGAAGAATATACACATGAAGCAAGAGACACAAAGCTCGGCGAGGAGATTATCACCCGTGAAATTCCCAACGTAAGCGATGATGTTCTCAAAGACCTTAATTCAGAGGGTATTGTTAAGATTGGTACTGAGGTACGTTCGGGCGATATCCTTGTAGGTAAGGTTACTCCTAAGGGCGAAACCGAGCTTACCGCTGAAGAAAGACTTCTCCGTGCTATTTTCGGTGAAAAAGCAAGAGAAGTTCGTGATACGTCTCTCCGTGTTCCTCACGGCGTTGATGGCGTAATCGTTGATGTTAAAGTATTCTCGAGAGACAATCAGGATGACCTTCCTCCCGGGGTTAACAAGGTTGTAAGAGTATATATCGCACAGAAGAGAAAGATTTCTGTCGGCGACAAGATGGCAGGCCGTCACGGTAACAAGGGTGTCGTTTCGCGCATCCTTCCCCCCGAAGACATGCCTTTCCTTGCAGACGGTACTCCTCTTGACATCGTGCTTAATCCTCTGGGCGTTCCTTCGCGTATGAACATCGGTCAGGTGCTTGAAGTACATCTCGGTCGCGCAGCCAAGGAACTCGGATATAAGGTTATGACCCCTGCGTTTGACGGTGCAAGTGAAAGAGACATTCTCGAACTTATGAAAGAAGCAGGTCTCTGCCGCGAAATCCGTCCTCATGAAAACATCGAGGGCAAGGAAACCGTTGAACTTGTTTATGACGAAGCTAAAGGCAAGAATGTTTGCGTTACTGTTGACAAGAAGACTGAGCCTGAGAAGTATGAACAGCTTCTCAGCGAGGGCAAACTTTATGTTGTCGACGGTAAGACCACGCTTTACGACGGCAGAACGGGTGAGCCTTTCGATAATCCCGTAACCGTTGGTTACATGTATTATCTCAAGCTCCATCACCTTGTCGATGATAAGATTCATGCACGTTCCACCGGTCCTTACTCGCTCGTTACTCAGCAGCCTCTCGGCGGTAAAGCTCAGTTCGGCGGTCAGCGTTTCGGTGAAATGGAAGTTTGGGCACTTGAGGCATACGGTGCGGCATATACTCTTCAGGAGATGCTCACCGTTAAGAGTGACGATGTAACAGGACGTGTTAAGACCTATGAAGCTATCGTTCAGGGTCAGAACATTCCTACTCCCGGTGTTCCCGAAGCGTTTAAAGTTCTTGTCAAGGAACTTCAGTCTCTTGCACTTGATGTGCGCGTTCTCGACAGCGACGGAAACGAAGTTGAACTCGCTAAGATCGGTGACGATGAGATCGAAACTCCTAATTATGTAAGTCCTATTGAAGATGAAGACGCAATTTCTGCATCTGACATTGGAGAAACAGTTGCAACAGACGAGTTGTTTGATTCTTATTCCGAAGAGGAAGATCCCGACAACTCCGATGCAGGTTTCTTCGCCGATGATGTGGATGATGATTCGTTTGAACTCTGATTTTCCTTTGTTTGTCAAAGTAAAAAATAATAGGAGAGGTTCTTTTGCACTTGCAAAAGGTGGTATTATAAATGGATAATGTTTTGGATTCTATAAAAATCGGTCTTGCTTCTCCCGATATGATGCGTGAGTGGTCATACGGAGAAGTTACTAAGCCCGAAACCATTAACTACAGAACGCTCAAAGCAGAGAAGGACGGCCTTTTCTGCGAGCGTATCTTTGGTCCTACAAAGGACTGGGAATGCCTTTGCGGTAAGTACAAGCGTGTACGCCATAAGGGCAAGATATGCGAAAAGTGCGGCGTTGAAGTAACCATGAAAAAGGTTCGCCGCGAGCGCATGGGCCACATCGAGCTCGCAGCGCCCGTTTCGCACATTTGGTATTTCAGAGCAATTCCTTCAAGAATCGGTCTTCTTCTCGATATCACGCCGAGAAATCTTGAACGCGTTCTCTATTTTGCTCAGTATATCGTTATTGATCCCGGTTCAACTCCGCTTGAGAAGAAGCAGCTTCTCAGCGAAGTTGAATATAACAACTGGTATGAGCGCTACGAGGATGATTTCCGCGTAGGCATGGGTGCTGAAGCTATCAAGGAACTTCTTTCCGAGATTGACATTGAGCAGCTTTCCAAGGAACTTCGTGATGAGCTTGAGACCGCAAGCGGACAGAAGAAGCTCAAGATTATCAAGCGCCTTGAAGTTGTTGAAGCTTTCCGTCAATCTAATAACCGTCCCGAGTGGATGATTCTCGATGTCGTTCCGGTACTTCCTCCTGAACTTCGTGCGATGGTACAGCTCGACGGCGGTAGATTCGCATCTTCCGACCTTAACGACTTGTACCGCCGTGTAATCAACAGAAATAACCGCCTTAAAAAGCTCATGGAGCTTCGTGCGCCCGAAATTATCGTGCGCAATGAAAAACGTATGCTCCAGGAAGCTGTTGACGCACTTATTGACAACGGTCGCCGCGGCAAACCTGTTACCGGCCCCTCTAACCGTGCGCTTAAGTCTCTTTCCGAGATGCTTCGCGGTAAGCAAGGACGTTTCCGTCAGAACCTTCTCGGTAAACGTGTTGACTATTCCGGACGTTCGGTTATCGTTGTAGGTCCTGACCTTAAGATTTTCCAGTGCGGTCTTCCTAAAGAAATGGCACTTGAGCTCTTCAAGCCTTTTGTAATGAAGCGCCTTGTTGAAACTCAGAAGGCAGCTAACATCAAAGAGGCTAAGAAGAAGGTTGATAAGGTATATCCCGAGGTTTGGGACGCTCTTGAAAACGTAATCAAGGAGCACCCCGTACTTCTTAACCGTGCACCTACGCTTCACAGACTTTCCATTCAGGCCTTTGAACCCGTACTTGTAGAGGGTAGAGCAATTAAACTTCATCCTCTGGTTTGTACCGCGTTCAACGCCGACTTCGACGGTGACCAAATGCCTGTACACGTTCCGCTTTCCGCAGAGGCACAGGCAGAGGCAAGATTCCTCATGCTTTCTGCAAATAACTTGCTTAAACCTGCGGACGGCCGTGCAGTAACTGTTCCTTCTCAGGACATGATTCTCGGTTCTTATTACCTCACTATGACCAATGAGAACGAAATCGGCGCAGGTCGAGTATTCCGTGATATGGACGAGGCTGAAATGGCTTATGCTAACAATCAGCTCGGTCTTCATGCTCCTATCCGCGTTCGCGTGGAAAAGGAAGTTGACGGCGTAGTGCGTTCCGGTATTATCGACGCAACTCTCGGTCGCATGATATTCAACAAGCAGATTCCTCAGAATCTCGGTTATGTTGACAGAAACGACCCCGAGCATGCACTTGATCTCGAAGTTATGTTTGTTGTTAAGAAGAAGCAGCTCGGTAAAATTATTGACGACTGTATCAAGGTAAACGGTATTACCGTTACCGCAGATATGCTTGACAACATCAAGGCGACCGGATTTAAGTATTCCACTAAGAGCGGTATTTCCATCTCGGTTTACGACATGAAGATTCCGCCTGAAAAGTATACAAAGGTAGCTGAAGCAGAGAAGAAGGTAGGTATCGTTACCGAACACTTCATGAGCGGTGAGCTTTCCGAAGAAGAACGTTACAACAATGTTATCAAAATTTGGGAACAGACTACCGACGATGTTACGACTGCACTTTCTGACGGCTTTGATAAGTTCAACTCTATTAAGATGATGATCGACTCCGGAGCTCGTGGTAACTCCAGCCAGCTTCGTCAGCTCGCAGGTATGCGCGGACTTATGTTTGCTACCAATGGTAAGACCATGGAAATTCCGATTAAGTCAAACTTCCGCGAAGGTCTTAATAACCTTGAGTACTTTATTGGTGCAAGAGGTTCTCGTAAGTCGCTTTCCGATACTGCGCTCCGTACGGCGGACTCGGGTTACCTTACCCGCCGTCTTGTAGACGTTTCTCAGCAGGTTATCATCCGTGAGGACGATTGTGGTACTACAAGCGGTATCTATGTATGCGATATTAAAGACGGCGATGAAATTATCGAGCCTATCGCAGACAGACTCATCGGTCGTTACTCTCTCGAAACTGTTACCGATCCCGCAAGCGGAGAAGTTCTCGTCAACGAGGGTGACCTCATTTCTGAGGACCAGGCAAAGGCTGTCGGTAAGAGCGGTGTAGAACAGGTATATGTTCGTTCTATTCTTCGTTGTAAGGCTAAGCGCGGCGTTTGTGCACATTGCTACGGTGCAGACCTTGCGTCCAGTAAGAAGGTAAATGTCGGTGAAGCAGTAGGTATCATCGCAGCTCAGTCTATCGGCGAGCCTGGTACGCAGCTTACGATGAGAACCTTCCATACCGGCGGTATCGCAGGTTCTGATATTACACAGGGTCTTCCCAGAGTTGAAGAACTTCTCGAAGCACGCCGTCCCAAGAAGGCTGCTATTATTTCCGAGGCAACAGGTTTTGTTCATATGCTTGAAAACAAGAATATGCGCAATGTTGTTGTTACTTCCGACGAAACCGGCGAAGAATTTGCATATCCGATTCCTTTCGGTACCAGAATTATCGTTGAAGAAGGTGAGCATGTTCTTATCGGTCAGTCCTTGACTGAGGGCAATAAGGCTCCCGCCGATATCCTCAAGACTAACGGCATTGAGGCTGTTTACGATTATATCATTCGTGAGGTACAGCGCGTTTACCGTCTCCAGGCCGTTGAAATCAATGATAAGCATATTGAAATCATAGCACGTCAGATGACCAGAAAAATCAAGGTTGACGAGCCTGGTGATACAAATATGCTCGTTGGTACAACAGTCGATGTTCCTGAATTTGTTGAAGAAAACGAAAAGATTCAGGCACGCATTGATGCAGGCGAGAAGGAACTCCGTCCTGCAGAAGGTTCGCCCATGCTTCTTGGTATTACCAAGGCGGCACTCCTTACCGAATCCTTCCTCAGCGCGGCATCTTTCCAGGAGACCACAAAGGTTCTTACCGAAGCGGCTATCCGCGGTAAGGTTGACCATCTTCAGGGTCTTAAAGAAAATGTTATTATCGGTAAGCTGATTCCTGCCGGAACCGGTCTTGCTAAGTATAACGCTATTGATGTAGTTACTACTGCGTCCGAAACAATCATCGGGGAAGTAGAAACAACCACGGCAGACTAAAATTATTAACGACCTCGCTTCAAGCGAGGTCGTTTTGCGCAGATAAGCTTCGCATTTCAAAAATGTTTGGAAAAATAAAAATAACTAAATAAAACTACGTAAAAACGTTAAAAATCTATTGACAAAAGCAATATAAAATGCTATAATGTGATGTATTTTGGCTACGACTGTATGTTGCCATGATACATACAGCAACGTTGGAACTCAAAAACCATCGTCGCCGTATATAAACACTTATATTTTGAAGAAGGAGGAGAAGTATGCCAACCTTTAACCAACTCGTTAAAAACGGTCGCGCTCAGAAGCCTTATAAGTCTAAGGCACCTGTTCTTCAGCAGGGTTTCAACACTCTTAAGAACAAGGCAATCGATCTCAGCGCACCCCAGAAGCGCGGTGTGTGCACAAAGGTTACAACTACCACACCTAAGAAGCCTAACTCGGCTCTTCGTAAGATCGCCAGAGTAAGACTTACCAACGGTATGGAAGCTACAACCTACATTCCCGGTATCGGACACAACCTTCAGGAACACTCTGTAGTACTTATCAGAGGCGGAAGAGTTCGTGACCTGCCTGGTTGCCGTTACCACATCATCCGCGGTGCTTTGGATGCTCAGGGCGTTGCAAATCGTAACCAGAGCCGTTCCAAGTATGGCGCAAAGCGTCCTAAGAAATAAGCAATAGCTTATTCAAAAGTATGGTACAGTTCGTGCCGTCAAACGAGTGCGTAATATAAATGTTTATGTACAGCTTATATACACACCTTGGACGAGCGCTTACGGATTATCAGATTCGAGTACCTATGAGATTCATTTTTTGTGAAGGAGGGAAGGAAAGTGCCTAGAAGAGG
>JAFTXX010000076.1 GCA_017461475.1 Clostridia bacterium
ACAAGAATTTCTCCGCATACAGAACACTTTTTGCCCTCGGTCAGACCGTTTGATGTATAGGTCGGTTTTACTGCAGGAATAGTTTCCTCTACGTGTGCGTGGAAACTCTTGAGTTCGGGACCGTTTGAAGTAAACATCCAGTAATTTGCCGAAAAACCTATAAATGTATCTGCCGATGCATAATTATCTGCCGTCACCTTGGTTTCGTTTAAAAGATTTGAATATGTTTCGCCAAGATCAAGATAATAACAATCTTCGGGAGTAACAGTTCCGCTGATTCTATGATAAGTTCCTGCAATAGGTCCTACAAGCTGTCCGTCAGCTGATGAAACAGAGCCGGCATTATATACATCTGAGATTGTATAAACAATAGCCGAGCTGACATCATTTCCGATACCGATAATACCGCCTGCATATGCGCCGCCTGCATACGATGTGGAAATTGCACCGATATTCATACAGTTAAAAATTCCACCGCCGCCGCTTACAAACGAACGGAAATAACCTACAATACCGCCGACATGTTTTTGTCCGGTAGTTACGTCACCTTCGTTATACAGATTATCCAGAATATATCTGCTTGATGCCGAGCCATGAGTGAACAATCCGATAATACCGCCGACATAGTTGGTGCTGCCCACGATATTGCCATAGTTCGCAGAGTTTAATATCTTATGCATTGCGTTTTTATTGTCTGTTTTCGTTTCAAATCTGCCGACGATACCGCCAACCAGCTGCGTGCCGGTAACTTCACCGTTATTGACGCAACCGTCGAACACGGTGGTATTGCCTGCTATACCTATCTGAACAAAGCCGAATACGCCGCCGACACGTGCGCCGCTACCGATAACGTTTGCTTCATTTACACATCCGATCATATTTACACGAGTGCTCGCATCGTGCGGAGTGTATCCTACAAATCCACCAACGTTGTTGGTACCGCTTACCGTAACCTTGTTAACGCAATTTTCAATAACAGCATTACCTACAAGCTTTCCGATAAAACCGCCTGCGTTGTCTGCTGTAGATGTAACAGTTCCCTCAAGTGTGAGGTTCTTGATAGTGCAACCGCCTGCCACACCAAAGAAGCCGACATTGCCTGCACCGGTAAGGCTGATGCCCTTGATAGTTTTGCCGTTACCGTTGAAAATACCGGTAAACGGAGTTGTCTCATTACCGATAGGAGTCTGGGCGAGTCCTGTGAGATCGATATCCGCTGTGAGCTCATACTTTTCACACCATGCATCAGAGTTGTTCATAAGTGCAATGAGCTTTTCGGCAGTATCTATCTTAATTGCCGAAGTTTCATCACCCTCTGCAGCCGTGGTTTTTCTCTCCAACAATGCCTTTGAGCCGGTCAAAGCGTTTGTGGCATTGTTCACCTCTTTCTGCGTTGCAGTATCGAGTTTAAGAATCTCTTCTGCATTAGCAAGCGCCGTTTCATATGCCGCCCACGTTTTTTCAGTGAAGTCATCCTTGTCTATCGCTTCTGCTTTCTCTGTATCGACTGTTTCCAAAAGCGTGGCTTTGTTTGCGGTTTTATCGCCCGTCGGAATTACAAGCACGGTGACGGAGTTTCTCATAAACGTATATTCGAAATTATCGCTTGCGTTCGTAACAGGGACGATTATCGGTGCCACATTTTCGGGATTGTCAAACGAGTTTTCGTCATACTTGCTTTGCGACGTCATTACAGTAGCCTTTGCCGCAGAACCAACATTTGTTGCACCGAGAAGGTTGATATTGACAGTATAATCGTTGTCGGAAACGTTCACGCCTTTGATAATTATATCGCCTGTAGTGTTATCTTTTTCTACTACATAGTTTAAAGGACAACCGAGAATATAGTTTTTGGAATACTCAAACATTACTTCGCCGTCAACAAATACGGTCATGTTGTTTTCGGATACCACGACCTTGATCTTATAATCACGGTTTGCTTCAAACGCACCGTTTTCAGAATTTGTAACCGAAGATCTGACACCGTTTTCGATCTTTTGCACGGCACTCTTTGTATTGCTCCAACCACCGAGATTTATATAGAATAGATTGTCGGTATCCTTTACCCCCACAAGAATCATAAACGCCTCTTTACCACTGTTCTTTCTTGCGGTTACTTCATAGGTGTAGTCGGTAAAATCTTTGCCGTCAACCCAAATTCTGCAATCTGTAGTAATCTGCGTCTGCGTCAACTTGCCGTTTTCTACCGTCCATTCGCCCTTACTGCTCGTCCAATCGCTTGCGGAAGCAGTGTTGCCGTCAAAAAGTACAGTGCCGTCGATGTTTGACGTTACTTTGATATCGCTGTAGGTTACGTTTGTGTTCCAGGTGCAAAGACCTACGCTGCCCGAAATCACATTTGCACCTTCATATGACCCGTCACTTGCACTGAGTTTTGCATCAAGCACATCGTCACCTACATTGTTTGCAAACATAGACTGCACATAATAGGAGGGGGAATTGTAAAACCTTGAGCTGTCAAAGTAGGATGCCGCCATGCTCCAGTTAATGCGGTTAAGATTTGCAAACAACGGAGCATACGATGCCATAGTAACAACGTCGGAATTGCGCTCCACTCCCGTCATAAATGCCGCTTCGCCGATTGCTGCACTCAGATTCTGAAGTCCCTGATCTACCGCTACGGAGTATTCTCCCAGATAGATCTTGTAGCCGTATTTGCTGTATCCGTCAAAGAGATATCCGTTATCGGCAAACCACTCGGGAGTATCATAATAGTGCTTGTCTACTATATCTATGGTCTTCCCCTCAATATCACAGTTTGCAATAAGGGTCATATAAGGATACTTCGCCTTGATTGCATCATAGAAATCCTGATAACGCTCGGAGTATATCTCAAACTGAAAATTTGCTTCGTTGCCGAGTTCGATGTACTTCATATTAAACGGCTCGGGATGCCCCAACTCTGCACGGACCTTGCCCCATTCGGTATCAGTGTCGCCATTTGCAAATTCTATGGCATCCAGAACATCGTCTATCCAGAATTCCCAGTCCTCGTTCGGTCCGTGGGTCATTCCTACGCCACATACATAAAGGGGCTCTGCACCGAGGTCTTCGCAAAGGAGCAGGAATTCATAGTATCCGAGAGCGTCTGTAGAGCGGTATCCCCAGAGGTTATCGTGTCCTGTTCTTTCCTCTTTGCCGTAGAGTGTATCTTTCCAATAGAATGCTTGTGTTAAGTCTTTACCTTCAATATAGCATCCGCCGGGAAAACGAAAGAACTTAGGTTTCATTTCCGCCAAGGCCTCCGCCATGTCTACTCTGAGTCCTGTTTTTCCGTACACTTTTTCTGGCATGAGAGATACTACGTCAAAATATACCGTTCCCGTATCACCTTCGCAATAAAGCACCATTTCTCCCTGCGCCGCATAGTAGTTCGGTGTGAGCGTGAGCGAATACTTTGTCCACTCAGAAGTGATTTTTTCTGCCGAAACGGGTGCGGAGATATCTTCGCCCGTTGCACTTAACAGCTTTGCTGAAACGCTTCCGGAAAAGTCATCACTGCGGGCATAGAAAGTGAGGTTATACTTCTCGCCGACCTCAAACTCCATACCAAAGTAACCTTCGTTGCGCATACCTACGTAACCGCCGCTTGTTACTGATGAAATATCCAGCTTCAAATGCTGGAATTGTGCATCATTTAACAGTTTGGCTTTGTCAAGACACATTTCACCGCTTGCGCCGTCCGAAGTGTACAAATGCCAATACGGAATTGAATCGGTTGCATCATGGAAACTTACATTACGGAGCAGTTCGGGGTAAAGTCCGCCGTCCCCCGCATGGCTTACGTCCTCGAAAAATGCACCGTACAGTGTAGGGCTCATGGCGTGCAACACGTCCTTTGTGTCCACCGTCATTGTGTATTCGGTCTCACCCGATACCTTGGGGAGAACAGTCACATCATAAGTAACGCCCTTTGAATAATCACCGTGGGAGAATGTTGCAGTAAGTTTTGCATTTGCCGCCAATTCGCCTGCCTCGGGACGGTGAACAACGCCGATATATTCGCTTACTGAAACGGCAGCACTGTTGTCCGATGACCACTCTACCATTACCATGTCGTTTACAATAGTAGGCAGATACAGATTCTCGGTAACATTTGCAAAGTCGCCGAGTTCAATACTGTCAATTGCATGATGTACCAAAATTTCGTCCGTCCATCCGCTTTCCATCACGGCATTGATTTCACCTATATTCAGCGAACGGTTGTAAATACGGAGGTCCTTGATCTCGAGACTTGCATAAGGGTCGGCGTCCCAGTTGGACCTTCCGATATAGAACTTATAGTCAGCACCCGTAAGAGGGGTTACGGTCTCAAATTCTCCGCTTGCCCAGCGGATGCCGTTGATCCACAAGGTCGTAAGGTTCTCTTTGCGTGTAATGGTTACGTGCTGCCATCTCGGAGTTGCAAATTCATCGGGATACATGTATCCCAAGGGGAAAACCTTGCCCTCGACCTGTCTTTTCAGGCTCTCGGGAGGGAGGATCCGCTTGTCGGAGCTGTTGTCCATTTCCAAGATGTACTTGCCCGCGGTCAAAAACATTACGTTTGCCTCGGAGGTGCCGTAATCGAAGATACGCGACACGCCCTGTCCGTCTTCCACCTTGACCCATACGCTTACGGTAAAGTCATCGATTACGTTGTTCATTACCGCAGACGGAATATCCACGTACTTACCGCTTTCAACGGTGTTGTCAAGCTCGAGTGCTACGCCCTCGTTCTCAGAGGTAGTGATCCATCTTGCACCGTAAACGGTCGCATCGTGACCGTTTACCGACGAGTCCTTTGCAACATCTCCGCTTGTTTCGTCAAATTTATACCACGCCTGCATACCGTCTGTCAGATCGCAGTTTTCCTTGTCGATTCCGCTTGCAAAAGAAGATAAACACATTGTTGTACATAACAAAATTACAACAAAAACTCCAATGAAACCCCTAATTTTTTTCATCATAAGCCAAAACTCCTTTCGGTATTCTAAATAAATTATATATTATATAAAAAACGCTTACAAGTAACAAACCGACACAAAATTAGTAATATTTTGTACATTAAATTTTTTTGCTATTTTTTATTGACAAATCAGCCAGTTTTTTATAAGATATATTTGAAGGGAGCGTGCATAATTGCTAAAATATGATATTGAAGAATTAAACAAGCTATTGCTTGATCTTTACAGAATAACCGGGTACACAATCAGCTTATGGGATACGCAATTAAACCAGCTTGCCTTTCAGCCGCATCCTATACCCACTTTCTGTGCACTGATAAAAGCCTCTCCCGAAGGAAAAAGGCGATGCGAGGAATCCGATAGAACTATTTTGAAGAAATGCATTGAAACACGCTCGATGCATTGGCATATTTGCCACGCAGGGCTTGTAGACTGTGCACTTCCGCTCATGAACGACAATGAACTTATCGGCGGAATAATGTTCGGCCAGCTTATTCCGCAAGGAAACTCCGAAAATGACATTTTCAAAATACTAAAAAATGTAGAAGCTTTACAGATTGACAAAGAAACAATCAAAACCGAATATAAAAGACTTAAGCCTTTTGAGCTGGATGTAGCCGAGGCAACCGCAATGCTGATTTCCCGTTGTGTCGCTTTTATGCAATCAAGCAGAATTATCCGGCACATTTCAACTGAATTGTCAAGTCAGATCGAGCAATTTATAGATGATAATCTTTCTTCACACATCGATAGCAAGACATTATGCAATAGATTCTTCATTTCTGAAAGCACTCTACGTAAGGTTTTTAGTAAGTATTTTCCTTGCCCTCTCGTTGAATACGTTAATAAAAAACGCGTAGACAAAGCAAAGCTATTGCTTCAAAGCGGCAAAATGAAAATATCGGAGGTAGCAATTTCGGTAGGAATTCCCGATCAAAATTACTTTGCAAAGGTTTTTAAAAAATATACAGGATGCTCGCCAAATAAATACAAAGCCAAAAAATAAATATGGCGCAAGCAGATTTGTAATTAATACATCATTGCAAAATAGAAAAGCCAAAACAAAAAGCAGGTC
>JAFTXX010000003.1 GCA_017461475.1 Clostridia bacterium
CGTAGCCACAGATGAAATCTGTGTTAAAGGGGTTCGGGGATGTTTCCCAGACAAGCGATTTATAAGCTCCTGCTTCGGCAGGGGCTTATAAATTTTGCACGAGTGGGTACCGCCGTGCATTGCTTGCCAAGTATGTTTCGCATTATCTATGCTTAAATGGTTCGGTAAATAATCCGTTGGTATCTATATAAGACCACAACGTGACTTCTTCACAGTTTTCTCCACCAAAGCCATCCTCGTCCTCAAAATATCTGCCATCCGGCTGTAACGTCCATTCAACCGAGGCTTTACCATCCTTGTAATCGTAAATCCAGAAACGAAACTGCGTTATTTTACCAAGCGGAAATTCCAATTCGTTTTTCCAATCTCCGTCTACAATACCAGGGAAGTTTTCAATCGTGCCACTTTCATCGACAATGCAATGCTTGAAAGAAGGATCATCAATTTTTAAGAGATATACATTTATCATACGGTATCCGCCCATACCATTAGATACCTCATCAAATTCAAAATAGAATCCTTCGCCGAGCTTGAACCGAGGTTCTTTGCGAGCTGGCGGATCAATTGTTTGCTTCAAAGTATTATTTTCTGGAATTACATCTTGAAAATACTTTTTGAGAGGCTCTGGATATTGAAATACCTGTGCATACCCTTCGATATGAGCAACCCGGTATCCGCCCGTGCAATAAACTGCTCGGATGAGTCCGTTATGCTCTTGCAGCAGAAATAAATCATGCCACGAATCGTACTCTCTGTCACCCGAATCAAAAGTAGGGATACTAAGGCTGAGACGCACGATTGTTTTGTATTTTGTACTTTCAAAGATTGCAACATTAGTACCACAATACTTCTCCTCAATGTCACGCCGAGAGCCGCTTGTGAAAAAATCAACTTCACGTTCGGTCACTTGCATCGCTTCTGGAGAGAATAGGAATCCATTACCAAATTCTCGCTTAATATGTTCATACGAGACAGCATCTTTATGTGAGATAGGTTCTTCTGCTTTTTTCAGACTCTCTTTTGCAGAGGAATGAATAGGAGAAGAATTCGCTTTCTGCGCAGCAATTGCAGTTTCTTTATTTCCAAGCAATTTATCAAGTAAGTCACTAAGAAAACCCATATTAGATACCTCCCGAACGTAAATAATGGTTATTTCTTTCTGCTGTTATAGTCCTTGTCTATTTCTTCTTTCCAGTTGTCTGCTACGCTGTTACCTTTTCTGACCGATGTGAACATTTTACCAACAGCCACAAAATTAGTTGCCGTACCGACACCATCGGCATGATAATTAGCTGCACGGCTTGCATCAATACCCATGCTTCCTGCGACAGAAATCGCATCAATGTTAGCACCCATAAATACAAATTCCCATCCAAACTCTTTCTTCTGCTTTTCGATCATCGCCTTTACTGTTTGGAGCTTATATTCCTTGCTTGCGTTTTCCATTCCATCGGTGATGATAACCACAACAGTTTTTGCAGGAACAGCACTATCAACAGAATTGTTGTGTCTCGCTGCAACTTGGTTGATAGTCTTGCCGATTGCATCAAGAAGTGCAGTCATGCCTCTGGCGTAATATTCTTTATTAGTGAGTTCAGACACCTTCTTAATGTCTACGTTATCAAAAAGGACTTCGTACTGGTCATCAAATAATACGGTTGTAACTGAAGCCTCGCCGTCCTCGCCTCGCTGCTTATCGATCATGCTGTTGTAGCCACCAATCGTATCAGAAACGAGATTTTGCATCGAGCCGCTGCGATCCATTATAAAAATCATTTCAGTTAAGTTCTTATTCATTTTCAACACTCCAATCTGTTGTTATATGTTCTTTGATTAAAAGCTTTTCGCTGTGAATCCCCTTAATAATTACAGAGATTTCGGTTTTGGAAATTTCGAGCAGAGTTACATTGCCTTGCTGGGTCGCTGTTTCTGTGCCTTTAACTGTGGTCGGGCAAACACTTCCGTTGTTGAGATACAGATTACCACGAGCCTCATCAAATTCAATCGATGGTGAGACGTGGGTATGTCCCGATAGGAAAATTACTTTTTTGTTTTCATCAATAATTTTTTGAAGTCGTGTGTCTTGCTCTGCAACGATATATGATGCCATATCCGCTGTGCGTTGAGGATTATGTGTAATCAGCGGTGGATGACACATCACAATATGGTATTTACACAAGCTTGCATCTAATCGTCTTTGCAAGAAGTCAATTTGCACTCCCTTATTAGGAAAGAAAAATTGCTTTTGGTGATATAAGGGATTGAGACCAATGAGATCAATGTGCTCATTGACATACTTGTAAAACGCACCGCACCCATCAACAATGGAGGGATACTCATTGTTGATCCTTCTTTCAAATTGTCTATAGCTTGTATCATCTCTTGCGGGATTGTCGTGATTACCGGAAACGCAATACACGGGCATATTGTGAAATCTTTCGTCAAACAAATTGAGAAAAATATCGTATTGCTTCTCATCCGCTCGATCAGCAATATCACCAACGATCAAGAGCAGTTCAACGTCATGTAATTTTGAAAGAGCTTTTTCAATATTCGCAGTTTTGTTGAATAAATGCAAATCGCTTATGACACCAATTTTTGTTTTCATCATAATGATTATTCGTTCTCTGTATCTTTCAATTCTGAATAAATCAGTTCATAGATAGTAGGGTCAACGCACGAAAATACGACTTTCATGCTATAATCACAGTTTTCTTTCAACCACCTTTTTACAGTTTGTACAGCAATACGGCAAGCTTCTTTCTTGGGATAACTAAACTTTCCTGTAGAAATCGAGGGGAATGTAATGCTGTGGATTCCGTTCTTTTTGGCAAGATTTAGACTTTCTATATAACACTTTGTCAAATTCAACTGGCAATTCTCTGTAGGATATTTCGGTCCAACTGTATGGATAATATATTTTGCCTTCAATTTATATCCACTTGTAAGTTTAGCTTCACCTACATTGCAACCTCCGAGTGTGGCACATTCAGCTCTGAGTTCGGAACCGGCTGCACGATGGATGGCACCGTCTACACCGCCGCCTCCGAGAAGAGTTTCATTTGCGGCGTTGACGATACATTCACATTCTGACAAGGTGATGTCACGGTCGTCGATCCAGATTCCTCCGAACGGTCCTTTTAGGGAATTACACGGAAAAGAGGCGTTGGGGATTCCGTTACTACGAAAATAATCCCGTAATCGCATTAGTATTTTTCCAAGATGGTTTTCTCCTTCGCCTGTCTTCAAATCCACCCCCCAATACAGGTCTTTCCAGTAGTTTCCTTCTTTTAATGTCTTATTTCCCGTATCCAGTAAATCTTGCGCAAGTGTAGGGTTCTGTATAAATTTCTCATACACAATCTTTTCCATAATACTACACTTAACTTCATCCCAATCCGTTCGTCGCTCGATTTTCTGACCGAGACGCTTTGCTTCATCAGAAGACAGGCGAGCAAAGCGCATACGTTCTTCCGGATGAAGACATTTCTGTGCTTGATAGGCTGCTTCTGAATTAAAATAAGTGATTCCATCAAATACAACTTTTGTAGGATAGAAGTTACTTAAAAATTCGTATTCCTCACGAAAATAGTCAATTTCTTCTCGTGGCGTTTCATAGTATCTCATATTGCTTACCTCCTGTCCGATTTTTCGCAAATATTACTCTGCAATCTTTGTGTGGAACTCTCTAACCCTATCCATAAATTCTTTTACATACGCTTCGCATACGTCTCCGTAATCATGATGACCGTCCTTCAGCCAACTTCCAATAATGACACCATCTGCAAACTGCAACTTTTCGCAAACATTGTCGGCAGTAACACCTGCACCGACGATCAAAGGGAAGCCACTCAACACCGATCTAAACTCAACCAATTTTTCGGTTGGACAATCTTTTCCGGTTCCTTCTCCGGTTGTTACAACTGCATCACAGCGTTGCTTTGCAAGAACTGCATCCTCCTCAAGCGTTCGCCCGCTTTTGATAGGCTGATACTTAAAGCGGAGACCGCCGAGAACTTGAAACGATCTGTCATTCATCAGCTTGATGAGCTCATCCGCATACACCATATCTTTTTCGGGAGTTAAGTGACCGCATACAGAGTCGATCTGCACGAAATCAGCACCGTACTTTTCTGCGAGTTCAAATGCCGTTCTGTAATCTCCGAGAATATTTACTCCATAGAGCTTGTCCGGCATATTTTTATGTAAATAGTCGAGTGCCTGTACGCAGTTTCTTGTGTCTCCAAAATAGTTTTCTACAAGAACTGCATCAACACCGTTTTTATAATAGATTTCTGTTTCTTTTATCATTCGCTCCATTATTTCTACATCCGAATTTCCTTTCAGATGAAGCATAGCAATAATAGGCTTTGTTTCAAAATTTAGCATTTGCATATCCTCATGTGTTTTTGTCCTAAATAATATGGATACGAGACGTTGATTATTTCACTTCAAAACCATCAATGCGGAATGAGAGTCCTTTCTTTTCAGCGTACTCCATGACAGACTCGATAATCTTTTCCTTGTTTTTATTAACAAGCATTACCGCAATTTCATCTTTGGTTTCTTGCGGCAGCATATCAATCATTTTTCCTGCAATCGACGGTGGCATTCCTGCAATCTTTGCCAGAATAGCTATACCTGTACCATCTTTTTCTACCAATTTATCGTGTACCATTGGTAAGAATAATTCCACCAATGCACCATAGTCTATATTGTTAATATCGAGGGTGATCTTCATTTTTGTTCTCCTATACTGAATGGTTATATAATATATGGAGTGTGTTCCTGTCCTTCTGTCCGGCGTAGTATTTGTCAATAACCTTTCCAAAGACTGAATCGTAACCTTCAACTTCTGCAAATAGCGTCATCGAAGAGCAGAGCTTCAAACCATCAATATCGCCCATAACTCTGTATGGATCGTTCGTTTCAAGTTTCAGCAACGCTTCGCTGATTTCTTTTAATCTTGTGCCAAGCACAGGATGTGTGAGGTACATTTTTGCTTCTTCGAGATTTTCTATCCCGTAATATTTTGCAGTAGAACTTCTGCCAAGTTCTTTGAGCTGCGGGAAAATATACCACATCCAATGGGTCCGCTTGAATCCGTTTTTTATTTCCGCCAAGGCAGTTTTGTAACTACATCCTTGAGCTTGAATAAATCTATCTAAATTGTAATTCATAAGTCTTGTTTCCTGTTTGGATTGTTAGTCAATCACATTTTTAATTGAAGCGGCAAGCTTTTTTGCATAAGTGAATGCTTTTTTTCCAACAACAATTGGCGTGATAGGAATAAACGGCATCGGCGCAGGATCAACAATCACTGTACTTCTAAACTTTATTGCCTCTATATCAGCAACGAATGCATCTTTAATAGATAATTCGTTAATGTTTTCGGTTATAGGTGTTTTTTCACTCATATTTTTCCTCTTTGTTTTCATATGCTTGCATTGTCAGATCAATGGCATCGACAACACTTGTAATATGGTATTTCAATGTAAATAGTCTGTCAGATTCTTCCGGAAAATGGTCTTTAGCCTGTCTCAGCAAAGGTAGCACATAGGTCCTTGTTTCATCTATGTACGATTTAAGTTTTTCGATAGAAAATGTTCCAGCCATACTTGATACATTATGGCAACGATCAATCAGTTTAGTTATAACAGCTTCTTTGCTTTGAATCAGCATATTATAATACCGTGTCTTGGCGATCTCTTTCGTTTCACCATCCAACACGGTAAAAGTCATTAGTTGTACCCCCCTGCGAACCACATCATTCACAGGAAGCTCTTGTAAGGAAACGCCACAATCTTCACACACATCATGTAGGAGAATGGTCGCAATAATATTATCGTCTTTAATTCCCATACTCATTGCATCACAAGCCATAGTAAGCGGATGAACAATATAAGGTTCTCCGCTTTTTCTCAATTGACCTTGGTGTTTCTCTCTTGAAAAAGTCAATGCTTTAAGAGTTTGTTCCATCCTCAAAGCTGTTGCGAAACCTCTTATATAAGTGTACATTTTGTCAGGACTAAAAACGGATTTACTCATAATGTTACCCCCACACTTTATTATGATTTATCAACTATCGGAATATTGTTTTAGTAGACGATATTGATAATTCAATTTTGCAAAACGTTGAATACGATGTAAGAACACCGTATCGGAAACCCCGCCAATTACACCTACAACCGGAATCCCTTGTACAAACTTCAAAAACAACATCTCATCAGCCAGTGATGAAGCGGAAGCTTTGATTTGGTCTTTGATAGTATCTTCAGAAGGAATAACAACCGTTTGCGTATATGAATCAAGCTGATCTAAACAGTTTTTCAGATTGTCTCCATATGACATAGCTCCCTGGATTATTAAAAGCTGATAGAGCTGTTCTTCTGGATTTGTATAATCATATCCGTAATTCGTGGATATTTCGTATAGGCTCCGAAGAATAACAGCCGTAAGTAATGGAATATCGGGGATGCCACATCCAACAAGTCCGAGTCCGATTCCTTCGACACCGGAAATAAGCAGATTGATAGAGTTCGACGTGTTGGATTGTCTTGAAAAGGCTCTGAGAGACTTTTTGTTTTGCCTCACTTCATATGCAAAACGGTTGATTTGATATTGCTCCTCAGCGTTTTTCTTGTTATATGTTTTGTCAATCAGCGGTGTTCCGTTTTTGTAAATAACTTCAAACGCCTTGCAGAACGCTGCATTCAAAGTGGCTCGTAGTTTTTCCGGAACCTTTGCGGTAAGCTCTGGTGCCAGTTCTTTTTTAGCCGCATGTTGCTTTAGATATTTTGTACGTTTGTTGATTAATGCAGACAATTCTTTGTCCGCAATTTTGGTTTTCATCACTGCTTCATCCTGTTCTGTATTGGGAGTGTAGTAATAATCTTTATCCGTTTTGCTGTGAGGTAGTCTTTTTTATGTGCAATATGTTTTTAGCTGCTCCAAAGCATACTTTCTGGAAGATACACAAAATGGCTTAGGTATAGCTCATTCAGCTCGGACACTTTAGTGATGTTGCCTTAATACTTCATACCTATTCTGCCGTCGTCAAAAGCCTGCAGAAGATTATAGGTGGCGTTAATAATTCTTTTCTCCCTTTCGGTATATGCCTCTTTGCCTTTCAATCTGCCTATCCACAAATGTGCGGATGCTCTCAAATTCGCCTGATAAAGTTTGCAGTGCAAAGGATCTCTGAAACGGATATCTCCTCTATATAAATAATTGGCACCCAAACAGGAATAACAGGTATGCTTTACTGCACAGTGCTTACAACGCGGGTCTTCATAATCTGTATCCTTATCAAAAAACTTGCCTTTCAGTGTCCTGTCTTCCGGCATAACCAGGTTTGACAGCATGTGGCACGGATATGCCGCGCCTTTCATATCGTAAAAAAACATAGAAATTCCCGCGCTGCAATAGCATGGCTGTTTTTCTTCTTCAGGATGATCAAGTACTGATTCTATTTCCACAATCAGGTTGCATGGGTTGATCCGCGGATGATTTATATAATAATTCGCCAAACGATAAAGCGATAATTCATATTGCAAAACCGACTCATCAGACCATGCACTTTCTTCATAGGCGACATTCGCGGTAAACGGAACCCCCTGCTCCTGAAGAGCAATGACGTCGCGGTCCACATAGGGGGCAGTGCTTTCGCTTATTGTCATTTTCCAGGGCTGTTTTGGCCAGGTTTCTCTAAAGAAATCTCTGTCGATATGAACAGAAGAATTGCTCCTGTTCATATCCTGAGATTCATCATCGCCATCATAACTCAGTCCCAAAGAAACAATATCCCTGTACTCTCCAAACCATCGTTTCATTTCGTCTGTTAACAGAGTACCGTTGGTCGCAATAAAAAAGACAACTTTTCTTTCGCTTTCAAAAGCAATCACACGTTCTACGATTTCTTTTAATTCATCAAAATGTGTCAATGACTCTGCCCCCATAAACATAACCCCCAAAGGGATCTTATCAGGAGCCAGTTCCTTGCATATCAGTTCAACCGCTAAATCCACATCTATTGTTTCGTTGCTTTTTTGCTTTATATAACAATAGCTGCAATTTAGATTGCACGCATTAGTAAACCAGATACCAAGCATATTGACACTCTGCCCGCAAGGGGAACATTCTTGTGTAAAGATAGTCATAATTGATCAGTACCCCGAACACCAATGTGATCCCATGCATCCATGACCCGAGCCGCAAGAAGAACCCTGCTTGAGGACGGTACCAATATCATCGGGACCCTTATATGTTTCTGTAATTTCCGCTTTAGCCTTCATTTCGGATATGGCGTTCATATCATCGCTAACAATATCCTCTAATGCCGCACCTGCTTTTGATATTTCAATACTTCCCGGATCGGCTACCTCTTTTGCCAGCGGGATTTCAATCGAATATGTATCATTACCTGCCTCGGACAGATAATCGTCAACAACTTCTTCTGCAAAAGCTCTTGCATCTGTTTCGATTGCCTGACTTTGATAACCCTCAAAATCATAAGAGGGGTCAATATAATTGGTAAACTCATATTCCCACTGATCTAACGTTTCTTGGGGAATATCCGGGAAAGCATCGGGATTTCTGAGAGCATCTGTCTGAAGCTGATGTCTCATTTCATGTGTAGTAGTATTCAGCAATTCGCTTAACCGAGAAGAATCTGCTACAAGTCGAACATCAATCCCTAAATAGCCATCTCCACAATTAACACCCTGTGTACCATATCCATACATCTCATACAAATCAGCAACATACACACCCTTTGTGTCTATACCAAGGGCTTGTCCTGCTTGTGCGTAGTATTCATTAAGATATGATGTTCTTTCTTCGATAGAGAGATTTTCCCAATTTGAAATTACCTCATCAGTAAAAATCTCGCCCATAATATCAGCAGCGGTTTCGATTCTTTCAAGATCGGCTTCGCTATACTCAACACCTTCTGAATTTCTGATTTCTTTATTTTCGGGAGCTTCATTTACTCCTTCGCTAAAACCTTTATTTGTAGAGAGCGTACCGCTAAAAATGTCAAGAGCAGAGTCTAACATCTTTTATTCCTCCTGTATCTTTATTTTTCATCCGAACGAACTTTTTTGAATGTTGGTTACTTTTTAATCCTTACCACGTGTTTGCTGTGTTCAATGGACTTTTTAGCGGCAAAGGGATCTCGTCTCAACCAGTCAAGAGAGAGATATGCTGCAAGCACGGTTAAATGAGGCTGAGCCTTCAAAATAGAGTTAACATCATGTCCTGCATATTCCGGGCTTGCAATAGTATCTGTTTCGATCCACTTTTCAAATGCTTCCCGAATGTCGGGGGAGAGCGCTTCAATCTTTCCCGACACACGCTCAACCTGCACTTTGTCAAGTTTCTTATTCTCGACTAATTCCTTTATAATTTCCTGAATCGTCATTTGGGTTACCTCCAATTATTTTTTGATTAGGTATTCTTGATTACATACAAAGTATAGCATAAATCGACACGAATTTTCGTTATCGTGCATTTTTGACCCTTCAAGGTGTATTTTCTGTCATATCATTCTTTGTCTGCCAACCACTCGAAATAAAATGACTTTGCTTGTGGGTTTACGGAATTTCGGCTCATTATTAAAACTGCAAGAAAATCCGTGATTGTGCTCTCGTTTATGCAGACATAATCTTTCATATACTCATATGCTTTTTTGTTCCAATCCGCAGCGTCATTGGGGAATGGATTGAACAGCTTGTCTGAATCAAACGAGGTTCGCGCAATTCTACACATTTCATCAAAGGAGTCCCAAGCTGTCATTTTGCCTACAGCAAGATAGTTCTTAATGTACTGACTGATCTTTCTGTCGTTTTTATCCCGGCTTAAAGACAGTACATCCATTGCATCTGCACAGTACTGCTTTGGTGGAACGTTTCTTTTCATTCTCTTGCAAAGCAATAATTCCAGAAATACGCCTCTTGCCTTAAGGAGAAGGTCTTTAGGCACCTCATACGGAGTATAATCCAATGGGCAAAAGCTTTCCGAAGGGAAAAGATCAATTTTGCACAAAACGGGATTCAACCATCCGCTTTGATGAACAACCGCCACACCCGTATTAAGACGTGCAATTTCTTCGATTTGAGAAGCATTGAGTGAAACTGCTTCACTAACAGGTGTTCTATCTTTAATATTCGGAAGTCTGAAAATCACCTTTGATCCCGTGTTGCTGATTACGGCTTCGGACATAATAGACGGTGTTTGATCGGCAATAATGAAGCCTTCGCCGTATGTTCGCATTTCAGCAATAGCATTAGTCAAGATTTCAACAGACATTCCACGAAGATTTGCACTTTCCATAGATTGTGCTCCAGAGGTAGCTCTCAGCAAATGGTGTGCTTCTTCAAGTAACGTAACATGACGCAGATCTTGATTGATACCTGTACGTTTACAAGAACGATGTTCCTGCAGACGAATAATCAAAATGCCCATAATAAGAGCTTTTGTTTCACCGGAACCAATGCGGCTAATATCTATGATGGTGTTCTCGTCAAACAGCTTTTTGTTGTCAATTTCCTGGGAGCAGAAAATCTGTCCGCAGATGCCGTTTGTCATAGACTTAACACGAGTAACCAACGAACCGATATAATTGCTCGTTACCTCCTGGGAGTAAGCTGCATCCTTGATGACTTTTGGCAAAATATCAAGAAGATCTGCAAATGTCGGGAAAATGGGAACATCATGAGAGCAGGTGCTTGTGAGCAAATCCCAACCACACGAAATATAAACTTGTTCAAGCGCATCCTTTAGTATAGCAGGCATAGCTGCATACATAGGCCAGCTTGCATTGAATACTTCGATAATTCTATCCATGTGCTCAAGAACATCAACTCCATCCGGGAATGCAAACGGATTGATGGACAGCACAGGAGTATATTTACTGTTCGTACCATAAACATTAACATCGTCTCTGCCGCCAAAAACAGTAGAATACTCGCCCTTTGCAGGTTCGACCACAAGGAAATTTACACCGCTTTTTGCCAACCTATCCAGAAGAACATAACAGAAATTCGATTTACCGGAACCGGGCTGACCGGCAATAAATGTATGTTTTCTAAGTTCGTTCAATGACAAGCTTACCTTGCTGTCACTTACACTACCCATATGCGTAATGTTACCGATCACCACGCCGGTGTCATTGTCATCGGTTTTGATGATATCACGAGAAAATTCGGCGTGGGAAGTAACCATCAAGCCGGGCAGAGACTTTCTGGGCCATGCAAAATGCAAAGGAAGGTCCTGTGAAGATGCTGTAGTGGTTGCTGTAACATCACCTAAAAGCTCGTTGCCAACAGAGAAACGAGGGTGTTTCATATGTTTGAAATACTCGCAAAGCAACGCAGTATCTTTGTGCTCTTGCCATACATTTACATACGAAACGCTTGCTTCGGGAGATGACCCTGTCAACAAAGAACGATACAAGCTGGCTCCCATTCTTGCGGTAGCTTGATCTGCCGCCATCAAGTATGCTGCACATTGGAAAGCACCGTTTCCTTCGCAAGCAGTTAAGCGGTTAATATGAACATCAATAGCAGAGAGAAGACTTCCTACCGAACGGTTCTCCATAGAGTATTGCATAGTTTTTCCGGTAGAGTGTGTATCTCCCATAGTGTCAGTAGTAGTATCTGTTTTTCCTTCTGCTTTGCTTTCGGAATAATTTGTGCCCTTGCTAATGGAAATTCCCTTGTTTTCAGAAGATCCTTCTGAAGTGCTTGCGGTAGGAGATTGAATCATCGTTTGAGCTGCTTTACCAATCGCTCCACCTATACTTCCACCAACACTTGCAAAGATAAAATCACCGCCACCAAGGACAGCACCGCCAACCGCACCGGCTACGTTTGCGGCAGCCGCAAAAATATCAACAGCCTTATCCTTCTTTGTCTTTTCATCCTGCTTTGTTCTTGTAAGTGTACGAGTCATGCCGGTTGTATCAGTTGTAGAGTCGGTGCTTCCTTCTGATGTTGTCATAGTCTGAGAAAGGGATTCACCAATAGAACGAGAAAAGCTCTGTGTATCTGTATCTGACATTGATGCGCTCAGCTTATGGAACGGTGTTAATTGCGTATAGAGGCTCTCATAACCGTTCTTGATCGCCGAAATTGTCTTGTGTGATAGAGCAGATGCCAAAACCACAAGATTGAAAGGAATACCGTTCATACCATCCACAAGCTTTTCCATGCCCTGCAGATAGGATGCACCTTCGCCTCTGGTGGAGGCAATGCTTGAAATAGAGGCAATCGCCAGAGAATCTTCGTGGTCATAATCCATTACGTTGTCGAGCAATTCTTTGACTTGTTCTTCTGTTGTGCTTTCAGAAATACAACCGGGAAAGTTTCCGGAAAGGGCACGAGAGAAGGTTCTGGAAGCAAGCTGAACTTTTTGTGGGTCATCACAAGCGGTGCCCATATACAAATCGGTTTTGCTTCCGTCATGCTTCAAAATAAATACTGCCGTTGCGTCGTAACCGGCAATGGAATTAAATACTCCAGACAGTTTATCAGAGATACTTTCGTTTTCATCATACGTCAAGCAAGCCATATGATAGAGTCTTACCTTTGATTCCGGCGCAATCCTCTTTTCCTTGTCAGACAGAGGAATGATTTCCATGTTGTCAAGCTCCGCTAAGTATTGCATACGAACCATTTTATCGGCTGTATCCAATGCTTCTGCCAACGCTTTTTCAGAGGGTACAATATCTGTTGCCGATTGTTCTGCCGTTACGATTGCATTATTTTCATTCATAATCATACTTGTCCTTTCTATTTATTTAAGGCTGATGCAAAACAGGTCATCTATCCTG
Organism: Clostridia bacterium; assembly: GCA_017461475.1. Taxonomy (GTDB): domain Bacteria; phylum Bacillota; class Clostridia; order Oscillospirales; family CAG-272; genus UMGS902. The sequence goes on from JAFTXX010000003.1 coordinate 12,833, forward strand.
TCTGAAATATCAATTAAGAAACTGTTTGTGTCATGGTCTGGAAACATATGTAGTATTTCTACCGTCTTTTGTTTTGTAATAGGAAATACTGCGAGATAATACATCTTTACAATCTCTAAGATGTAGTTTTCTCCATCGTTTTCGATATACTTAATGTTAGAATCGCCAGTGCCATTGAGTGATACAACAGCATCAAATAATGTCTCATTATCTCTTGCCGAAATGTTTATAACTAAATATTTTTTGTTCGCTCCATTCTTCTCAAGCAACGACGATAGGAAATGACGTATGTTGGAAACAGAAACACTTCCATCAACAGGGATAACCGTCAAGTCCGAATCTTCACGCAAAGAAACTTTGTGGTTCTGAAGCAGACTTTCAAACGAAGTAGCAGAAGTAATGTAGTCCGCTTTCATTGCTATGTTGCAGGTGCAAATAACATCTTTTACGGAATCGATTTTCTCAATAATCTCATCCTCGCCCCAATTGTCTGCCTCAACACGCAAATCATCCAAAATATCAATCATTTCCTTGATCGTATTGCGAGGGTTGCATGTATCTGCAAAGTCAAAACCCACATCGACAGCGCCGCCATTTCTATTCAATTTTGCTTGTTGCAGAAGAATACATTTTTTGAATATAGTAAAATCTGCTTTACAACCGGAGAAAAGAAACTGAATAGATTTATCGTTGAACTCCTCGATTATTTCTGCAAGCAACCCATCCCACACAAATAATTTCTTTTTGTATGGATTGAGCCATTTCCTCATTGGTTGATAAACCACCAAATTTGTTAGGCGGTTATCCTTGCTATCAATCTTGTTGCCATCTACAACAAGACGAGTTTTGACTTCATTATCTTTTGCGTGCGGGACGATATACAATTCTATTTTTTTCATTAACGCCTTCTCCTTATCGGTATTTTTTTGCTTCGGCAATCAGCTTCTTGTACCAAATAACAAGAGGGGATTCCTGGTTGCTGTCAACAGATTGAAAGTTCAAACACTCCAAAAGCAGTTCGTCTTGTTCATCAAAACACGACAAAAGCTCCTGATTAGTTATAACCGTGTAGTATTTTTTGAGTTTCTGTGTGATGGTGCGGTTTTCATTCTTTTCAGCAATTACATTCCAATCAATATCTTTCCACTCTGGCAGGGTTCGGAGGTTGTTGTAAGTTAGTATTGTTGCCGAAGGATAGCCAATCCTTAGATATGCAAATGGTGGCGACAAGGTATCCATTTTTTCTGTGGACGTAACTTTGAAAAAGGGAACGATATATTCAGTACCTTGCTTCACGGCAATAGGAAAGCCCATACAAGCTTCCATTGGAATCAGCATACATACCTTTCTGGAAAAACGGATGTTGTTGAGCCATTCCTTAAAATCAATGTCATAATTCATTTATACACCTCCAACATCCAACCATCTTTGGAAAGCCAAGTAAAAGCAGTTGTATCTAACCGTTTTTTACCACCATCAGCAGAAGATAGATCGTTAATAAGGATTGCGTTATCGTCAAGTACTTCGACAATTTCAACGGTTCGCATTCCCAATACCTCGCTTGGTAGATGGGAAAGTTGATTAAAGTATTCTCGCCATACCAAATCGGGGAAATAGGCTATGATTTTACCACCGTTTTCAAGGCAGGCTTTTATATTCGCAATAGTGAGTTCGGAGAGTTGAACAAACGCTTTTTGTGACAGCATTTCGATAATATCTCCTGCACTATACCCATCTTCTTTGTCATTACGAAACCAGCTCTCGCCGGTCAAATCGATCATGATTTTTTCTACAGTAAGTTTTGTTACTTTGGATGGCACATCACTAAATCTCCATCCTTCATCATCTTCATCGATTTCTATTGCAATATTAGAAATCAACCGTATTTGTTCCATGTTGGAATCATGAATCGTTTGTATCGTGAGCCTTTCAATCACATTTTTATCCGGGATAGGTGCTATCTCAATAGGGTTATCATTTGCATCACGCAATTTGTTGTTCTCATTAACTTCAAACGGTTTCACAAATCACATCTCCTTTCAATGAGGCTATCAGCGTTGGATACTGTGCCTTACTTGAAAACACCTTTGCTCCCGACTTAAATAAAACTGTCTTTTCAGACTTGTTGACTGAGGCAATGTTTTTCAAATTTACCAAATAACTTTTATGACATCTGCAAAAGATGTTTGAAGGTAGCATAGCTTCAACTTCGTCCAGTTTTGCAGTTATTGTTTCGTATGTACCATCGGTTCTGTGAATATGGACAATCCTATATTCACTCTCAAAATAATCAATGTCTTTATATTCTAATTGTAAAATCTGCGTCCTCGATTCATGGCAGAATATCTTTTTCCCCGACATTACCCATGATGCAGCTCTTAATATTATTTCAGAAAGTCTCTGTTTTTCCTTTGGATCAATTAAATAAGCTATCGGGAGAGATCGAAATGCACGGTAGACATTTTTATCGTCGTCTGCCAAGAACACAATCGTAGTTGTTCTATTCGTCTTTCTTAATTCTTCTCCAAAACCAATTCCAAATGATGTTGCTGGCAGAAACAGCAAATCAACATAAGGATACGTTGTTGTTGTTTTCCTTAACGCAACTTCTGTAGAACACGACAAAACTTTTGCACGATAATCAGCATGAAATAAGACCGCAGCAATAAATCGTTGCAGTAGCTCAACCTCGTCATTATTCACGTTATATATACATACCGATATTTCCATCGTGTTCACCAACCTTTTTATCCACGGCGAATGACACAAAGGTCATTCGCCGTGGTTCCATTTTCTTATGCCAATGCTTCTGTGCGAATCTTGTCTGCTGTATCAATAATTGTATTGATGTCAGCGATCCATGTAGTGATGTTTGCTTTACGAGTCTTAACTGCTTCTTCGCCCTTTTTCTTATCATCAAGCAACTGCTTCGTTTCACGTTCGATCTGCTTGATGTCTGCAAAAGCGGATTCTTTAGCTTCTTCACTCAGTTTTGCAAACTCGGTTTTAAGCTGATTATAGATATTATTTACCATATTATCAACTTCGGTCGGATCGGAGAGGATTCTCTTGTATTCTTCAACAATTTTGTTGCAGACCTTCTTTTCCATAATCGCCTTGTTTCGCCCACCAGTGATCAAAATCTGCGCAATTTCACCAGCGATGATGACAGGAAGACCAACCGTTGAACCAAAGACAAGCAGAATTGCAAGGTTAATACCAATATTAGCTACAATACCTTTAATCAAGCCCTCCATACCGACAGCCATACCAGCACTTGCACCAATTACATCGAATGTAAGCAAACCGTAAACAACAGATGCAACCTTGGAGCCAGTAGAACTCATTTCATCGGTCGAGGTATGTGTCAAATTCAACCCAACCTTGATATCGTTGATCGTTTCATCAAGATCGTTGGCTCTATTCTTTAACTTCTCGCCAATTTTCTTCATCTTTTTTGTTACTTCCGGTTTGAGAACATTTTCAGTCCAATCAACAGTAAAACTTTCATACTGCCCCTGCATATGAACCTCAAATTCCTTTGCAATCGCTTCTGCAGTTCTCTTGGGGTGAAGCATTTCCTTTTTTACAGAACACTGATATGTACTTCTCCATGTGTCAATTTGATCAAATGCCTCTTTGGGCATTGCCTTGCAAGTGGTTTTGAGTTCGGTAAGAGCATTATCTAATTCAAGTTCAAAGCTCTGGACGAAAAGTTCAGCCTGTGCTTTAGCAGATTCCATACGAGCTGTTACATCTTTGATTCGCTGTTCAAATTCCTCCAGTGAAAGATCAGCGGCATTAAACTGTGCATTAAGACTTTGAATAGCATCATTTCCGACGGTTCTGATGCCTTCAACAATCATCTTGGAGAGTTCATCGCCTTTACACTTGATAAGATAATCGCTCAAATAGCGTTCAAAATCCTGGTATCCAGACTCTTTAAGAAGATCAGTATTCCACGGAGAAGAATGCTTTGCCTTCTTTGCGTCACGAGAGGATACAAAGAAAATTCCATTTCCATCAAGCATGGATGTGTACTGAGGCTTAACCAAATCGGTGTGTTTTGCAAGGTCTGCGGTTACGGTCTTTCTGAAAATTTCAAGTTCTTCGGGGTCGCCGCCGCTATTTTCGTTGTCTTCACATACATTGTCGTATCGAGTGACCAAGAACATAGGAGTTGTATAGTGCTTTAAGATTAGGTTTTCAATAACAACCTTTTCGCTCTGGCTGTATGCTCTCAAACCATTTACGCAATAGATGATAGCATGTACGTTGGGAAGATATTTATGCGTAATATCGCCATGGCTTGCAGGGTCATTCAGACCGGGAGAGTCGATGATCTCAACGCCATCCTTCAGAATGTCGAGAGGCATAAAGACTTCAGCTCTTTCAAACGGAGAGGCAATGACATTACCCTCCATTGTATTGGCATCTTTTCCATCAGCTTCACCGATGTTGTGATTGATCAAAAGGTACTTTCTGAGTTCGGTAACAGGAACTTCAAAAGGAGCGTCGCCGCCTTTCCATCTTCCCTTGATAGGGTAGATGACCGCTTTCTTGTCTGCACCATACTTGATTTCGGTGATAATAGCAGTAGCTGTCAATGCTCTTTCGGGAAGGATAGGTTCACCTATAAGAGCGTTTATCATAGTGGATTTACCTGCACTAAATTCGCCCATAACAAGAACCTTAAAGTTCTTACTCTGATTTTTTTCTTTAAGTGTTTTGATTTTTTCAACAACGTCCTGCTGTGTACCGGTACTCTGAGCGATCTCCAACAGCTTGTCCAATTGTCCGTCGAGTTTGCTGACTGTTTCCTTAAATACTGCTGTGTTCATAATAGGTTCTCCTTATAGTTCATTTATTTTTATTCTTCATTAGAAAGTAAGGAACTGACAATTTCATCACACATACGGTTGATTTCTGAAATTGCCTTAAATTCAGCAAACACCTTGCTGTCTCCTTCGTTTGCAGGAGTCTTCGCAGTAGCTAACTGAAGATCCTGGATGGATATACTCATGCTCTTATAGCCGTATTCAATATTTTTCTTCAGCACTTCGATGTTGTCATCTCTGCTTCCGAGAATATATCTGGCGATTTCGGATTTCAAGCATTGCTGCCTATCGGCTTTTTCCTTTTTGGTTTCCATGAATGTCCAAAAACCGGTTCCTGCAACTGCCACACCCGCAAGTTTCCAATAGAGAGCGTTAATGCTGTGCATTGCCAATGCGGGATATACCAAAACGCCACACAAAGCAACTGACGATACAAGCAATCCAGCCATTGCCAAGGTTTTTGTTGCTCTTGTACTGTTCAACCCATTGGGGGCAACACCAAAAACTACATCCTCAAGCTGCGTTTCGGAATTGTTTGTATCAATAGAAAGTTTCGATCCAAAACGGTTTTCTACGGTCTGAACGAGCCAATCACGGTCATTGGTAAACTGAGAGCAAATGAGCTGATCAATTTTGTTTGAAATTCTGATGATCTCTCTGCGGAATTCTTTTTCGAGCGACTGTTCCCACCACTCTTTAGGAGATTTCGCAAGCATCGCCTTATCTGCAAGAGTAGCAATACAATCCGCATACAGTCGATTCATTTCAACGGACATCGCTTCAATCAACTTGAGCTTCCGAGATTCAATCTCAAGTTTGATTTTGTCCCAAGCAATTTTTTCATCGAGAATAGTCTGCTTGGTCTGTCTTTCGTTATCAGATGCGATTTGCATTTTCTTCTTCAAAGAATCATATTTTTCTGCGATGTTCGCTTTCAAAACTTTCGCATAGCTTACGGCAAGCATATAATCTCGGATATCGATACTATCCTCAGCAGAAGCGAAGTCATTCATGATGGCTTGTTTTGTAGCTTCTTCATCTTTAGTGTTAATTACAATTAGAGAATCAGAGCCAAAGTGACGTTCCGCCTGCGTCTTGATATATGCAATGATTTCCTCTTTTTCTGATTCATCTGTTGCATCCAACTTGTTTAAGACAAGAGAGCAAGGTACACCGTGAGACAGACACGCCTTGATAGCAACTACATCCTGCTGAGAGAACGGCGTAGTAGCAGAAAGCACATAAATTGCCGCATCAATGTGCCACAGAGGAGAATCAATTTCTTTTATGCCATCTCCGACATAAGCATTGGTACTCAATTCAACCCATCTACAATTGTTCTCCACAGATTCAACAAAAGCAACCTTTCCATGCTCGTTTGATCTTACAGAAACAGGGAGTTTCTTTTCGCCTGCCAAAATATTGATGATTGTGCTTTTGCCAGCATTAACATCACCCAATACAGCGTACTGTTTCATAATGCTACGCTGCATCGACACCCGGACTTCATTGTAGCTTTCCTTCACCTCGGAGTATCCAGCTTGATCGGCAAGAGCGTTCAGCTTATTGTAGATATTTTCATTCATTTTGCAATTTCTCCTTTCAATTCATCTATTTGCTGAAGAACAGCCTTAATCCTATTTTGAAGATCTTCGCTGTGTTTTATTTTTAGTGTGAGAGACAATTTCTCCATAGTAAACTGTTTTTCAAGTTTTTCGTAAACGGGCTTGTATTGAGCAACAAGCTCGTCCTTTTTTGTTTCCAATGCTTTTCTTGCTTTACTATAGTTAGTCTGCATTCCATTGCAGAGTTCTTGCACAATGGATTTTGAAATTTCCGGAATCTTTCCGGAAACCGACTCTCTGACCTTGCTACGAGACGAATCTACAAACAATCTGTCTCCGCCAATTAAAGCCGCAACACCTCCGATAATCCATCCGATGGGACCCAATCCTGTCAGAATGATTGCCGCAAGTCCTGCTCCTCCTACTGCCGTTGCAATATCAATTTTTCCTTCGTAATCACCAATCATACCGCTTAAGCCAGTAAGCTTGTCCGCTATGGCTATTTGATGTTCCGAAGTCGATAGAGAGGAGTTTTCGGGTAAAACACTTCCGATTTCCCCATAATACTTTTTCAGTTTTTCGATCATCCCAGCAATAGCAGAGGAGAGTGCTTTGTTGAGGTTCTGCGTATGCTGTGTTGAAGTTGCATATATACCTTTGCAAGCATCTTCTATATCGGCGGCAAGAGAGTTATTGACATACTTTGTCACACCCGATCTTGTATCACAAGCGTTCAGTCCAGAATTCACTTTCTGCATGATCTTGTTTTCAAGGTATGTACTTTCGCTCTTTATTGCCGTATTGTGTGCGGTCTGAATCTTAGACAATTCATCAATCGCTGCAACCTTACTATCTGCAAGAACAGAGATTAGGTTTGGAACAGAGTGATTTTGAAGAACTGTTAGTCTATTTTCAAAACCTGTTTTTTGACTGAGTATTTCGCTCTGAATAGAGGTCAGCAATTCGTTGGACAACTTAATGAGTCTTTCGGTTACAATTCGTTGCCTATTCTGTGCCAGTTTGTCCATCAGACTTTTTTCAAATTCCTTGAATTTGTCTGTCCAATAAGGATCTTTACCAGATAGCATTGCTGAACAAGATAATACCTGGGGATCTTTTAAGTGGAAATTGTTGCGGAGATTTGTCTTTACAAACCTAATAACATCATCCCGTTCTTCTTCGTCTACTCTATCCATCATCGTGACAACGAAGATGGCATCCTTCATAAAGTATTCTGCATTATCCTTTAGGAATTTCTCAAAAGACTGAGTATACGCCTGATCTGCAGGGAAAAGAATAATAATTGCATCAGCTTTTTCATTGAGAATGTGTTTGGTGATTTCTGCGTGTTTTTCAGCAAAATCAGCACCAGGATTGATTCCAGGGGTGTCGATGATGCAGAGACCATTGGCGAGTTCATCGTCCGGTAGCTCTATGTTCACCGCTTCGATCTTCAAAGACAGCTCTTTGTCGGCTGTTAAAAGCGAAATTCTTTCATCAATTTCTGTTGGAAGCTGAATGCCGAATTCCTTTTCAAATTTTCTTACATCTGTTTCGGAAGTCAGATCGTATTTTTTTCCGTTGTCACATTTAACATTAACAACAACACGATTATTTTTTCCTTTGTAGATATAGGTAGGAACTGCAGTAGTTGCGGCATGAGCAACTTTTAGGAGCTTTCTCTTAATAATTGTGTTAATCAATGTGCTTTTGCCAGAGCTAAAATCACCGATAGTGGAGAGATAGAAATTTGTATCTCTGCTTCTGAGTGATATTTTTAAGTATTGTTCTCTGAATTCGGCAATCTTTTTTTCATCGATAGATAATTCATCAATGATGCTGCCTATAGTTTCTATGCTTTCAGATATGTTGTGCATTTCACTCACCGTCCTTTGAGTATATCATACTACAAAATTCTCATTTTTCTCATTTTTCGTCATAATCGGACCTCAAAACTGCATTTTTGGCAAAAACCTTATTGAGAAGTTCATTGCTGACTCTTAATTATCATCTTGATATTCAACTGTTGGGGCATCGTCCTTAACAAAGCTCATCATATCTGCTACATCACAATCAAGTACATCGGCTATCTTAAGGAGCACGGATAAAGCAACTTCTTGATTACGACGCAGTTTGGTAAATGTGGCTGGAGCGATACCAGCAAGTTTTCTCAATTCCGCTTTACTCATTTCTCTATGTGCAAGTAGAATCCACAAGTTTTTATAACTTACTTTCATGCAAAACCCTCCTTATATATCGGGACACATAGTAACAATTTACATTATACCACAAAAATCGACAAAATACAATGAGTGATTGTAAAATTCTCGAAAACAATAGCAGAAAATCTAATGACTTTTCGAGATGTTGAACTAAATGTGAAAGATTGCATACTGGTAAAGTGCTAAAGTGACTTGTGGATCAAATGCTACCAAATCATTGGTAACAAGGGGATTCTATTGACTCGCTTTCGTCTGCAAGATTGACAATATGCTTACTGCATTTTTGGGCGTAACACATCGTTTTATATGCTCCACCTGTTTCACGATCTACACAGAAAACAACGAGATCTGAACGGTCGATCATTTCACGGTTGCGTGTTTGGTGTGCTCCTTTGAAATGACTGCCTGCGGAAGCTCCGCAGACCTCAACCTCGTCGTAATAGTCGTGAAATGCTTCCATGTTATCCCGATATTCTGCAGTTTCATAAGGCAAAACCCATACAAGTGAGCTGTTATCATCACGGATAGCTCTTTTGCATCGTCTTACCGTGGAGGAAACAAGCTGATCGAAGTCTCCGTCACGCCCTACAAGAAACTCCACATAATCCTTGCTATTCAGCAGCCCTCGTATGATTTTTTCAAGTTTCTGTTCTACCGGAAATGGATTGTCAAGTATCCTGTGTCCGAAAAAAGCAACCGTAAAAATGTTCATATCGAATCCCTCATAAACAAAAATGCCCACCGAACAAATCATGTCCGGTGGGCTTTCTCAATGACTCGGCTATCCTCTAAGTCCCTTGCGGGTAACTGAGCCGGTTCTTACCACATATAGCGGATCGTCGCAGCCCTTCTTATATTTGATGTGTGTATAGCGGTCATATAAGAAACGATTTTCAATTTGACATGGCTTGTTTATGCCCTATCCAAATACTATAAGCACAGAAAATTTACCTATACAGATTTATAGTATAGCACAAATTGGAAACAATATCAATAGTCTGTGGAAATTTTGTTTGAATATTTATAGACTATATATAGTGAAAAAAGGATGGATAAGACAATGAGTGAAATTGCAAAAATAGTAGGTCAGCGAATCAGAAATTACAGAACACGACAGGGATTGAGCCAAGAAAAGCTTGCGGAAATGTCGGGATGTCACCCGACTTATATCGGGCAGGTTGAACGTGGTGAGAAAAATGCAACACTTGAAAGTATTGAGAAGATCGCCGCTGCGTTGAACGTATCTTTGTCAAAGCTCTTTGAGAAGCTTGGCGGGCAGGATGCTGAAACCAGGGATATACCCCTTGAGTGTTATGAATTTCTCTCCGCAAAAACCAAAGAGGAGCAGGAGCACCTATACCGTATTCTGCTTGAAATGGACAAGTACAAGAGAAACTGAAAGTTAAAAGGATACCGCCAATGACGGCGGTATCCTTTTTTTGCGTTTTGCGGTTCTTACTTATCCATATTTATCTCGCAGATTGCAAAGCATAAACGCTGAGTCACCGGATACAGACCCCATAAATCAAAGATATTACGTTGTTTCCGTATATTCTACGCAAAAAGCGTAAAATTCTGTAATATCCTGTCGAATTAAGCGTAAGCCCTTGGGTTAGTGAAACCGCCTTTTCGTCTACAATATATAGTGGAGAGGTGGTGAGGCAAGTGGATACTAAGTTTATTCGTGATAGGATTACGCAGTTAAGGATACAAAAGGGTGTATCCGAGTACAAAATGAGTTATGATCTCGGTCATAGCCGCAGTTACATATACAATATTTCTTCCGGTAAATCTTTGCCTCCCATGGCAGAGTTCCTTGAAATATGTGATTACTTTGAAATAACTCCAAGTCAGTTTTTCAACGATGCAACCGAGAACCCGGCTCTGTTACAATCCGCCATTGAGGAACTAAGGAAACTCAACGACGATGATCTTATGCTTGTAATCAGCAATACACGTCGGCTGAACAAAGACAAATAGTAAGTATATTCGCCGACTCATAAAAAATGATAAGACTGCGAGACGTTCGGCATATTTCCCGAAGTTTCGCAGTCCTTTTCGTATATAATATAAAGAAAAAGGTAAAAAAGGAGGAAGTAGCGTCATGGCTAAATTATTCAGCGGTTTCTTCAAGCAGATTGAAAAGCCGCAATCCGTTCATCCCCCGTCCGTTTCGCAGGAGTTCTCGCAGCATGACAGCGAGTACATTGCATATTGTATCGAGCAGGAGCAAGCCATTAGCAAACTGGAGGCGGGATTACATACAAACGACGAACCGGAGCTGATCGCCAAGAAAGCATTGGCGACGGCGTGTGAGTTTTACGGTGCAGATTGGGCGGGCATTATTGAGCTTGACCTGGAACTCAACATCTGGACTAACGGATGGTGGCATAACACCGACCCTCAAATTAAGTCCCTTCAAAAGCTGCAGGAATTTGAGAACCTTATGGTTATGCCGAGCATCGTGGAAGCTATTAAGAAGCAGAAGCCCATTATCATCACGGACGTTGATGACATTATGAAATCTTCACCCAAGGAGTATCAAGTGTACAAGCGGCTTGAAGCTCAATCTATTATGGCTGTGCCTTTCGGACCCAAACCGATGGGCTTTCTTGCGATCAGAAATCTCAAAAAGTATATGAACCGGACAAGCACCCTCAATACGCTTGCCTATGTCATTCATCGTGCAATCGCACAGAAAAACACAATGGATAGAGTCAGAATGGCTCTTTCTCCCGACGAAATAAAGACCGACAATGACGTTATCATTAACTTCTTTGGCGGCATGGAGATAACAACCTCGGCAGGCGTATGGAAAGAACATGACTTCAACTCTCCCAAGAGCAGCCGTGCTGTTGCGTACATTTTGCTTCAAGGCAAATCCGCACATTCAGCTTTAGCCATTGCCGATGCTCTATACCCCGAAGATGGCTCTGATATAGACATCATAAATAAGAATATTCGTGGTTACATATACCGCTTTAGGAAGTCGTTTGAGCCTATTTGCAAGCATAAGCTCATAGAATATACGCCAAACGGCTATAAATTGAATCCGTCCCTCAATGTTATGACAGACTTGCAGAAATATGAAAGGCTGTGGAAACAAGCTCAGCAGGATATTCCCATTCCTCAAAAAGTACACACATTGAAACACGCAATCAAGCTGTATAGAGGTCATGTGTTGGGAGCTGCCTGTGATGACCATTGGCTCGTCGGTATCGCTACGGATTATAAAATGAAGTACATCACCATGGTCAATGAGCTGCTTTCGATCTTCGCAGAATTTGAGGATTATGATGCAGTTCATCACTTTGCAACCAAAGCTCTCAATGTTGTTCCAGAAAACGTCAAGGCGCAATACTGGCTCGTGTATGCGATCTATCATTCCGGTGTTGTGGCACTCGCTAAGAAAGAAATAGAAAAAGCAAAATGCCGTTTAACCGCAGATGAATTTGATACACTTCAAAAGTTCATCTGCAAGGATGAATCACTTCCATACGGACAGCTATTTGAGTAAAAACCATACAATCTAATCGACAGGGGGTACGAATCTACAAAAGGTTCGTGCCCTCTGTTTTTTTGTCGAAAAATGACCATTTGACTTTCGTGCGACACCCTATGCGACTCTCGTGCGACACCTCTTTTTACCATTTGACTCTCGTGCGACGCAAACAGGGGTCATTTGACTCTCGTGCGACTCTCATACCACTTTCAAGCGACACCCGTAAGTTAGCCTTTAAGAGCAAAAGCTCTAAAGACTAATTTACGGAGGTTTTAATTTTGTACCACACATTCCTCAACAGGGGTGCTTTTGCCAAACGCAGAAGCACCCCTTCTTTTTTTGTCAGCCGTAGTACAGTACACGGTTGTCGTGATCCTCCGAACTGAAATTTGACTTTACCCAAAATCAAATTTCAAAAACTCGGAGGAAAACATAATGACAACCAAAAACAGATTTGAACTTGAGCAGGCTTTCAAGGCAGAGTGCAAGGTGATCGACCTCAAGCACGAGTACACCGGATACAGAGAGAACATTAGATGGGCAATCGCTACAGCCCTCACAGAAACAGCCCTCAGATCGAAGTACGGCGAGATCGTTTCGCAGTATGAACCGTTCCTACTTCTCACAGAAGAACACGCCAAGATCTTCGTGCAATTCCATAGTAATGAAAGAAAACACAAAATGCGCAACGCAGAACACGGTGATGCTTTCGGCTATGAAGATGGCGAAATGGAGAAGTACCATCCCGAACTGATCGAGAATCCTTTTGACCGTCTTTTCGACGAGCAATTCGATTCTGCTGAATTGTATAAGGCATTGGACAAGCTGGAGCCTACCCGCCGTGAAAGGGTTATCAAGCACCACATACACGGCATCAGCATCGTAGAAATTGCGGAAAAAGAGGGCGTATCGCCCCAAGCAGTTCAACAGAGTATCGCCCGTGCGCTAAATTTTTTGAAAAAATTTTTGAAAGACCGTTGATTTTTGCCCTTTGAAATTCCGAATCAGTGAGAGGCATTGACCTCTACGATTATGAAAGTGAGAATTTACATTATGGAAAACAGAAAAGTTAAGCACGGCGACATCTTTTGTTATGACTTCGGAACCAACGAGGGTTCTATCCAGAACGGTATCAGACCGGCGCTTGTTATTCAAGCTAACAACTTCAATGCCAACAGCCCGACCACCGTTATTGCTGCTATTACCACGGCGCAGAAAGGAATGTATCTTCCTTCTCATATTTTCCTTGGCGAGCGTTATGGGCTTGATCGTCCATCCACCGTCATGTTGGAACAGCTTCGCACGGTGAACCAAGATGATCTCGGTCCGTATATCGGAACCGTGGAAGATCACACCACCCTCAACGCTATCTCCAAGGCACTCAAAAAGACCTACGGGCTGTGGTTCTACCAAGCACCCAAGGACGATGTGCGTTGCCTCTGCAGACGTTGCTTGGATGAATACAGAGACAGTAACGAATATATCATCAGCCGCCGAGACCCGTTCCAGAAGGAAAAGGAACCCTGCGACAGATGCCGTCATCCTGGTTACGATTACGTTCTGAAACCTCGTCGCAAAAACTAAATATCCATACTTAACAGAAAGGGCTTGCAGTTCGCTGCAGGCTCTTTTTGACGTTCGCAGAAAAGTTACATTTGTGGCAATTATAAATTTTGGCGAGATAATTGTAATTTTGCCGAATTTGTGTTATAATGAATATGCTCCATCAAGGAGCACGACCTTTACATCTACCTTTGTATTCAAACATCAAAGCCATTTGGAACTTTAGTACGAGCCAAGTATCACTTACTGGAAAAGAATAACGAATTTTTTCTCCGCCGATTTTTCGGAAAATTGATACCAAGCTTTGATACCAAAACAGTACCAAGCGGGCTGAGAACACAGAGAATACAGAGAAAAACGAAGCAAAACGAGAGAAATCTCACGGAAATTAGCCCAAAATAAGGCGAAAAGTAACTGTGGGAAAGAACTCGTAAGCGAATGGGAATAATCCCACATCCCCGAAAAGCCTTGTATTTCAAGGTTTTTCGAGGTTTTAGGCTCGGAGAAAAATGGTTTTTGACGCACATTTGACGCACATTTTTTGAAAAGCACTAAATTCAGAAGCAAAAATGCTCTGCTGAAATCAAAACAAAGACAACGAACCCACAGCAGAATCTTCTTGCTGTGGGTTCTCAATTTTTATGATACAATGAGTTCGATAAACTTGAATTTGACGAGGTGTAAAATGAAAAAACATAAAATTTGTTCTATGCTTTACTATATAACGGCAGTGTTGTTCTACTTATCAGCAATTGTAACTTTTGTAGGTGGAAACAACAATTCTATGGGTGTTGTATGGTTATGTCTTGGTTCGACATTTCTTTGTTTAGGTTCTGTATATTTAAACAAGGCAAAAGAGAACAAGGACAATAAAGATAAGTAAATTCCAATTTGTCGAACAGTTTAATAATCAAGAAAAATGCTCTGGCGAATTTTCGCCAGAGCATTTTGTTATAGGCAATATTATTCCTCCACCTCAAACAGTTCCATATATTCCTCAGCAGTTAAATGTGCTTCTGCCCATACCTTGACTTCTTTTTCAGTCATGGGAATGATGTCTTCGCTCCAACACATACCACCGCCATACGACTTCCCGTAGATGCTCATAGCACCACCACTTCCATGCAAAAAGTATTCACCGTTTTTCTTCTGATAAATGTCTTCTGTGCAATAGGGTTACAGCAACACCGTCAACTAAAAATATGCAATTTTGCATATTTTTAGTTGACTTTTTTTTTTTAGAATTATGTGGTATACTGTAGAAAAATAAATGATTGGAGTGGATTTAATGGAATTAAAATCATTTCGTGAAGATAAACTTAAAATGACACAAGCTCAATTTGCAGAGCTAATAGGAGAAGAACAATCAAATATTTCCCGTTGGGAAAAGTCGGGTGAACCACCTCTAACAGTTATACAAAAGATTAGCCAAAAGACAGGTGTTGATTTTAATACTTTATTAGGCTGGACTCCACCTTCACACGAGGCTTTGAATGTGAAGAACAACTGGACTAATACAGAGTTTACAAAACGAAGTTTGACAGATTATATTGAAGATGCATTAAATAAGATGGATATTCCTGAAGAACAACGCAATTCATATATTGACGATTTGCAAGCGGGTGTTCTTGATAGTTTAATAAAGCCGAAGATAGCAATTGTTGGGCGTTCAGATACTGGAAAAAGTACAATGATAAACTCATTATTAGGAATGGATAAAATGCCAACTTCGTGGACTCCTAAACAAATCTGTTTAGCATTAGAAAAACTTTGCCGAGTGGGAATAAGCTTAGTAAAATTAAATAATAGCGAACGGACTATATCAATATTGGTATAGTCCGTTTTTTCACTATGTTATTGCGGGAAATTAATGTTTTAATCGCTTGAAAATACAAGCATTTTCAAGTGGAAGCAAAACCGCAAGTCTCTCAGGCGCCTAGGAACCTTTGGTTCCTACCGACCTAAAGGTCGCTCACCGGCGCGGTTTTTAAGGAGTTTTCAAGCCGGCGTATGTCCGTCTTGAAAACGGATTTTAATCGTATAAACAATATCTTATCGCAACAAAACAAAGGCGGCTGAAATGCAAAAATCCGCTTTGGTTGTATTGCAAACGCGGCGAATGTGTATTATAATATAAACAAATAAACCAATTATAGGAGGTATATGATATGCCAGGACCCGGAGGAGGAGCGCGCGGCGGCGGTGGCGGTCGCGGCGGATTTGGCGGAGGCTCACGCGGTGGCGGTGGTTTCCACGGAGGAGGACATCGCGGCGGCGGTTTTCATGGCGGCGGATTCCACGGAGGACCGCACGGCGGATTTCACGGTGGATTCCATGGCGGATTTTACAGAGGTCCGCGTTATTACGGAGGTGGCGGTGGTTGCCTTGGCGGACTTTTAGGCATGATACTTACGCCTATTATATTGATATTTTTTGCCGTTACTATATTGTTCTCGTCTGTTTCAACGTCGTTTTCCGCTTTAAAGCAGGGCGGCATGCTTGCTTATAATGAAGAGCAGTTCCAAGACTACGCTGATGCGCAGTATGCCGCGGAATTCGGCAACCTTTCTGCGTATGAAGACAATATTCTTTTAGTTTTTCTCACCGACAAAGACTACTACGATTACTATTATATTGCGTGGGTTGGAGATCACATTGTCACGGATATCAATTACATGTTCGGCAATGAATATACCGAGCTCGGAAAGGCAATATCGGCTTCGGTAAACACATCGTCGTACAAGTATTCGCTCGATTCAAACCTTGCGCAGGCAGTCGACACCATGACGCAGAAAATAGAAGCGCTTGAGCTCGAAACATCGTTTTACTGCAGTGAGGAACACGCGGAACCGGTATCTCATTTAGTCAACAAAACAGAGATTCCCATGACCGCGGAGACCGTAAACAAATCTCTTGAAGCGTTCACCGAAGAAACGGGAATTTCTATAGCGGTAGTTGTGGACGATATGGAAAATGTGTTTGAAAGAGCAATGCCTGCAAACGCTGTAATTACTCTCGTAATTGCTGTTGCACTTGTTGCGCTTGCGGTATATCTTATAGTCCGTGCCGTTCGCAGCAAAAAAGATGACGGCGAAAACGGCGATTATCAGCAGTATAATAATTGACATTAAATATCACGGAGCAAAAAATGAAATTCTCAAAGCGTATGGACAGATTTGGCGACGAGGTGTTCGCCGCGCTTAACGTAAAAAAAGTAGAACTTGAGGCAAAAGGGCGCACGATTTACAATCTCAGTATCGGCACGCCCGATTTTGAAACGCCCGAGCATATCCGCCGCGCCGTGGCTGACGCGGCAATGGACTCCCGTAACTGGAAATACAGTCTGCGCGACATTCCGGAACTTCTTGACGCGGTCTGCAAGTATTATAAAACGCGCTTCGGCGTGACAGTCACCCCCGACGAGGTTGCAAGTTGCAACGGAAGTCAGGAGGGAATGGGTCACATCGGCATGGTGCTCTGTGACGAGGGCGACACCGTGCTTTTGCCCACACCTTGCTACCCCGTATTCATCGCGGGCGCGAAAATGGCGGGCGCTGAGCCGTGGTATTATCCGATGTCCAAAGAAAACGGATTTCTCCCCAATGTCGCCGACATCCCCGATGATGTGGCAAAGAAAGCGAAATACATGATAGTTTCGCTCCCTGCAAACCCTGTTGGAAGTGTCGGCACGCCGGAGCTTTATGAGGAAATCGTCGCTTTTGCCAAGAAGTATGATATCCTCATTATCCACGATAACGCGTACAGCGACATAATTTTTGACGGCGTGCAGGGGAACAGTTTCTTCAACACTCCCGGCGCGCTCGATGTCGGTGTCGAGTTCTTCAGCCTTTCAAAAAGTTTCAACGTCACGGGCGGAAGAATAAGTTTTCTCGTCGGCCGCAGTGATGTTGTCGGCGCGTTCAGAAAACTTCGCTCCCAAATAGATTTCGGCATGTTTTTGCCTCTCCAGTATGCGGCAATCGCCGCGCTCAGCGGTCCGCTCGACACCGTGAAAGAGCAAAATAAGATGTATGAGGAGCGCCGCGACGCTCTTTGCGGCGGACTTCGCGCAATAGGCTGGGACGTGCCCGACAGCAAGGGAAGCATGTTCGTATGGGCTCCGCTGCCAAGCGGTTACACCGACAGTATGGCGTTCTGCATGAAACTTGTTGAAGAATGCGGCGTACTATGTACACCCGGCGCGAGCTTCGGTCCCGCAGGTGAGGGGTATGTGCGTTTCGCTCTCACATTGCCGCCCGAAAAAATCAACCTTGCTATAGAGGCAATCAAACAAGGCGAAATACTGAAATAAGTAAAAAGAAAACCTTACAAAGTCCGATTTTTTCGAATTATGTAAGGTTTTGTCTTCTATAAGTCTTTTTGTGAAGGTAAATAAATGTTTTAATCACTTGAAAATGCAAGCTTTTCAAGTGGAATCAAAACCGCAAGTCTCGCAGGCGCCAAGGAACCTTTGGTTCCTACCGACCTAAAGGTCGCTCACCGGGCGCGGTTTTTAAGGAGTTTCAAGCCGGCGCATGTCCGTCTTGAAAACGGATTTTAATCGTATAAACATTTATTTACTCCACAAAAACATTAAAAAGCTTACAAATTCCGCAAAACGGAATTTGTAAGCTTTTCTTCTTGAACCTTTCTTTGTATTATACGGCTTCTTAATGTGTCAAAAGCAGCATTGCGACAAACAGAAGCGCAATTACCCATGAGCTGCCTTTGATTTTCTTTATATCACCGCAGAAAACGCTGATGATGATATATGAAATAAGTCCAAATGCAATACCGTATGATATGTTGTAAGTGAATGGCATTACCGCGAGAGTGAGAAACGCAGGGACGGAGACTTTGAAGTTGTCCCATTCGATATTTTTGACCGATGCCATCATCAAAATGCCGACATAAACCAGCGCCGCTGCCGTGGCGCAACTAGGAACAAGCTGAGCTATAGGGCTCAAAAACATTGCAACAAAGAAGAACGCTCCGCAGAAAACGGATGTAAGACCGGTGCGTCCGCCTGCCGCAACGCCTGCATTAACTTCGCTGAAAGTAGTAACGGTAGACGTACCGCAAATAGCACCCGCGGTGGTTGCAATAGCGTCGGAAAGCATGCCGCGGTTCATATTGAGCGGCTCGCCGTTTTCGTCAAGCAGGTCAGCGCGCTCGCAAGCGGCATACAGAGTGCCGAGAGTATCAAACATATCAACCATGCAAAATGCAAGCGAAGTTGTTACAACGGTAAGAATGAGATTTGCGCTTCCGTGCTCTGACGCATAAGCGGAAAAGTCAAGTCCTTCGGTAAACACCTTAAACAAGGATTGCTCACCGAATTCCTCAAACGCTTCAATAGGGCTTATAAAATCAATATTGAAATTCGCATAAAATCCGGAAACGGTAAGTCCGAGAAGATAATACAGCGCCATACCTCCGACAATACCGATTAGCACCGAGCCGCGAATCTTTTTCTGGCTCATGATAACAATGGCAAGGAAAGTGCAAAGCGTCACAATCATCGGCATAATGTCGCCCCAGCTCTGACTAAGCAGATTAAATGAAGCAAGATTTACGCAAGTGGAGCTGTCAGGTACGACGATGCCCGCGTTCTGCAGTCCGAGCAGGGCAATAAAGAGACCGATACCCGACGGTATCGCAACTCTGACCACGTCGGGCAGCGCGTCAAAAATCTTTTTGCGAAGACCTGTTACGGTAAGAAGTATAAAAACAATACCTTCGATAAGTATAAGCACGAGCGCATTGGCATACGACAAACCGAAGCCTATGCAAACGGTATACACGAAAAACGCGTTAAGACCCATGCCGCTTGCCTGCGCTAATGGCAGATTGGAAAGCAGCCCTGCAAGCACAGTTCCCACAACCGCGGAAATCGCCGTCGCTATGTAAATCGCGCCGTACGAAACTCCGAGAGGATTTGAGCCGTCGCCGAACGGGTCGGCGAACATGTTTGCGTTGACCATCAAAATATAGACCATTGCAAAAAATGTGGTCATACCAGCGATAAATTCGGTCTTAACCGTGGTTCCGCGTTCTTTGAGTTTGAAAAAACGTTCCATATAGTGTCTCCTTTTAGGGGTATAAGGATATTATAGCATAATTTTTACAAAATTCCACCTTTTTCTTGATTGTTTTAGCGATGCAATTTTTTGTAGGCATTGAACATCTGCGGACAGGTAAAAAACACTTTCGTTTCTTAGGTTCATCAAAGGTTATACATTTATAATAACCGCAGAAAGCAGAGAGACAATGCAAATGCGACACGAAGTCAAGCATGAACTGCAGTAAAACGGGCCGTTGAGGACGTTGCAGCTGCTCGCATAAAATAATTTAACGGTTGACTTTGCCGCGCACTGAGTATATAATATAGTAAGACCCCTAACACAAAGATTTTCTGCGTGAAAGGCGTTGACAAATACGTATGTTTTTTTGCCGCGCCTTTTTGGGTGCGGCATATTTATTTTAAGGAGAAAAATAATGGAAACACGTGTTGCCGTAATGAGTATTATAGTTGAAAACGCCGAGTCGGTAGAAACGCTCAATTCGCTTCTTCACGAGTACGGTCAGTATATCATCGGACGTATGGGTCTGCCGTACCGCCCGAAAAATATCAATATCATCAGTATCGCCATTGACGCACCGCAGGATATGATCTCCGCGCTTGCAGGCAAAATAGGAAAGCTCGCGGGCGTCAGCGTCAAGACCGCGTTTTCAAGTGTAGGCAATGCGTAAACTTATTGACAAGCTCGCATTCGCGCACTCCCTTGAGATAGGCGAATACCTTGAAATAATCAAAAATGCAACCGCCGCCGACGCGGCATATCTTGCAGAAAAAGCGTGCGCGGAAAAGGAAAAGCACTACGGCAAAGAGGTATTCATCCGCGGACTTATCGAGGTCAGCAATATTTGCAAAAATGATTGCTACTACTGCGGCATCCGAAAGAGTAACCAAAATTGCGAGCGCTATCGCCTTTCGGAAGATGACATCCTCGAATGTTGCCGCGAGGGGTATGAGCTCGGTTTTCGCACCTTTGTAATGCAGGGCGGTGAGGATGCGTATTTCACCGACGAGCGCCTTGTTTCTATAATTACAAAAATCAAGCAAAACTATCCCGATTGCGCCGTGACGCTTTCACTTGGCGAAAGAAGTGCCGAGAGCTACAAACAGCTTAAAGCCGCAGGCGCAGACCGTTATCTCTTGCGCCATGAGACCGCAACGAAAGAGCATTACACAAAACTTCACCCCGAGAATCTTTCATGGGAAAAGCGCATGGAGTGCCTTAGGAATCTTCGCGCCTTCGGCTATCAGGTTGGATGCGGTTTTATGGTCGGCTCGCCGTATCAGACGGGCGAAATGCTTGCGCGCGAGCTTAAATTTATCGAAGAATTTAAACCCGACATGTGCGGCATAGGGCCGTTTATCCCACATAAAGACACATGCTTTCGGGATTCCGCGGCAGGCTCGGTCGATATGACCTGCCTGCTCCTAAGTATGATAAGGCTCATTCATCCCACGGTGCTTTTGCCCGCGACAACAGCGCTCGGAACGCTCTCGGAAAACGGACGCGAGCGCGGCATAATGTCGGGCGCAAACGTAGTCATGCCCAATCTTTCCCCCGCATCCGTGCGCAAAAAATATATGCTCTACGACAACAAACTCTCCGACGGCGCAGAAAGCGCACAGAGCCTTGAAGCACTTAAAAAACGCATCGCCTCTATAGGTTGCACCGTATCAATAAACCGCGGCGACGTGAAGAAATCAACATAGCAAACGGCTATCCACCGACATCGTAGGGGCGATTAGTAATCGCCCGCCGAACCTCAGCGAAAACGGGCGATTAGTAATCGCCCCTACGGGTTTGATGTGGCTATTAACTGTGTGCAAAATAATTTTTTATCTAATAGGGAAGAACATCTGACCTAAAAGAAAGGAACATATCATGGCAAATTATAACCCCAAATCTCTCAAAGCAGAGGAATTTATCAATGACGGCGAAATTCTTGAAACGCTGAGGTACGCCGAGGAAAACAAGAATAACGTCGAACTCATCGACCAGATTCTTGAAAAAGCAAGACCTCGCAAAACCGAAACAGGCTGGCATTGCGAGGGGCTTACCCACAGAGAAGCGTCCGTGCTGCTCGCTTGCGACATCCCCGAAAAAATTCAGAAAATTTACGAAATTGCAGAGGAGATCAAGCTCGCGTTTTACGGCAACCGCATTGTAATTTTCGCGCCTCTTTACCTCTCAAACTACTGTGTAAACGGATGCGTTTATTGCCCCTACCACCTCAAAAACAAGACTATCCCGCGCAAAAAGCTTACGCAGGAAGAAGTCAAAGCCGAGGTTATCGCACTGCAGGACATGGGCCACAAGCGCCTTGCTATTGAAGCGGGCGAAGACCCCGTCAATAACCCCATCGAATACATCCTCGAATGTATCAAAACCATCTACAGCGTACACCACAAAAACGGCGATATCCGCCGCGTTAACGTAAACATTGCCGCAACCACCGTTGAAAACTATCGCAAACTCAAAGAGGCGGGCATCGGTACATACATCCTCTTCCAGGAGACTTACCACAAGGAAAGCTACGAGCAGCTTCATCCCACCGGACCTAAGCACAACTACGCTTATCACACCGAGGCAATGGACCGCGCAATGGAAGGCGGCATCGACGATGTAGGTCTCGGAGTACTTTTCGGACTTGAACTTTACAAGTACGAGTTTGCAGGACTTATCATGCACGCAGAGCACCTTGAAGCCGTTCACGGTGTAGGCCCGCATACAATCAGCGTTCCGCGACTCAAGAGAGCCGATGACATCAACCCCGATGACTTTGACAACGGTATCGACGATGATACTTTCGCAAAAATCACAGCGTGCATCCGTCTCGCTGTGCCTTACACAGGTATTATCATTTCTACACGCGAATCCGAACAGGTTCGTGCAAAGTTGCTTCGACTTGGCGTATCGCAGGTCAGCGGCGGCTCACGCACATCCGTAGGCGGCTACGCCGAAAAGGAGCGCCCGCACGACACCGAGCAGTTTGACGTGTCCGATCAGCGCACACTTGACGAGGTCGTAAAATGGCTTATGGAAAACGGTCATATCCCGTCTTTCTGCACCGCATGCTATCGTGAGGGACGCACCGGTGACCGCTTTATGAGCCTTTGCAAGGCGGGACAGATCTCAAACTGCTGCCATCCCAACGCCCTTATGACCCTCACCGAATACCTCGTTGACTATGCAAGCGAGGAGACAAAGAAGCTCGGTTTTGAGGTGGTTGAAAAAGAGCTTTTGAACGTACCAAAGGAAAAAGTTCGCGCAATTGCCGCCGAGCATATAGAAGATATTAAAAAGTCCAATAAGAGAGACTTCAGGTTCTGATTATGAGTTTAAACGAAACCGTATCCGCCGACCGCGTGCATATCGCGTTTTTCGGCAAACGAAACGCAGGAAAATCCAGCCTTGTAAATGCTGTCACAGGGCAGAGTTTGGCGGTTGTGTCCGATGTAAAAGGCACCACCACCGATCCTGTGAAAAAGGCAATGGAGCTGTTGCCAATTGGCCCGGTGATGATAATTGACACCCCCGGCTTTGACGACGAGGGCGACCTCGGCGCACTCCGCGTGAAAAAAACGCGCGAGGTGCTCGCAAAGTGCGATATTGCCGTTCTCGTTGTGGACACAACAGCAGGCTGCGGCAAAGAGGAAGAGGAGTTCCTTTCGCTCGTCAAAGAAAAGGGAATCCCTTGCATAACAGTTTTCAATAAGTCGGATTTGACCGCAGCACGCGAAGATAATGCCGTGTACGTCAGCGCCAAAAACGGCGACGGCGTGACCGAGCTTAAAGAAAAACTCGGATTACTCGCAAAGACCAAGGAGAACACAAAGCGTATCGTCGCCGATTTGCTATACGAAGGCGATGTTGTTGTGCTCGTCACCCCCATAGACGCATCCGCCCCGAAAGGCAGACTGATTTTGCCCCAGCAGCAGACAATCCGAGACATCCTTGACGCGAACTGCATCAGCATTGTCACGCAGGTAGAACAGCTTGCGGCAACTCTCGCGGCGCTGAAAGAGCCGCCGAAAATGGTCATCACTGATTCGCAGGCTTTCGGCAAAGTGTCAAAAATCGTTCCCGAAAACATTCCGCTTACGTCGTTTTCGATCCTGTTCGCACGCTACAAAGGCGACCTTATAACGCAGGTGCAGGGCGCTGCAGCACTTTCCAAACTCCGTGACGGCGACAAAGTTCTCATCAGCGAGGGCTGTACCCATCATCGCCAGTGCGGCGACATCGGCACGGTAAAAATGCCCGCGTGGATAGGAAATTTCTCGGGTGCAAAGGTCGAATATGTGTTTACCTCAGGCGGCGAATTTCCCGCTGACCTTGCTGAGTATAAACTGGTAGTACATTGCGGAGGCTGTATGCTAAACGAAGCGGAAATGAAAAGCCGCGTAGCCGCGGCAACCGCGGCAGGCGTTCCCGTAGTCAACTACGGCGTGGCAATTGCCCACATGCACGGAATTTTACGCCGCAGTCTCGAACTTTTCCCCGATGTGTATAAGTTGATATAGCAAAAGGTCGATGCAGTTTTGCATCGACCTTTTTGTGTTGATGGGGAATAAATGTTTATGTGTTGTTATTGTAGCGCACAAATCCGTAGGGGCGATTAGCAATCGCCCTAAAAGCAGGGAGTAGATGTTTTACAAGCGGGCGATTAATAATCGCCCCTACAATGTTTGTGCATCGCCATATCACTAACCATTAATTTATTTCAAATCCCCCCTTGACAAATCGGTTTACATGGTGTAAACTAATTACAGTCTACAAAATGTAAACCAAAGGAGACTTACAATGAACGATATTCAACTTGGCGTGATCGAATCAAAATTCGCAGATATAATATGGCAAAACGAACCGCTCACTTCTTCCGATTTGGTAAAGCGCAGCGAAAGCGAACTCGGGTGGAAGAAGTCGACCACCTTTACCGTGCTTCGCCGCCTTTGCGAAAAGGGACTTTTTGAGAACAACAAGGGTACGGTGACATCGCTTATCTCGCGCGACGAGTTTTACTCAATGCAGAGCGAGCGGTTTGTCGACGAGACCTTTGACGGCTCTCTCCCCGCGTTTCTCGCCGCTTTTACAAAGCGGAAAAACCTCACAAAAGAAGAAGTAGCCCAACTCCGCCGCATGGTAGCGGAATATGAGGAGGAGTAGCGTGAAAGTTTAATTAGCAATTTGTTTTACATGAATTGTTTCACGCTTGAACTCCTCGCAAAATGGGACCCAACCCATTTTGCCGCACTAAGTGCGGTACCGAGGATTTCATTTGTAGTTTTGTGCCGCCGCCTGGCGGCGGAATGGAGATTAATATGTCAGAACTGTTTTTAAAACTTCTCAATATGAGCATCACCGCAAGTTGGCTTGCGCTTGCGGTCATAGTCTTGCGCTTGTTGCTCAAAAAAGCGCCGAAAGCTATTGTCTGCGTCATGTGGGCGCTCGTCGGCGTGCGCCTTGTCTGCCCGTTCTCGATTGAAAGCGTGCTCAGCCTTATCCCCAGCGCCGAGACCGTGCCGCAGGAAATAGTGTATTCACCCGCACCGACGATACACACGGGGATAGCTACATTTAATACTATGGTCAACCCCATTATTTCCGAGCAGCTTGCCCCCAAGGTCGGCGCAAGCGTAAATCCCATGCAGGTTATCACCTTTGCCGCGTCCGTGATATGGATAGTCGGCATGGCGGCAATGGTCTTGTACACCGCCGTAAGTTATCTGCGACTATATTTCAAAGTGCGCGAGGCTGTAAAGTGCGGCGACGTGTGGCTGTGCGACAATATTTCAACGCCGTTTATCCTCGGAATTATTCGCCCGCGCATTTATATACCGTCGTCCATGAACGAGGTTGATATCGAATATGTCGCCGCGCACGAAAAGGCGCATATAAAACGCCTCGACTATATATGGAAACCGCTCGGCTTTGCACTCCTCACGGTCTATTGGTTCAACCCTGTAATGTGGGTGGCATACGTGCTCCTTTGCCGCGATATCGAACTTGCCTGCGACGAAAAGGTGATAAAAGAAAATGGCACAGAGATAAAGAAACCCTATTCCGACGCGCTGATAAATTGCAGCGTTCCGCGCAAAATGATTTCGGTTTGCCCCCTCGCGTTCGGCGAGGTCGGCGTGAAAGGCAGAGTGAAGAATATACTGAGCTACAAAAAGCCCGCGTTTTGGATAATCATCGTTGCGATAGTCGCTTGCGCCGCCGTCGCCGTGTGCTTTCTCACTGATCCCAAAGAGGATGAAAAAGTTACTTTCAGCGGCATACCGCTCACCTTTGCCGCGGATGATTGCTATGTTTTCTATCCGCAGGAGTCGGTATATGACTGTGCGGTGTTCTCGTCTGTACAAAGTGCCGATGCCGCACCCGATTACAGACTTCACGGCGACATGACCTTTGAGGAACTGACAAGCGAAACAATAAATGTACTCGGCACTATGAGCGAAGTTACCCTCACTGAGAAAAACTTCGATACAACATTTGATGCATACGGCAAGGACACCGCCGCGGCTTTGCGCAAAAACAACCGCCGCGCGTGGGAACTTCACCAAAAAGTCGGGGAGAACAATATGTGGTATACCGTGCTTGAGCAAAAGGATGGCACATATTACGTCGGAGTAGGGTATTATGAGCATCTTGATGACGGCAGCGACCTTATGCGCTGGGTTTACCGTGTTAACAAGCAAAACCAGACCTACATTGAAGAAATAGATGAGTTCGGCGGATATAATGTATATAAATTCTATGATTCCGTAGACCCCGTCGCACCGTCGATATTTCTGTATGACGATCCGCAAACGTTCTCATTTACCTATTCCGCGTTCAGCAGTTACTTTGCTGTAGGTACGTACGAACTTACCGACGACACGCTCACCCTAAAAACCAATGACGGTATGAATACATATGTGTTCGACGTAGCTGACAATACCTTTGTATTTGATGCATCCCGCTCGTCTAAAATTCCCGAATACCGCTATTCGGGTGACTCAATGGAACCCGAATGCCCTGTCCCCGACGGCGCCGTGTTTGAGTTCGAAAGCCGCATGAACAAGTACACTGGTGTTGAAGACACAGCACATTATGACATAGACAACGACGGCAAAAACGAAATATTGGTACTCTGTGCAGGACCGACCTCGGGAGTGGTAACATTTACATTTAGTGTAGTTGACGATAACGGCGAAGAATATACAGAAATGTTTTTCGGCGGCGATTGGCGTGATTACGGCTTTGAAGAGTCGGATGACGGCACGGTGCGCTTCTACTATATTGAACGCGAAAACGGAAGCAAGTCTTCATGCAACATCGGCTTTGAAAACGGACACATAGTCCGCGACGGTCCGTGGCATTTGGAAAAGTAAATAATGTTCACATTAGTAATTGTGACGCACCAACCTTGTAGGGGTCGACGTCCTCGACGACCCGCATGAACTATGGCAAAACGGGACGTCCAGGAGGTCGTCCCCTACGGTTTGTGGGGGACAATTTACTCCCCTAACATTAATCTACCAAACATAAAAATCCCGCTTCGGCGGGATTTTTATTTACTATAACAGTATTCTGTTGTATAATATAATCACAACTACTTTATTTGTACAGGCAGGAAATATGACAACAAGCAGATTATTGATAAGAGAAATAACTCCCGACGACTGGCGGGGACTGCAGAAAACAGCACTCGATTTTTGCAAGTCTGAATATGCGGTATACGACATGCCGCTGCCCACAGAAGATGGCGCAATAAAGGAACTGACAAAGAAATTTGCAGAGTCACACTTGTTTTTCGCAGTGTTTTTAAAAGATAAAGCCGAGATGATCGGTTATGTATGTTTCCATAAAGACGGAGAAAACTACGACCTCGGCTACTGTTTTCTTTCCGAATATCAAGGCAGGGGATATGCTTTTGAGAGTTGCAAGGCTGTGATAGAGCATATTGAGCAGAATTATACCGTAAACAGTTTCACGGCAGGAACTGCTTTGAAAAACATCCCATCGGTAAAATTACTTGAAAAACTCGGATTTGTGCTCACGGGAACAGAGATGCTCTCGTTTCACAAGGACGCAAGCGGAAACGACATAGTTTTCGAGGGCGGAAATTTTGTAAAACCGCGATAACTGTTGCGAGAGTATAAAGGCAGTATCAACGTAAGCATTGGAGCGATGACAACCCCGACGGATGAGGGAAAATGCCAAACTCTCCGCTAACCATCAATCTACCTTTTCAACTTTAAACAAAAAATCCCGCTTTGGCGGGATTTTTTATGTTTATTGGCTGGCTATTCCGAACATTTTTACATATTCGCTCGGGGTGTAGCCCGTGGCTTTTTTAAACGAGCGGGAGAAGTGGTACACGCTTGAAAAGCCCGACATCTCGGCGATAGACGTTATCGAAAGGTACTCGTTGCGGAGCATGTTTTCCGCGTTGCGTATGCGGAGGTCCTGGATGTATTGCTTCGGCGACGTGCCGTACTGGCTTTTGAACACGCGGCGGAAATACACCTCGCTGACTGCGGCTTTTTCGGCGAGAATTTTGTTGTTTAGCGTCGGGTCGTTGAAATTGTCCTCGAGGTATCTCACAGCGGGGCGGATGATGTCGTAGTTTTTGTCGCGGTGCGCGGCGAGTTCGTTTTTGTACAGACGGTTGAAAATTTCATATATCGTCCGAAGCGCGCTCAGGTGACCGTTAGGCGGCTTTATCAGCCATAGTTTTTCCAGTTTGTGAAATTCGCCGAGATAGTTTTCAACGTCGTTTATTTCAATGCTTATAAACTCATTTGGCGCGGTGCCGTCAAGCGCGAGATACTGTATAAGCGGGAACTCGCCCTCCTCGGTGCAGGACTGCGTGTAGGTTGCGCCTTTGGGCAAAAGCAGTACGTGATTTCTGTCGGAGATGTATTCCTTGCCGTCATGGTAGTAGGTCATCTTGCCCGATGTTGCAAAGCAAATGCCGTAATACTTGCGGTCCTTTTGCTCCCTTATTTTGAAAACGGAGTTCTTTATAACAAGTGCGCCCGCAAATCGGATGGGAGTGATTTTTTCAATGCTCACCTTGTATACTTTCTCCTTTCGGAAACATTTTTTATGAGTATATCATTTTTGTTAAATAAAATCAAGGAAAAATAAGGAAAATGCAATAAATTGTATCACTTTTAACAAATATGTATCAATTTTTGCATTGATATACACTATAGGCAATGGTATCATTAAATTGTATTAAAATGCAAGTTTGAAAGTGAGGTATAAAAATGAAACCGACATTTTTAGGACACAAGAGACCGCTTTTAGTAGATATGATAATTGTTGAGACTCCGACACAGGCGGTCAACAACATCCGCAACGCCATTTACGACGGTGCCGAGGCGTTCGGTATGCAGATGGAGCGCTTGCGCCCCGAGTACAGAACCGAGGATATATTAAAGAAACTCACCGCGTACATGGGCGACCGTCCGTTTTATCTCACCAACTACCGCGGCGCTTATAATAAGGAAATGAGTGAGGAAGCGCGCATGGAAGAACTCATGCTCGGCATAAAGTGCGGTGCTACACTCGTTGACCTCACGGGCGACACCTTTGACCCCACCCCCGGCGAAATGACATACAATCCCATTGCTATTGACAAGCAGAAGGCTCAGATTGAAAAATTCCACGAGGCGGGCGCCGAGGTGCTTATGTCCTCGCATATCTTCAAGTACATGGAGCCCGAAAAGGTGGTTGAACTCGCGCTCGAGCAACAGAACCGCGGCGTTGACATCGCAAAGTTTGTTACGGGCACTGAAACCGAAGAACAACTTTGGAACAACCTTAACACCATTAAACTGTTAAAGCAGGAACTTAAGATTCCGTTCCTTTTTCTCTCAAACGGACCATGGTGCAAGATGCACCGCGTGCTCGGACCTTACTTCGGCGTTTGCATGTGGCTTTGCGTACAGCAGTATGACGCGCTTTCCTCGCGCGACCAACCTCTTCTTCGCTCAATGAAGCAGATAGTTGAGAACTTCGACGCGGCTCCCAATATCCGCGAAGGACTTGAATTCTAATTTCTGAAAGGAAAAAACAATGACGAGAAAATCATTTTCCCGTAAATTTTTAATTTGCCTTGTTACGGCGGTGCTTCTCGCACTGCTGACGCTCGGCGCGTCCGCCGCGGGCGACACCGTTTACCTCGACGGAACCGCGGGCAACGACTCATACTCGGGTACCGACGCAGGCTCGCCGTTTAAAACTCTCGACAAAGCCATTGAGACTGTCGCACACGGCGGCACCATTGTCCTTGTAGACGACTATATTATAAGCGGCGACTATGTTCAGCCTGCTCACACGGGTGAAATTGTCATCACCTCAAACGACGGCACAAAGAATTACGGCGGTGCGCTTAAATTCAATGTCTCGGCCAATACATATCACCGCCTGAGCGGTCCTACAACTTTCCGTGACGTTACAATTTCAATGTCGCACTTCGTCCTTTTTGTAGCAAACTTCAATTCGCTCACCTTTGATACGGGACTCAACGTGACAAACGGTGCAAAATGGGCGTTTGTTGTAGGCGGTTATCACGGACCCGAAAGCGCGGACCTTCCCGCCGACCTTGACTCAAACATAACCATAAACAGCGGTACATTTTATAAGGTCTGCGGCTTCTCCCGCAACAAGGGCGTTGCAACGATGACCTACACGGGCACCTCGCACATCACTGTAAACGACGGCACTGTCGGTGAGATTTACGGCGGCTCCCTCGTCAATCACTACGGCGGCAGCACCGAAATCACCGTAAACGGCGGTACCGTTTCGGTAATCAACGCAGGCGGCGACGCAACCCGTCAACTTCTCGGCAACGCGAAAGTTACAATAAACGGCGGCGTTGCAGGTACACTCAATGTCAACAACGTTGTCGGCAATGCCGATGTATACCTCATCGGCGGCAAACTCGGCACCGCCAGTATAACATACGCAAACGACAACATCAAAAAGAGTGCGGAAAAAGCGCTCTCCACGAAGACTGTCTACTGCGATTCAAGTCTGTTCGGCACTTCGCAGATAGAAACTTTCAAGGGGATTTTCGACAAGTACGAAAATCTCGCCAAGGTTTATGTAGCCGCGGGCGGCACGGGCGACGGTTCAAACTCCGCAAGTCCCCTCGGTACTCTCGCCGCAGGCTATGACGCACTGCACGAAACAGGCGGCACGGTATATGTCGTCGGCAGTGTGCCTTTCGGCGACATAATGAGTTACAAAAAAGCCGAGGAAACCGTCACATTTGAAGGTGTTGACGGCGGCGAAATCGTTTTCGGCGCGGGAACATTTGCATTTGAGGGCAACGTAACCTTTAAAAATGTGCGCATTTCCTCAACAGGTGCGCTCACACTTGCGGCGCAGAACGGCGAACTTACAATAGGAGAGGGAACCGTCACTTCCTACACGGGATTTGAACTTGCGGGAGTTGGCTCTGAGTCATCCCTCACCGTAAAGGCGGGCAGTATTGCAAACATTACCGTCGGTATGTCGGGCAGCGGCACGCATAACCTCTCGGTTCTCGGCGGCGCGATAGGCAATGTCACCGTTACACAGAGCGGCTCGGTTGCAGGTGCCGAAATCGTTGTTTCGGGCGGTAGCATAAACAACCTCACTGTCGGCGCAAACAGCGTAAGCAAAAAACTTGTGCTTCGTCTGCGCGGCGGCAATATTGCAAGCGTTACTGTTGGCGCACTCACTGCAGAAGTGCTTTGTGATATCGAAAGCGCGAGAATTGAAAAGTTTACGATAACTTCTCAGCTTGAAAACGGCTCGCTCATGTACGGCGACAACTCGGATATGACGCTTATAAATTCCATCTCGCAAAAGTTTGGCGAACAGATAAGCGCAAACCTTGTTTACCTCGCAGACGGCGGTGCGGGCGACGGTTCAAGCCCGTCAAGCGCACTCGGCGACTTAAGCGCCGCAATAAGCGCACTTGGCGGCGAGGACGGCACGGTTGTAATCTGCGGTACGTACACAATTGACAGCGCATATACCGTGAAAAACCACACGGGCAAGGTAACAATTACTTCATATGATTATATAACCGACTACCGTGAAAGCGGAGCGGCGATAGTAATGAGCGCGGCTCTTACCCTCGGCGGCGAAACCGTATTTGAAAA
Source organism: Clostridia bacterium (assembly GCA_017461475.1). GTDB lineage: Bacteria > Bacillota > Clostridia > Oscillospirales > CAG-272 > UMGS902. The sequence goes on from JAFTXX010000003.1 coordinate 44,752, forward strand.
GGTCAACTTCAAAGCGGCGGCGGCAACGCTGATTTATGCAAAGGGCAGTCCGCTCACAATTGAGGAAGACGTTAACTGCGAACTCACAAACAGCAATACGTCTTACATCGGTCTCGTCGGCGGTCACAACAACCTGCTTGCGTCAAAGACTGTAAGCGTCACCGTCAAGAGCGGCGACTGGGGTTCGCTCCGCGGCGGTTATAACTCCACAAAACTTATCGCCGACGGGCTAAAGCACAACGTTACAATAAGAGGCGGCACATTCCACAGTTATGTTGCACTCGGCTCGCGCGGCAACACCTCGGGAACTATCAATGCAGACATCAGCGGCGGTACATTCCTCTGCGGCTTGTATGCGCTCTATGAGGAAGACAGCGCAGGTTACAGTCTAAACTACAATGTCACCGTCAGCATCACGGGCGGCGACTTCCAGGGCATCATTGCTCCCGCAAAGGATTTTGATACCGAGCTTCACGGCTCGTACACTCTGAACCTTGACGGCGGCGAATTTATGCACCTCACCGACATTCTCGGAACCGAAGTGTTTGCGGGTGACATGACAAGCAAACTCAATATAGGAAACAACATCAACCTCGACGAGGAAGAGACGGGCACGACTTCGTTTACAAACCCCATCCGTTACAACAACGCCGACCCTAACCTTTTCTACTACGACGGTTTCTATTACTACACATGTACGGGTTCGACCACGATAGGTATTATCAAGGCGGCAAACCTTGCCGATATCAAGACCACAACTGCATACACCATTCTCGAGGAGACAGGCGGTATGAACCTCTGGTCGCCCGAAATCTGGTACTTCACGGCTGAGGACGTGGGCGAAGAAAACGCGGGATGGTACATGTTCATCTCGTTTGACGACGGCACCACCGCAAATCAGCGTATGCACGTTGTAAAATGCCTTGACGGCGACAATCTGCTCGGCACATGGGGCGATCCTGTCACGGGTGAACCCAACAAGCCGCGCAAGATAGTTTTCCCCGATGCTCCTTCTATCAATGTTGAAAGCCTTTGCGGCGGTATGTCGGTGAGCAGGATAAACGGCAAGACCTACATCACCTATATCGGCGAGGCAGACCGCGGAACGTCAAACTTCCACCAGACGGTCAATATCTGCGATTTTGACAATCCGTGGACGATGAAGGGCGTTCCCACCACCATTTGCGTTCCTACCGAGGAGTGGGAAATGGGCGGTTACGGTCAGGATAAAAACGGTAACTGGTACCCGAAAGTTGTTGAGGGCGCGGCGGCTGTTTACGGCGATAACGGCGAGTATTACCTCATGTACACGGGCAGCGGCTACTGGACTGTTTACTATCAGTTAAGTTACTTAAAGTTTAAAGGCGGCGACCCGCTCAACTCATCCAACTGGGAAAAGTACGGCAAGCCTATCTTCGCACGTTCAAGCGAAGTTAACGGCTGCGGACACGCGTCCTACATCACCGACCCGTTCGGCACCAAGTGGGCGGCATACCACGGCTACCTCGGTCCCGACGCATCCGACCGCCGTTGGTCTCACTTTGAGCCTATGACCGTTGACGCAAACGGCGTTACCATAGGTAACGGCAGCGGCATGCCAAACAGCCTTGACACCGTTTACACAGTGCAGGCAAATCCCATGCCCGTCCGCGAGAAGATAAGCGGTTTTGATACCACCAATGCAGGCGCGTTTATGCCTGCACGCACATATGAAGACCAATTTACCGACGTTACCGCGGACAAGTGGTTCTACGAATATGTGAAACTTGCATACGAATACGCGCTTGCAAACGGTACTTCGGCGACTAAGTTTTCACCCGATAACAAGTTTACCGTAGCGCAGGCACTTACCGCGGCGGCAAACATCCACACCGCATATTACGGAAAGACCGTCCGCGCGGCGGCTTCGGGCGAAAGTTGGTACACACCTTACGTTGAATATTGCGTGGAAAACGGCATTATCACAAGTACGCAGTTTGGCGACTTCAATAAAAATATCACCCGCGGCGAAATGGCGCAAGTCTTTGCAAATATCCTTCCCGAGGGCGAGTACGCGGCTACCCGAAGCGGTTCAAACCCCGATGTCACAAGTGAAATGGCTTGTTACAGCGCGGTTCAGAAACTTTATAATGCGGGTATCGTAGGCGGCGACGCGGGAACAGGCAACTATCGTCCAAACGACGAGATAGTGCGCTCGGAGGCATGCGTAATCTTCACCCGCATAGCGGCTCCTTCAAAAAGAATAAAGTAACAGGAGAAACAGAATGAAAAAAAGAGTTCTTACCTTATTAGCGGCGGCAACACTCTTTGCACTAATATTCTGCGTATCTGCTTTCGCATCCGACGCGGTGGTTATTACCACCGCCGAGGAACTGACAAGCATTATGCAGGACTCGGAAAAGTGGTCGGGCGACTACAAACTTGGTGCCGACATCAATATGAGCGGTCACACACAGCGTGCCATCGGCTCTTATTCCGTGCCGTTTAGCGGCACTTTTGACGGCGACGGACACACCGTCAAGGGACTCAACATCCGCACAAGCGGCGCCGCGGGTCTCTTCGGAGTTGTAAGCGGTACCGTCAAAAACATTACCGTAGACGGCGCGGTTACCAATACCTTTGACGCAAGCAGCGCCGAGACCAAAATCGAGGGCAAATACCCCGGCACGGGCGGTATTGCGGGTGTGCTTCTTTCGGGCGCGGTACTTGAAAATTGCACAAACTACGCCGAGATCACAGGCCCCGGCAACTGCGGCGGCGTAGTCGGTGTTGTGTATAACTTCAGTTATGATACTGTTACCGTTACAAACTGCAAAAACTACGGCACACTTTACTCAAGCGCGGGTAACTGCGGCGGCGTATTCGGCAGAATTTATGTTTCCACCGCGGCATATCCCGCGGTAACAGTCAAGGGCTGTGAAAACCACGCGGCGCAGACTTTAAGCGTTGATAACCGCAACCGTCTCGGCGGTATCGTCGGTTATGTGCGCTCCGAGGCGGGCGTTGTAATCATTGAAGACTGCAAAAACACCGCCGATATCACCGCCGAAAACGTCGGCGAAGCGGTAAGCAACGATTACCCCTATGCGGGCGGCGTTGTTGCAAGAATAGAGGCGGTAAGCGACCAGTCTTCCGCCGTAAGAGTTCTCAAATGCGCAAACTCGGGTAAGGTTACAAGCGGCAAGTACGCGGGCGGTGTGGTCACCTACATTCAGCGTGCCGATGTTGCTACCGAAAATGTTACCGACATTTCCGAGTGTATAAACACAGGTGCAGTCACTGCCCCCCGTTTTGTCGGCGGTATCATCGCCTACACTGAGAATAAGTGTGCGGCGGCAACCTACTCGGGCGTATACAACTCTGCAAACTACGGCACTGTCACAGGTGAATACTGCGGTGCGGGAATCTGCGGCCGCCAGTACGGTTTCTTCGTTGAAAATTGCTATAGCGCGGGCACCGTCAGCGGTACCACCAACACAGGCTCTCTTGTAGGAATGGCGGAAGGCGCTATCTACTGCGAAACCGACGCGTGCTATTACCTCGATACTTCGCATGCAAAGGCGGTAGGCAAGAGCGGTACACTTTGCATAGAACTTGCCAAAGTTCCCGTTTCTGCGGAGCAAGCAAAGAACGCATCCGCGTTCAGCGAACTCGATTTTGAAAACATCTGGACAATAGGTGAAAACGGCCCCACTCTCAAAATGCTCACGGGCGAAAGCAATTCTTCAGGTCTCGTAGGCAAGGACGACGAACCTAAATCTCCTTTTGTGCAGACACGCACATATGAGGGACAGTTCACCGACGTTACCGAGGACAAGTGGTTCCATAAGTACGTCAAGACTGCGTACGAGTACGCACTCGCAAACGGTACATCGGCAAATAAGTTCTCCCCCGATAACAAGTTTACCGTAGCGCAGGCACTCACCGCGGCGGCAAACATCCACTGCGTATACTACGGCAAGACCGTCCGCGCGGCATACACGGGCGAAAACTGGTACGACCCCTACGTTTCCTACTGCATCGATAACGGTATCATCCGCTACGGCATGTTCACCGATTATAACAAGAACATCACCCGCGGTGAAATGGCAATTGTATTTGCAAGCATTCTTCCCGACAGCGAGTACGCTCAAACCCGCACGGGCTCAAATCCCGATGTTACAAGCGACATGACCTGCTACAGCGCGGTTCAGAAACTTTATAACGCGGGAATAGTAGGCGGCGATGCGGGAACGGGCAACTACAGACCGAATGATGAAATAGTTCGCTCCGAGGCATGCGTAATCTTTACAAGAATAGCGCTCGCTGACGAGAGAATTAAATAAATTCAATCAAATCTTTGGAGGGACTTACAATGAAAAAGTATTTTATTTCTGCTTTCGCAGTCATGCTCCTCGCAGTCGCACTTTGCGTAAGCGCATTTGCCGCCGACATTACCGTCGGCACCGCCGATGAACTCGTCGCGGTGATGAACAGTGTTGACGCATGGCGTGACAATATCACTCTTACCGCCGACATTGACCTCAGCGGCAAAGAGCAGACCCCCATCGGCACATACGACAATCCCTACAGCGGCACATTTGACGGCGCAGGCTTCACCGTAAGCGGCGTTGACATCACAAGTGACGCGCTCGGCGTCGGACTCTTCGGCGTTATCGAGGGCGCAACCGTCAAAAACCTCACCGTGGAAGGCAATGTTACAAGCACTTTTGTCGCAGAGAGCGCGGAAACCAAGGTTGACGGTCTCTACAGTGCGACAGGCGGCGCCGTAGGCGTTGTGCTCACAGGCTCGACACTTGAAAACATCACAGGCAACGTAACCGTTGCAGGTCCCTGCAACACCGGTGGCGTTGTAGGTATCATCTACAACTTCGACGAAACCCCCGTTACCGCATCCGCACTTGTAAACAACGGCACAGTTACCCCCTCTCTCGGCAACTGCGGCGGTGTATTCGGCAGAATTTACGTTAAGAGTTCCGCAAAAGTTGCGGCAACCGTTGACGGATGCGTAAACTACGCGGATGTAACTTCCTCTTCCGAGGACCGTAACCGTCTCGGCGGCGTTGTAGGCTATGTAAGAAGCGAAATGGGCGTTATCGAAATCAAGAACTGCCGCAACGAGGGCACAATTACCGGTTCCAACTCCTCTGACTCGGGCTCCAACATCCCTTACGTGGGCGGTATCGTAGGCAGAGCGGAGAATGCCACGGGTGAGACCGCGGCACTTCAGGTAACCGACTGCGTAAACACAGGCAGAATTGACAGCACAAGATGCGGCGCGGGCATCGTTACATATTTCAGTTGCGGCGCAACCTGCATTCTTGAACCCACTTATGTAAGCGGCTGTGTAAACACCGGCAAAGTAACAGGTTCTTACTACAACGGCGGTATCGTTGCATACACCGAGTGCGTTATTCCCGCGGCAGACGAGAGCGGCAATGCAATCGTAAATCCTGCTATTAAGGGTAACCTCAATGTAGGCGTAGTTGAAATGGGCGCTTGCTCGGGCGGCATTATCGGCAGAGTTAAAAATGTTGCCGTAGAGAATAACGTAACTCTCGAAAACATGGTATTCAAAGTATGGCAGACCGACGGCGGTGACCACTCCGTATTTGCAGATAACTACTACATGGAAGGTACTTCCATGCTTGGTATCGTTGCTACAAACGACGTAGCAGTTAAGCACGCGGATGTTGCAAATCAGGCATCTTACGCAACTCTCGATTTTGAGAACGCATGGGTAATGGGCGATGTCTGCCCCATGCCTAAGAACCTCGCTGCAGAACCCGTAACCGTCAGCGCACCTATTGACGTTACAAGCATTATCCAGAACGCGGCAAAGGACGATGACATCTTCGTAACCGAGGAAGTCGCAGAAACCACCGCGGCAAGCGAAATTCTTATTGACAACGGCGGCGAGAGCGGCACGAACCCCGCGATTATCGTTGTAATTGTTTTGGTTATTGTTGTTATCGGCGTTGTAATCGTAATAGTTAAGAAAAAGAAGTAAACAATTTTAATTCCAAAAGGAGATACAAAAATGGAATTTCAACCAATGAATTTTGATTTTAGCGGCAAGACCGCCATCATCACAGGCGCAGGCAGCGGCATGGGTAAACTCGCAAGCGAGCGTTTTGCCGCAATGGGCGCAAACGTTGTGCTTTGCGACGTAAACCTTGAAACCGCCGAGGCGGCTGTCGAGGGCATCAGAGCGAACGGCGGCAAAGCTATCGCCGTTGCGGTTGATGTCCGCAGTTTCGAGCAGATCGAGGCGGCAAAGAACAAGACAATGGAGACTTTCGGCTCTATCGACATTCTTGTTAACTTTGCAGGCGGCGCATCCTGCCGTATCAAGCAGGTTAAAGAGCAGTTCAAGGATTACCCCGTAGACGTACTCGACTGGGGTATCGATGTTAACCTCAAGGGCCCGCTTTATTTCACCAGAAGTGTCATCGGTCAGATGATCGAGCAGAAGAGCGGCGTTATCATTTACCTCGGCTCAATAGTAGGTTCCGAGGGCGGCGGAGGAATGTCCCTTGACTACAGCGTTGCAAAGAGCGGCCTTATGACAGGTATGGTCAAGTCCATTGCACAGTACGGCGCACAGCACGGTATCCGCGCGGTATGCGTATCTCCCGGCCCCGTCCTCACAAGAGAGGCAATGGCAAAGATGAAGACCCTTATAGGCAGAGCCGCAGAACCGATTGAGGTAGTAAACCTTATCACCTACCTTGCAAGCGAGCAGGCAGGTTCCATTACGGGCGTAAACATCCCGATAGACGGCGGCAGAAGCGCAATGAAAGTATAAAAATAAACAAAAAGCGCCCTCGTGGCGCTTTTTGTTTAGCATGGACAGAGTAAATTAATGTTTATGTTACAAACATCTCCGCCCGAGATCGCAACGCTGACGCTCAAGGATGACAAGGGGCGGGATTTAGCAAAGTGCTTTAGTTGCCTTATTTTATAGCATTGCAACAACCCCCGCCTGTCATCCTCGAACGGAGCACAAGGAACCGAAGGTTCCTGCCATACTCGCAAAGCGAGTATGGGCGGAGTGAAGGATCTTGCGGGGAGATGTTTGCTTATATGCTAAACATTAATTTCTCATCTTTACTTTCTATTGCCAAAGTGCTAAAATATCCATAGAGGTGATTCCTTTGGAACAAAACGCTAAATTTATCAAAATGACTACCGAGCCGGTTGAAAAACTTATTGCAAAACTCGCAGTTCCGACCATTATCAGCATGCTCGTTACGTCGTTTTACAACCTTGTTGACACGCTGTTTGTGCGTCAACTTGAAAATGACAGTATGGTTGCTGCTGTGGGAATCGTAATGCCGCTGATGTCGGTAATACAGGCTTGCGGATTCTTCTGCGGACACGGTTCGGCAAACTATATCTCGCGTGCGTTCGGCAGGCAAGATTATAAAAGCGCTGAAAAAATGGCGGCAACTGGGTTTGGCTTTGCTTTTCTTATCGGTATTTTTATAAGTGTGTTCGGACTTTTATTCCGCAATGAACTTGTTGCGGTTCTCGGCGCAAAAACTCCCGATACCGTCCGCGAAAGCCTCAGTTATATGTTCTATATCCTGCTTGCAACTCCGTTTATGATGGGCGCTATAGTTATGAATAACCAACTCCGCATGCAGGGCAACGCCTTTTTTGCAATGATAGGGCTGACATCGGGCGCGGTACTCAATATCGTCCTTGACCCGATACTCATTTTTGAAAAGGGAACTGTTATTTTCGGCGGCGCTGTTACAATGCCGTTCGGCTTTGGAATGGGTGTCGGCGGTGCCGCACTTGCCACCGCGGCAAGCCAACTTCTCAGCTTCGTTTTGCTTGCAATAGGCATGGGCAGAAGCGATAATGTAAAGATCAAACTGAAAAACTTCACACCAAGTAAGTATTACATAGGCGGCATTGTTCAAGGCGGTCTGCCCTCGCTTGCGCGTCAGGGACTCGGCAGTGTTGCCACCACCTGCCTTAACAATTCTATAGGATATTTCGTCACCCCCGCAATGATAGATGCGGCTCAGGCGGCAATGACGGGTACGTCGAGGATTATGATGTTTCTCTATTCCGCCGTTATCGGCTTCGGACAAGGTTTTCAACCCGTATGCGGCTTCAACTACGGCGCAAAAAAGTATGACCGCGTCATTAAAGCATATTATTTCTGCATAAAAGTCGCCTTTGTCGTACTGCTGGCGCTCTCGGGTCTTGGAGTAATATTCGCAGGACCTATTACCGATGCCGTCGCGGGAAGCAGTAAAACCTCGGCTGAAATCGCCGCGTTTGCCTTCCGTGCGCAACTTGCCGTTTTCCCGCTTATGGCATGGGTGACAATGAGCAATATGATGTTGCAAAATATCGGTAAAACCGCAAGTGCAACGCTTGTTGCAATGCTCAGAAACGGTATTGCATTTATCCCCGCGGTACTGCTTTTGCCGCTTATAACACGCGCACTGTGTCTTGATGCACTGCTCGGTATAGAACTTTCTCAACCCGTAGCCGATGTTATAGCCTTCGCCATATCCGCCCCCATAGGCCAAGCCGCGATAAATGAGATGAAAAAGGAAGAAGTAAAGATAAAGTACGGTTTAGACGAACCGATAGTGAGGAACAAATGAAAAAATTGATAATCATAGCCTTATGTGCCGTATTTCTTTTTGGTTGCGGCAAAAATGAAGTTGCAGAAACAGATGCAACACAAACAAGTGCGCCCGATACAGCTGTAACAACAGCCGAAACCACCGCGCAGATAGGCGGATTTATCATAGACGGCATAGAGTTTGACACATACCCCTGCGAGGATTTCGAGCCTTTGTTTGTTCACACGGTTTTTCCGAGCATGGGAAATTATATGGTCTTTGGACTCGTTGAGGACAAGCCAAAAGAAATATTTGCATATTATATAAACAGCGTTGATAAGTGCTTTGAGCGTGTAGTCTGTCCTATTCCCGAAGATATTGAATATGACCGTGTGATACCTGTGTATGCCGGACACGGTGCAGGAAGCGGAGAAATACAGTTCGCCGTGGTACTTGAAAACGGCAACGAAAAAATATATATCGCATATAATAATTTCACTTATACAGATTATAGCGATTATCTTGTATTTACCTGCGAGGGCATAATAACTCCCGAAACACACGACTATATTTTTAAAGAGATAAACCGTTGAAAAATGATGTGTAATTGATTGTTTATTGAACTGCCATCTCCGCCCAAGATCCTTCGCTTGCGCTCAAGGATGACAAGGGCGGGATTAAGCAGAGTGCTTAAAAAGCCTTGTTTTATCGTATTGTAACATCCCCCGCTTGTCATCCTCGAACGGAGCGTAGCGGAGTGAAGGATCTTGCGGGGAGATGTTTGTTTTTATCCACTAAATAAAAAAGCCGCCCACAGGCGGCTTTTCTATTTGACTTACAATACTTTTGACAAAAAGTCCTTGAGTCTCGGGTTTTTCGGATTCGCAAAGAATTCCTCAGGGGGCGCTTCTTCCAGAATCTTACCCTCGTCCATGAATATTACGCGGTTTGCAACCTCGCGGGCAAAACCCATTTCGTGGGTGACAATAACCATTGTCATGCCGTCGTCCGCAAGAGACTTCATCAGGTCGAGAACCTCACCGACCATCTCGGGGTCGAGCGCGGAAGTAGGCTCGTCAAACAGCATAACGCGCGGGTTCATTGCGAGCGCACGCGCAATTGCGATACGCTGTTTCTGACCGCCCGAGAGTTGCGCGGGGTAAGCGTTTGCTTTGTCGGGGAGTCCGACTTTTTCAAGCAGCTCTTTTGCCTTTGCTTCTACCTCCGCCTTGCTTTGCTTTAAAAGCTTGATAGGCGCAAGCGTGATGTTTTCCATAATAGAAAGGTGAGGGAAGAGGTTGAAATGCTGGAACACCATGCCCATGTGCATGCGGAGTTTGTTAATGTCGCATTTTTTATCGGTTATGAGTTGACCGTCAAAGTATATCTCACCTGCGGAAGGTTCTTCGAGGCGGTTGAGACAGCGGAGGAAAGTTGACTTGCCGCTACCCGACGGGCCTACGACAACCACTTTTTCACCTTTTGCAATGTGCTGGTCAACACCTTTTAAAACCTTTATCTCGTCGTTTTCGCCGAAATTCTTGTAAAGATTTTTAACGCTTATCACTCTTGCTCATCCTCCTTTCAAGGATAGATACACACTTGGAAAGACCGAGTACCACAACAAGATAGATAAGTGCAACCGCGATAAGCGGCATGTAGTTACTGTATGTGATGGAACGTATCTTAATACCGCCGAGCGTAAGGTCGGCAACGCCGATGTAGAACGCAACGGACGATTCTTTGAGCAGTGTGATAAACTCGTTTGCGAGAGAGGGAAGTACAGCTTTGAACGCCTGGGGAATAATGATGTACCACATCGTCTTGATGTAACTGAAACCAAGGCTTCGTCCCGCCTCGGTCTGTCCCTCGTCAATAGACATGATACCGCCGCGGACTATCTCGGAGACGTACGCGCCCGAGTTAAGACCGAAACAGATAACTGCAGCGGGGAACTTTTCAACTCCAAGCGGGAGCAGGATTACAAAGTACATGATAAGAAGCTGCACCATGACGGGAGTGCCGCGCATAATGGAAAGGTAAACTTTGCATACTCCCGATAAGAAATTCAGTTTGCCTGTCTTCTGATTTACGCATCTGATAACAGCGACAACAAAGCCGATAAGTATACCGAGGAGTACCGCGAGCGCGGTGATCTCAAGCGTTGTCAAAAGACCGTTTGTGAGGTACTTGTACTGGTCGTTTTTGATGAAGTTACGGTGAAAATCGTACTTCAGCGTGTTCCACAGCTTCTCGATCGGAACACTTGTATCGGGCATTGCGCTGTCGTAGTTTTTAAGCGCAATGTAGTCGCCGAGGCCTGTTCTCAGTGTGTTGAGGTTTGAAATGTTTACAGTCTCGCCGTTGTATGTCACAGTCTCTGCGGAGTTTATAGTGGTTTTCGCGTCAAGTATTCCGCCGAAAATTGTGTTTACAAGTTCATCGCTGAGATAGGGGGTAAACACGCCCGGCTCTGTTTCATAGAGGTAGAAAGTTACGTTGCCCTCCACTTTTTCGGCGGCGGCAAGGTCGGCTTCAACGAGGTCGGCAATGTACAGTTTTATCTTGGTCGCGTTGGTTTTTATACCCTGCGCAGTGTTGTCAAGATAAAAACCGTATACGCTTTCAAGATACTTGTCAAGATTGCTTTCAACAGTCGAGCCGATGTTTACGGTCTCGTAGGTACACTCAAGCACAATATCCTTTTCGGTACCGTATGTGAGTTCCTCAATTACAACCGATGTGTTGTCGGCAACAAATTTTGCTCCCGTCGAAACATTACCGGGAAGGTCAGCGAAGGTAGCGTCAATCAGAGTTTGCGCGTCTTCAATTGAAATCTCGGTGTCAATTTTGTTGTTAAGTTTCTGAATAAAGTATATTGCGAATACGATAAGGACGGCCAATGCTACGCATATAAGCGCGGTCAGCAGCCCTTGGTATTTCTTTTTCTTTTTCATTAATTTCTCCGTATATTACAAACGGGAATGTCAAGCATTCCCGTTTGTGTATGTACTTAGGATATTTTCAATTACTTGATGTACTTAGCAACGATAGCGTCGATAGTACCGTCAGCGGTGAGCTCGTCGATTGCAACATTGATTGCATCGAGAAGTTCGGTGTTTTCTTTTGCTACGCAGATTGCATAGTCTTCGTCAGCGTATGCGGTGTCGAGAAGAACGAGACCTTCGTTTTCAGCAACGAGTGCCTTTGCGGGCTCGTTGTCGATGATAACGCAGTCAACATCGCCGCCTACGAGTGCAAGAACTGCCTCGCTGCCGTTGGAGTAACGCTGAACGTTTTCGTCGCCGAAGTCGTCGGAAGCGTAGATATCACCGGTGGTTGCAAGCTGAACGCCTACCTTGTAGGTAACGCCCTCTGCATAGAGGTCGTCAACAGATGCGATAGCGGAGCCTTCCTTAACGATGATGGACTGAACGCCGTTTGCATAGCTGGAAGAGAAGTTGATGCTCTGGAGACGCTCTTCGGTAACAGTCATACCTGCCATACCGAAATCAGCCTCACCTTCCATAACAGCGGTGATGATGGAGCCGAATTCCATGTCGGAGATAACGAGTTCCTTGCCGAGCTTTTCAGCGATAGCTGCAGCGATCTCAGCGTCGATACCGATGATCTTGTCGCCTTCGTAGTATTCGTAAGGCTGGAAGAATGCGTTGGTAGCCATGATGATAACATTGTCATCAGCGTCGTCAACTACCTCAGCGGTGGTCTCAGCGGCAGTGGTTTCTGCTGCGGTGGTGTCAGCAACAGTTTCGCCGGCAGTCTCTTCTACGGTTTCAGCAGTAGTGTCAACTACTTCGGTCTCGCCGCAAGCCGCAAATGCAAATACAAGCATAGCTGCGAGAAGAACGGATAAAAACTTTTTCATTGTGTTTTTCCTCTTTTCTGATTTTGGGCAGTGCCCTTTTAATTTATCGGTATGATTATACTCTTGCACATTCATAATGTCAAGGTTTTTGTGATATTTTTTTACTATAATTATATATTCTTGCATAAATATTCAAAATGAATAAAGGAAAGTGGAAAAAATTTTTTTGGGGGAAATAATGTTTAGCGCACTATCTGTCATCCTTCGGAAAAGTATCGGGATGACAGGTAAAAGCATCCACATACTCGTAGGGGCGATTAGTAATCGCCCGCTTGTAAAACATCTACGCCCTGCTTTTCGGGCGATTAATAATCGCCCCTACATGGTTTGTGCGTCGCCGTTACCTCACAACATCTACCAAACACAAACACCTTACAAATTCCAAATGGACTTTGTAAGGTGCTGTAATTTTTTATAGAACAATTATTTCTGCTCAGCGGTGATGATGCCGTCTTTTACATTAAGTTTGCAAATGCGCGCGGTGCGTCTTTCCGCCGCCTTGTCGGCGCTGTCTCGTACAACGTCGCGCCCGTGGTAAACGGCATAATAATCATTTCCGAGTTTTATCACGCTGTGGTGGCCGACACCTTCCTCAACCTCGCTTCTGAACATTGTGGGAACCCACTTGCCGCCGTCGGTGTGCTTGATAAAATCAACCTTTGTGAGGTCTTCTTCGTCCGACTTTGCAGCCGCATAGCCGATGTGATAGGTTTCATTTTCAAAGCATGCGCCGCTGAACATAACGTACTGCCACTCGCCCTCACGGAACCAGAAAGGACCTTCAAGCGTGTGCCAGTCCTTGCCGTCGCCAAAGCGGTTGCGCTTGAAAATTTCCTCATCGAAAGAGGGAACTATAACTTCCTTGCAGATATTGGCAGGCGTCATGGGGTCAAGGAGTCTGTCAACAAAAATACGGGTACCTACGCGGTCAGTGTTGCAGTTGTCCTCGGCGTACCAAAGGAAAATGCCCGCTTTGGTTTCAACAACGTGCGCGTCAATGGAAAAACGCTCGTAAAGGCATTTCTTCTTTGTGAACGGACCGAGCGGACTTTCGCTCTCGGCAACATGGAGATACTGGAAGCAGTCTTTTGTCTGGCAGGAGAAATAGAGGTAATATTTGTCCCCGATTTTGGCCATGCAGGGCGCCCAGTAGTATTTCCAACCGTCAACCGAGCATATAACGCCCTCATGCTTCCACTCGCCGAAAACATCGTCAGCCGAGTACGCTTCAACACCGTCGTTTGCGGTAACATATATGTAAAACTTGCCGTTGTCCTCGAAAATAAAAGGGTCGGGCTGAGCTTTCCCGATAATATCAAACTTGAGTTTCATATTAATTTCCTTTCACAGATATGATGAGATAATTATAAATCAATTTTTAATATTTGTCAATCAAACGGCTTTGTAAAAAGCAATAAAGAAAGTGGAAAAAATCATACTGTTGACATATCAGACAGTTTGGTATAAAATCAAAAATATGAAACGTTTTAATAAAATTTATCTTGAAATATCAAATATCTGTAACCTTTCATGTGCCTTTTGCCCAGGTACGCGCCGCACACCGCGCTCAATGAGCGAGGATGAATTTTTGTACATCCTTCCGCGCGTAAAACCGTACACCGATTACCTATATTTTCATCTGATGGGTGAGCCGCTCTGCCATATGAAACTTGAAAAATTTCTCAAAGCGGCGGGAGACCAAGGTTTTAAAGTTATCTTAACCACCAACGGTACATTGCTCCGTCGGCAAAAGGATATGCTCCTTGCGGCAAAGGGCTTACACAAGGTCAATATTTCGCTCCACGCATTTGAGGCAAACGACCTTTCCGTTCCTTTTTCGGATTACCTTGACGGCGCTTTTGACTTCGGCAAAGCCGCCGAGGGCAAAAAAATAGTGGTCTTTCGACTTTGGAACAACGGCGGCGACGATGCTCTCAACGGTGAAATACTTGCCGCAATGGAAAAACATTTTCCAAAACCGTGGGTAAACGAGCGAAAGGGCGTCCGCATAGGTCAGAAAGTATACCTTGAATACGGCGACAAATTCGATTGGCCGAGCCTTGCCGAAAAGGAGCAGGGGGAAAAGATGTTTTGCTACGGACTGCGCGACCAGATAGGCATACTTGCCGACGGAAGCGTCGTTCCGTGCTGTCTTGACCACGACGGCGACATAACACTCGGCAACATTTTTGAAAGCGACCTCGGCGACATTATCACTTCCGACCGCGCGGCGGCGATAATTGACGGTTTTGAGCACTTCACCTCCGCCGAGGAACTTTGCCGCCGCTGCGGTTATGCGCATGCTAAGTTTAAATAGGCATGTGTAAAAAACTTGCTAAAATACGCTTTTTTGTTTACAAAATGTTGGTCTTTTTCCGATATGGTTGAATTTGTAAAATATAAATGGTAAATTTAAAGTATAATCTTCCGTCGGAGGTAGAGATATGTATATTGTAAAAAACGGCAATACATTTGCACTGTCCGAGACCGCGAAAAACGCGGTTGTAAAAATTTCTTCGCCTATCATTGAGGAAAACGGCAAGGAATATAATATTTTTGAAAACGCACGAGGATTTTCTTATCAGGAAAGCATTTCCGATGAGGGCGACGGGCTTTTTAAAGTTACCCGCACAGTAAAAAACGAGGGCTATACGCCGCGCGTAATCAAGATTATTTTTGAGACCGTAACCGAATACGCACCGACACACTATCTCATACCCTGCGTAAGTTACAACGGCAATGTTTTCGGCGAGGGCAACGAGCCTAAAGGCATGGTCTGCAAAGAAAACGGCGAGCCGTGGATTCACTCATTCGAGCGCACCTCTGTCCCCTCGTGTTCGGTTACCGAAACCAAGGATGTTGCGTTCTCTCTCTTTGCGTCAAATGAGAGCAAGGAGAGCCTTGTTTCCTCTGTTTCGCTCCGCCCCGTCGGCGATAAGATTTCACAGCGTATTTACTGGCCCGTTACCGAAGCGCCGTTTACCTACCATGAAAATGACAAGTACAACGAGCCGCTTCATACATATATAACACTCGGTGGCGGTGAGGAATTCACCACCTCCGTTTACATGCTCGCGTCGGTTCCCATGTGGGAAAACTACGGCATTTGTCAGACGCTTGACCGTACGCTTGAGCTGTTCCCGTTTGCACACGGCAAGAGCCGCACCACCGACGATATCTGGCGTCTCGGCATTGCATACAGCAGATTTCTGCAGCGCGAGCACAACGGAAAACTGCTTTTCTCAAGCGGTATTCACCCCACAAAGAACGGCCCCTATTTTGTACCTCACTATGAAATAGGCTGGTGCGGGCAGAACATAATGAACGCGCGTATGCACGTCATTGAATATCAGCGCACAGGCGAAAAAGCGTTGCTTGACAACGCACTTAAAGTGTGCGACAACTGGCTTGAAAAGCAGTCCGACTGCGGTCTTGTACTTGCTCACTATGAGTGGTATACCGAGGGCAAAAACTGGAACTATAAGCCGCGCGACTATTCAAAATCATGGGCAAGCCACGTTGATTACAAAACAGGCTGGCTCCCCGAGACCTGCAACACCGCCTGGGCAGGATGTGAAATGCTCAAGATGTGGGATCTGCTCCGCACAATGGGCATTGACCGCCCCGACTACAAGGAGTTCGCACTCAAAATTTTTGACTTCTTCTGCGACCGCTACAGCGCAAAATTCGCTTTCGGCAAGGCTTGGGATTTCGACGGCAGTTGCGCCGAGGAAAACGGCACAATAGGCGCGTTTGTAACAATGGCACTTACCGAAGCCTACAGAATTTTAGGCGAGCGAAAGTATCTTTACTACGCCGAAAAATCGCTTAACTTCTACATGGAGCGCGACGTTGACAAGTTCATCTGTACCGCCGGTGCTATTGACTGCACCTGCGAGGATAAGGAAACCGCGGGTCCCATTATTATCGCCGCGCTTGACCTCTACGAGTTCACGGACGACAAAAAGTATCTCGAATACGCCACAAAAGCGTCATACTACTTTGCGTCATGGATGTATGTGTACGACGGATATTACTCCGAGGATAAGGAGTTTACAAAGTACGGTTATTACACCTCGGGTTCCACCGCGGTTTCGGTTCAGCACCCTGCGCTTGACCAGTGGGGCGAACTTATGTGCTGTGAGTGGCTCCGCCTTGCCGACTACACGGGCGACGAGCGTTGGAGACACCGCGCAATTATGATGTGGTATAACGCGACGCAGTGCATAGCCGATGAAAACAACCGAATTTTCCACGGCCTTGAGCGTCCGATAGGCGCACAGAACGAAGCCTTCTATCAGGCACGCTGGGGTCACCGCAAGAACTGCAACGAAAGCGGTCACCTCAACGACTGGTGCGTATCATGGGTAAACGTGTTCAGACTCAATGTCCTCGACCGCCTCACCCGCATCAACGGCTACGCCGACCGCAGCGCACTTGAATAATAATGAATATGAAAAAGCCGCCATCGGGGTACCATCCGTAAGGATGGTACCCCGGTTATATTCGCCTGCGGCGAGTGATATTGCTTTGCAGTGATATACGGCTTTGCCGTGTGGTATTCGGTTACGCCGAGTTTTTAGGCGAATATCACTTACAAACGATAAGCAGAGCAAAACGCTCTGCTTGCTTTATTTTATATTTCTAAAATCTTGAAAATTCCGCCTTAATATTATATAATATACTTTAATAACATTTTATCCCTGCAAAGGAAATGACAAAATGAAGGTTGTATTAAAAAATCTTACGAAAAAATTCCCGCCGATAAATAAAAAGGCGGCAGAGGGCGTTACCGCGGTCAATAATTTCACCTTTGAAATTCCCGACGGTAAACTTGTCGGACTGCTCGGACCCTCCGGATGCGGCAAAAGCACCGCGCTTAACCTCATCTGCGGATTGCTCACTCCCACATCGGGTAAAATTTTCTTCGGTGACGACGACGTGACCGAACTTCCTCCCGAGCGCCGCGGTGTCGGACTTGTGTTCCAGAACTACGCGCTTTATCCGCACCTCACCGTAAGACAAAATATCATATTCCCGCTTGAAAATCTTAAAGGCAAGGACAAACTTACAAAGGCGCAGATGAATGAAAAAGCGCTCGAAATCGCAAAACTCGTGCAGATTGACAGTCTCATGGACCGCAAACCCGGCGAACTTTCGGGCGGTCAGCAGCAGCGAGTTGCCATTGCCCGCGCACTTGTAAAAATGCCGCGCGTTCTGCTCCTTGACGAGCCGCTTTCAAACCTTGATGCGCGTCTTCGCCTGCAGACCCGTGAGGAAATCAGCCGCATACAGAAAGAAACGGGCATAACCACGGTTTTTGTAACGCACGACCAGGAAGAAGCAATGAGCATTTCGGACATTATCGTTGTTATGAAAGACGGCGTTGTTCAGCAGGTCGGCAAGCCGCAGGATGTGTACGACGAGCCGACAAATCTTTTTGTCGCCAAGTTCCTCGGCACTCCGCCTATCAATGTTTTTAGCGGCTGTGTCAAGGACTCAAAACTTTACATCGGCGAGGATTTTGTGCTTGACGCAAACGGCGTTTCCGACAGGGAAGTGTACGTCGGCATCCGCCCCGAGGGGTTTGTGCTTACCGAGAGCGGCAAGTTCAACTGCGAACTTTCCCGCGTTGAGGTGATGGGGCGCGACATAAGCGTTGTCGCAACCAATGCACACTCCGAAAATCCCACCGTCCGCGCCATTATCAGCGCCGAAAACAAGCTTGACCTTGCGGCAAAGACAGTAAGTTTTGATTTAAAGCCGAATAAAGTCTTTATCTTTGACAAAACCACCGAAGAAAGAATAAAGTAAAATGAAAAACAACAATTTAAAAGCGTGGCTGTACCTGCTGCCTGCACTGATTTTCCTCGGCGTGTTCATGGTATACCCGCTTATTGACGTGTTTATCTACTCGTTTGAAGAGGGCTACAACTTCGCTTCGCAGTCATATTACGGTACGGGTACATATAATTACTCCTATGTCCTGCGCGACCCGTACTTTCTGCAGGCGCTCAAAAATACATTTATCCTCGTTGTTATAACCGTTCCGCTTTCGACCTGCATTGCACTGCTCATATCCACGGGACTTGCCTCGATAAAGCGTTTGCGCAACCTTTTCCAGACGGTGTATTTTCTCCCATATGTAACAAATACGCTCGCCGTCGGACTTGTGTTTATGATTCTGTTTAAAAAGACCGAGTATTCACCGGGACTTGTAAACGCGGTAATCGAAGCCTTCGGCGGCGTCGGAATTGACTTTATCGACGGTCCGTACTGGGCGAAAATGTTTGTGCTTTGTTTCTATACTGTCTGGGTAGTAATGCCGTTTAAGATACTCATTCTTACAAGCGCGCTCTGCTCGGTAAAGCAGGACTATTACAACGCCGCAAAAATCGACGGCACATCGAAATTCAGAATTTTTAGAAAAATCACGCTCCCCATGATTTCGCCCATGCTATTCTACCTTGTTATCACAGGCTTTATCGGTGCGTTCAAAGCGTATAGCGACGCTGTTGCACTGTTCGGAACCGACCTCAACACCGCCGAGATGAACACCATTGTAGGCTATATCTACGATATGCTCTATGGCGAGGGCGGCGGCTACCCGTCTTTTGCCTCCGCCGCGGCGATAATTCTGTTTGTAATCGTGCTGACGATAACGTGTGTAAACCTCACCGTCAGCAAGAAACACGTACACTATTAAATTTAATGAATCCGCAAACCCGTAGGGGCGATTATTAATCGCCCGTTTTACCTTACGATGTTGGTGGATTGGGATTGATTTAAACTATGACTAAACAAACCGATTTTGATAAAATTGAAAAGCGCGCCAAAGCGGGGGAACTGTGTCTCAGAATTGTGACATACGCCCTCCTTGCTTTGTGGGCGACCATAGTGCTGTTTCCGTTTTACTGGATGATACTCACTTCGGTAAAGAGTTTCAGCGCGTACAACGCGGAGTACATTCCGCAGTTTTACACAACGTCTCCGACGCTTGCAAACTATACCACCGCGTTCACCGCGGTTCCGCTCGGACAGTATTTTTTAAACACGCTCATCTTTACCGTGGCTACCACCGCGATAATGATGGCGGTGATTATCCCCGCGGCATACGCGTTTGCGAGACTTGAGTTCAAGGGGAAAAACCTTTTGTTCACCCTCTTTCTCTCGCTGATGATGATACCTAATGAACTTGTTGTAATCACCAATTATGTTACGGTAACAAACCTCGATATGCGCAACACCTTTGCAGGACTTATCCTGCCGTCGGTAATGTCGGTGTTCTATGTCTATCTTTTAAAGGAAAACTTTGCGCAGATTCCCGACCAGCTTTACTATGCCGCAAAGGTCGACGGCACAAGCGATTTCAAATACCTTTTCAAGGTAATGATACCCATGTGTAAGCCGACTGTTATCACCATAATAATTCTCAAGGTCATCGAGTGCTGGAACTCATACGTATGGCCCCGCCTTGTCACCGACGATGAGGCGTACTACCTTGTTTCAAACGGTATACAGACCATTCGCCAGAGCGGTTTCGGACGTGAGAACATCCCTGCGATGATGGCGGCGGTTGTTGCAATCTCGCTCCCGCTTATCGTGCTGTTCCTCGTCTTCCGCAAAAAGATAATGGCGGGCGTTGTGAGAGGAGGACTCAAAGGATGAAAAAACTGCTTTGTATCTTGCTTGCACTGTGCCTATGTCTGCCCCTTTTCTCCTGCCACGGCTCAAACGAGCGCAAGAGTTTTGACATTCCCAAAGACTTTGACGAAACCCGAGAGTACAGCATAACCTTTTGGGCAAAGAACGAAAATAACGAGACCCAGCGCGCGGTTTACGAACAGGCTATTGCTGATTTTGAGCAGATTTATCCCAATATTCACGTTACGATAAAGCATTACACCGATTACGGCGCGATTTATAACGACGTTATCACCAACATCGCCACCGATACAACGCCAAATGTCTGCATCACATACCCCGACCACGTTGCAACATACATCACGGGCGAAAACGTAGTTGTTCCGCTTGATGATTTGTTTGCCGATGAAAAATACGGTCTCGGCGGCAGTGAAGTTAAGTTTGACTCACCGCGGGGAGACGAAATGATAAGCAAGTTCCTCGACGAGGGTTACCAAAGCGGCTATTATTACTCGCTCCCGTTTATGCGTTCCACCGAGGCTTGCTATGTCAACAAAACTTACGTCGAGGCACTCGGATACACGCTCCCCGAAACCCTTACATGGGACTTCGTGTGGGAAGTTTCCGAGGCGGCAATGGAAAAAGACGCTGACGGCAACTTTGCTTTAAACGGGCAGAAAACCCTTATCCCGTTCATCTATAAGTCCACCGACAATATGATGATTCAACTGCTTAAACAAAAGGGAAGCGGCTACTCAAATCAAAACGGCGAAATTTTCATCTTTAACGATGATACCGCAGAGATTCTCCACGAAGTGTATTCCCACGCAAAGTCGCGTGCGTTTTCCACTTTTAAAATATCGAGTTACCCCGGCAACTATTTAAACCGCGGTCAGTGTATTTTCGCAATTGATTCAACCGCGGGCGCAACATGGATGGGAACCTCGGCTCCTCACCTTGACGTAGATGTCGAAAGCCTTGTTGACTTTGAACTGGAAGTAATGGCAATCCCGCAGTACGACGTGGAAAATCCGCAGATGATTTCGCAGGGGCCCTCGCTTTGCATATTTAATAAGGAAGATGAGAGCGAAGTTCTTGCGTCGTGGCTGTTTGCGCAGTTCCTGCTTACCGATGATGTACAGATGGCGTACTCCATGACCGAGGGATATACCCCCGTCACCGCAAAAGCACAAAACTGTGAGGAGTACCGCGATTACCTCTCGCACGCAGGCGAGGACAACGACGCATATTATAAGGTAAAAATAGACGCAACCAAACTCCTTATGGATAACACCGATAACTCATTTGTTACCCCCGTATTCAACGGTTCAACTTCGCTCCGCGATACCGCGGGAGAACTTATCGAAAGCGTTGTAAAATCTGCAAGACGCGGAGAGACAGTCGATGATGCTTACATCGAGGAACTGTACAGCGAAATGACCGCACTTCATCACTTAAACCTCGACGGCACTGACTTTGGCGGCAAAGTTCTGCTCGGTGAAATGCCCGCTGCGTCTGTTGTGCTCATTAGTGCAATATGTGCAGTTTGGCTGATACTCGCACTCAACATGATTGTTACAAAGGTAAAAAATAATAGGAAAAAATCTCCAAGATATTGACTTAAAATTATTTTGATGTATAATGGTATCATCTTTTATTAAAAAAGGAGAACAAAAAATGAAGAAGATTATATCCGTACTTCTCGCGGCAATGCTTGTATTTGCATTTGCGGCATGCGGCGAGACCGAAAACGTGGCAGACACCACCGTCGAGACAACCGAGGAAGTAGTTGATACTACCGCGGCTGATACTACCGAAGCAGTAGTTGATACTACCGCTGTTGAGACAACCGCTGACGAAGCTGTTGAAGCTCCCGCTGTTATGTCTTATGCAGAATATGCGGCAGCAGAACTCGATACCGCAGTTACTGTTGAAGCATACGTTCAGGGTCACCAGTCCTGGTGGGACAACAAGATTACCGTTTACGCACAGGATGCTGACGGTGCTTACTTCATTTACGAGATGGCTTGCTCCGAAGAGGACGCTGCTAAACTTGTTGCAGGTACCAGAATCCTTGTAAGCGGTTACAAGGCTGAGTGGGCAGGCGAAGTTGAAATCGTCGACGCTACTTTTGAGTTCGTCACCGACGGTGAGTCCTTCGTAGCAGAGGCTATGGACGCTACCGCACTTCTCGGCACCGAAGACCTCATCGCTCATCAGAACAAACTCGTTGCTTTCAAGGGCATGACCGTTGAAGCAGTTGAGTTCAAGAACGGCGAAGCAGGCGACGATATCTACGTTACCCTTTCCAAGGACGGCGCTTCCTACAATTTCTGTGTAGAAGTTTACCTCACCGGTACCGATACCGAGGTTTACACAACCGTTTCCGCTCTTACCGCAGGCACCGTTGTTGACGTTGAAGGCTTCCTCTACTGGTACGAGGGCATGAACCCCCACATCACCGCAATTACCGTTGCTCAGTAAGTCAGTTTAACAAAACAAAAACCTTGCGAAAGCAAGGTTTTTGTTTTATGTGGGGTAAGAATTATTGTTTAGCGAAGTGACCGTGAATTGTAGGGGACGACGTCCTCGACGTCCCTAAAGGTAAAATATTTAATCGGCGCATATGGCTGTTATCAAACCAACGTAGGGGCGATTAGTAATCGCCCGAAAAGCAAGGATTAGATGTCGTACAAACGGGCGATTGATAATCGCCCCTACGAGGTTGGTGCGTCACCGTTACTTCGCTAACCATTCATTTACTTTGTCATTCCCCCACAAAAATAGCAGGACACTGACATGTCCTGCTGTTTTTGTATCATTATCATGTAACGTGCCTATGGGTAAACTTTTCTTTCCACCACTTGCCGTAGACAATTGCTTCCGCGAGGATGCACACAGGGATAGCGGCGAAGAAATCGACAGCGGAATGTTGTTTTATAAACATCGTTGAAAGGCAAATCATTATAACGGCGAAGACCACAAACGCTTTCCACCACTTTGACACGCCTTTTTCTCTCAGCCACACCGACGCAATTCCTATCGAATACGCCACATGCAGCGAGGGGCAAACGCCCGTGCTTGTGTCAAACGAGTAAAGCAGATTTACCACGAAGGTGAAAACATTCTCCCTCGCAAATTCGTCGGGGCGAAGGTTCTGGCAACTCGGGTAAATGATGTACACCGCCATCGCCACCACTTGCGTGATGATGATGTATGTCTGCAGTTTCTTGAAACTTTCGACATTGTAAAACATGAAGTATCCGAGCGAAATTACGATAAGCACATACCAGAATACATACCACACGACAAATCCCTCGCAAAAGGGAATGAGGTCGTCTAAAAATGAGTGTATTACATGGCATTTTTCGCGCGGAATAAGGTTTTCTGTGAGAAAGTACATCACAAAATATCCCGGCCAGCCAAGCAACAGTAGCAGGTGTGAAAACTTAGGGTCACGCAGTTTTGACAGTTTAAATCCGCTGTAGTCAACAGTCGGTTTTCTCATCGCGAGCCACCTCCTGCTTGTTTGACGGATAGTATTTTTTAGGAATGTTTCTGTAGGGAATAACCGTATGCTCGGGCAGTGCGCGAGCAATCTCGGTTATCTCACGCATAAGGTGCTTGCAAATACGGTGGCGCTCTTCCTCAATGGGTGCGTCATGGCAAAAACGGATAGGCTCTCCGAGATACATCTTTTTCAGTTTCGGCGCTATGTACATCGGCACAAACAAGAGTTCATTGCCGCTTCGCTTGTAGTAGAGCTTTGCAATGTCGATAAACTTTTCCTCAAACTCATAGATGATGTTATTGTACTTCACATCATGCTCGGGGAAAATCACGATGTCCGCGCCCTCGTTCAATCTTTCAAGCGTTGAGCGAAAGGTGGAAATTATGCGCGAGTCGCGGTATACCGCAACGGTGTTCGCGTTGTTGAAAATAACTACCGAAAGCGGTGCGATGAGATAGGACAGCACCTTGTAAAACGGCTGCGTGTACTTTGACTTCTGTGACCAGAAATCCTCAAACGCGTATGCGGGAACCTCTTTGAGGTTCATCATTTCGCCGCGACACCATGTGTATCTGTGACGGGGTGAGTAAAGTTCGCACGCAATGGGACCGTTAAGTTGCGTGTGGTTTCCCACAATTATAACTGGTTCATCGGGCAGCTTATCCGCACCGACAACTTCCATTTTTGGATAGAAAACCTTAAGCAGCGCCTTTATAACTTTAAAAAGCGGATAGTCTTTTCTTCTTTTTTCTTCCTTCATTCTTTACGCTCCTTTGCGGTATCAATGCTGCTGCCGAAAACCACAAAACGGTCGTAAATATATTCTGTAACAAAGTTTGTGACCATCGTAATTGCTAAAACCAGATATTCGTTCCACAAAAATCCCTCACCCGTCAGCACTGCTGTCCACCATGTAGACAGAGGGGTGAAAACAAGGTAAAAAGCGGCAACTTTCAGCATTGCCACGGGGACATTGTTTGCCGAGCAGAACGTAAATTTGCGGTTGAGCGTAAAGTTCCACAGCACCGATAAAATAAGTGCTATAAGATATGAAACCCACGGTACAAAATGAAAAACTTCAAGCATCAGCGCGTCAGCGCCTATCTGAATAAGTCCCGCACTTGCCGAGAATAAAACAAATTTCAATGTGCGCATCAATTCTTTATTTTTCAAAAAAACACCTCGTTTCAATAACAAGATTATATCATAATATGTCGCCGAGTGCAATAAAAAGTATGTCTTTTTAACTTTCTGTTATAAGAATTTTAAAATTCATAGCGCAATAAGAAAAGACTGCTTCAAAATGAAGCAGTCTTTTCTTGATATGTAATTAGTTTTGTTCGTTGTTTTCCTTTTTGCCGAGCTTGTTGTTGATTTGAATAACATTTTTAACCAAAAGAACAAACATCAATATGGTTTCGTAAACAAGGCGAAGAGCGATAGGACCGAGGATAAGAAGCAGGAGCCCATGTCCGCCGTGCCACTCAACCTGTATGCCGCCCCAGCTGCCGTAGTCGTAAACGGTAAATGAAAGCAGGGAGAATACTCCTACGCAAACAAACGCTACGGTAAACAGAACGTATAAGAATTTCAAAATCTTTTCAATGAAAAGTGTCTTGAAATTGAAAATGTCGTGTGCTATCTGACCAATCTTAGGCAGATTTTCTCTGCGCTTCTCGGGAATCACAAAGATATAAAGCAGGACAACGGCTGCGATTGCCGCGATTGCCGCGATGACAAGCATGGCGATAGAAGTGTCAAATGTTGCGTAATTGCTCATATAATTACTCATAGAAGATGCCTCCTTCAAAGATTTACTTTATTTTACCACATATCCATAAAAATGTCAATAAATACATAAAAATCTGCTCGCCAATCGGGCAATATCCGGGGATATCAGAAATTAAAATACTTTGAAAACTTTTAAGTAAAGAGTTTATTTTTTGAATTGACTTTACGATCGAATTGCGTTACACTACTAAATGAACTTAATATTCACACAGAGTGTCGGGTAAGCCGCAAAGGCTCGCTCGGTGAAAAGGGAACGTGGTGCGAATCCACGACGATACCAGTCGCTGTATACATCCGAATGTTTTTGTGCTCGTCGGCGAAAGCCGGTCATTGGGAAACTGAGAAGGCAGAGTATGAAAACGCGGGGCAATGCGCCCTATAGGATGTGAGTCAAAAGACCTGCTCTGATGTTGCTCCGTCCGTGTGTTTTACATAGGAGCAATAGTTTTGTTTGGCACTATCATGGCTTTTGATAGGCTTTGTTGCGTTGCCTTGCAAAATGTGTAAGACACAGAAAAACTCTGCTGTGGTAATTTTTAAAAATTACCGCAGCTTTTTTGTTTGTCTTTTGTGACTGTTTTGGTTCAAATTCAATTTTTCAAAGGAGAATTACAATGAAACTCAAAAAAATTGTATCGTTACTACTGAGTATGGTAATGATGCTAAGTATGTTGCCGATTACTATTGGTGCAGCAGAATTACCGATTAACGGTAACAAATTGGACATTGCCGACCAACAAGTCGGCCCATTCACCTTGCAGTATCTAGAAGTATATTTGCAAGAGTCTTATTTACCTGTATCTATCGTCAGCGCCGAGCAAAACGGCACTACGATAGACATTGCTCTGTCACCGGATACCGACCCGTCGGCAATGCTGCAGGCAGGCTTTGGCGGCACAGGTATGGCCACTTTGTCTCATAGTAACAATAAATGTACTTTGTCTGACGGAAACGGAACCATGACTTGTTCGGTTACCGCATTTCAAGGACGGCCGGTTGCCGGTGCAAGCTTTACCATTAACTTTAGTCTGGCAACACCGGCAGGACCTGCCGTAAAGTTTACCTCAAACCTTTCCGAAGCAGAAGCGGTATATGTACAGGGCAAACCCGCAACGCCCATAACGGTTTCTGCAGAGTACGTTGGCGGTGAAACCGAAGAAAACGTAACTTATCAGTGGTACAAAAACTCCGAAAAGAGTAACGTAGGCGGAATAGCAATAGACGGTGCAACTTCGAACAGATACACTCCTGCAACCGATGAAATCGGCATTGCCTATTACTATGTAACAGCCTCGTGCGAGGGCTTGAGCGCAACAAGTAAAATTGCGACAGTTACCGTAGAAGCCCCCGAAGTCAAATTTACATCCAATCTTAATGAAACCGAAATTAAGTGCACTCAGGGCAAAGATGTTCCTGCTCTTACAGTAGCCGCAGAGTACACAGGTGTAACCGATAACGCCGTAACGTATCAGTGGTATTCAAATACAACCAAGAGTACAGAGGGCGGCACTCTTATCGAAAATGCAACAGATGCAAGCTATACTCCCGCTTCCGATAATGTAGGAACTACATATTATTACGTTGTAGCTACTTGCGAAGAAAAGAATAGCGCAAGTAAAATTGCAACTGTTACCATAGAGGAGCCGATAGTAAAGATTACAAGCGACCTTGATGAAGAGGAAAAGTTCTGCATTTTCGGCAAGAGTGCTCCGAATCTTGCAATATCGGCGGAGTATACCGGAGTTACAGAAGAAGTCATTACATATCAGTGGTATTCAAATACAACCAAGAGCACCGAGGACGGTACGCCTATTGATAATGCAATCGAGGCAAGCTATACTCCTAAAACCGACGCATTGGGTACAACCTATTACTATGCGGTTGCATCTTGCGAAGGGAAGTCAGCCGTAAGTGCCATCGCTACGGTTACGGTAGAAGCAGACCTTTCACCCGAAAGCGGCTTGTGGCTTGGCATTGAGACATCCAATGGCAGTGTAAACTTTGTAAAATTCACCGATGCAAACGGCGAAAAAATCGATGGGCTCTATTCCGAACTTGACGGTACAAAAATAACAGTTACTTTGCCGCGAAGCTATGGCGCAAACGAAAAAGTCACCGCCGACTTTAATTTGACACAGACTGCGACAAATGATGGAAAATTACCGTTCATTTCAGGCAGTAATGCATTTAATCAGGGCGTAGGAAGCACTACGGCATACACAGTAGCTCTTGCAAGCGGAAGAGCAACAAAGACGCTGTATCTTTATAATTCCAAGCCCCGCGCAACGAATAACAATCCTGCTGTTTACATTATAAGCTATGCAATAGCCAATGAAATTCCCGCACTGGCTGACGGGCAGAATACAGAAGGAACTGCTGAGATCGTTGCAGGCAATGCATACACGCTTGACCTTGCACCTGTTTTTACGGATGCTGACGGAGATGCTCTCACTTACAGCGTCAAGATAAACGGTGAAGCGGCAGTAGCGGCAGATGTAAATTACAGTTTTGCTCCTACACTCGGCGGAACATATACGCTTGAATTTTTTGCAAACGACTTCATGTCCGCTTCCGAGCAGTCGTATACGGTTACACTTGATGTAATAAATTCTACCGTAACATACGATATGTCCGTTTTGCTTCCGAGTGATATAGCTCCCGCATTTTATATCACAAACGGTTATGATAGCGGCACTGATGTTCTCGGTGACACACTTGTATTTGTGTCAGGCGAGACGGCAGACGGATATATTCCTTACACCGTTTCTGTCCCCGAGAATATTTCCGAAATTTCTGTAAGAGATGCCGCATACGGCGGCATGGCAATACCTGCTGCAAGTGAAAGCACCGTAACGCTTCAAAAGGTAGAAACGGAAATCATAGACTTTAGCGATAAAGAAATTTCGGGTACTGTCAGCGTTTCTTACGGCGAGAAAAAAGCCGTAGGTGTTGACGGCAAATTCCTGCTTGTACCGCAAAAGGAATATAAGTTTACGGCATCTCCCGAAAACACCTCAATATATAGTGCAAAAACAGAAACACTCACTTTAACCGAAGAAATCACCGCTGTAACCGTTAAAGTACCGTATAAAAACCCTAAAACGATCATTACTACCACGGGGGCAACCGCAAAAATGTTCAAGTATGCGGGTAACTATCATGTGCATACCGTATATGAACCTCTTGCAACCGTGGAAAACGGAAACGGCACCTCCACGCATTATTTCAGCGTAAGCGGAGATATCAGCTACCGTGTTTCAATGGAAGGCAAAATCACGAAGGCTGGATATCTCAAAACTGGCAATTCTGTAACAGTGCTTCACAGTGAAGCGGACAAGCTCCCCACCGACAGAGTTGACTATACCACCGTAGGCACAAATGCCGCCGAGGTCGGTGATGACAGCGTCCTTCTGGGTATCAATCAGCAAAACCATCTTTCTTTGTTGCTTGGTGCAACAAAAACACTCAAAGCATACAGAACATGGCAGATTATCGACCTAAGTTACAATAACCACATTATTGAACCCGATTTCAGTTTTAATATAATTTCGGGTGAAGACGTTGTCAGCCTTGCGCCTTATGAGAATCAGCCCACAACCAACGGCAGCGGAAACTGGCGAAAGCTTACTGCTATCGGAGAGGGTACTGCGGTTGTCGAGGTCACCTACGATGCTATCGACATCAGCGGCGGTTCGTATAACGGCTTTTACGGTGCGGCAGATCCTGCAAGAACAGGACTTTTTATAGTTACCGTTGGTGAAAATGTTCCTGACGTTGATTTTGGCATAGACTGCAAAACCGGTGCCGACAGTATGGTTTATACTCCCTCGAATGCAAAGCCTTGGGACGCGGAGTTTGATACGCTCTACTTCCTTGGCGAAAGCGGAGAAATCAAGCTTTCCCCCACATTTGCAGATGGTAATATAACCGAGGTTGCAGTATCGGGCGATAAGGGTGAAAGCTATACCGTTCTTGAAGAAACCGACGGAGTTTATACCGCACCTATTATATCTGGCAACAATATCATTCGTGTTACCACAGATAAAGGTATAGCATATCAGATAGTTCGAGGCGATAAAGTTGAACTTGCGATTAAGAACATTACAAATCCCGGTAAGCCCATATCTGCCGGCGATGAGATAAGCCTTACACTTATCGGTGTACACACACCTATACCGAAAATTGCAGGCACCTACAATCCCGGATACAAAAACAACATGGACGGCGATGGCGGAGTACATCTCCATTACAGTTTCGGCGACGATACCATTAAAAGTGAGGGCAAGCAATACAACTTCTCATTGTATGGCACTACTGTAAAGTTTACTGTTCCCGCGGATAGCGAAGAAACCGAATTTACGCTTACAGACGGTTATATCGGTGTGGGCGTAATAGGAGTTACTACTTTCCCGAATGACGGAGAAAGCCACCGAAATATTCCCGATGCCGGAGGCACTACAAGAGGAAGCACAACTACATTCCACACACGTAGTCTGCTTCCGGACATTACAGTCAAAGTAGGTATGCTCCCGAGCGGCAATACCGCACCCTTTATCCGTGAAAATGCACCTAAGACCGCCACTTTGAATCTCGGCGGAACATATGCTCTCAGTATGTCGAAGGTTTTCACAGACCGCGAAAGTGACACTCTCACCTACACCGCGAAAGTCGGTAACGGCGAAGCTTCTTTGGTAGCGGATGCGTATTATACATTTACTCCCGACTCAGTTGGCACATGTACAATAGAGTTTACAGCAAATGACGGCACAGTGGACAGTGATATACACACTGTAACACTTTATGTTAAAGAAAAACAAAGCACTTCCACGTCGTCAATTGAATTTGACATTGATGAAGATGATATTGCCGGCTATGTAAAAGTAAGCTTTGCGGACAAAGGAAAGCGCGTTGAGGGTGAAGAGAATATAACCTACCCGAAGGCGCTTGGTACAATCATTTCAACAAAACGTGTTCCTTTTGCAGACGGCGACACCGTTGCAGACGTCACTCTCCGTTTACTTGATGCGTACGGGTTTACATACGAATACACCGGAACAACAAAGGATGGCTTCTACCTTGCTTCAATTGGTGGTTTTACACTTAAAGGCATAAGCTATGATTCGTTCGGCGAATTTGATGCAGGTACAGGCTCGGGCTGGATGATTACACTTAATAATGATTTCATTGAGTACGGAGCGTCCGAGTTTGAAGTAGCAAACGGTGATGTAATTAAATGGCAGTATACCTGTCAGCTTGGTTCAGACATTGGTGATCCATTCTATTCCGACTCATCTTCTTCCGAAAGCTCAACAAACACCTATACAGTTAAGTTTGAAACAAACGGCGGAAGTGCTGTAAGTAATCAAAAGGTTGACAAAAATGATACCGCCACAGAACCCGAAGCACCTACCAAGGACGGCTATACCTTCGGCGGTTGGTACACTGACAAGGAACTGACCAAAGAGTATGATTTTGACACCAAGGTTACAAAGAGCTTTACACTGTATGCGAAGTGGACGGAAAAAGCTTCGGCAGACGAAAATCATTTCAGTGACATCGGCGAAAACGATTGGTACTACCTCTATGTACAGTATGTATACGAAAACGGACTTATGCAGGGCACCGATGACGGTTTTGAGCCAGACGGCAACATGACAAGAGCTATGCTTGTTACCGTGCTGTACAGACTTGACGGCGCGGAGAACGGCAAAGACGGTTGCAGATTCACGGATGTTGCAGAGGGCGAGTGGTACGCGGACGCTGTTGCATGGGCAAATGAAAACGGCATCGTCGTTGGCATCAGCGAGACAGAATTTGCACCGAACGACAACATCACTCGCGAGCAGATGGCGGCTGTAATCTATCGCTATGCAAAGTTCAAGGGATATGATGTCAGCGACAAAGCAGACATTTCTGACTTTGCAGACGCGGATGAGATAAGCGGGTATGCACTCGACGCACTTGCGTGGGCAAATGCAAATGAACTTGTAAAGGGCACTACGGACACAACCGTATCGCCTAAAGGCACGGCTACGCGTGCGCATGTAGCGGCCATCCTCATGCGCTTTTGCGAGAACATAGCAAAATAACTTATAGGGATTGCGAACAGCCGCTATGGCTGCTCGCTTTTCCCGTTTTAGAAAGGGTATACGATGAAGAAGATATTTTCACTCTTGCTGTGTCTGCTAATGTTTGTCAGCACGGTTTTACCTGCCTTTGCCGCGGAGAGTGACACAGTTTCCGACGTCGCGGCGTATGTATACAAAACTGTGGCTTCACCGCAGGTCGGCTCTGTCGGCGGTGAGTGGGCGGTGCTTGGACTTGCACGCGGCGGTGCGGATATCCCAAGCGAATACTATGCCGATTATTATGCAAACGTTGAGGCGTATGTAAAAGAGTGTAAAGGCGTTTTGCATACAAAGAAGTATACCGAGTATTCGCGCGTGATACTTGCGCTGACCGCAATAGGCAAAGACCCCTCAAATGTTGCTGGGTATGATTTGATCGCACCGCTCGGCGACTTTGATAAAACTGTATGGCAGGGGGTAAACGGCGCGATATTTGCGCTGATTGCCCTTGACAGCGGCGATTATGAAAGTGACCTTCGCGAAAGGTATGTTGATTATATTTTGCAAAAACAACTCGCCGACGGCGGTTTTGCGCTCTCGGGCGAGAGTGCCGATGCCGATGTTACCGCTATGGCGCTGCAGGCGCTTGCAAAGTATAAAAATAACGCTGCGGTTAAAACAGCAATAGAAAAAGCACTCCTTTGCTTGTCCGAAATGCAAAACGCAAGCGGCGGTTTTTCAATCAGTGGAGAGGAAACCGCCGAGAGCGCGGCGCAGGTAACAGTCGCGCTTTGCGAGCTCGGTATTTCTCTTGACGATACACGCTTTGTCAAAAACGGCAATACCGTGCTTGACAATTTGATGACCTATTATGTCAATGGAGAGGGCTTTAGACATACGCATAGCGGCGGCACAAATCAGATGGCAACAGAGCAATGCTTTTACGCGCTCGTTGCCGCCGAGCGTTTGGCAAGCGGCAAAAACAGCCTCTACTGCATGAGTGATGCGGCAAATCTTGTGGGTGACGCCGCAGGTCTTGCAGGCAAGCACGCCGATGTTAATGTAAAGCCGATAGTCGCCGTAAAAACATTTGCAGACATCAAAGGTCACAAAAATCAATCAGCAATAGAGGCGCTCGCGTCAAGAAAAATAATCAACGGCAAAAGCGATACATCGTTTGAACCAAGTGCAACGATGACACGCGCAGAGTTTGCAACGATAGTGGTAAATGCACTCGGACTTCCTCGTCAAAGCAAAGCGGTGTTTGCGGATGTCACGGGCGGCGATTGGTACTACAGCTACATCAATACCGCGTATGCTTACGGCATTATCAAGGGCGTATCAGACACCGAGTTTAACCCAGGCGGCACTATAACGCGCGAAGAAGCGGCAGTCATGGTAGCACGCGCGGCAAAGCTGTGCGGTATGGACACCGATTATACCGCGTATGAAGCGCGCAATATCCTTGCAGGATTTTCCGATTATGTAAAGGCGTCGGAATGGGCATATAGCTCGCTTGCATTTTGCTATGATAAAGGCGTTTTGGACGACAGCGCCATGTCGATACAACCGAAAGCTGCCGTAACGCGCGGAGAGATCGCACAAATGCTTTACAATATGCTTTCGCTGGCAAAGCTTTTATAAGGAGAACGGATGAAAAAACATATCAACAAGATCATAGCGGCTGTACTTGTCCTTGCGGTTTTGGTATTTGTATTTTGGTGGGGCGGCAATGCACCGAGCCTTCGCGGCTTCGGCAATGCCGAGGAGACGACAGCCGATACCGCCGTAACCGACAAGTACAAAACAAATACCGTGCCAGAGGATAAACCTTCTCCCGTCGAACCCGAGGACGCGGTCATTTCGGACAGGGAACTTACCTGTACGCTTTCGGTGCGGTGCGATACGATTTTGGATAACTTAAACTGGCTCGACCCCGAAAAGGTAGAGCTTGTTCCCAAAGACGGCGTTATCTACGCTGAAAAAACGGTCACATTTTACGAGGGCGAAAGCGTGTTTAATCTGCTTGTACGTGAGATGAAGCAAAATAAGATTCACATGGAGTTTGTCAATACCCCCATCTACAATAGCGCTTACATTGAGGGAATCGGCAATCTCTATGAATTTGACTGCGGCGAGCTTTCGGGTTGGATGTACAAGGTGAACGACTGGTTCCCGAACTACGGCTGCTCGCGCTATCAGCTTTGCGACGGCGACAAAGTCGAATGGGTATATACATGCGACCTCGGCGAAGATGTCGGCGGCGGATATTCCTCGGGAGTACAAAAGGATGAATGAGTTTAAGACATACCATCCGATTGTTAACTTTGCTTATTTTGCATTCGTTATCGGATTTTCGATGTTTTATATGCACCCCGTATGCCTTGCCGTCACGCTTGCAAGCGGCTTTGTCTATTCGGTAATGCTCAAAGGCCCAAAAGCGATAAAAACAAATCTTTTGTATATGCTGCCGACAATGCTTATAACGGCGCTTATGAATCCTGCGTTTAACCACGAAGGCGTGACCATCCTCACATATCTGCCGAGCGGCAATCCGCTCACGCTCGAGTCGATATTGTACGGTCTCTCGGCGGCGGTGATGATAGTCAGCGTGATGTGTCACTTTTCGTGCTACAACGCCGTTATGACAAGCGATAAATTCATCTATTTGTTCGGTAGAGTGATTCCGTCGCTGTCGCTGATACTTTCCATGACGCTTCGCTTTGTGCCAAAATTTACGTCACAGCTTAAAGTGGTAACAAACGCACAGAAATGCATCGGGCGAGATGTTTCAAACGGCTCGCTCTTGCAGAGAGCGAAAAACGGCATTTCCATACTGTCTGTAATGGTTACATGGTCGCTTGAAAATGCGGTAGAGACAGCAGACAGCATGAAGTCGCGCGGCTACGGTATGCGTGGGCGCACCGCGTTTTCGATTTTTAGATTTGACAAGCGGGACGCGGCGGCGCTTCTTTGCATTTCGTTTTTGGGAGTTTATGTGCTTGTCGGCGGTGTTGCGGGCGGTATGGATTTCAGATATTTTCCGTCTGTAAAAGCCACAGAACCGACTATATATACTGTCAGCATTTTTGCGGCATATTTTGCGCTGTGCGCATTGCCGATAGCGGTTGAAGTCTTAGAGGTGAGAAAGTGGAAAGCTATAAGATCCAAAATTTAAGTTTTACATATCCCAACCGCGCGTGTGCGGCACTCGTTGACATAAACCTTACTGTCAATGAGGGTGAATTTGTCACTCTGTGCGGCAAATCGGGTTGCGGAAAAACAACGCTTTTGCGCCTGCTCAAAACTTCGCTTGCGCCGCACGGCAAGCTTTGTGGCAGTATCGATTTCTGCGGTACATCACTTGCTGACACGGATGCAAGAACACAGGCTTCCAAGATAGGCTTTGTCATGCAGAGCCCCGATAACCAAATCGTGACCGATAAGGTGTGGCACGAACTTGCGTTTGGACTTGAAAGCCTCGGATGCCCCACCCCCGAGATACGCACACGCGTGGCTGAGATGGCGTCATTTTTCGGAATCCAAACATGGTTTCACAAAAGCGTGACCGAACTTTCGGGCGGTCAAAAGCAGCTTTTAAATCTCGCTTCAGTCATGGTTATGCAGCCGTCAGTGCTTATTTTGGACGAGCCGACAAGCCAACTTGACCCCATAGCCGCCGAAGAGTTTTTGAAAACGCTCGAAAAAATAAATCGCGAACTTGGAACAACGGTGATATTGTCTGAGCACCGCTTGGAAGATGCGTTCCCTATATCCGACCGCGTTGTCGTTATAGACAGCGGCAGAATAATTGCGGATGCCGAGCCGAAGAAGGTCTGCGAGATCTTAAAAACAACAAGGCACGATATGTATGCCGCTTTGCCCGCACCGATACGCATTTACGGCGCTGTTGAGACCGATGCTGCATTTCCGCTCACGGTTCGTGAGGGTAGAGGGTGGTTTTTGAAATATGCCGAGACGCATACGCCGAAAACGGACGCAATATTGCCCGAAAACAAGCCGCTTGCGACCGAGACGGCAGTTGAAATAAATGACGCATGGTTCCGCTATGAAAAAGAACTTCCCGATGTCATAAAAGGTCTCAGCCTAAAGGTGCAAAAAGGGGAACTGTTCGCCATCCTCGGCGGCAACGGCACGGGAAAAACCACTGCGCTTTCACTAATAAGCGGTCTTAACACGCCGTATCGCGGAAATGTGCTCATAAAAGGTAAGTCTGTCGCAGATATCGCCGACTTGTATAACGGTACTCTCGGCGTGCTTCCTCAAAATCCGCAGTGTTTGTTTACAAAAAAGACCGTGCGCGCAGACCTTTTTGAAATGACAAATAACGCAGAGCATATTCAAAACATAGCAGAGATCTGCAAAATAGCAGAACTGCTCGACAGCCACCCATACGACCTTTCAGGTGGTGAACAGCAGCGCGCGGCACTTGCCAAAGTGCTTTTGCTTTCGCCGAGAATTTTGCTGCTCGACGAGCCGACCAAAGGTATGGATGCGCAGTTCAAGGCGTGCTTTGCGGATATTCTGCAGGATTTAAAGGCAAACGGCGTTACTGTCATAATGGTGTCGCACGATATTGAATTTTGTGCCGAGCATGCCGATAGATGCGCGATGTTTTTTGACGGCAATATTGCATCAGTAGGCACACCGCGTGAGTTCTTCGCAGGCAAAAACTTTTATACCACCTCTGCCAATCGAATCGTGCGCGAAAAACTGCCACGCGCCGTGACCGCCGAGGATGTGATACTCGCTCTCGGCGGCAAAGTTGAAAAAAGAGAGCGTGTCCCAAGGCGCATAATTCCGCATGAAAAAAAAGAGCAACCCCAAAAAACGTTCAAAGAGAATATCCAACAACCGCAAAACAACCGCCGCTTAACGGGGCGCACCCTCGCAGCAATGCTTTTGATACTGCTCGTAATACCGCTCACAATTTTTGTCGGCATTGTCTATCTCGGCGACAGAAAGTATTATTTCATAAGCCTGCTCATCATCCTTGAAACCATGATACCGTTTTTCATGGTGTTTGAGGGCAGAAAACCCAAGGCACGCGAACTCGTCGTGATAAGCGTGCTGTGCGCTATAGGCGTAGCAGGCAGAGCCGCGTTTTTTATGTTGCCGCAGTTCAAACCCGTAACGGCGCTTGTCATTATAGCGGGTGTATGTTTCGGCGGAGAAACAGGATTCCTCGTCGGTGCGGTAACGGGCTTTGTCTCAAACTTCTTTTTCGGACAAGGTCCGTGGACTCCGTGGCAGATGTTCGCTTTCGGAATTATCGGCTTTATAGCGGGAGTGCTGTTCCGCAAAGGTATCTTGCGCAAGACAAAAATATCGCTCTGTATCTTCGGATTTATTGCAACGCTCATAATTTACGGCGGAATAATGAATACCGCATCCGTGCTTATTTGGCAGGCAACACCCAAAGCCCAAATGTTCCTCTCAGCAAGCACTGTGGGACTGCCGTTCGACCTTATCCACGCAGCATCCACCGCCTTATTCCTATGGCTCGCCGCAGAGCCCATGATCGATAAGCTCGAAAGAATAAAAGCCAAGTACGGTTTGATAGAATAAGGCAGAGAATGAATATCAATTTATTTCTGCATTGCGATTTTTAAACTCAGTATTTACTGAATATGCTTCATGAAGAGCGTTTTAATGCAACATGGAAGGATATATGTCGCGTGATGTCACTTCCAGGTGTTATTATATGACGTCAGCGATTTCATCAAGGGAAAACGGATTAAATGCACTGAGATAGCGGTATCGATTACCAGCATATGTATATGATCTTTACATGCTTTCTACTTGCTTGTATTCGCCATTATTCCTATGTCCTTCTTTATCTTCCCATATTAGAGCTTTTTCGTACGAGTGTGAATATAACAAAAGGTATGTGGTTTCGCAGGATAAAAAGATTTTACAAGATTTGCTGAATGCATATCGCAATACTTAATCCTTCTGTTTAATATTAAAGTTTGAATATCGACTCCATTTATATATTAGAAAAAGTGGTAACGACGTACTCTATTTCTTTTGAAGTTAGGTGCTTAGGAAATTGAACATGAAAACTCCGCTTCAATTTGAAACGGAGTTCTTTTGTGCATTGAAAAATAAAATGGTTTCCCACCTTAGACTCAGATTGTTATGGGGTTCTAAAGTGGGAAATCTTCAAAAATTAGAAAATTTTTCATTTACCTATTGACAAGGTAGGCAATGTGTGTTATGCTAATACCAACCCAATCGGTAGGTAATTCGAGAAGAAAGGAGAACATAGTCATGAAAGAGTTTAATTCCACCGCTATGATGATGGGGATGTGCATGCAGACTTGTTGTACGTGCATGATTTCTTGCGTCCAAAAATCCGATATGTTCTCCATCTCAGAAGTAAACGCATAAGCCGCCCCATTTTTGCGGAACAACATTTGTTTACGATCGGGAGAACTTTATCGGAGTCTCCCGATTTATTATTTTGAAGGTAGGTAAAAACCTATGAAAAACTATTTTGAAAAGATTGTCGTAGCAAATTTCCGATTCGGTCGAATGTGTCGATGTTGAAGATTAAGAAAAACATAACGAACAGCATCACGTATTTTTAATAATGAAAGGAAATCAATATCATGTCTAACTATAAATTTGAAACTTTACAGCTCCATGTAGGTCAGGAAAATCCCGATCCCGCAACCGATGCCCGTGCGGTACCGATTTACGCAACCACTTCTTATGTATTCAAGAACTCTGCTCACGCCGCGGCTCGTTTCGGTCTCGCCGATGCCGGTAACATTTACGGCAGACTTACCAATTCCACACAGGATGTCCTAGAACAGCGTGTAGCAGCTCTTGAAGGCGGCGTTGCTGCTTTGGCTCTCGCTTCCGGTGCTGCAGCAATTACATATACCCTTGAGGCACTCGGTCAGAATGGCGGTCACTTCGTGGCACAGAAGACCATTTACGGCGGTAGTTACAATCTGCTGGCACATACTTTACCTAACTTCGGTATTACCGCAAGTTTTGTCAACATTCACGACCTCGCCGAAGTCGAAGCGGCTATTCAGGATAACACCAGAGCGATATACATTGAAACCCTCGGTAACCCCAACAGCGATATTCCGGATATCGACGCACTGGCTTCTCTTGCTCACAAGCACGGTTTGCCCCTCGTAGTAGACAACACCTTCGGTACGCCGTACCTCATCCGTCCTATCGAGCACGGCGCGGATATCGTGGTACATTCCGCTACCAAGTTTCTCGGCGGTCACGGTACCACACTGGGCGGCGTGATCGTAGACTCCGGTAAATTCGATTGGACTGCAAGCGGCAAGTATCCAGCAATCGCCGATCCCAATCCCAGCTATCACGGCGTATCCTTTGTGAAAGCAGTCGGTCCTGCGGCGTTTGTAACATATATCCGCGCTATCCTGCTCCGTGATACCGGTGCTACCATTTCTCCTTTCGCCGCATTCCTGCTCTTACAGGGCATCGAGACTCTGTCTCTACGTCTGGAGCGTCATGCTGAAAATACCAAGAAGGTTGTCGAATTCCTTGCAAACCACCCGCAAGTTGAAAAGGTCAATCATCCGTCTTTGGCAGATCACCCCGACAACGAGTTGTATCAGAAATATTTCCCCAATGGTGGCGGTTCCATCTTCACTTTTGAGATCAAGGGCGGCGTGGCTGAGGCACACAAGTTCATTGACAGCCTGGAAATCTTCTCTTTGCTCGCCAATGTTGCTGATGTAAAGAGCCTTGTGATCCACCCGGCAACCACCACACACAGTCAGCTTAGTGCTGAGGAGCTTGAGGATCAGGGCATTAAGCCCAACACCATTCGTCTTTCCATCGGTACCGAGCATATCGACGATATTCTCGCCGATCTGCAGCGTGGTTTTGACGCAGTAAAGTAATCGAATCTATTTGGAGGTAACATTTATGGCTAATATTTATACATCTGCCGATCAATTGATTGGCAAAACACCTCTCCTTGAACTTACACACATTGAAAAAGCCTTAGGATTGAAAGCAAAGGTCGTCGCTAAACTGGAATATTTCAATCCGGCAGGTTCCGTTAAAGACCGTATTGCAAAGGAAATGATTGACGAGGCGGAGGCGAGCGGAAAGTTGAAGCCCGGTTCTGTTATCATCGAGCCCACCTCCGGCAATACCGGTATCGGTCTTGCGGCGGTTGCTGCTGCCCGCGGCTACAGAATTATTATCGTAATGCCCGAAACAATGTCGGTGGAACGCCGTCAACTTATGAAGGCATACGGCGCGGAGCTTGTACTGACCGAAGGTGCTAAAGGTATGAAAGGTGCTATTGCAAAGGCGGAAGAACTCGCCGCAGAGACACCCAACAGCTTCATTCCCGGACAGTTTGTAAACCCCGCCAACCCCAAGGCTCACAGAGAAAATACCGGTCCTGAGATCTTTGAGGATACCGACGGTAATGTGGATATCTTTGTTGCGGGTGTAGGCACCGGCGGTACGGTAACAGGTGTCGGGGAATATCTGAAATCCAAGAACCCTGCAGTCAAAGTCGTTGCAGTTGAGCCTGCCGCTTCTGCGGTGCTCTCTACCGGTGTTGCCGGTCCTCACAAGATCCAAGGTATCGGCGCAGGCTTTGTTCCCGATGTACTCAACACCGGCATTTATGACGAGATCATTCCCGTTTCAAATGAGGATGCTTTTGCTACCGGAAAGCTCATCGGCAAAAGTGAGGGCGTA
Source organism: Clostridia bacterium (assembly GCA_017461475.1). Taxonomy (GTDB): domain Bacteria; phylum Bacillota; class Clostridia; order Oscillospirales; family CAG-272; genus UMGS902. Next base: position 84,979 of record JAFTXX010000003.1, read on the forward strand.
CTCGTAGGCATTTCTTCCGGTGCTGCCGCATTTGCCGCAATTGAACTCGCAAAGCGACCCGAAAACGAAGGAAAAACCATTGTTGTGCTTCTGCCCGATACCGGTGACAGATATTTATCCACACCGCTGTTTGCTGATTGATCATCAAGGCTCCGGTACTATTTACTGTATCGGAGCCTTTAGACTTGTTTATTGTAGGTGATTTGAAATGTTTGATAACTCACTTTTCAATTCAATCTATAGCCGAACAGATACCGGAGCAATTAAATACAATAATCTTCCTCCAAATACGATTCATATGTGGATTGCAGATATGGGTTTCAAATCCCCTCCGGCAGTTACAGATGCGCTCACAAAAGCCGCTTACAAGTACGGCGAATAAATTATGCAGTTAATAAAACGGAATGACTTATGAGAAACATCGATTTAATTGAGAAACTAACGGCAGAGAGAAATCTTCCGAATGCGGCGCTAAAATTGCTGATTGAAAGCAATGAATACGATACGTTTCTCTTCGAAGCGGCGGATAGCAGACGCAAGGAAATCTACGGCGATGAGGTTTACATTCGCGGACTTATTGAGTTTACAAATTATTGCCGCAATAACTGTTATTATTGCGGCATACGAAGAGATAATAAAAATGCACAGAGATACCGTTTAAGCAAAGAAGAAATCCTTGCTTGTTGTGAAGAAGGATATCGGCTTGGTTTTCGTACTTTTGTTTTACAGGGCGGTGAAGATCCGTATTATACAGACACTTTAATCTGTGATATTGTGTCTGAAATACGAAAACGTTTTGAGGATTGTGCTATCACGTTATCTCTCGGTGAAAAATCCAAAGAAAGCTATAAAGCGTTCTTTGATGCGGGAGCTAATCGCTATCTGCTTAGGCACGAAACCGCAAACGATCCGCACTATCGTAAGCTTCATCCTGACAATATGAGTCTGCAAAACCGAAAACAATGCCTATATAATTTAAAGGACATCGGATATCAAGTGGGTTCCGGTTTTATGGTTGGCTCGCCATATCAGACAACCGATACTTTGATACAAGATATTCGTTTCTTGCAGGATTTGCAGCCTGATATGATCGGAATCGGACCGTATATCACGCATGAAGACACACCGTTCTCTTCTTTTAAAAACGGCAGCATGGCGCTGACTTTACGGCTTATTGCTGTTTTGAGGCTTATGTTTCCGTATGCTTTGATTCCGGCAACGACGGCTCTCGGAACGATCCACGCTCAGGGACGTGAACTCGGGTTGAAAGCAGGCGCCAATGTGGTAATGCCCAACCTTTCGCCGGTCGGTGTACGAAAACTATATGCGCTTTATCAAAATAAAATATGCACCGGAGAGGAAGCTGCACAGTGCCGGGGTTGTCTGGAACGGCGCGTAAACTCTGCCGGATACCGTATTGTAACGGCAATCGGGAATGCAATGAAGGAGAATAAATAAAACGCAGATATATCTTGATAATGCAGCGACCACAAAAATGAGCAAAACAGCAATAGACGCTATGATTCCCTCGGCGGCGGAACGATCATTGCCGGATAACTTTGTAAAGGATTCAATTATGAAACTGACAGAACTCTTTAGCAGAAATCAATTATCGCTTTCTTTTGAGGTGTTCCCTCCAAAAAACGAAACAACTTTTGAAAGCGTAAAGCACGCGACGGAAGAGATTGCGAGACTGCATCCTTCGTTTATGAGTGTTACATACGGTGCCGGTGGTGGGACAAGCCGATACACTCTTGACATCGCAAAACAAATCAAAGATCTGTATGATGTTCCCTCTTTAGCGCATTTGACCTGTGTTTCCTCCACAAGGGAAACTGTCCGCGAAAGAATTAGGGACATTAAAAGTGCGGGCATACAGAATGTTATGGCTTTGCGTGGAGATATCCCCACAGAACTTCAAAATGCAGACCGCAGTCATTGGGATTTCAGGCACGCAATAGAGCTTATTTATGAATTGAAAGAATCAGGGGCGGATTTTTGCATCGGCGGGGCATGCTATCCCGAAATTCATCCCGAGAGTACAAATCAAAAAGAAGATATTCTGCATCTTAAGGAAAAAGTGGATGCAGGTTGTGAATTTTTGACGACGCAAATGTTCTTTGACAATAATCTTCTGTATAACTTCCTGTATAAGATCCGTGAAGCCGGAATAACCGTTCCTATAATTCCCGGTATTATGCCTATTACCAATGCAAATCAAGTAGAAAGAGCGATAAAACTTTCCGGCTCCTTTATGCCCCAGCGATTCAAGAGTCTCGTAGACAAATTCGGTTCTGACCCTGCGGCTATGAAACAGGCGGGTATTGCGTATGCTACCGATCAGATCATTGATTTGTATGCAAACGGTATTACGGGTGTCCATGTCTATTCTATGAACAAGCCGGATGTGGCAGCGAAGATTCAGAGCAATTTGTCAGATATTTTGGGCAAATAAGTATATTTAATTTTGTTACATGAAAGGAAGAATGGCAAATGATTTTGAGCCTTTCTGATATTTCCGAATTGAAAAAGCAAGTTGCCGAAAGATTTTCGGTAACAGTACACTTTTGCGATAGTTGCGGCGGACAAAGCTTTACGGTTGAAGAACCGACGGAGTCGTTGAAGGCTTTTATTACCGATTTCTTCTTTGCAAAGGATTTGAATGTTGTTTTTTCGGAAAACGGAGAGCACTTCACTGTGCGGAGGAATTCGTAATGTTGAATCAATTTTCCAGAACTGAGTTGCTCTTTGGGAAAGAAGCGATGGAACGGCTTGCCAACGCCCGTGTTGCAATATTCGGAATCGGCGGAGTTGGCGGATATACTGTTGAAGCATTGGTTCGGTCCGGTGTGGGTGCCGTTGACCTTATAGATGACGATAAGGTGTGTCTTACCAATATCAACCGACAGATATACGCAACTCGTAAAACGGTTGGCAAATACAAGGTGGATGTTGCAGCCGAGCGTATTGCCGAAATAAATCCTGAAGCACAGGTGCGCACATATAAGACCTTTTACACACCCGAAACAGCAGAGCAATTTGATTTTTCCCAGTATGATTATATTGTTGATGCCATTGATACTGTAACCGGAAAAATAGCACTTGTTATGAATGCAAAAGCTGCAGGAACGCCGATCATCAGCTCTATGGGAGCAGGAAACAAGGTCGATCCCACCGCTTTTGAAGTAACGGATATTTATAAGACCTCGGTTTGTCCGCTTGCAAAGGTTATGCGTTATGAACTAAAACGCAAGGGCGTTAAAAATCTAAAGGTCGTGTATTCAAAGGAAAAGCCTATTACACCGGTCGATGATATGGCAATCAGTTGTCGCACTCATTGTATCTGTCCTCCGGGTACGGCAAGAAAATGCACCCGGCGCAGACAAGTACCCGGCAGCAATGCCTTCGTGCCGTCTGTCGTGGGGCTTATTATCGCCGGCGAAGTGATAAAGGATCTAACGCATTTCAATGCAAACTTATAATGACTACAAAAAGAAAGGAGTATAAGAATGACCATATCTTCAAAAGGCAGATATGCCTTACGTGTTTTGATCGATCTTGCAGAACATGATAACGGCTCATATATCCCAATGAAAATTGTTGCCGAGCGGCATGGACTGCCTCTAAAATATTTGGAGCATATTCTACCCACTCTCAAACAAAACAATGTTGTCGAAGGCATGCACGGTAAGGGCGGTGGATACCGCTTGACCAGAAAGCCGGAGGAATATACCATTGGAGAAATTCTTCGTTTGGTGGAAGGTGATCTTGCTCCTGTTTCCTGTCTTGAATGCGGAGCCAAGCCGTGTGAGCGAGCAGAACAGTGTCGCACTATTTCCATGTGGAAAAACCTGCAAAGTGTAATAGACGAATATTTAGACGGCATTACCCTCAAAGATTTGATGCATGATGCCTCAAATAGCACGAGTGGTATTGATATTTCATTTTTGGATGCAGCGCTATGACTATACAACAATTACATTATGTTATTACCATCTCCGAAACCGGTTCGCTCAATAAAGCAGCGGAGATACTATATGTGGCACAACCATCTCTTACCAGCTCGATCAAGGAACTGGAAAAGGAACTGGGGATAGTGATCTTCCATCGCAGTGGACGCGGCGTGACCCTGACCAATGACGGCGTTGAGTTTGTATTATACGCCCGTCAGCTGTATCAGCAATATGAGTCTATATTGCAGAAATACGGTAATAACGGTACACTGAAAAAGAAATTCGGTATCTCTACACAGCACTATTCCTTTGCGATAAAGAGCTTCGTTGAGATGGTAAAAAAATTCAATACAGCAGAGTATGAATTTGCCATCCGTGAGACAAAGACCATGGAGGTCATCGAGGATGTCAGTACATTGAAAAGTGAGATAGGCATCATTTATTTAAGTGATTTTAACCGTATGGCTATTACCAAGCTGTTACATACCAAGGATCTGGAATTTCACCGATTGACAGAGTGCGACGCCTATGTATACCTGTGGAAAGGGCATCCCTTGGCGAACTGTAGTTCTATACGGTTTTCCCAGCTTAACGATTACCCCTGTCTGTCTTTTGAACAGGGTGATAACAGCTCTTTCTATTTCGCTGAGGAGATACTCAGTACCAATGAATATGCCAGAACCATCAAAGCCAACGATCGCGCAACCATGTTGAATCTTATGGTCGGATTAAACGGATACACTCTTTGTTCGGGCATCATCAGCGAGGAACTGAACGGAGATGATTATGTGGCCATACCCTTTGAGCATGAGGATGCCGAGTCGGTAGACAGGATGGAGATAGGCTATGTTACTAAGAAGAATATGCTGTTAAGCCGTATGGGTGAACTCTATATCAATGAGATAAAAAAATACTTAAATCAATATAAGCAATAATCAATACCGTACTGCCGAGGCAGTGCGGTATTATTGTTTGGAGATATAGGTTTAATCTATAACTCAATATACTTTTACTGTATTGGACAGACGGCTGATTCAGTGCTATAATTTTGGTGTAGAAAAGATAAAGGAGGTAGGTGTTATGGTCACAGCAAATGTGAAAACAGGCAACAGATATATCATATATGACAAATTCTTCAGTGCTTGTCGAATGTGATACTGTGTGGGAGTTGATATACAATGAATAAACTGCTTAAACAGCTTGAAGCGGAAGAGTCGGATCTGATAGAGACACGGAATTATCTGCATCTTCATCCCGAGCTTTCAGGGGAAGAAATAAACACTCTGGCGCTGATAAGTCAGCGGCTGACGGACATGGATATTCCCTATACCGAGATAGAGAAGGGAGGAATACTTGCCGAGCTTACCAACGGTATCGGCGGTAAGACCGTTTTGTTGCGTGCCGATATGGACGCACTTCCTGTTCAGGAGAGCTCCTGTAATCTGGTTCGGGCAAAGAAAGTAGTATCGAAAAACGGTGGTGTGTCTCATGTCTGCGGACATGATGCCCACACCGCCATGCTGTTAACGGCGGCAAAGCTGTTAAGAGCACGTATATCAGAGCTGAACGGTACGGTCTTGCTTTGCTTTGAACGGGCAGAGGAAGGCGGCGGTCCCGGTCATAGCTTCGGAGTAAAACAGATACTCAGATATATGGATAGGAATAATATCCGACCCGACAGCTGCTTTGCACTGCATGTTGATCCGCGGCTCGATACAGGGAAGCTCTCTGTAGAGCGTGGCGGAGTGATGGCAGGGAGCTTTGGATTTGAGATAAGTATAAAAGGCACGGGAGGACACGGGTCACGTCCAGACCTTGCCAACAATCCTCTGGATTGCTTTACTGCCTTTTATCAATCCCTTGCTGCTATCCGACTTCGCAAGATAAGTCCCTATGGTCTTCTGACCTTCAGTATTCCGTTGGTCAGGACAGGAACTCTCGGAAATCTTATCGATAGCGAATTGTATTTTGAAGGGACGGCACGTTCCCTTGATATTAAGAGTCTTGAGATATTCAGGGACAGCTTTCTCAATCAGCTTGAACATTTTACCGCCGCTTTCGGCTGCGAATATCGGACAGAGCTTATCTACCTTGAAGCTCCGTTGTGCAATGATGCCGAGGTAGCGGATAATGCTCGCGGTGTCGTTAAGGAAATGTTCGGTGACGATCATTATCAAGCTATCGAACCTAACCTCGGTTCCGAGTCTTTTGCTGACTATACCTACAGATTCCCCGGAGCTATGGCATTTCTCGGCATCAGAAATGAAGAGCTGGGAAGCGGAGCAGGCCTTCATGCTGACAACTTTGATATTGACGAAAACGCACTGAAATACGGTGCGGGAGTGCTCGCAGGCTATGCGCTGAACGAGCTGACTGATAAAAACTAAATTACCGAAAGGATGTACATTACCATGAAAAGAAATTTAATACGCATTATATCACTGATACTTGTTGCTGTTTTTGCCCTCGGAGCCTTGGCTTCTTGCGGTACGAAGAAAGAGGAAGAAGAAAAGGACCAGCTTGCCGCTATACAGGAAGCAGGAAAATTTGTCGTAGGTATAGAGGGCGCATATCCTCCCTTCAACTACCATGATGACTCGGGTGAACTCACCGGATTCGACGTTGAGGTTGCTAAGGCGGTTGCAGAGAAGCTGGGCGTAACTGCTGAGTTTGTAGAGGCGCCTTGGGATTCTCTGCTTGCGGGAGTAGACAGCGGACGTTTTGATACTGTTATCAACTGCGTAAGTGTTTCGGATGAGCGTAAAGAAAAGTATGATTTCTCCGATCCTTATGTATACAGCCCCACACAGATACTTGTAAGGACAGCAAACGATTCTATCAAGAGCATAGACGATCTGTCAGGTAAGAAGCTAGCAGGTAACAGTACCAACGTTCTTGCGTCCTGGTATGAATCTCTGGGTGTTGAACTGGTGCCTATCGACACAAGCTCTGAAGCTATAAATCTTCTCCTCTCCGACCGCGTTGATTTCCTGAGCTTCAGCGGTATCACCTTCAGCAGCTATCTTGACGAGCATCCTGATACCGATATCAAGGTAGCATTTAATATCGATGACGCTGAGCAGCAGGTGGCTATCCCCATCCGTAAAGGAGAGACACGTCTGCTTGACAGTATCAATCAGGCTCTTGAAGAGCTCAGAGAGGACGGAACCATTGTCGCACTTTCCGAGGAGTTTTTAAAATCCGACTTTACGGTTTCAGCATCGGAATAATTATTTGATCAGGTAGTATTGTCATGAGTGAAAGATTATTAGAGATCCTGCTGTCTTCCTTTACCAAGATTCTGATTCCCTGTATCAAGGTCACGATACCGCTGACACTCATTGTTTTTGTTGTCGGGGTGGTGCTTGCCTTCTTCATTGCGCTTGTTCAGATATTGAATATCAAGGTCTTAAGACAGCTTGCACGAATATACATATGGCTCTTTCGCGGTACGCCGCTTCTGGTTCAGCTGTTTATAATATTTTACGGGATGCCTTCGTTAGGACTTATGATACCTGCCTTCCCATCTGCGGTCATAGCCTTCTCGCTGAACCTGGCGGCATACAGTTCAGAGACGATACGCTCGGCTATTCTGTCTGTCCCTGTGGGACAGACAGAGGCAGGTTACATGATAGGTCTGGGCTATCCTCAGATAATGCTGCGTATAGTTCTGCCGCAGGCGGCGCGTGTTGCATTCCCGACGCTGTTCAATTCTCTTATAGGTCTTACCAAGGATACGTCCCTTGCCTCCAGTATCACGGTAGTGGAAATGTTCAAGGCGTCTCAGCAGATAGCGGGAAGATATTTTGAGCCTTTTGCCCTTTATTGCGAAGCGGCTTTTATCTATCTGATAATAAGCTCACTCCTTACCTTGCTTCAGTCATATTTGGAAAAGAAGCTGGAATGGAAACAGAAGAAAGAAACTAAGATATTCACAAAGGAGAAAAAATATGCCTAGAATTACCGAAATAGACGTTGACAACGCCTCTCAGGAGGTAAAGAATGTCATTTCCGAACATCTCGCCCGGGGACACCGACTGACTGCAGAGAAACGCACGTTACTGCATAACGTAAAGGCTTTTCTGGCGCTCGAAGAAAGCTCATATGCTCTCGATGATGAACTGCAGAGGCTGATCGGCAAGCGTGCCGCTGATTTTTACGAGTACGCTATCTCTGTGCAGAACGATTGTCTCGTATGCAGTGCTTACTTTACCAATCTTTTGAAAAAGAATAACATTGATTTCGAGACCTTTGATTTCACTGAACGCGAAAATCTGCTTATAGAGTACGGACGGGCGATAGCCAAGGATCCTAAGGGCGTCAGTGACGAGCTTTTCAAGAGATTGAAAAAGGAGTTTACCGAGGAGGAGATAGTTGTTATAACTACGATGGGTGTCCTTATGATAGCCAACAACTATTTAAACGATATCTTACAGGTACAGCCCGAAGAAATAGTCGATTGAAAAGGAATTTCATAACATGCTTGAGGTTAAGAACATCCGCAAAAGCTTCGGCAGAAACGAGGTGCTTCGCGGTATAAATTTCAAAGTGAATAAAGGTGAGGTCATAGCGCTTCTGGGCAGCAGCGGCTCAGGCAAGACGACTCTGCTAAGGTGTATTTCCTTTCTCGAAAGGGCTGACGGCGGAGAACTGGTATTTGACGGATTCGAGAAGGATATCACCCGTCTGTCCAAGAAGGAGATACGTGCTTTGCGTATGAAGATGGGGTTCGTGTTCCAGAACTATAATCTGTTTCGCAACAAGACGGTATTCGGCAATGTTACTGAACCCCTCCTGGCGGCACGCAGGATGCCCCGTGCGGAATCGGACAGGATAGCCGCGGATATGCTTCGTAAGGTAGGCATGTCTGATAAAGCCGATTTTTATCCCGACTCGCTCTCAGGAGGTCAGCAGCAGCGCGTTGCCATAGCCCGCGCTATAGCCAGCTCCCCTGAGGTGATATTGTTTGATGAACCCACCTCCGCCCTTGACCCCGAACTTACAGGAGAGGTACTTGACGTTATGAGGGTACTTGCTAACGAGGGGACTACTATGGTGGTGGTTACCCACGAGATGGATTTTGCCCGTGAGGTAGCTGACAGAGTTGTGTTCATGGAGGACGGTGTTATAGTAGAGGACGCGCCGTCAAAGGAGTTCTTTGCCTCCCCTAAGCAGGAGAGTACCAGGCGTTTTCTGAGAAGGGTACTACGTGACTATGATTATACCATCTGACAGAGTCAAGGGGCACGCCGCCGCTGCATTCACGGTTCTTGTATGGGGCAGTACCTTCGTTTCGACCAAGGTACTGTTAGTCAATTTCGCTCCCGTTGAGATCATACTGCTTCGGTTTATCATCGGTTTTGTTTTTCTATGCCTTGCAGCACCTGGAGGGATAGGCAAAGTTGATCGGAAAACAGAAGCACTGTTTGCTTTGGCGGGGCTCTGCGGTGTAACACTTAATTACCTACTTGAGACCTATGCTCTGCAGTATACCAAGGCATCCAATCTGGCTGTCATAGTTTCCGTTACACCGCTTATCGTAGGCATTACAGCTTCGATTATATACAGGGAGCGTATAAAAGCTAATTTTATCGTAGGATTTTTATTGTCTGTTACAGGTATATTCCTTATCAGCTTTGCTGACGGCTCGGAGTTTTCGTTTCATCTTCGCGGCGATATGCTTGGACTTTCGGTTTCCGTAGTATGGACGGTATATACCGTTGCATCTGAAAAACTATCGAAAAAAGGCTATAATGTCATACATATGACAAGGCGTATATTCTTTTATGGTATTTTATTTATGATACCTTTTGCCATACGCGAGCATGCCGTACCGAACTTTGAACAGTGGGCAGAGCCGCGCAATCTGCTTTTGCTTTTGTATCTTGGTATTGCGGCATGCGCTCTAAGCTATATTACCTGGAATTACGCGGTACGTGTTTTGGGACCGATACGTTCCAATCTTTATTTCTATGCTTCGCCGCTTATTACAGTGTTATTTTCGGTTCTCATATTGAACGAGGTGCTCTCGCCACGTGCTTTGGTCGGTATGATGTTTACACTTCTCGGGGTGGGCGTTTCGGGGGATCTGATAGGAAATATCAGGACCATGATTGACGAAAAGAAAAGGAGAAAACGATGATATATACTTTCAAACCAAAAGGGGTATGTCCCGCTGAGATCAGGATAGAGCTGGATGAAGATAATATCATCCGCGGGATAAACGCTGTCGGAGGCTGTAGCGGTAATCTGCAAGGGATCTCCGTACTGGCTGAGGGTATGTCGGCATCCGAAGCTGTAAAACGGTTAAAAGGTATACGATGCAGTTTTAAGCAGACCTCCTGCCCGGACCAGATAGCCCAAGCACTTGAAGAGTTCCTCAGCGAAAAAGCTGAACAGATTTAAGATAAGGAGATATTACAATGAAGGAAAGTTTTGAGACACGATGTATACACGGGGATCCTGATGCATCACTTCGCGACGCCAACAATGCTATCAGCTTTCCCATATATCAGACTGCCTCGTTTAGTCATATCAAAACAGGGCATAACGACAGTGGATTTGATTATACGAGAGAATCAAATCCCACCCGCAGCAAGCTTGAAGAGGTTGTTTCTTCTTTGGAATCGGCTGTAGGTACGGTGGCTTTTTCCTCCGGCATGGCGGCAATCAGCGCCTGTTTTGAGTTGTTTCGTCCCGGAGACCGCATCCTATGCTCAGAGGATTTGTACGGCGGTGCGATCCGTCTGCACAATTTGATCAGCGCAAAGAACGGTGTTACGGCGGACTATGTTGACACTTCTGATCTTAAGACTGTAGAAAAGTCCATTACGCCGGACACTAAGGCTATTTATGTGGAAACTCCCAGTAATCCTATGATGAATATTACGGATCTCAGGGGGTGCGCAAAGCTGGCGCATGATAACGGGCTTTTACTTATTGTTGATAATACCTTTCTTTCACCGTATCTTCAAAATCCCTTGTTGTTGGGCGCGGATATCGTCATTCATAGCGGAAGCAAATTCCTTTCCGGACATAACGATACCATATCCGGGTTTGTTTCAGCGGGGGATGCGAATCTCATAGATAAAATACGCCTTATTTCAAAAACAACAGGCGGTGTTCTTGCTCCGTTTGACAGTTGGCTCGTCATGAGAGGAATCAAGACATTGGCGGTCCGTATGAAACAGCAGCAAGAAAGTGCGATGAAAATTGCCGACTGGTTGTTCGACTGTCCGCAGGTTACGAATGTCTATTATCCGGGGCTCAAGGATCATCCGGGATATGAGATCAACGCAAGTCAAGCAAAAGGCTCCGGAAGTATGATCTCGTTCCGTGTGGATAATGAAAAAACAGCGCTTAGGGTGCTTCAAAAGGTAAGGCTTGTTACCTTTGCGGAAAGTCTCGGCGGAGTGGAATCCCTTATTACCTATCCGGCACTTCAAACTCATCCTGATGTACCGCAGAAAATGCGCGAACATCTCGGTATCACGGAAACGTTGCTGCGTCTCTCTGTAGGTTTGGAGAACGCTGACGATATTATTTCTGATCTAAAGCAGGCACTGGAGGAGTGAAAATGGTAACATATGATTTCGACAGTGTGATCGATCGCCGAAACACCAATAGCTTGAAATACGATTTTGCAGTAGAACGTGGATGTCCGGCAGATGTCCTTCCTCTATGGGTAGCAGATATGGATTTCCGCGCGGCACAGTCGGTGCTTGATGCACTGCATACAGCGGTCGATCACGGTATCTTCGGATATAGTGACGTAAAAGAAGAATACTACAGAGCAGTTTCTTCGTGGTTCAAAAAACATTTTGATTGGCAAACAAAATCTGAATGGCTAATTAAGACTCCTGGTGTGGTATTTGCCTTGGCAATGGCAATTCGAGCTATGACAGAACCGGGAGACGGCATACTGATTCAAACTCCGGTGTATTACCCGTTCTACTCGGTCATAAAGGACAACAATCGCAAACTTGTGGAAAACCAACTGCTTTATCGAGACGGGCGGTATGAGATCAATTTCGATGACTTAGAAGAAAAGATACAGAAAGAGCGTGTCAAATTATTTATTCTTTGTTCCCCCCACAATCCGGTAGGCAGAGTTTGGACAAAGGAGGAGCTTCAAAGGATCGGAACGATCTGTGAAACATACGGTGTGACCGTTGTGTCTGATGAGATCCATTGTGATTTTGCATTCCCGGAACATCCGCACACGACCTTTGCAAAAGCATGTCCGAGACTGGAGGAATGTTCCATAGTCTGCACTGCTCCGAGCAAGACGTTCAATTTGGCAGGATTACAGGTTTCAAATATCTGGATTCCAAATGCTAAAATCAGACGAAAGATTCAAAATGAAATCGATCGCAGCGGATACTCTCAGCTTAATTCTCTCGGCTTAGTGGCGGCAAAAGCCGCATATGAAAGCGGCGAGGAGTGGCTTTTGCAATGCAAAGACTATCTGCGCGGAAATTTGAATTTTTTACGTTCTTTTTTGCAGGACAAGCTTCCCGAAATTAAGCTTGTGGAACCGGAAGGTACCTACTTTGCATGGCTTGACTGTTCGGGTCTGGGACTTGACCGCACAGAGCTCAATGACCTTATTGTTAATAAGGCAAAGCTTTGGCTTGATGCCGGACACATATTCGGGGAAGAAGCGTCAGCATTTCAGCGCGTTGTATTAGCTTGCCCGCGTAAAACACTGGAACAAGCGTTGATACAATTGGAAAAAGCAGTTCGGAATACTTAATAACTTTTAGTTTCGTAGTTTTTGAATTTTTGCTGGACTTTGGGAAAGTGTTGTGGTAATTCTTCATTTTTGATTTCGCTTGGTAAGATCTCAATTCGTTTAGTAATTCTGCAGCCTTCATATTTTGTTTCTCTCCGTATAGTTGATTATATCATTCGAACAAGGTCCTTTTTTCTTTAGAAATTTCGTGAAGAACGCTTGTAAATTGCTTTGTTACACAAAAAGTCGTCCGTGAGGACGACTTTTTTTAGAGCCATTTTGCGATTTCGAGGAGTTGTTTTCTCGAGGAAACGCCGAGTTTTCCATAGAGGTTCTTATTGTGGAATTTGAGCGTGTTTTCTTTGATACCCATGGCGGCGAGCACATCCTTTGTGCCTTTACCCTCGGTATAGAGGTCATAGATTGCCTTTTCGGTAGGAGTAAGGGTTTCAAGCCCCTCGATAAAACGGCGGCTCTGCTCAATAAGTTCTTTTGGGAGCGGATCCTTTTGGGGCGGTTCATTTACAAAATGCGGTGAGAACAGTTTGTCACCCTCCTGAATCATAAGACAGAGTCCGAGCAGGAAAATTTCGCTGATAATATAGGAAACCGACAAAATTTCAAAGTCTATTTTCACAAGTTGTTCAAGCATCCAGACGCACAGGTTTACAAAAACGGCTGCTGCAAGGAAAACGGCTTGAATATTGGTTGCAACGAGTTTTTTACGCATTGCGTAGACAATTACCGCAACGATAGCGGCAAAGTATCCGAGCAAAAACACAAGATAGATAGGATGCAATACACCGTAGACCTTCTTAAGAACCGTAACTCCGTCTATGATCTGCAGAGAAACTTCCTTATAATAAATGTCAAGATACCCGGGGGAGGCGGCGATAAGAAAAACGAAAATGCTGACACATACAAGCAAAACGGGTAAGGAACGCTTGTAATGGATGTGGCTGACCTTGATAATCGCCATCAGCATTGACAAGGGTAAAAACACGCTTCCGAGATAGGAGATGCGGTTTGCCATGAGCGCCGCAGAAAGGGTAGGTGCGAGCGAAAGTGTGAGATAGCCGATATTGACAACAATGGTTGATGCAAATAAAAGCATCATCCATTTTTCTTTTTTGCGGATAAGCGAGCAGTAACCGATGAGCATAATAACAGACAGAACAGCGGTTGCTATGTATGCTGCCGACATTGTCAGCGCCTTGTCACCCATGGGAGAACATCCCGAAAGTAAAAGCATGGCAGACAGTGCGGTAGCAGTGAGTAAAAATTTCTTCATATTGCTCTCCTTTTTATGTGCAACCCCACTTCCCACACTATTTCCCACACTTTTGCGTACAAAAATAGTGTCATCCCACACTTTTATTTTGTGTTTGTGTGGCGACTTTGGGTAAGTTTGTAATTTAAAATTAAATTACAGGGTATAGAAGGAGGGTATATAACCTTGCCTTGTAAAAAGGGGTACCCCGTTTGCATTCTAATGCAAATGTCTCTGTGGCGCGCCAACGAAACAGAGACCGCCCCTATAATTTTATATCTCAGGCTTGACGAATTTTCCGTATTTTTCAAAATCGACGGTGTTTAGCCGTCGAGGAAAATTCATAAAGCGGCGGAACTGGAAGTGTATTTATGCTGAGAGTCTAGTGCCGCTATTATTATAACATAGATATAACTTTAAGTCAACGGAGGAAAAGTTATGAAAAGACGTATTGCGTATGTTTTTGCGATTGTACTGCTTGCGCTTGTGTTTTCGTTTGCTGTTTTTGCATCGGACGACGGCGCAAACTGTATGTACTGCGGCGCATATCGCTACGGCGATTGGCTTTGCGACTGCGGACTTTGCAGTATAGAAGCCGAGCCTGCGGATTGCTGGGCAGCTACGCACTGTTGGGAATGCGGCGCTTGCTTTAACACAATGACAAAGTTTTGTGTCGAGTGCCATTATTGTGAAGAATGCTACGTAGCAGAGGGTACGCACTGCCTTGGTTGCGAGGAGTGCCACATTTCCGACTATCAGGATGAGCTTTGCGGCGAGTGCTGGTTTTGCGCTGACTGCATGGGCGGACTTTGCGACGGTTGCGGCTTTTGTGCGGGATGCCAGGAGCTTGACGGTGGCGTGCATTGCCCCGAGTGTGGAGGTTGCTACGGCGAGTACGGTGCATGCGAGGAGGATGGAGCAGAGCATTGCAAGGAGTGCTGCCTTATCTGTGAGCAGTGCGAGCGATGCGTTTTTGACGACGGACTTGAACTTTGCTCGGAATGTAACTTTTGCGAGGAGTGTTGCAGACATGCGGCACAGAGCGAGGGCTGCGACTGCGGCGAATACTGCGTGGAGTCGAGCGATTGGTACGACCACGTCTGCCTTAATTGCGGAACTCCTTACTGTCAGATAGACCAGTGTGACCTGTGCGAGCTTTGCCTTGACTGTTGCGAGTCGAACTCCGATTGCTCGGAGGGACTTTGCGTCATGGACGATGAATATGATTATCATTTCTGCGAGGATTGCGGAATTTGCTTCCACGAGGTTGACGCTTGCGAGGATTGCGGAGACGCGGGCGAGCTTCGCTGCGAGGATTGCTCCGCCGCTATTACCGAGGACGCGGGCTGCGACTGCAGCGATATGTGCTTTAACATGGCGGGGTTTGACACCCACGTAGCAACCGAGCACAAGGGCGCGGACGGCAGCCATACCGCAAAGCCGCAAAAAACATGGACTTACGACATGAACTATCACTGGAGGGATTGCTCTCTTTGCAGTGAAGCGGCGCATATAACCGTAAAGGAAAAACACGCATTTGACTATTTCGGCATTTGCGCTGTGTGCGGATTTGACTCCAAAACCAAAATTGTTATTCTCCGTCAGCCGAATAGCCGCATAGTAGAGGTGTCGGATAATGATGCGGGAGCAGGCGAGCCGTATAACATCGAGGACAATCAGGTTTCGTTTTCGGTAGCGGCGGTGGGGACGGGCACGCTTACCTACCAATGGTACGAAAAGCGCGGCATGTCCGAGTGGAAACCTATGAAAGACGAAATGAACTACTTTGTCGCAAACAGTAAGTTCTACACGGTCTACGGCACAAAAACAGACAGACTCACGATTGCGGTTCCCGTGGACGTGTGCTATACCGAATACGCATACCGTGTGGTGATCACCGATGCCGAGGGCAACACGGTGACGAGTGCGGCGGCGCAGATCGCCTCCAAGCACATCTACAAAAAGGCAATTGCACATAAGGGTGCGCTTATCGGCACGATCCGTCAGTCAAACAAGAGCGATAACATCGGCGTTTATGCAACAAACGGTCATTACATCCTTTGTCAGGGCGACGGTTGCGAAGCCGAAAAGATTGTTTCTCACAACTACGGCAAGGGCGTGCGTGAATACGTCGATAATACCGATTACAGCGTTTGGACCGAGTTTGTGTGCAAGGATTGCGGATTTGTAAATTATATCAAAAACCATGACCACTACTTCTACGATCCCGAAAGCGGAGAGTGCGAGGTGGACTATACATACAAAAATTCAGTAAATCACCGCTTAAAGTGCCTCTATCCTGATTGTGAAAAGACAACGCTTGAAGCACACGTCTTTATGCCATGGGGCAATCACGGCACACCGCACACTGCAAGCGGCGGTGTCGGCATTGCGTTTAAGGAATGCGCACTTTGTGCTTATTCTTACACGAAAAAGCCCCAGTATTTTGACTTTGTCAAGGAGGAGAACATTACTACCGACTGGACAAAGGCAAATGACCTCGTGTATGTACGCTACGGATTTGCAAGCGGAGATATTTACACAGTCGGCGACAGCATGTACATCACCTTTGCACCGACTGTTACGGATAAGAGAGACCACATAAAAATGACCAATCCGAAGTGTGTCGGCTGGAAGGTATTTTACAGTGGTAACAATGTTTCGGATATAGACGTTACAAGTGCCTGCACCTTTGAAAAGCTAGAGGGTGAGGCAAAATGGGTAGTGAAGATTTCAAAATTCCTGACCCATACGGGCGGCGGCACATTTGCCTTCGTTCCTACTATAGATACAAAAGAGTGTGAGCATATAAATGGCTCAAGGATTTTCGGTGCATACAAGCCGATCTGTACGACCGACGGCTACACGGGTGACCGCAAGTGTGTGGACTGCGGCTACGTTGTGCAGTACGGTGAAGCCATACCGGGCGGTGAAGAGCATGCAGGAGAGCTTAAACTTGTAAGCGGTACTTCGAGAAATGGCACTTGTGAGCAGCGTGGCTACGAGGGTGACTACAAGTGTTCCCACTGCGGTGCAAAAGTGAAGGGCAAGACCACGCCTAAGGTGCACACGGGCAAAACCACCGTGAAAAATGCAAAGAAAGCAACCTGCACATCCTTTGGCTACACGGGCGACACATATTGCTCCTGCGGAGCCATGATAAAAGAGGGCGACCTTATTGTTCCCACGCACAGCAATATTGTAACACTTAACTACAAAGAGGCAACCTGTAAAAATGACGGCTACAGCGGTGATATGCAGTGCAAGGATTGCGGTATCTTCGTCCGCTACGGTCACACTGTCAAGGGCGGCGAGCATGCATGGTCAGACTACAAGGTGCTTGATGCGGTAAATCACAAGTGTTATTGCAAGGTAAGCGGCTGTAACGAGATCATGACCGAGGCGCATACCGATGCGGACAGAAATCTCGTCTGCGACACCTGCGGCTATTCCTGGGGCGAGGATGGAGAGTATATTTCGAGTATCGTGTTCAACATCGATCCGCCCGAAATCGGTGCAAAGGCCGATTATACCAAGTTTGACGGTAAGCGTTTTGCAAGCGACAATTCGGGACTGAGCGCATCGAGATACAAGAACGGCATTGCATGGGAGAACACAACAAGCGGCAAATTCCTGCTCCCCGGCGGCACAGAGGTGTTCGCGGAGGGCAACGTTTATAAAATCTATATTTCTTTCCGTACCAATGGCGACTATAAGTTTGCAACTAATGTTACCGCAACAATTAACGGCACTACAGCAAAGACAGAGTATATCAGTGAGCAGTTTGTAAATGTTGAATATACATTCCCGAAGCTCGACCACAAGCATGATTACACCTTGATGCGAAACGAAAACTCACATCACTACGAGTGTCTTGTTTGCAGTACAGTCAAGGATGCAGGCAGTCATACATTTGACGCAAACGGACGTTGCAAGACCTGCGGATACAGTAAAAATACGGGTAATCCCTTTACCGATATAAAGGCAAGCGACTACTTCTTCGATGCGGTAATGTGGGCAAAGGATACGGGACTTACCGTTGGTACTACTGCAACCACGTTCTCGCCATACGACACCTGCACCAGAGCACATGGAATTACATTCCTTTGGCGTGCGGCGGGTAAACCTATAGCAAAGAATAAGGTAAATCCGTTTACCGATGTAAAAACCACCGACTACTATTACGATGCGGTGCTTTGGGGTGTTGAAGAGGGAATTATAGTAGGTACATCGAAGACAACTTTTACACCTCACCAGACCTGTTCAAGTGCCCACATTATCACAATGCTGTACCGAGCAATGAAGATAGGCAATAACGGCTGGTACGAGGAAGCAAAGTCTTGGGCAAATGGAGAGGGACTTCTTAACGGAACGAAGTTTGTCGTTTCACCCGATGAGCCTTGTCCGAGAGCAGGAATTGCATATTTCCTCTATATGTTCTACGAAAAATAAATCAATTAAAAGGGAGCAAAATTATGAAAAAACTATTGGCTTTTGTATTTGTAGCAATGCTGGTACTCGGCATGGCAGTGACCGCATTTGCGGCATGCGAGCATGAATTTTTGGCAATGAGAAACATGACATCTCACTATGAGGAATGTCAGAAGTGCTTCGAGCTCCGTAACGCAGGCAGTCACACCTTTGAAAATGGCAAATGCACCGTTTGCGACTATGAGGAACCGATTATAAATCCCTTTACTGACGTACCAAACGATGCATGGTATGCGGCAGATGTTTTGAGCGCGGTTGCAACAGGTCTTATCACCGGTAAGACTACAGATAAGTATGCACCAAATGACAACCTCACCTATGCCGAAGCTGTAAAGCTTGCGGCTTGCATGAATGAGAAATATACAAAAGGCGAGGTCACGCTTGAAATCGGCGCCCCTTGGTATCAGACATATGTTGACTACTGCAAGAATAACAACATTATCCGCACCGAGTACAACTGGAACGACTTTGCAACAAGAGTGGGTTATATGTATATTTTTGCATACGCACTTCCCGAGGAGGCGTATGAGCCGATCAACACGATCGAGGACGGCACTATACCCGACGTTCCGATGGACTCTCCCTATGCAGACATCGTTTACAAACTGTACAGAGCAGGTATTGTAACGGGCGTTGACGCACAGCACAACTGCAATCCCACGGCTAATATCACGCGCGCGGAGGTTGCGGTCATCGTTGCAAGAATGATGGACCCATCAAAGCGTATCAGCTTTGAAATGAAGCACGTCTATGATTCTGTGCTGGATGATGGCTCGGATATCGAGATCGGCGGCGATCCTGCTATCGTAGTTGGCGGTGGAGATCAGGTAGACTATGACGTGAACACGGGGGATTTCGTACTCGATGATACCAAGCTTCCGCTAAAGATCACTGCCGATCCCGAGTCTTATGAGGCAGAGGATTACGGCGAAAAAGCTGAGCTTAAGGTAGTTACAGACGGAGGCAAGCCATACTTTACCTACGAGTGGTACTACAATGCGTACAGAAACGAAAAGGTGAAAATTGAAAACGGCGACTTTGTAAGCGGCGCAGATACCGACACGCTCACTATTTTGGTTGAAAAGGACAACACTCTTCTCGGCTCTAAAATTTTCTGCAAGGTTACGGATGCAAACGGCGTAGAGGTAACCTCGAATAGCGCCTCGGTTTACGGACTGTTCTCTATGTCGGCTGAGGATGTGACGGTTGTTACAGCGACCAAGGAATATACTGTTGTCGGAACCGTGGCAGACGGAGTTCTCCGAAAGGGCGACAAGATTTCCGTGGAGATGAACGGCAAAATCATTTCTATCGGAACTGTCAAAGACATACAGATGTTTAACAAGTCTCTTGACGAGGCAGTAAAGGGTGACCGTGTGGGCGTTACGTTCGAGCTGACCGACGGTGTAAGACCGCAGTCGGGAAGCATAGTAATCAAGTACAACGACGCACATGTTATTGACACAAGCGATATCGTAAACTAAAATGTTCCACTTTGCCGAAAGGAGCAAAATTATGAAAAAACTGTTGATTGTCATACTTGCTGTTATGCTGGTATTCGGCATGGCAGTGACCTCATTTGCCGATGAAGAGATCCGCGGCGAGGGCGAGCATGACCATAAGCTGATGAACGGTGCGGATATGGACTACCACTTTGAAGAATGTCAGGTGTGCTTTGAACGTTTTAACGTGAAAGACCATATCTTTAAAGACGGTATATGCACATTCTGCGGATATTCCGAGCCGAAAAATCCGTTTACAGACGTAAGCGAATCCGCATGGTATTACAGCGACGTTATTACCGCTTATGTGGATAAGCTTATCAACGGTAAGACCGAAACTAAATTTGAGCCCGACCTAAATATCACATATGTCGAAGCGATAAAACTTGCGGCATGTATGCACCAGAAATATACCACGGGCAAGGTAACTCTCACAGTTGGCAATCCTTGGTATGCGCCTTATCTTGAGTATTGCATCGAAAACGGCATCTTGCGCGAGGAGCACGGCTATGACCTAAGCGCTCAGGCAACAAGACAGGGTTATATGCGTATATTTGCATATTCACTTCCTGCAGAGGCACTCGAAGAGATAAACTTTGTTGCCGAAAACGCAATCCCTGATGTAAAGAACGATCCTGCAATCTACAAGCTTTACCGCGCAGGTATCGTAGGTGGAGTGGATGCGGCACGCAATTGCAATCCTAATGCAAATATCAAGCGCAG
Source organism: Clostridia bacterium (assembly GCA_017461475.1). Taxonomy (GTDB): domain Bacteria; phylum Bacillota; class Clostridia; order Oscillospirales; family CAG-272; genus UMGS902. The sequence goes on from JAFTXX010000003.1 coordinate 105,652, forward strand.
TGAGGTTGCGGCGGTTCTCACAAGAATGATGAACAAGGCGGCAAGAATAGAGTTTACTCTCGGGGAAAAGCCTGTCGAGACCGAGCCGCTTCGCTTTACAGGCGCGTCATCCTATTCCTACTACGGACAGTACGTATTCTCGGTTACCGCTGAGGGCGGCAAGGCTCCACACATATATACTTGGTACTGCAAGGACGGCGGCAAAGAAAGCGTTATTGAACACGGTGCTTTTGCAATACTTGAAACCGAGAACGTGGGTAAGAATGACGGAATCATCGCATTCCCGTTCAAGGAAGACAACCCCTACCTCGGCAAGCAGTTAAAACTTGTAGTTACAGATGCAAACGGTGAAAGCATTGATACGGGGTATACCGATATTCCTGCATACTTCGAGGTGGAGGCACCCGAAGAGGAAGCTCCTACAGTAACATACGAAAAGCTTACAATAACAAAGCAACCCGAATATGTTGCAAAGGCTGAGGACGGTATGCTTATCTACTATGAGGTATCGGTAGATGGCGGCAAGGCGCCGTACAACTATGAGTGGTTCTATTACACGGGAACTAAAAACCTGACTGCTCCTATTGAAAACGGCGAGTTTGCACTTGTAGACGAGGGTAAACTCGGACTTGGATTTTATCTTGACAGCCCGTATATTTCAAAGCGTTTTGCTTGCAAAGTTACCGATGCAAACGGCGAAAGCGTTGTAACAAATATGATAAAGATGCCCGATGCTCCATTTACTATGGAGATCGAGAGCATAGACAAAATTTCTCTCGGTACAATTGTGGTTGGCAGAGTTAAAACGGGCACTCTGCTGGTTGGCGAGTCGGTTGCCGTTTGCTATGACGACAAGTACACCTACGGTATAGGCAAGGTGGAAAAAATCGAAATGTTCAATAAGGCGCTTGACAAGGCGGAGGCAAACGACCGCGTGGGTATTCTTCTGCCCGATTTCGGCACGGTCACTACACGTGATAGCCTTATCAGAACATACGACGAAATGGGACTTATCGGCGATAGTAAAAACATTGTTATTAAAAAGCCTGTGAGAGCCGGCATCAGCTATACGCCGAGAGGAGATATCGGTGACTGGACAACAGTGACTGCTTATGCCCACGGCGGCAAAGAACCCTATACCTATGAGTGGCAGATAATGATACTTGACGGACAGTATATTTCGCTGAAGGACTTTACAAATTCTTCGGCATGGGCAAACGGATTTGATAAAGACACTTTGAATTTGCAGGTACGCGAGGAGCAGTATACAAAGGGCTATGCCTTCCGTTGCATGGTGACTGATGCAAACGGCTCTGTTGCGTATACGGATGCGAAAATTCCCACACCGTATACGCTGATTGTCGGTAAGCATCCCGAGAGCGTGTATGCAAACTACGGTGAAAAGGTTGAATTTACCGTAAAGGCATACGGTTCGCGTGACAGCGAACTCAAGTATCAATGGCAGTATACTTATGACGGTGCCAAGACATTTAGGGACATTCTACCTACCGACTCATGGGCAAGCGGTTATGACACCGACACACTCACGCTCGGTTATGTAGAAAAAACCGACTTTGTAAGCCATGTGCACTATCGCTGTGTCGTTACCGACGGAGATGGCAACGAGGACGTTACCAATGCGGCGGCGGTTAAACCCGACAAGCCGTTTATTATAAAGCAACCCGAAAAGGTTACGGCAAAGCCTGATACCTACATCAAGTTCAGCGTGCTTGCCGAGGGCAGGTGCCAGCCTCTTTCATATCAGTGGTATTTCTATGTTGACGGAATGGACGGCTTCTTGCCCGTATCCAAGGACCATGCGTGGGCAGACGGCGAGAACACAAACACGCTCACTGTCGGAGTTGACAGAAAGTATTTCGACGGAAGCTTCAAGTGTTATTGTGTAGTGACCGATGCAAACGGCAATGAGGTTAAGAGCCTTGAGGGCACAGTGCTTCTCAGCGACGATGCGACCGTAAATCTCGAAACAGGACATGTAAAAGAAGAGCAGGGAATTGTGCTCATCTGGTAAATGAGGAAAGTTTGAAAGATAAATCTTTCAAACTGCGACTTTTGTGCCTTTTGCGCCACAAGGCGGTCGCAAATTTCGGTATGGACCGAAAACGGCAAAAATTCGCGCTTTTTAGAAAGGAATGAACATAAATATGAACTACATCGGCAAATGGAAATTTCATTCAATCGGCGAAATGGGCGACGAGGGCATTCGTTATCTGAATTCCGAGGAATATCTTGCTTCTCCGATGCCGTATATCGATGAGACCGACGCAGACGCCGTCGCCGAAGAGCTCGCCGAGCGCAAAAAGACTATCGGCATGGAGCTGCGTATTCTGGAAGACGGTACACTCTATATGCTGATGCCGCTTCCCGAGGGCGTATCCGAGGAAGAGGTCAATGCGGCGGTCGCGGCAGGTGAGATCACTCTGTACGACGGCATGATGTGCGAGCGCCCCTTAAAATGGGAGGAGCGCGACGGCGCGCTTTGGTTTGACACGGGCATCGAAGGCGAGGTATTCGGCGAAGCGGCGGACACGTGGACAAAGGCTACAGACGATGACGGATACTTCAACTTTATGACCTTTAGATTCAGCAAAGGAGAGTGAAATATGAGCATTTTTGATACGATCAAAAATATGATTGGAAGCAGTGTGAAAAAAGAGGTTGCAAAGACCGTAAACAATGCGGTTTCGAATATCGGTAAGGGAAGAAATCATACCGAGAGTTTCACGTTTTCGACGTTGCCGACGAGCGTGGCCGAGCTGCAGGCACTGCCCGAATGCTCGCTGGACAGCGCGTTCAAGACCGCAGCGCTCACGCTTGCTGCGCTCTGCAACTATGAAAAGGATGCAGACGCAACCTTCGAGATGCTTGATTTCCTCAAAGGTCCCGAAAACGTCAGCACCTACGAAAAGCAGTTTATCCGTGAGCGTCTTTACGAAAAGCAGTATAAGATCACCGCGTTCTTTGACGGTGCAACACCTGCCAACAACTATACCCCCACCGAGCCCTATACAATCAAAATTATTGAGAATCCCTATTCGTTTGATAACGAGAACTGGGCAACTCTCTGGGCAAAGAGCGGCGGTGCCGATAACCCAAGCTCAATAAAGCTTCGCAAAAAGCCGTCCACGGGACAGTGGTTCTTAAACGACATTCAGTGCCTTTCCGACATCCGTCCGCCTGCAGCGAAGGACGATTGGGCGTGAGGCGTGCAGCGATATTTATGAGCATGCTTGCTATGTTGCTTTCGCTGTTTGGATGCGGCAAAAAGGCGCATATAAACACCGATTTTCCATCTCCCGTGCCGCTTCCCGAGGGGGAGACTTTGACTGCGCTTCACCTGACGAGGCAGGGAATGAGAGGCGGAATGTATTATATTATGTCGGTAGAGGGAGAAGAGATATTTTTCAAAATTACTAATTTGATTCATTATGATAAAAAATATCGCTTTACCGCACACAAAAGGGTTCTTGAAAACGAGATAAGCACTATCTGCTCGACGAAAGACACAGCAGCGCTGCGTGCGATAGAAGAGGTGCTTGTGGACTGCGGAACTGTGGGCTGGGACGGCTTTAATGAGGAAATCTCCCGTCCGGGCGTAGCCGATTCGGGAGACATATATAATGTGTATCTGCAATTTTCGGGCGGAAGCTCGGTTTCGGTGTACGGATACGATATCTTCCCGGACAGATTTATGGAAATGCACAGGCGTATTGCCAAAATAATAGACCATACGGTAAATATGCAATGAATTTACGGAGGTGCTCATGAAGGGCGAGATTTTTTACGGCGCTGGCTACAGCATTACCGTTGCAGACGGGTGGCAGGCGTTCCCTGTAAGTGAACGTGTATTGCAGCTCAGAAAGAGCGTCGGAAACAAGGAGTTTTCACAGCTTTATATGCAGTTGAATTACTCGGGCGAGGCGTATATGCTTACACCTTCCAAATACGGCTATTACGATATTACCGATTATCCGTGCTTTACGGCGGGCAATTTCACGTGGAACGGCTTTTCCTGTGACAGTATGGGCTTTCGTGTGGCGATGATCTGGACGGGAGTGGGAACGCACCAGTTTCAAATTTCCGCAAATCTTGAAGCGCCTGAAGGGAAAATTGACATTTTCGATGAGGACATTCAGGCAATGCTGGCAAGCATTATCGTTACAAAATAGGAGGGGAAATGCGACTTTTTAAAGCGTTTTTTAACAAAAGGCATACATATGACGAGGATGGCGGTGTGCAAAAGCGGATCGACAGAAACGCACCGAAAAGCATTGTTTCCGAGAACATAATTGTATTCGAATGTGTGTTTTCAACCGTTGCGCTGGCAGATGATATTCCGATAGAGCACGGCATTTATACGCTTTCCGCAAGGCTTCGGGACGGTGCGGTGCGCGGCGAATACAAAATGCGGACGCGCCACGACGCGGGCGAGCAGTTTCTCTTCCGTGAAAGCCACAGCTTTATGAAAAAACTGCAACATATTGTTAAAACCTACGATTTTGCAAAATACAACGGCATAGAGTACTCCGTCAGCGGACTCCCCGATATGTACGGCGCGAGAATTCATATAGGATACGCTTCAGGAGAAAGTATTTATGCAAGCGATAACCAAAGCAACTTTTTGTCCATCGAGGCGATGACAGAGCTTGTAGAACTCTTTTTGTCCCAAAAGAAAACAATCATAAACTAATTTGTTATTAATAGTAATTAACATAAATTTTTAAGGAGGCAAAGATTATGGGACTTGGCAATTTTTTTAAAAACATTTTTGGCAAAAAGACCTGTGCTTTTTGCGGAGGTGAGTGCGGAATGCTGAACCGCACAAAAATCAAGGGCGATGAGTACATATGCGGCAAGTGCGATGATATGTGTTCATTCCACATCCAAAAGTACAGATTTACGAAGGACGAACTGAGAGGTCATATGGAGTATATGAAACGCTCAGACCGTATCTACAAAGAGGTAGCTTTAAACGGCGCAAGATCGGAGAGATTCCCCTCGGCTACTTCAAGACAGGGTATTGAGTTCTTTGATGACATCGGAATGTTCCGTATCATAGACGGTTCAAAAGACAATAAGGAAAACTATCCGAAAGAAATGTTCCGTTATGACCAGGTTGCAAATTACGAGCCGTATATTGATGAATCGGAAGAAACTGACGAAAACGGAAAGAAAAAGATGGTATTTGGCGAAGGCGGTATTAAAATCACTTTGGTTGGCTGTATGGATGATACATCCACTATGAGGAAAGGTCTTCGTGCACATCCTTACATAACCGAAGAAATTACTGTTTGCTTTGCTACAAATGACAGAGAAAAAGAAAATTATCTCAAATATGCAGACAATGCAATTCATCATTTCGACTATATCTTCGGTGTTCACGATAACGAGAGTGCTCTCTTCAGCTTTGGCATGAACAAAAAAGAAAAGCGTGACCTTATGGGGGCGATTGGCTTTGCAAAAACTGCAATTGACGCTGTAAAGGTTGCAAAAGACGGCGGAGAAATTTCAGAAGAAAAGAAAGCCGAAATTCAGGCGAACCTGAACGCTATGGAAGATGCTGATACCGATGGATTGGCAAAGTATACAAGAGCTGCAGATGCGGCAGAAGCAAAAATTCAGTAAATTATTAAAATATTAAATTTTAGGAGGATTTGTTTTATGAAAAAGTTATTATCAGTTATTTTGGCAGGTTTAATGGTTTTAGCTCTTGCAGCTTGTGGCGACGACAACAAAGGTTCAGAGGAAAACAAAGGCGAAAAACTTACCCTTTATGGTGAAACCTGGGAAGGTGACGATGTAATGCTTGCGGTAGATTTCTACTATCCCGCCGATGCCGGAATTACTTTAGAGGGCGACGAAGAATATCCCAACTGGATTGATATGCACTACAACGATAAGAACATCACCATAAGCCCTGCTATTTTTGAGGACACAACCTTTGATGCAAACAAAGAGTATGCCAAAGAAAACGAAGAAACATATGAAGAGTTTAAGCTTAATGGTTATAACTGCTACGCTTATGAGGACTTTGGAGGATATTGGATTTACGTTCACCTTGAAGAATTATCCGAAACAACTGACAGATACCTTGTTATTGACACAGAAGTTATTGATTACAGCATAGACGACACTCCTGAGGGAAAAGCTCACTACGAAGATAAGGATATCAAGAAAATAATTGATTCATTTGAGTATCGTGGCCTTGTAGAATATCCGGAGGAAGAGGCAGAAAAGTAATTAAAGAAGGCAGATTGCAATGAAAAAATTATTAGCTTTATTATTAGCAGTAATTATGGTATTTGCAATTGCAGGATGCAACAAAGGTGATATTGAAGCGGGTCCGAAAAGCACAGACCGCTGGGCAAATGAACTCGAAAGATAAAAGTTAAGATGTGCGGAAGGGAGCTTTCGCTCCCTTCTTCGCAAAAACGAAAGGAGACCGCTTATTGTGCTAAGAAAAATGTTGTGCGCAGGACTCGCAATTTGTATGTTGTTTTCTCTTTCCTCCTGCAAAAATCACCAAATACTGTTGTAACCGAAGAGCCTCAGGATGATGTATCTTTCATTTCAGTAATGCTTGGGCATAAAAACATTGAGGAATGGAATGAAAGAAATGTCATTGCAAACGTAGCATGGAATAAACTGAAGCTTTCTGATGATGACGAAAAAAAGTTTCCGAAGCTTAAAAAAACATTCGACAAACTTAACGCTAATGCTTTAAAGGATGCCAAAGCACTGATGTACGAGCTTTCGGATGCGGCAAAGGATTTAGAGGGGGATGAATACAATCCTCTTTATCTTGAAGGAGAGTCAAAAATATTTATTCAAAGAGCGGATACAAGGATTGTAAGCTACTTGGAAGATGTGTGCATACATTCAGGCGGAGTACATCCTGATTATTATTATTTGACTTCAAACTTTAATCCCAAAACAGGGAAAAAACTTATTCTTACCGATGTGATGTCAAGTATAAGAGGGTTACCTGATATTCTTGAGGGGGAAATCGTAGGTAAATATGATTATTTGAATTTTGAACAAAACCAGCTTTGGACAATTTTTAAAGAGTATTCACCTGAAGATTATAAGTGGACGATTGATTATCAGGGTATTACATTCTGGTTCAGTCCTTATGATATTGCTTCTTTTGCGGCAGGGCCTCTCTCTGTGAAACTTTATTTTGATGAACACCCGTATATTATTAGGGATGAATATAAAAAAGCACCTTCCGATAGCTTCGGTAAAAACCTATGAGGAGGCTCGCCTCCTCATAGGTGAATACATCCACTTTTACAACAATGAAAGAATCCAAACTAAAACAAAACTGACTCCGCTTGAAAAACGGAGCCAGTATGTTGCTTAATTTTTAATACTTTCTACCA
>JAFTXX010000077.1 GCA_017461475.1 Clostridia bacterium
AAGGCAGTTTCCCGATATGTGACAAAGTACATAACAAAAGACCTTCTGAACAGGCACGAACAGGGGAAAAAGCTTTACTATTCATCTAGGGGCTTGAATAAACCGACTGTAATTGCAGAGGGAATGAGTTCGGCTCCTGTGCCGCTCTCAGACTTCGAAAATGATTGGGTTGCGTTAACTCAGATTGAGAGTGCTGTTGAGTGTGAAATGTTTCATAAGCAGTTATTCACAAAAAATTCATATCTGTCCTGTTAATTGGACAGAACTTGCTATATAATGCGGTTAGAAGGTAAAAGTAAAACCTTCTTTCAGTCAGGATATTTGTCCTTTCGTTTGTGAAATGCATAGCGAGTTATCAATGAGGTGATGTCAATTGCAATGTTCACAAAGCCCTTGTTTATGCGAAAAACTGGGGCTTATTTTTTTGGGTAGACAATTTTTGGGTTTGTAAACAAGGGGGTGAATGAATGAGAACAGATGCACTTGAAAAGGATGCAATGGATTTGATATTGGCACTACTCACGCCCACCAACTGCCTTGTGTGTGAGGTGGCGTTCTGCACTGGTCTGAGGTTGACTGATGTCCTTTCAATCAAGACGGAACAGCTTGCAAGGTCTTTCACGGTACAGGAACAGAAAACAGGTAAGCGTAAAAGGGTGTATTTGCCTAAGAACGTGTACGAGAAATGCTTGGAGATGTGCGGCAAAACGTACCTTTTCCCGAACAGGCTGAACGGTCGCAAGCACCGAACGCGGCAGGCGGTTTGGAAGGACATCAAAAGGGTCGGTGATATGCTGAAACTGAAGGGGAACGTAGCCCCTCACAGCCTTCGCAAATCGTATGCACGTTCCTTGCATCGTAAGGGCTGGACAGACGCTCAGATACAAAAAGCTCTGAACCACTCTGACGTTGCTGTAACGCTCTTGTATGCTTATGCGAACGAAGTGGGTGTAAATCGTTGCAAAAATGGGATAAAGCACTGAATTTGGGCGGCGGTAGCCGCCTAAATTTTTTCACAAAACTTTCACATACTGATTAGCAATTTTTCATTTTTCGGGCTTATACTATACTTGCCGACGGAGCAGACGGGCGGTGCTACCTGTTTGACGGTCGTTAGACCGAAAACGTTGAGTAAGCCGCCCACGCTCGATTTCTTTTGCGTTCTCTCCCCTAAGGGGTGGGGGCTTTTATTATATGCGGCAAACTGCGTAAAATATAGATTTTGCGAGGGCGGCGGCGGCGGAGCGAAGGCGGAGCCATTCCGACTTCGCAAAATCTTTATTTTACGGCTCGCCGCCGCCCCATCATCGTTAAGCCGCCAATAAAAGGGGGCGGCGGCGAGCGACACAATTTGCCGCACCCCCATTTTGCTACCCCCACCCCTTAGGGGAGAGAACCCCACCGAATATCGCAAGCTTTCAAACTTGCTCCCGAGGCTCGGGGGGAGTTTGAGGGGGGACGAGTTCCCCCTCAATCCCCTTGGCAGTGACTAGCCGAGTACATATACTTGACTTATTAACACTTAACGGGAGTGGGCTTATGATTGCACAACAAATCTGGGACGAAATCCGAGAACTTCAAGGAATAGGCACACCTGACGCAATGAGGGTTGCGGCTGAATTGAGCCTTGCGGCTGAACAGGGGACAGGTGATGAATACTTCTACAAAATCGTCTGGTACTCCGACAAATGCGGCGGTCGTTTGGTGCGTTTCAAACACGACCCCAGACACAAGCGGTTGCCTTTTGATGAAGAAGAAACTGCCGAAAAAGAAGAAATTGCGGTTGATGTTCGTCTTGCTGCCTCTATGTCACGGACAAAAAGGCGGATTTTTGAAATTGCCGCCTGTAATCCTTGGCAATGGTTCTTTACAGGCACTCTTGACGGTGAAAAAGTGGACAGGAACAGCTTAGACAGCACTTATAAGCGGATTTCTCAATATTTCCGTGACTTCCGCAAAATTCATAGCGGCTCACCCCTTCGGTATCTGATTATCCCTGAGCAGCATAAAGACGGTGCGTGGCATTTCCACGGTCTTATAGACGGTCTGAGCGTGGACGAGCTACACAAGTTCACCCTTGATGAGGTTCTACCCGACAGAATACGGAAAACCATTTCAGAAGGTACAGAAGTATACACCTGGTGCGGATATGCTGAACGGTTCGGGTATTCTACTCTTACGGCTGTACGTGACGAAAAGGCAGTTTCCCGATATGTGACAAAGTACATAACAAAAGACCTTCTGAACAGGCACGAACAGGGGAAAAAGCTTTACTATTCATCTAGGGGCTTGAATAAACCGACTGTAATTGCAGAGGGAATGAGTTCGGCTCCTGTG
>JAFTXX010000015.1 GCA_017461475.1 Clostridia bacterium
ATGTTTAGCGGCGTAGCAAACATCTCCCCGCGAGATCCTTCACTTCGCTGTGCTCCGTTCGAGGATGACAAGCGGGGGTTGTTGCAATGCGATAAAATAAGGCTTTTTTAGCACTCTGCTAAATCCCGCCCTTGTCATCCTTGAGCGTCAGCGAAGGATCTCGGGCGGAGATGTTTGTAACATAAACATTAATTTACTTCTTCTCCAGTTTCTTCGCCGCGAATGACGACAGAGCGTTTATTACGATTACTATCACAAGCAGTACCACCGCGGTGGCGTAGGTCTGATTTATATACAGTCCTTCGCCCGAGATTGTGTACATGTGCACGGCGAGTGTACGCGAGGAGTCAAGCAGGCTGTCTGCGACCTCGGCAACCGTACCGGCGGTGAAAATAAGTGCAGCCGACTCGCCTACTATACGTCCTATACCGAGGATTACACCCGACAAAATTCCGGGAACCGCACTCGGCAAAACTACTTTCATTACCGTTCTGAGTTTGCCCGCGCCGAGACCGAAACTGCCTTCGCGGTAACTGTCGGGAACGGCTCTGAGCGCTTCTTCGGTGGTACGCATTATAAGAGGAAGTATCATTATTGCAAGGGTAAGCGCGCCCGCGAGGAGAGAAAGCCCCATACCGATGGCTTTAACAAAGAACAGCGAGCCGAAAAGGCCGTACACAATGGACGGTATACCCGAAAGTGTCTCCGAAGTCACGCCGACGAGTTTGACAAGTTTGTTGCCGCGGCGCGCGTACTCGGTCATGTAAACGGCCGCGCCTATACCGAAAGGAACGGCAAAGAGAAGCGCAAGCACAGTCATTTCAAGCGTGTTGATAATGGCGGGCATCATAGAAACGTTTTCGGATGTGTATTTCCAATCAAAAAGCGAAAGGCTGAGATGCGGTATGCCTTTTATAAGAATATAGCCGACGATTCCGACAAACGCGCCTGCGGTCATAAGCGCCGCAAGGCATACAAGTACAAACAGAAAGAGTGAATACGGATGTCTCAGATATGAGCGAAGCTGCTCTTTTATAGTGACTTTGTTTATCTGTGTCATTTTTCATTCCTCCTTTTTAAAAGCGAGAACGAAACGTTTATAATGAGGATAAACACAAACAGTACGACCGCCGTGGCAATAAGCGCCTCGCGGTGCAAATCTGTGGAATACCCCATTTCCATAACGATATTTGTGGTAAGTGTGCGCACACCGTCGGTTATCTCGTCGGGGATGACGGGCTGGTTGCCGGCAACCATCATTACCGCCATGGTTTCGCCTATTGCGCGGCCGATGCCAAGCACCACTCCTGCGAAAATACCGCTCTTTGCGGCGGGGAGCACGGTGTGGAACACGCTGCGCTCATGCGTTGCGCCGAGCGCAAGACCGCCCTCGTAGTAACTTGTCGGCACCGCGCGGATAGAGCTTTCCGACACGTTGATTATAGTCGGCAAAATCATAATTCCTAGCAAAATCGACGCCGTGAGCACGCTCATGCCGCGTCCGCCGATGTTGTCGCGGATGAAAGGCACGATTACCACAAGTCCGAAGAAGCCGTAAACTACCGAGGGGATTCCCGCCATGAGGTTTACCGCGGGTTTAAGTAATTTATACAGCGGGTCGGGGCAGAATTTTGCCAGAAAAACGGCGCACAGCATGCCTACGGGAACACCGATAACGAGCGCGCCCGCGGTGACATACAGACTGCCGATTATCATTGGAAGAATTCCGAATATGTTATTTGACGGACGCCACTCGATTCCCAAAAGGAAGTCGGTGACACCGATTTCAAAGATAGCCGGCATGCCGTTTGCAAACAGGAATACGCAGATAAGCACGACTGCCGCGATAGAGACGCAGGCGCACAGCGCGAAAACGACGTGCATTGCCTTTTCTCTGAATTTGTTCATATATTTCTCCTTGACGTGCCAAAAGCCCGTCTTTCGGCGGACTTTTGTATTAGGTTTTTACTGAGCGATTTCGGACCAGGTCTTGGTGTTGCCCATGAAGATGTTCATGACCTGCTCGCTTGTGAGGCCGTCTGTGGGGTTATCGTTGTTTACGATAACCGCGATGCCGTCGTTTGCGATAACAGTGGAAACCGCACCCTTTTCGGTTTCGGAGGACTTGAGTTCTCTCGATGCCATACCGATGTTCGAAGTACCGTCTATTGCGTCGGCTACGCCGGTGGAGGAGTCACTTGTCTGGATTTCAACAGTCATGCCGGGGTTAGCCGCGATGTAAGCTTCTTTGAGTTTTTCCATGATGGGGGATACAGAGGAAGAACCGGATACTACAACCTTGCCGCTTGAAACGGTTGCGGTGTAGTTTGCCGCGCCCTCTGCCACTGCGATGTAGCCGCCGTTTTCAACAACTGCCTGACCGTCAGCGCTCATAATGAAGTTGATGAAGTCCTGTGTCTCGGCGTTTACGTTGCCGCAAGTTACGATGTTGAAAGGTCTGAATACCTTGTAAGAACCGTTTTTGATGTTGTCAACGTTTGCCGCCGCGCCGTCAATCTCAAGCGCCTTTACGGTGTCGTTAAGAGAGCCGAGCGAGATGTAACCGATGGCGTATTCGTCACCCTCAACGGTGGTCATCATTACCGCGGTGGAGTTTGTGATTACCGCTTCGAGAGTGGTGTAGTCAACCTTTTCGCCTGCTTCGTTCTTCTGCTCGATGCCGAAGAGCTCGATGAACGCGCCTCTTGTGCCCGAACCGTCTTCACGGGAAATTACGCCGATGTCCTTGGAGGTGTTGAAAGTTGCTTCGTTTGTGTTGTTGCCGCTGTTTGCAGGATTGCCTGCGTTTGTTGCGTCATTGCCGCACGCTGCAAATGCAAATACCATAATTGCAGCAAGAACTACTGATAAAATCTTTTTCATTTTTTAATTCTCCTTTTCGTGTTTCTGACATCATCATATCGCAGAAAAGTAAGGTTCATTACCGTATTATTGTAAAATCTCAGTAAAATTAAACGGTGGGAGAAAAATTGATGTTTAGCGATGCTTATTGATCCCACAAACCCGTAGGGGCGATTAATAATCGCCCCTACAATGTCTGTGAATAGCCATTTGCTATGACTTCACCGACAAAAAAGGCTGCATTTCTGCAGCCTTTTTTCATATTGTTTCAACTAAATAATCCACAGCCTCGAGGTAACCAACAAAGCCGTGACCTGCTATGGTCTTCTTTGCAACGAGTGACACATAAGAGTGCTTGCGGAACTCCTCGCGGGTGTTGATGTCAGAGATATGCACCTCAACGGTTGGAATTCCGACGGCTTTGAGCGCGTCGAGAATGGCGACGCTTGTGTGCGTATACGCGGCGGGGTTTATAACTATTCCGTCAATTTTGCCGTATGCTGCCTGAATTTCGTCAACTATCGCGCCCTCATGGTTTGACTGGAAGAACGAGACCTCGACGTTTTTCTTTTCGCAATGCGCTTTTATTATATTGAGCAGACCTGCGTAGGTATCTTTGCCGTAGATATCGGGTTCGCGGATGCCCAGCATGTTGAGATTCGGACCGTTTATAACTAAAATCTTCATTTTGACGCTCCCACTTCTGTCATTATTGCGTTTACGCACGCTTCCGCCGTGCCGCAGGGTTCAATGGTTATGTCAGCAAATCCCTCATAAATGGGGCGGCGTATTTCGTACAGTTTTTCAACCGCGTTTTCGCCCGCCGAAAGCGGTCTGCCGCCTTTTGCAAGGCTTTCAAGTTCGCGCTTGATATAAACGGCTTTGCCGTTTTGGTGGAGTGCTATGCGGTTTTCCTCACGCAGTACGGTGCCGCCGCCACAGGCGATAACCACGCCGCTTTTTGCGGATATCTCCTTTGTCACTGCAGTTTCAACGTCGCGGAAATATTCCTCGCCGCGCTCGGCGAAAATCTCGGGAATGGATTTGCCCTCGCGCTCAACAATAAGTTTGTCAATGTCGAAAAACTCGCGTCCCATTACCTTTGCAAGCATCTTGCCCGCAGTGGTCTTGCCGCAGCCGGGCATGCCTATAAGCACAATATTTTCAAGTTCGCCTTGCACCCTGTTTACGATGTTTACCATCTCGGCACCGCTGTGCTTTATACCGCGGAAATATCTGTCGGCGAACGCCGCCTGCGCGACAAGCATAGTGAGACCGCCCGTGCAGGGGATGCCGAGACTCTCTGCCTGGCAGATAAGCCGTGTGCGAAGCGGATTGTAAACTACATCGACAACGCCCGAAAGGTTCGGGAACATTGTAAGGTCAACAAGTCTTGCGTCAATCTTCGGAAACATGCCGACGGGGGTAGTGTGAATGATTATCTCCGCGTCGGACGCACGCTCGTAAAGGTTGTTGTAATTGAGTTCGAGGTCAAGGTCGGCAATGCGGACAGACTCAGCGCCCAGTTTTTTTGCCGCCGCGGTCGCGGTATGCGATGTACCGCCGCCGCCGAGAATGAGCACTTTTTTGCCCTTCATGTCAATTCCCGCGCGGTTGCACATGAAAATAAAGCCGTCAAAATCGGTATTGCAGCCGAACAGTTTGCCGTCGCAATTGGTTATGGTGTTGACCGCGCCTATCTCAATAGCCGCGCCGTCAAGCGCGTCACAGAGCGGCATTACCGTCTGCTTGTATGGAATGGTTACATTAATGCCGTCAAACTCACGCGCGGCAAGAAAATCCGCAACCTCACCCTTTTCCTTTTCAAAAAGAGTATAATTAGGATTGCCGAGCATGCCGTGAATCTTAGGCGAATGTGAATGCGGGAGTTTCTCTCCCAAAAGTCCGTATTTCATAGGGTCTCCTTAAAGAGGTAAATGGATGTTTAGTGGCTGAGCAAACATCTCCCCGCGAGATCCTTCACTGCGCCTGCGGCTCCGTTCGAGGATGACAAGCGGGGGTTGTTACAGTGCTATAAAAGATGCCTTTTTCAGCACTTTGCTTAAACCCGCCCTTGTCATCCTTGAGCGAAGCGAAGGATCTCGGGCGGAGATGTTAGTAACATAAACATTAATTTATCTATATCTCCGAGTAACAGCCGAGGAAGGTGCCGCCTTCGTATTCGGCGTCGAAAACGTCGAGGGTTTCGAGCAGTCCTTCGGCTTCAAGCGGTGCGTCAAAATCGAGGTAGAACATATATTCAAAGTCCTTGCCGGGGATTGGGCGGCTCTCTATCTTTGAGAAGTTTACGCCAAGGGCGGCAAACTTTGCAATTATGGAAAAGAGCGAACCGGGAACGTGCGGCAGAGTGAACATTATGCTGGTCTTGTTTGCGCCGGGGTAAATCTCAAGTTCCTTGGAAATGCAGATGAAACGGGTGTAGTTGTTGTCGCTGTTGGCGATGCCCTCTGCAACTACAGAGAGGTTGTAAAGTGAGGCGCACGCGGGATTGCAAATGGCGGCAACATCATCGCGGCCGCTGTCGGCAACCATACGCGCCGCAACCGCGGTGTTTGCGCACTCGGTGACTTTAACGCCGAGTTCCTTAAGGTATGCAGAACACTGTCCGATTGCCTGCGGGTGCGAGAAAACTTCCTTGATATTTTCAAGCTTTGCACCCTTCTTTGCAATAAGCGCGTGTTCAACGCGCAGTTTGATGCTTTTTACTATGTAGAACTTATGCTTTTTCATAAGGTCGTAGACCTCTGTTACGGAGCCGCGGAGATTGTTGCTTATCGGCAGAATTCCGTAGCGGCAAAGTCCGGTTGCGACCGCGCTAAAAACGTCCTCAAAGTTGGTCATAAACATGATGCTTGGGATAGAGAAAAGTTTTTCAGCCGCGTGTTGCGAATTTGCGCCCTCGGTGCCCTGGCACGCGACGGTGCAGGTGGTGGGGAGAGTGGGCGCGGTATGCTGCGCCGCCGATTTTATAGTTTCGGAGAGCTTGCCGCCCTCGTAAATGCGCTTTGACTGGAGTGAGCGCGACACCTCAAAAAGCGTGTTGTAAAGCACCTTTGTGTAGGTCGCCATGCTGTCGTCCATGTCGGCGGTGAGTCTCGCAACTATCTCGCGCTCACGCGCGGGGTGAAAGACGGGAAGTCCGTTTGCCTTTTTATATGCTGCCATATTTGCGCAAAGCTCCATGCGCTCCTCAAACGCCGCCTTGATAGTGTCGTCGAGCGAGTCTATCTTCTGGCGAATTTCTTTCATATCCATATCAGTTATTCCCTTCGAGTAAGTCTAAAATGCAGAGTGCCGCCGCCGCCTCAACGGCGGGGACTGCTCTTGCGGCAACGCATGGGTCATGTCTGCCGTGTATTAAAAGAGTGGTGTTCTCTTTGGTTTCAAGATTAACGGTGTTTTGCTCTTTTAAAATAGAGGGAGTAGGCTTCATTGCCACGCGGAATATTATCGGCATGCCGTTTGTAATGCCGCCCTGTATTCCGCCACTGTTGTTGGTCGTAGTGACAACTTTTTCGCCCTCGTAAACGAACGGGTCGTTGTGCTCACTGCCGAGCATCTCGGTGCAGGCAAAGCCAGAGCCGAACTCAATTCCCTTTACCGCGGGAATTGCAAACATCGCGGATGAAATTTTGCCCTCGACGCCCTCGAAAAGCGGGCCGCCGTGACCTGCAGGCATGCCAATAACGGCACATTCGATTACGCCGCCGACGCTGTCGCCGTCTGCCTTTGCCGAAAGAATTGCCTCGCGCATTTTTTCACCCGCCGCGCCGTCAAGCACGGGGAAAGGCTTTTTGCCTGCCGAAAGCAGTGTGTCTTTGTCTATTTCAACAGCGTCAAAGGCAGTGTCCTTGACCCCCGCAACGCTTGCAAGGTGTGCGCCGATGTAAATGCCGCGCTTGGCAAGCAGTTGAAGCGCGATTCCGCCGCCTATGCAAAGCGGTGCTGTAAGTCTGCCCGAGAACGGGCCGCCGCCGCGGATGTCGTTTGCGCCGCCATAGCGGACGCTTGCGGCGTAGTCCGCATGTGACGGGCGCGGACGTACGCGCAGATCCGAATAGTCGCGCGAATGTTGGTCGGAGTTGTGAATAATTGCGGTGAGCGGCGCGCCTGTGAGGACGCCATCAACAATGCCGCACAAAAACTCGGGACGGTCAGGCTCCTTGCGCGCTGTCGATGTCGCGTCTCTGCCCGGTGCACGGCGCTCCATAAATGCGCACAGCTCGTCTATATCAATTTTCTCACCCGCGGGAAGTCCGCAAATTGTAGCGCCTATCGCCGCCGAATGAGACTCGCCGAATATCTCTATCTTAACTTTATCACCCATTGATGACACTGCATTTTCCTCCGAGTTTTTTTAAGTCCTCAAAAAATGTGGGGTATGATTTGTTTACGCACTCAGCGCCGCGGATTATCACTTCGCCGCCCGCACGCTGTGACGCTACTGCCGCACACATTGCGATGCGGTGGTCGTTTGCCGCGTCAACCTCGCCACCCGTGAAATTTGATACGCCGTTTATCACAAAGCCGTCGTCGGTGCCTTCAATGTCCGCACCGAGCGCCTTTAGCATAGCCACGGTGGTTGCTATGCGGTCGCTTTCCTTTATTTTAAGGCGCGAGCCTCCGCTGATAACGCTCTTACCGTCTGCAAGGCAAAGCACGGTTGCAAGCGCGGGGAGCGCGTCGGGGATGTCCTCGCCGTCAAATCCAATGCCGTGCATGGCGGCATTTTCAACCGTGATGTCTGCGCCGCAAGTTACTTTTGCGCCCGCGGCTTTTATGATGTCAAGAACGCCCTTGTCCTTTTGCAGCGAATCGAGACGAAGTCCGCTTACCGTGAGCTTTTCGCCCACAACGCCTGCCGCAAGCCAAAATGTCGCGTTTGACCAGTCGCCGTCGGCGGTGTAGTCCGCTACTGCGCGGTAGGTCTGATTGCCCTTGACCTTGTAGCCGCCGTCAAACTTTTCGACCTCTATGCCAAAGCGCGAAAGCGTGTTCAAAGTCATATCTATATATCCCGCCGAAACCGCGGGGGTGGTGAGCCTTATTTCGCTGTCTCCGTCAAGCAGCGGGAGCGCGAAAAGCAGTCCGCTTATGTACTGCGAACTTACGTCGCCGCGAATGGAGTAAACTCCGCTTGTGAGTTTTCCGCATGTTGTAATTGGCAAAAATGCGCTCGAGCATTTTGTGCCGCGCTCTTCCATTGCACAACACAAGTCCCCAAACGGACGCTTTAAGAGTCCGTTTTTGCCCGTGAGTGTAAAACTGTCCGAGAGCGCCGCGGCAATCGGCAGTATAAGCCTTGCAGTTGTGCCGCACTCGTGCGCGTCAAGCAGAGCGCCGCGCGGCATTTCGCAAATGCCTGTTACCACGGCGGTGTAATCGCCGTCAGCGCCGTCAATATCTATCGCCGCACCCATTGCCGAGAGCACGCGAACAGTTGCCGCAATGTCCTCGGAAAGCGTGGTGAAATGTACCGCCGAAATGCCTTTTGCAAGCGCCGCCGCCATAAGAAAACGATGCACATCCGACTTTGATGAAATAGCGCGGATAGTTCCCGACAGTTTCGTCGGTTCAATGCGTATATCCATTATTTGCCCGCCTCGATAAAGTCTTTCACTTCGGTTCTGAGCACCTTGTGAATCACCGTGTTGCCGATTTCAAGCGGGATGATAAGGCTGATACTGTCGCCGCTTGACTTTTTGTCCGAAAGGGTGAGCGTGGCAAGCATATCGGTGTCGTAATCGGTCTTTGTAGGCAGACCGCAGGAAATGAGCGCATCCTCAATCTCCTTTGCCATGCCAACTCTCGCCATTCCCTTTTTCTCAGCGGCGCGGGCGATTATCGCAAGTCCCGTTGCAACGCCGTGACCGTGAGTCAAAGTGAACTCGCTTGCCGCTTCGACTGCGTGACCGATGGTGTGACCGAGGTTTAACAGCATGCGCTGTCCGCGGTCAAACTCATCGCCAGAGACGATGTCGCGCTTTATCTCAACACAGCGTGCGATAAGCGCTTCCATATCATTGTTTTTATAGTTTTTGACCTTGTCAAAAAGGTCGCGGTCGCAGATAACGCCGTATTTGAGCATCTCGGCAAGGCCGTCCTGCACGTTTACCTCTTTAAGCGTATCGAGCGTGTCGGTGTCGCACAAAACGAGGCGCGGCTGCCAGAACGCACCGCAAAGATTCTTGCCGCGTGAGAGGTCTACCGCGGTTTTGCCGCCTACCGATGAGTCAACCGCCGCAAGCAAAGTAGTGGGAACTTGCACATACGAAATTCCGCGCAGGAAAATAGCCGCGGCAAAGCCCGCCATGTCGCCGACAACGCCGCCGCCGAGCGCAACAATGATGTCGCTGCGGGTGAAATGCGCCTCTGCCATCTGCTCAAGCAGCGCTTCAATAGTGGAAATGCGCTTGCGCTCCTCGCCGTTTTCAAAAACGAAATTGCTGCAGGCAAATCCCGCATCTTCAAGCGACTTTGTAAGCTTTTCGCCGTAAAGCGGGAAAACTATGTCGTCCGAAACTATCATTGCCCTGTTACGGGGGAAAAGCGCGGCAATTTTCTCTCCCGCGCTTTCAAGTAAGCCTTTGCCGATATGTACCTCATACGAAGTGCTTGTGTTAACCTTGATTATCTGCATTTTTCTATCCTTATTATAATTTCTCGGAGCGTATCTTTCTGTCGTTGCCCTCGCTGAGGAGAGTGTGCATTGCCTCGCGGTCGCCGTTGTCAAGCGCCGCCTTGAACTTTGAGAGGTTGCCGATAAGCTCGCCTATAACCTCGGAGAGGTTTTCGGTGTTCTCAAAGAAAAGCTCTGTCCACATATCCGCGTTGAGACGCGCGACGCGCGTCATATCCTTGAAAGAACCCGCGGAAAAGCCCTTGTGCTCGGTGGCGTACTGGCCGTGTACATACGCGCTTGACACAACGTGTGCAAGCTGGGATGTAAACGCGATAACCTTGTCGTGGTGCGCCGCGGTGGAAATCGTTATTCTGCCGAAACCTATCTCCTTAAAGAGCGTGCTTACGGTGTCAATTGCCTCCTGACTGTTGCAGTATTCGGGGCAAAGGATCATCGAAGCGCCGTCGAAAAGGGATGCGAAAGAGTGAGCAAAGCCGCTGTGCTCAATGCCCGCCATCGGGTGACCGCCGATAAAGTGAACGCCCGTTCCCTTTACAAGCTCGCCGAGCGCGGTGCACACCTCGGTCTTGATGCCGCAGGTATCAACTAAAATAGCGCCCTTTTTGAAATATTTTATATTCTCTTTTACAAAATCAATGGTAGCCGTAGGGTAAAGACCCATGATAATAAGGTCGCAATCTGCGACGTCGCTCGGCTTGCCGATCGACGCAATTGCGCCCGCTTCAAGCGCTTCTTCCGACACCGAGCGTGTGCGGTTGTAGCCTATTACAGTATGCGAAGTGTAAAAAGTGATTGCTCTTGCAAGCGAACCTCCGATAAGTCCGAGTCCGCAGATAAAAATTTTCATTTTCTTCTCCAATTTAATTTAAACTTTTACTTTCTTCTTCCGCCCGAGATCCTTCGCTTACGCTCGAGGATGACAAGGGCGGAGGAAAATTCAGTTGAATTTGTATGCGTAGGGGCGAACAGCTTCAACAGCCTTCATTACATCGTCGAAAGCTTCGGGAGTGAGTGACTGTTTGCCGTCACAAAGTGCCTTTGCGGGGTCGTTGTGAACCTCAATGATAAGACCGTCTGCGCCAGCCGCGGTTGCCGCGATACACATCGGCTTTACAAGTCTTGCAACGCCGGTTGCGTGGCTGGGGTCAATGATTACAGGCAGATGCGAACGCTCTTTGAGCACGGGAATTGCACAAAGGTCAAGGGTGTTTCTTGTAGTCGCGGTCTCAAATGTACGGATACCTCTCTCGCAAAGCATAACGTTTTCGTTACCGCCCGACATGATGTACTCAGCGCTCATAAGAAGCTCCTCAATTGTGCTTGCAAGACCGCGCTTGAGAAGGATAGGCTTGTTTGTGTGACCGAGCGCCTTGAGCAGTTCAAAGTTCTGCATGTTACGCGCGCCGACCTGAATAACGTCAACATTGTCGAAAAGGGGAAGCTGCGATATGTCCATGATTTCGGTTACGATGGGAAGACCCGTCTTACCCTTTGCTTCTTCTAAAAGCTCGATTCCCTCGGCTCTCATTCCTTGGAATGCGTAAGGAGAAGTACGAGGCTTGAACGCGCCGCCGCGCAGCATTGCAGCGCCGCTTGCCTTGACAGCCGCCGCCACTTCGCAAATCTGGCTCTCGCTCTCGACTGAGCAGGGGCCCGCGATAACTGCAAAGTTTCCGCCGCCTATCTTTACTCCGCCGACTTCAACAACTGTGTCCTTGGGGTGGAACTTGCGGTTTGCCTTTTTGTAAGGCTCCTGAATACGCTTTACGTTTTCAACGATGTCAAGCGCACCGACAAGGTCGATGTCTATTTTGGATGTGTCGCCGACAAGTCCGAGAATGGTGGAGTTTACGCCCTCGGTCTTCTTGCTTTCAAGACCCTGCTCGCGGATCCAGTTTTCAAGCTGCTCAATCTGAGCCTTGCTCGCGTTTTGCTTAAGAATTACTACCATAATGTTGTTCTCCGTTTTTCTATATTTTTTATTATAATATTAATTTTGTAAAAAATAAAGGGCTTACAGCATTTTTTTGCTGTAAGCCCTGTGTAAATTTATACTTTTATACATTCACAGATTTACGAACAGCAAAAGAAACCTTATCTACAAAATAGATAAAGCTAAAATAAAAGTATGCAAATGTGCTGTTCATAGAAGTGTTATGCACGGCTATTATGCCCTTTCGTTAAAATATGTAAAAAGTATAGCACCGTTTTCCATGTAAGTCAATAGCAATTTTGCATTTTTATTAATAAAAAGTGTGGAAAATGAATAATATGTATGATACAATTTAGTTGAAGAGTTTTTCAAACGGGCGATTAATAATCGCCCCTACGTTGGTTAGATAATAGCCGTAAATCCCTTGAACATTCGTTTACATCATAAAAAGGAGAACCCATGAGAAAATATACAGACAACGAAATACTTTCGCGCGTGGACCACACGCTGCTGCGCGTGGACGCGACATTTAACGAGGTAAAGGCTCTCATTGACGAAGCAATCGAAAACAATACCGCGTCGGTGTGCATTGCGCCGTCAATGGTTGAGCGTGCAAAGGAATACGCCGACGGCAAAGTTGCAATCTGCACCGTAATAGGCTTTCCGAACGGTTACAACACAAAGCTTGCAAAAGTTTTTGAAACCGCTGACGCTGTGGAAAACGGAGCTGACGAGATCGACATGGTTATAAACATCAGCGATCTCAAAGAGAAAAACTACGACGCAATTTCAAGTGAGATAAAAGCTGTTCGAATGGCGTGTGAGGGCAAAATTCTCAAAGTAATTATCGAGACCTGCCTGCTAACCGACGAAGAAAAGATAAAAATGTGCGAAATCGTATCCGAAAGCGGGGCAGACTATATCAAGACCTCCACAGGATTTTCAAAGGGCGGCGCGACTTTTGCAGACATTAAACTTTTTAGAGAGCACGTCAAAGGCATCAAAATCAAAGCCGCAGGCGGCATTAAAAGTGTGGGCGACGCGGAAGAGTTTATAACCTTCGGCGCTGACCGCCTTGGAACAAGTTCGCTGATAAAATATATTAGAGAGGAAAAGTGAATTAATGTTTATGTTACTAACATCTCCGCCCGAGATCCTTCGCTAACGCTCAAGGATGACAAGGGGCGGGATTTAGCAAAGTGCTGAAAAAGGCATCTTTTATAGCACTGTAACAACCCCCGCTTGTCATCCTCGAACGGAGCCGCAGGCGCAGTGAAGGATCTCGCGGGGAGATGTTTGCTCAGCCACTAAACATTAATTTACATCACTGACCATGCTAAACCGCATATTTTTAATTGTGCTTGACAGCTTTGGCATCGGGGCTTTGCCGGATGCCGCGAACTACGGCGACGGCGGCGCGAACACGCTTGCCTCGCTGTTAAGATCGGATAAACTTTCAGTTGAAAACTTAAAATCTCTTGGGCTGTTCAACATCGACGGTGTTGGCGGCGGTGTGGATTTACCGCGCGGAGCGTATGCGCGGATGACCGAAAAGTCAAACGGCAAGGACACCATCATAGGCCATTGGGAGATGTGCGGCGTTGTCTCCGAGCGCGACATGCCGACCTATCCTAACGGCTTTCCAAAAGAAATAATCGACGAATTTGAGCGCCGCTGCGGGCGCGGAACGCTTTGCAACCTGCCCTACTCGGGCACAAAGGTCATCGCCGACTACGGCAAAGAACACGTTGAGACGGGGAAACTCATCGTTTATACCTCCGCGGACAGCGTTTTCCAGATAGCCGCGCACGAAGATGTGGTGCCGATAGATGAACTCTACCGCTGCTGCGAAATTGCGCGCGAAATTCTTATCGGCGAACATGGAGTAGGCAGAGTTATTGCGCGTCCGTTTGAGGGCGAGCACCCATACACGCGCACTTCCCGCCGACACGACTATGCGATACTGCCGCCGCACGAAACCACGCTCGACCTCATAAAAAATGCAGGTCTTGACACGGTATGCGTCGGCAAGATAAGCGATATTTTTGCTTCTCAGGGCGTGACAAAGTCAATAAAAACAAGCGGCAACACCGACGGCATGGCAAAGGCGCTTGAGGTGCAAGAAAGCGATTTTGGCGGCTTTGCGTTCATCAACCTCGTTGACTTTGACTCGGTCTACGGTCACCGCCGCGACATCGACGGCTACGCCGCCGCACTCTCGGAATTTGACGCATGGCTGCCTAAATTTATCGCGGGCATGCGCGAGGGCGACGTGCTGATGATAACAGGCGACCACGGATGTGACCCCGGCTTTGGCGGTACCGACCACACGCGCGAGTACACGCCGTTGCTTGTCTGCGGCGAGCAGATAAAACCGACAAACCTCGGTGTGCGAAATAGCTTTGCCGACATCGGCGCGAGCGTTTGCGAGATGCTCGGCGTAAAAAACACTCTCACGGGCACGAGCTTTGCAAATGAGGTGATAAAATGACAAAAGAAGAACTTTGCAACTTAGCAAAACAGGCTATGCAAAACTCATATTCGCCCTATTCAAGCTGCAGGGTCGGCGCGGCTTTACTTGCCGAAAACGGCAAAGTCTACCTTGGCGCAAACATTGAAAACGCGTCATTTTCGCCGACGATATGCGCCGAGCGAAGCGCATTTGCCGCGGCGGTTTCGGCGGGCGAGCGCAAATTTGCGGCGCTTGCGGTAACGGGCGGCAAAGACGGCGAGATAAACGGCGCATTTTACCCCTGCGGGGTCTGCCGACAGGTCATCAGCGAGTTTTGCGCGGACGATTTCCCGATATACGTACTGACAAAAGGCGAAATAATTTCACTCACTTTAGGCGACCTTTTACCACACAGTTTCAGTAATGAGGTGATGTAAATGATACCCGAAAACGAGCTTCAATACCACATCAAGTGCGCCGAGGGCGACGTGGGCAGATATGTGATTCTCCCCGGCGACCCTGCAAGGTGCGAAAAAATCGCGGCATATTTTGACGACGCGGAATTTGTTGCGCAGAACCGCGAATACACGGTCTACACGGGCACTCTGCTCGGCGAAAAAGTGAGCGTGTGTTCGACGGGCATCGGCGGGCCGTCAAGCGCTATTGCCATTGAGGAACTGTTTAAAATCGGCGCGGACACGTTTATCCGCGTTGGCACTGCGGGCGGCATCAACCTCAAGGTGCGCGAGGGCGACCTCGTTATTGCGACATCCGCGGTGCGCCAGGAGGGCACGGCGTGCGCGTATGCGCCTATAGAATATCCCGCTACGGCGAATTTTGAGGTGACGCAGGCGCTTGTATGGGCGGCTGAGGAAATGGGCAAGCGCTTTCACACAGGCGTTGTGCAGAGCAAGGACTCTTTCTACGGTCAGCATTCCCCCGAGCGCATGCCTGTAGAGGGCGAACTCGTCGCCAAATGGGAAGCATGGAAGCGGTTAGGCGTACTCTGCAGCGAAATGGAGAGCGCAACGCAGTTTGTCGTTGCAGACTCGCTTGGTGCGCGTGCGGGCGCCGTATTCCACATTGTGTGGAATCAGGAGCGAAAGGCGGCAGGACTTGACGACGCGGCAGTACAAAACGAGGACACCGACCTCGCCATCCGCACGGCAATTGAGGCGGTCAAAATCTTGATCGAGAAAGATAGAACGTAACAGTACCCGTAAACTTCGTAGGGGACGACGTCCTCGACGTCCCTTTTAACTGCAGTTCATGTGGGACGTCGAGGACGTCGTCCCCTACGGATTACATTGGTATTGTTGTTTTGAAAAAGGTTATTGTGCAGACTCTAACATTGCTAAAATTTTAGACTTGCCTGCAAGGCCGATGTGTGTGTCGGCGACTTCGCCGTTTTTCATTACCACGAGGGTGGGGATGCTCATTACCGAGAACTGTGCGGCAAGGTCGCTTTCGTCATCGACGTTTACCTTGCAGATCTTATACTTGTCCTGCGTTTCGGCAATTTCGTCAACCACGGGCGACACCATTTTGCACGGGCCGCACCAATCTGCGTAAAAGTCTATGAGCGCAATGCCCTCGTATGCCTTTATCTCTTTTTCAAAATTTTCGCTTGTAAGTTTTACAACTGCCATAATTTTTCTCCTTTTAAAAATAGGAATTATTTTCATATTTAGTATACCACAAATTTAAAAAAATACAAGAGGTTTTTAAAAAATGTTTGACGTTGCAATTATCGGCGCGGGACCTGCGGGCATGAGCGCCGCAATATACGCCCGCCGCGCGGGGCTTTCTGTCGCCGTATTTGAGGGCGAAATGTGCGGCGGACAGATGATTCTCACGCCCGATGTCGAAAACTATCCCGGATTTACGCACATTTCGGGCGCGGAGCTCTCATTTTCAATGAGCGAGCAGATGAAGTCTCTTGGAGCTAAGCTTATTGAAAGCCGAGTACAAGCCGTCAAAGCAAATGAGCACTACACCGTTTGCACAAGCGACGGCGACTTTGAATCAAAAACGCTTATCATAGCAAACGGCGCAAAGCGCAAGAGACTTGGCATTGCGGGCGAAGAAAAATTCAGCGGTCGCGGCGTTTCCTACTGCGCAGTTTGCGACGGTATGTTTTTCAAAGGCAAAACAGTATGCGTTGTCGGCGGCGGCAACACCGCGCTTGAGGATGCGGTCTACCTTGCGGGAATTTGCGAAAAAGTGTACCTTATCCACCGCCGCGACGAGTTCCGCGCAAAAGGCATGCTTGTCGAAAAGGTCAAGGCAGCCGAAAACATTGAAATTCTCTACTCTGCCGTTCCCACCGAAATTTTCGGCGACTCGCGCGTAAAGTCGCTCCGCGTAAAAGACGCGAGCGGCGAGCGCGATATTGAAACATCGGCTGTGTTCGTGGCAATAGGACTTGTGCCCGAAAACGGTATTTTTGAGGGGCTTGTCTCCCTTGCAGACGGCTACATCTTAGCGAGCGACGACACGCACACCTCGCGCGAAGGCGTTTTTGCCGCGGGCGACACCCGCACAAAATCCCTGCGCCAGATAATCACCGCCGCCGCAGACGGCGCCACCGCCGCAACAGAAGCGGAAAAATATTTGCACGGATAGAAAAAAGACCTGCTGAGTGCGGGTCTTTTTTAAAGTTTAGCGACTATGCCGCTGAACATGTGAAGTTTTGCGTACCGCAAAGTGAAGTTATCTACGATAGTGAAGTTTATTGCTAAAGCAATAAGTGAAGTTTGGCGCGAAGCGCCAAGTATTGGTTGATTTTTTGCCGCTTTGCGGCAAAAAATCTTCATTAACTCGCCGTTTAGGCGAACTTCACTGCGTAGCAACTTAACTGTCTCATGGACAACTTCACTCGCCGAATGGCGAACTTCATTTGTTTATGCGCTTCGCGCATAAACATACTAATAACTAAGCGTTTTTACAATAATGGGATACTCATTTAGCAAACTTTGCAGCGTGGTTCTTGATGCGGAGCCGGGGTCGTTGATTTTGAAATTCGCCGCGGTGAGAGTGCCGCCGCTAAAGCCTGTGACTACGGCAAAATGCGCTAAACCGTTTGACTTTTTGACATGGACTATGACCGGCTTGCCTGCGGCGAGGTTGTTGTAGATAAACTCAAGCGAAGCACCGCTTTGCGTATAGGGCGAGGGCCAATAGAGCGCGCCGCTTGATGTAAACTTCTGATTTTGGATAACGCTTTTGGGCGTAACTGTTTTGCCGGTGCGGTAACTTTCCGCCATGGCAAACGATGTTACGGCGCAGCCGTGCGTTGCGACGCTCTCGCCGCTGCCGGGAAGATACAGCGAGGAATAATTATACTGCTTGTACGAGGGCACCGAAAGCGTAACGGCTTTTTTCGATGCCGATGTGCCGCCTACGGTGAGGTATGCCTTTGACGCGTAACCGACGAGGTTACCGTTGTACAAAACCTTGTAAAAATCGCCGTATGTACCAAGGATAAGCACTTCTTCACCCTTTTTAAGCTTGTCCTTTATCGCAGCAGAGGTGGACGCGGACGCGCGTACATTGAGCGAAGTCGAAGCGGTGGTGACCGTCGCGGTCTTTAAATTCAGTTCATTTATATAATTTGCAGAGACATAACCAAAAGCGTCGGGGGCATACTCGACGTACCACCAGTTGCCGCTTTTTTCGTGCAGGGTGATGACCTGCCCGTCCCAAAGTCTTGTTTTTACCGAGGCCGACGTGCTTGCCGACGTGCGGACATTGAGCCGCGTATCAACATCGACAATGCCGCCGTCCACCGCCGCCACACCGACAGCCAGCGTTGCGGCTATTGAAACAGTAGTTATAAGGTATTTTAAATTCTTTTTCATAAACTCTCCTTTCGTGAACACTCTAAGATTTTACCATAGCAGGCTATGGGTTGCATAGTCCTAAATATCTGGCAAAAAAGTTGACATAATAAGGTTAAAAAGGTATAATTTATATATTAAATTAAAAAGGAAAAATTATGAAGATACATTCGATAAACATACCGCACGGGCTGTGCCTTGCGCCGCTTGCGGGAGTTAGCGACCGCGCGTTCCGCGTGATTTCCAAGGACCACGGCGCGGAATATATGTGCAGTGAAATGGTAAGTGCGGCGGCGATTTGCTACGGCGACAAAAAGACGCCGAAACTGTGTGAGTTCGGCGACGACGAGATGCCGCTCGCACTACAGCTCTTCGGTTCGCGCCCCGATTTTGTAAGCGAGGCAGCACGCCGAATTTCCGACGGTTCACTTGCGGATTATGTAAAAATTCCCGCGGCAATTGACATCAACATGGGATGCCCCGTTCGCAAAATAGTCTCAAACGGCGAGGGCAGCGCGCTGATGCGCGACATTCCGCTTGCCGCCAAAATTGTCAGCGAGACCGTCAAGGCGGTAAATCTCCCGGTAACCGTAAAGATACGCGCGGGCTTTGACGAAGAAAACAAAAACGCGCCCGAAATGGCAAAGGCGCTTGAAGCCGCGGGCGCGGCAATGATATGCGTGCACGGCCGCACGCGCTCGCAGATGTACAGCGGCAAAGCCGACCTCAAGGTCATCGCCGCGGTGAAAAACGCAGTAAAAATTCCCGTTGTAGGCAACGGCGACATCTTCTCCGCCGAGGCGGCAAAGACAATGTTTTCAGAGACCGGCTGCGACGGCATTATGATTGCCCGCGGCGCAATGGGCAACCCTTGGATATTCGATGAACTGACAGCATTTTTCGACGGCGAGCCCTACACACCGCCTACAATAAACGAGATAGTCGGCCAAGCGATGTACCACCTTGACCTCATGTGCGAGTTCAAGGACGAGCAGTTTGCCATCCCCGAAGCGCGCAAAATAATCTCCTACTACATCCACGACATCCCCGGCGCGGCATCCGTTCGCGGCTTGCTCAACCAAGCAACATCAAAAGATTTTATGAAAGAAGTTTTATATACTTTAACCATATAAAAAGGAACTCGTGCGAGTTCCTTTTTTAGTGATATTATGTGCTGCGCAATAAACTGCCCGAAGGGCAATATAACTCGGCGAAGCCGAATATCACTGCGAAGCAATATAACTCGCCGAAAGGCGAATATAACTGCTACTTCGTCAGCGTAGCTGTCGAAGTAGCCCCGTCCCACGCGACGGTTGCGCCGAGGTTTTCGGCAACAAATCTTACGGGGAGGTAGGTGCGGCTGTTTTCGATGAACGCGGGGGCATCGAGGGTAACTTCTACGCCGTTTACTTTGGCGGTGGTGGCACCTATAGTGATTTCAATAGTGGTGTCAGCGGTGGTGAGGGTTGCGGTGGATGTTGCACCGTCCCACTTAACTTCCGCGCCGAATGCTTCTGCTACAAAACGTACGGGAAGCATTGTGCGGCTCTCGCGGATGATGGGTGCCGCGTCAAGCGTCTTTGCAACATCGTTTACATAACCTACGGTCTCGCCGATAGTGAGCTTGACAACGGTAGGTTGGGTCTCTTCTTCACCGTAAACGGATACTACGAGGTTGTCAAAACAAGTATTGTTGATATTGCTCAGACCTGCGCTCGTGGTCGTTCCGCGGAGACGGAAGCCAAACGAGCCGCTTGACCAAAGAGACGTAGAACCGCACCAGGTCCAGAGCTGTTTACCGGTGTCGATATCGGTAATGGTAAGCTGGAGCAGAGTGCCTTTAACGGCAACCTGCATATGAATGTTCATGCCGGGAGACATGATAACGGGAGAGACCTTGATGTTGCCCTCAAGCCATGTGCCGTCTGCCTTGCCTGCGCCGAGCGCACCCATGTTGCCGTTATTGGAAACAAAAGCAAGATAGCCCATGATGCTGCTGTCGGTATCGCCTGATACGTTTGCATAGTCGGAGCGGATAATTACGCCGCCCTGCGTCTGGATATTGTACATGTCAACGTCTACTACGTAGTCGGTGAGGGTCACAAGGTCCATGTCGCCGCCGTAAACGATGTGCGACTGTCCGCCTACAGCCGAGGTGAGGTAGAGCTTGCCCTGATATACTTCCCATGTGCCGCGGTACTGCGTGAAATCAGCGATAGATGCCGCGTTGTCAAAGGAGTTTTCGTATACGGTGACAAGGTTTGAAGTGTCGATTGTCTCGCCGGTCACGGTAGCGTTGGGAGTGGTAGTTGTAGTTGTAGAACCGGTGTCGGTCGAGGGAGTGGTGGTAGTCGGAGGCGTGGTTGTGGTCGCGGTGTCGTCCGCGGTGGTAATCTTAAAGTTGTCAAAATATGCGTTGCCCGCGGAATATGCGTTTGACGATGTGTACGCCGCACGCATGCGCAAACCTACGGTGCCGTTGTTCCACACCTGGTCGTACTCGCTTGTACCTATCTTATAGGTGTATTCGTAAACGGTCTTGCCGTTGTCGATATTTGTCATCTCGATCTTGACATCATTGCCTTTTACAATGACCTTGATATGTACATTTGAACCGATATTGCAATTGCCTGATTTGCCTACGTTTATGTTGCCTTTGTAAGTACCTGTGTTTGTACTGCAGCCGAACGCGCCTTTTGCGGCATCGTTTGCAACAAAAGCAAGATAGCCATAAAAGCCGGAGTCCTGCGAGTCAACCGACGACTGCTGCGAGCGAAAAACAATACCGCCCGAGGTCTGGATATTCATGTAGTCAACTTCCGCAACGTAATCTGTAAGAACCTCGTCAGACTGATAAATGATATGTGAAAAAGCCGAAGCGACGTTCAGACCGGGGTCAAGATTTTCGGTGAGATAAAGTCCGCCGTCCTTGATTTCCCACTGCGCGCGGTACTGCTTAAAGTCGGAAAGCGTGCTCGGATTTGAAAAGTCATTTTCATAAATCACAGTTTCCTCCGCGCCGACGCTTATCGCAAACATAGCCACGGTGAGAATAATGCAAAGCAATAATTTTTTCATATTAGCCTCCTTGTTTTTGTGCAAAACTTATAAGTACACTTATATTTTCGCACATTTCAGAGTCAAAGTCAACAGAATACGTGTGCAAGTTCTTTCTTAATGTGTACAAAAAGTACAAAAAGTCAGCTATGCTTTTACCGTTATTTCAACAGCCGAAGTGTCGGCGTTTTTTATGATTGGAACAAATCTTATGTAAAATCCGTGGCGCTCGCACTCATCGGCGTATTTTTTGCCACGCAAAGCGGCGCTGTATTTATTAATACCCTCTTTCATTTCGAAATCGGGCGCTGTCAAAGTGAAACCGCTCGCAGTCTTTGATACACAAAACAGTTTTTCAACGCTGTTTTTTCCTTCATAATAAATCAATGCGGCGTCTTCGATGTCAACATCTTCAATAAAGGTTATATCAACTGCAATTCCCCTGACCGCACCGCCGTAATTGGTATAGCCTGCGAGATAGCGCGAGCCGTTTTTGCAAACAGCATCATGCATATACTCGGTAAATTCGGGTGCGCCGTCAGCAACAAAAGGCGGTTCTTCAAACGCGTTGTATAAATCGCTGAACATGCAGACATGCACCTCTCCGCAAAACTCCGCGTGGATTTGCGGCATGGCGATGACCTCGCTTTTGAACTCTGCGCAAAGAAGCTCGGTCATTTCGGAAAGTTCTTCATCCGACATCGTATCAAAATACGGTGAAACCGCAGTCATGTATTTTTCACCGTCCGCCGCATACACCACTACGGCAAACAACGCCTTTGAGCGGTCTTTGACCAGGTGATAGCCTTTGTGTTCAAACACTCTGTGCATGTACAGTTCGATATAATCGCCGTAGAAGTTAAAACCTTTTTTTCGGATGAGAAATGCGCTTTTCATGTGTGTCACCTCAATGCGATTATATCATAAAAGTGAATCAGGTGCAATATAATCGGCATAGTGAGGATTTTACGGATAAAATGAAATCGTGAACAGAGTTCACGATGAAATCCAAAACAAGTTTTGGATGAAATCTTCGCTAACGCTCAGATGAAATTAAATCCGTCTTTAACCGCCGCAGGCGATTTCATCTGCGCAGCAGATTTCATCCATCGAAGATGGATTTATCCCGTCGTAAGACGGATTTAGTTGAAAAAAGCCATTTGCTAAAGCAAATGGCTTTTTTCTTGGCAGGGGCAGAAGGACTCGAACCCACGACCCATGGTTTTGGAGACCAGTACTCTACCAACTGAGCTATACCCCTGTATGGAGCGGGTGACGGGAATCGAACCCGCACGGCCAGCTTGGAAGGCTGGAATTCTACCATTGAACTACACCCGCATTTAATAATGCCATATTATGATATCACAATTTTATCGAACTGTCAAGTAAATTTTTCAAAAACTTTTATGCGGGATTGACTTTTTTATTTAAATGCGATATACTCATTACAGTAAAATTACTCAGGAGGTACATATGACTTACTTAGAAGGAATTCTTTCCACCGTTCGTTCGTTCATAACAGGCAGTGTGATAAACTTTATCTTCTCCGCACTTTGCGCACTTGCATTCGTACTCATCGGATTTAAGCTCTCGAGCGTTATTGTAAACATCATTAAAAAGAGCAAGGGCTTTCAGAAGCTCGATGACAGCGTTGAGAGTTTTCTCGCTTCGCTTATCAACATCACTATCAAGATTCTGGTAGTTGTCGTTGCCGCTACTATCGTAGGCTTTGACGTAACCGCACTTTCTGCAGTTATTGCAACCTTTGGTGTTACCGCGGGTCTTGCGCTTCAGGGCAGCCTTTCAAACCTCACAGGCGGCATTATGATTCTCATTTTCCGCCCCTTTAAAGTCGGTGACTACATCGACAATCACACCGACAGCGGTACGGTTAAGGAAATCGGTATTTTCTATACCACACTTATAACAGGTGACAACAAGACCATCACCGTTCCCAACGGCAACCTCTCAAATGCTACCGTTGTCAACTACAGCACACAGTCCACCCGCCGTGTTGACATCGAGTTCTCGGTTGCTTACACATCCGATATCGACAAGGTCAACAAGGTGATGCTCACCGTTGCAAATGCAAACGAGCAGATTCTTAAAGACCCCGCTCCTTTCGTAGCACTTCTCCGTCAGGACGCAAGCGCACTCGTATTTGTAGTCCGCGCATGGTGCAACTCGTCCGATTACTGGAGCGTTTACTTCGCGCTTGAAGAAAACATGAAGAAAGCCTTCGACGCAATGGGCATTGAGATTCCTTTCAACCAGCTCGACGTACACTTCGACAAAGAAAATCAGCAGTAAGAATTATCAGAAAAAGCAAGCCTTTTGGCTTGCTTTTTTATGCAAATGCGGCGTAAGCCTAAAGGCTTGCGCCGCACAAGGAGAACGGGAAGGCTCAATGCGCATTCAGGCGTGCACCTTGCCTATACGCATATCGCCACGGCTATACACCGCAACTGTTTTTGTCATTTCCCAAGCTGGTTTTACCATAAATTGCCTGAAAAACTACTCGTATTTTGTCGTCTGCAAAAAAAATTATAGAAAATACCGTGTCTGCTTTCGTGTCGGCAATACTGTTTCGCAAAAGATAAATTAGTGTTTAGCGTATAAGCAAACATCTCCCCGCAAGATCCTTCACTTCGCCCATACTCGCTTTGCGAGTATGGCAGGAACCTTCGGTTCCTTGTGCTCCATTCGAGGATGACAAGCGGGGGTTGTTACCGTGCGTAAACAAAGACTTTTTAGCACTCTGCTCAAACCCGCCCTTGTCATCCTTGAGCGTCAGCGAAGGATCTCGGGCGGAGATGTTTGTAACATAAACATCAATTTACCCCATTAACGCAAAAAGGAACTCATGCGAGTTCCTTATGTTCATTATTATAATGTCGCCGCCATGACTGCTTTTATGGTGTGCATGCGGTTTTCGGCTTCGTCAAAGACGATGGAGCGACAGCTCTCGAAGGCTTCGTCGGTGACTTCCATGCAAGTCAGCCCGAATTTTTCGTAGATTTCCTTACCGATCTTGGTCTTGAGGTCATGGAACGCGGGGAGACAGTGCATAAATACGCAATCGTCGCCTGCGTTTTCGAGCAGTTCCATTGTTACGCGGTAGGGGGTGAGCTCCTTGATACGCTCTTCCCAAACGCTATCGGGCTCGCCCATGGATACCCAAACGTCGGTGTAGAGAACCTTTGCGCCCTTGGTTGCGGCGATGGGATCCTCAATAAATTCGAGGGTCGCGCCTGTTTCCTTGGCGATTTTTTCGCACTCTGCGATAAGCTTTGCATCAGGGAAATACTTCTTAGGTGCGCATGCGACAAAGTGCATGCCCATCTTTGCACAGCCGACCATGAGCGAGTTGCCCATGTTGTAGCGTGCGTCGCCGAGGTACACGAGTTTTACACCCTTGAGAGTGCCAAACTGCTCGCGAATTGTGAGGAAGTCGGCGAGAATCTGAGTGGGGTGGAACTCATTTGTGAGACCGTTCCACACGGGAACGCCTGCGTATGCGGCAAGCTCCTCAACTATATCCTGACCGAAACCGCGGTACTCGATACCGTCAAACATGCGTCCGAGAACGCGTGCGGTGTCGGCGATGCTCTCCTTTTTGCCGATCTGCGAACCGGTGGGGTCGAGATAAACGGGGTGCATACCGAGGTCAGCCGCCGCTACTTCAAATGCGCAGCGGGTACGGGTACTGGTCTTTTCAAATATAAGCGCAATGTTTTTACCCTCGCACATGCGGTGCGGGATTCCTGCTTTCTTCTTTGCCTTGAGGTCAGCCGCAAGGTCGAGAAGTCCCTCAATCTCGGCGGGGGTAAAGTCAAGCAGTTTTAAAAAATGTTTACCTTTGAGATTCATACTATACCTCTTTTGCACAAACTTCTTTGATAACTTCTACGGCTTCTTTGAGTATCTCCATAGGGATGTTCAAAGCGGGGAGAAGTCTTACCTTGTCCTTTGCGGTGAGGCAGAGGACACCTTTTTCGTTACATTCTTTTACTACATCAGCCGCGGGACGCGTAGTCTTTACGCCGATCATAAGTCCCATACCGACTACTTTTTCGATGCCTTTTGCATTTTCAAACGCACCAAACACATACTCACTCTTTGCTTTTACGTCGGCTAAAAGTGCGTCGTCAATTCTCTCAACGATGCTTACAGCACCTGCGCAAGCGACGGGATTGCCGCCAAAGGTCGAGCCGTGGTCGCCGTGGCCGAGCACGTTTTGCACCTTTTCCGAAAGCAGGCACGCGCCGATAGGCAGACCGCCGCCGAGACCTTTTGCAGTGGTAACAACATCGGGGGTTACGCCGTAGTTCATGTACGCGTACATCTCGCCTGTACGTCCGTTGCCTGTCTGAACCTCGTCAACCATAAAGAGGATGTCGTTTTCGGCGGCAAACGCGGAGGTTTGCTGCACAAACTCTTTATCCATAACGTTAACGCCGCCCTCGCCTTGGATACACTCGATGAGGATTGCGGCAACTTTGTTGTTATTGACGGTCTCTTTGAGCTTTTCAAAATCGTTTGCGGGGGTGTGAACAAAACCGGGGGTGAGCGGCTGATAAAGCTCGTGATAGTGGTCTTGTCCTGTTGCCGCAAGGGTGGTGAGAGTGCGTCCGTGGAAGCTGTTTTCAAGCGTCACAATGGTGCTATATTCGCTTCCCTTTTTCTCGGCGGCATACTTGCGTGCGACTTTTATCGCGCACTCGTTTGCCTCAGCGCCCGAGTTACCGAAGAAGACTTTTTTCATGCCAGTCTTTTCGCAAAGCAGCTCGGCAAGCTTGCCGCAAGGCGCGGTATAATAAAGGTTGGATGTATGCTGCACTTTCATTAACTGTTCGGTGACAGCCTTTACCCATTCTACATCAGCGGTGCCGAATGAGGTTACGCCGATTCCGCTGCCCATGTCGATGTATCTTTTATCGTTTTCGTCGTAGAGTTCCGAACCGATACCGCTTGTAATTGCAACATCAAAACGCGCGTATGTATCGGCGACAAACTCTTTGTCTCTTGCCTTTATTTCACTCATCGTCTTCACTCGCTTCTTTTGCTCTGTTGGTTACCATTGTACCTGCGCCCTCGTCGGTGAGAAGTTCCATGAGGATAGAGTGAGGCACGCGGCCGTCCATAATGATAACATTTTCAACGCCGTGCCTGATTGCTTCGACACAGCACTCAACTTTAGGAATCATACCGCCGGAAATTACGCCCTCGGCGCGAAGAGCAGCCGCTTCATCAACAGTTACCTCAGGGATAAGAGTTGAGGGGTCGTCCTTATCACGCAGAATTCCAGCGATGTCGGTCATCATAATCAGTCTTT
Source organism: Clostridia bacterium (assembly GCA_017461475.1). Classification (GTDB taxonomy): domain Bacteria; phylum Bacillota; class Clostridia; order Oscillospirales; family CAG-272; genus UMGS902. Next base: position 26,143 of record JAFTXX010000015.1, read on the forward strand.
CTGCATTAAGCGCGCCTGCGATATGCGCCGCCGCGGTGTCGCCGTTGATGTTATAGGTGTTGCCAGCCATGTCACAGCCGACGGTGGAAATTACGGGAATATATCCCTTTTCAAGCAGGTCGTATACAGGCTGAATGTTTATCTTCTTTATCTCACCGACATATCCGAGACGCTCGTCCTTGAAGTCGGCAACGATAAGTTGGCCGTCCATGCCCGAAATGCCCATTGCACTTCCGCCCTTGGTTTCGAGCAGGTTTACAAGGGTCTTGTTTACCTTGCCCGCAAGCACCATCTGCACAATGTCAACGGTTTCCTTGTCGGTAACGCGCAGACCGTCGACGAACTCAGCCTTTTTGCCGAGTCTTGTCATAAGGTCGTTAATCTCGGGTCCGCCGCCGTGCACAAGCACGACCTTAACGCCAATGAGCCAAAGGAGAACGATGTCTTCCATTACCTGCTGTTTCAAATTTTCGTCAATCATGGCATTGCCGCCGTATTTGACAACGACTATCTTGCCTGTGTATCTCTTAATATACGGCAGTGCCGCGGTAAGCACCTCTGCACGCTCTGAGTTTGAAAAAGAATTTATCATAATCGTTTCCTTGTAGTAAAGTGGTGGTTAGAGGAATAGCAAACATCTCCCCGCGAGATCCTTCACTTCGCTACGCTACGTAAGCGGGGGTGTTACTCCATGTAAAGCAAGCCTTTTCAAGCACTTTGCTAAATCCCGCCCTTGTCATCTTGAGCGGAGCGTAGCGAAGTCGAAACCCGTAGGGCGATGGCGCAGCCATCGGATCTTGGGCGGAGATGTCAGTAACATATCCTCTGATTTACGTTCTGTAGTCTCCGTTTATTTTTACGTAGTCGTAGGTGAGGTCGCAGCCCCATGCGGTTGCGGATGCGTCGCCGCTGTCAAGGGTGATGTTGATTTCGATTTCCTTTTCGAGGAGAATTTCTTTTGCCTTTTCCTCGGAGAAGTCAACGCCTGCGCCATTTACACATACGGTAATCTCGCCCTTATTGCTCTTGAAGGTTACGCCGACCTTGGTTACGTCAACGTCCGCGCCGCTGTAGCCTATCGCACAGAGCACACGTCCCCAGTTTGCGTCAGCGCCGAACATTGCGGCTTTGAGAAGGCTTGAGCAGATAACGCTCTTGGCAACGGTCTTTGCGGTGGAAACGTCTTTTGCGCCGCTTACGTTACATTCGAGAAGTTTGGTTGCGCCCTCGCCGTCGCCCGCTATCATGCGGCAGAGGTAAACGGTAACTGTGTTGAGCGCCTTCATAAACTCGGCGAAATCCTCGCCCTCGGCGGTGATTTCGGCGTTGCCCGCCATGCCGTTTGCAAGCACGGTGACCATATCGTTTGTGGAAGTGTCGCCGTCAACGCTTACCATGTTGAATGTATCTGCGATGTCGCTGGAGAGTGCTTTCTGAAGCATTGCGGGAGAAATGCAAACGTCGGTGGTGATAAACACCAGCATGGTTGCCATGTTGGGGTGGATCATGCCGCTGCCCTTTGCAATGCCGCCGATACGGCAGGTCTTGCCGCCTACGGTGAACTCAACCGCGATCTCCTTTTTGACGGTGTCGGTGGTCATAATGCCCTCGGATGCGGCTTCGCTGCCGTCCTTTGACAGCACTTCTGCAACCGCGGGAATACCGCTTTCAAAGGGAACGATGGAAAGGGGCTGACCGATAACGCCGGTGGATGCCACAACAACGTCAGCAGCGTCAATACCCAGTGTATCTGCGGCTATAGCACACATTTTTTCTGCAATTTCGATGCCGTCGGCGTTGCAGGTATTTGCGTTGCCGCTGTTGCAGATAACCGCCTGAGCCTTGCCGTCTGCTATGTTGTTCTTGGTAACGGTAAGCGGTGCGCCCTTAACAAGGTTGGTTGTATATACGGCGGCAGCGCTTGCCTTGACCTCGCTGAAAATCATTGCGAGGTCACGTTTTGTGCGGTTCTTGCGCACACCGCAATGCACGCCGCCCGCAGTAAAGCCTTTCGCGGCACAAACGCCGCCAGATATAATTTTCATAGTTAGTCCTTTCTTGTGGCACTTGTGGGGAACGCTTTTGTAAAAGCGTTCCCCACACCCCTCGTAAAACTTTTGAAAAAGTAAAATGCTACAGCAATTCACTTTTCATAAATTTTTGAAAAGGGCACGGGAAAGACTTTTTATAAAAAGTTTTTCCCGTAAAAATTATACTACTAAACCAGTCGCTTCGTCAACGCCGAGGAGTAGGTTCATGTTCTGAATTGCGGCACCGCTTGCGCCTTTGCCGAGGTTGTCGTAGCGGGCAACGAGCAAAATGCGCTCTGCGTTGCCGCAGACGGTGATCTGCATGTCATCGCGTCCCTCGAGTGCGTTTGCCGCAAGGAATCCGCCCTCATCGGCGGCATCAACGAACTTTACAAGTCCGTTTTTGTAATAATTCTTGTAGACCTCGGCAACCTCAGTTATGGTTGCGCCGAGTGTCCTTGCGTGAACGGGAACGGTAACTTCCATACCCGCGTAATAGGGAGCAACTATGGGACAAAAGATGGGGGGATTGTCAAGACCCGAAATTTTGGTCATCTCTTTGAGATGCTTGTGCTGCTGAGTGATGCCGTAGAGTCTGGGTGAGTCGAGGAGGGTATTTCTTTCGTCACTCTCGTACTCAGCTATCATCTTTTTGCCGCCGCCGGAGTAACCGGTCAGCGAAAAGCAGCTAAGATTTACATTCTTTTTAAGCAAGCCTGCGCGCATAAGCGGCTCGACAAGTGCGATAAATCCGCTCGCGTGGCAACCGGGGTTGCCGATACGCTTTGAATCCGCAATGCGTTTTCTTCTTCCGTAGAGTTCGGGGAAACCGTATTCCCAGCCCTCAACGGTTCTGTGCGCCGTGGATGTGTCGATAATAGCAACAGACGAGCCCTCGGCGAGCGCTACTGCTTCTCTTGCCGCATCATCGGGCAAGCAGAGAAACGCGATATCGGCGGTGTGCAGCGCGTCACGTCTTGCCGATGTGTCCTTGCGAAGCTCGTCGGGGAGAATGAGGAGCTCAATGTCTTTTCTGTCTGCAAGGCGCTCGTGAATGCGAAGTCCTGTTGTTCCTGCGCTGCCGTCAATAAATACTTTTGTCACTGTAGTTTTTCCTTTACAAATCTTATCTGTGCTTCAACCGACGAAGGCGAAGTGCCGCCCTCGCTTATACGTTTTTCAACGCAGGTAAGAAGGTCAATTTCGCCGTAGAGGTCAACCTCAAACAGCGGTGAAAATTCTTTATATTCATCAAGGGTAAGCGTTTCAAGCACTTTTCCCTCTGCGATGCATTTTGCAACGATTTGTCCCGAAATCTTGTATGCGCTGCGGAAAGGCAGCCCTTTCTTTACAAGATAATCGGCAAGGTCGGTGGCGTTGATAAAGCCTTTCTGCGCCGCCGCCTTCATGTTTTCCTTGTTCACTGCCATGGTGCTTATCATACCGGTGAACACAGGCAGGCACATCTTGACGGTGTCGCACGCGTCAAACACGCCTTCCTTGTCTTCCTGCATGTCTTTGTTGTATGCAAGCGGAAGTCCTTTGAGAGTGGTGAGCAGCGCCATGAGGTCGCCGTAAACGCGTCCTGTCTTGCCGCGGACAAGCTCTGCCATATCGGAATTTTTCTTCTGCGGCATAATTGAGGAGCCTGTGGTGTACGCGTTTGAAAGCTCAATGAACTTGAATTCCCAGCTCGACCAGAGGATAATTTCCTCGGAGAAGCGGGAGAGATGCATCATAAGGATAGACAGCGCACTCAGCAGCTCAGCGACAAAGTCGCGGTCGGAAACGCCGTCGAGCGAGTTCATCGAGATGCCGTCAAAGCCGAGCTTTGCAGCTTCAAAGCGGCGGTCGGTCGCATAAGTCGTTCCCGCGAGAGCGCAACAGCCGATAGGCGAAATGTTCATGCGCTTTCTTGTGTCCGAAAGTCTGTCAAGGTCGCGGAGAAGCATCATCGCGTACGCCATCAAATGATGACCGAACACAATGGGCTGCGCGCGCTGAAGATGTGTGTAGCCGGGGAGAATGGTGTCCTTGTGCTCCTCAGCCTTTTCGGTAATGGCACCGATGAGGTCGCGGATCTGCAAGCTTATCGTGTCGACCTCGTCGCGCAGATACATGCGAACGTCGAGCGCAACCTGGTCGTTGCGGCTGCGTGCGGTGTGAAGCTTCTTGCCCACATCGCCAAGCCTATCGGTGAGCACCTGCTCAACGAACATGTGGATGTCCTCGCAGCTCATGTCTATCGAAAGTTTACCGCTTTCAATGTCTGCGAGAATTTCTTCAAGCCCGCCGATAAGGGTGTCCGCCTCGGTCTGTGAAATTATGCCGCAGGCAGCGAGCATAGCGGCGTGCGCCATGCTGCCCGTGATATCCTGCTTATACATTCTTGAGTCAAAGCCAATGGACGAATTGAAATCATCCGCAAGGCTGTCTGTGAGACCGTCGGTGCGGCCTGCCCACATCTTTGCCATTGTTATATCCTTGTTTTCTTATTTGTTATTATTTTTGGCATCAACCATAGCCTGAACCTTGATGGGCAGACCGTAGAGGTTGATAAATCCTGCGGAGTCCTTCTGGTCGTAGTCGCTCTCGCCGAAGGTTGCGATCTCCTCGCTGTAGAGGGAGTTTTCGCTCCATACGCCGGCGTTGATCATGTTGCCCTTGTAGAGCTTGAGGCGAACCTTACCGGTAACCTTCTCCTGAGTCTTGTCAACGAATGCGCTGAGTGCCTCGCGGAGAGGTGTGAACCACTGACCGTTGTAAACGAGCTCTGCGAATGTGATGGAGAGCTTCTGCTTTTCGTGCATGGTCATCTTGTCAAGGCAGATAGTTTCAAGAACGCTGTGAGCCTTGTAGAGAATAGCTCCGCCGGGAGTTTCATAAACGCCGCGGCACTTCATGCCGACAAGACGGTTTTCAACGATGTCAAGAAGACCGATACCGTTAGCGCCGCCGAGCTCGTTGAGCTTTAAGATGATGTTCTTAGCGGACATCTTTTCGCCGTCGATAGCTACCGGAACGCCCTTCTCAAAGTCGAGTTCAACGTAAGTGGGCTTATCGGGAGCCATGATGGGAGAAACGCCCATTTCAAGGAAGCCGGGCTTGTCGTAAAGGGGCTCATTGCCGGTATCCTCGAGGTCGAGACCCTCATGAGAGAGGTGCCAGAGGTTCTTGTCCTTGGAGTAGTTGGTCTCACGGTTTATCTTGAGAGGAATGTTGTGCGCTTCTGCGTAGTCGATCTCCTCGTCGCGGGACTTGATATCCCACTCACGCCAAGGAGCGATGATAGGCATGTTAGGTGCAAAGTGCTTGATGGTAAGCTCAAAACGAACCTGGTCATTACCCTTACCTGTGCAGCCGTGGCAGATAGCATCTGCGCCCTCTTTGATAGCAATATCAACGAGACCCTTTGCGATGCAGGGACGAGCATGGCTGGTACCAAGGAGATATTCCTCGTAAACAGCGCCCGCCTTAACGCAGGGGATGATGTAGTCGTCTACATACTCGTCGGTGAGGTCGAGGACATAGAGCTTGGATGCGCCGGTCTTAAGAGCCTTTTCTTCAAGACCCTCAAGTTCGTCAGCCTGACCTACGTTGCCGGATACCGCGATAACTTCGCAGTTGTTGTAGTTTTCCTTAAGCCACGGAATAATGATGGATGTGTCAAGACCGCCCGAGTAAGCAAGAACGACCTTTTTAATGTTTTCCTTGTTCATAGTAATACCCTCCAAAAAAGATAATTCGAATAAATATGCACTCATTTTACACCCAAAACCTCATTTTGTCAAGCTTTTTAGAATAAATATTCATCAATATTCACAAGTATATGCACCTTGCACACAAAAAGCGCCCGTCCTCTCGCCAATACAGACATTTTGACGAAGAAAACGGGCGCTGTTTGAAAATTTATTCATTATTATATGTATTAATATATTAATGCATATATTTTATTTCTTAAAAACAAACAAATATTCATGTGCTATAAGTAAAAAATTATACTTTACACTGTTGGTTTTCCAATATCCCGTTGCTTTGCAATTATGTTGTTCTTTGATAATAAGTTCTTTAAGTTTAAACCCGGTATTCTCAAAGATACGCATAACATCAAACGACATCGGTATCATATGGCCTTTCTGACGGGTATCGCCCATTAGGACGGCACAGAATTTGTCCTTTTTAAGAACGCGATAACTCTCTCCTGCGACTTTTTGCATTTCTTCTAAAAAGTCTTTGACTTTCAGTAAAGATAAATCCTCAGGAATATCATCGCTGTATTGAATAATATTAGCATACGGCGGATGAGTGCAAATGAGGTCGATACTGTTATCGGGAACAAAGTCAAGATTTCGCGCATCGCCTTTGTGAATATAAACCTTTCCGTCAGCACCTTCATGTTCAAAGTCAACTTTTTCTTTGCAACGAGCGAGCGCGATATCATTGACATCCACGCCTATAATATTACGGTTTAACAATTTTGCCTCAACGAGAGTCGTGCCACCGCCCGCAAATTGATCAAGAACCAAATCATTCTCTTTAGAATAACGGAGCAAAATATTACGAGGTATATACGGAGACCAGTTTCCACGCCATTTCGCATCGTGCGTTGCCCAATCACCACGCTTGGGAAAAGACCAATGAGTAGTCATTTCAAGTTCAAAATCATCAGGCTCCCATTTTGTTAATTTTTTAGTCATTATTTAAAGACCTCGCTTATTACACCATCTTCCAAATCCTTAATATTGTACATGTGCTGCATAACATCAAAAGTCTCTTCGAGATTGTTTCGTGCGCTTGTCCATCCTTTGCCATCGGTAAACCAAACGAATGTAAATCCGTCTATCTCTTGAGTTTCCCAAGCAAGCGTTTTATAACTGCGAGCAGTTTCGTTCAGCTTGCTGCCGCCACTGCCATAAAAGTTAGTTTCGATACCATATATCATATTATCTGTTTTAATAACAAAATCGAAACGCTTTTCCATTTTACCCTGATTAGAAATAGCCGACAAATCTATATTCCACTTGTCTGTAATCTGATGAATATACATTTCTTTGAAGTAGTTTACCCCTTTGGTAAAACCTGCTTTTTGGATAAAACTTTCTACCAAATCTTCCATAAGATGTCCGCCACGATTTTTACGGCCGTTGGAATCGAGACCGGTTTCCACACCCGTTGCGTAATCGACCAAATTGTTTACAATATGATTTTTCAACAAATCAAACAGTCCGGTTTCTCTCATAAAATATTTGTATTTTTCATAATGAGCATGACTGTTTGGCGGAACCTTTCCGAGGTCAAATTGAAATAAATACCCGCCATTTTCATCCTGACAGTATATTTCATTCGCTCTAACCGCTAAAAGCAGAGGAATACACTTCAATACTTCCGGGTATTTTCTCATTAAATTCTCAAAATCGGCTTCAATACTCTTTGAGCCGATAAGAGAATTTAAAATATTAAGTTCGACCTTAATATTATCGACATTCCTATGTACTTTTTCAAAATCTATATAATAACCATAGTCTGCGATACTATCACGAAAGCCTGATAACCATTTGCTAAAATCTCGCATTTTTTCACACCCCAATGTAATTATGAACTTCTTTTTCTGCCTTCGTTATATCCTTCATCATATGCTCCTTTAGCATCTTTATGGCGTACAGTTCCCGCCTGGCTATACGGCAAATGTGAAAGATCTGTTTTTCTAACATTTCCTTCCATACCATCTCGCAATCCTTCCTCATACGCACAACCTGCACAAATATGACGATCTCCGTGCTGGTTATCTTGTGCTTCTGGGAGTGAGTTGTATTCATTTAAATAACGATGGGCTTTTTTACAGATCATAAATTTGTTCCTCCTTTAGTTTAAAAATTGCTAATAAGCAATTCTCTAATTTTGCCTCTTGCCTGCGCTTGACAGTTGATCATTCGGGTCGCTTCAACTCTTTCGATTTTATGCGCCGCATAAATATCATCAAAGAAGTTATCATCAGCGTTTGAATTTTTAGGATCAGAATTACTTAACAGAATCTTTGCGCCTTTTCTGTTCATATCATCAACGAATCGTGCAAGTTCAATCTGTTCTTCATCATTAAATAAGTTTTCAGTATATGCAGTAAAACTCGCCGTTTCGGTCAGCGGTCTGTACGGCGGATCGAAATAAACGAATGTATTTTCATCAATAAAGTCCGCCGCCCCTCTGTAATCTCCACATACAATGGTAACTCCCTGCAACTTCTTTGATACTGCTCGGAGATTGCTTTCGTCACAAATCATAGGATTTTTGTAAGCTCCCATAGGAACATTGAAAAAACCTTTTTTATTAACTCTAAACAGGCCATTGAAGCAAGTTTTATTTAAGAATATCATCAATGCCGCCTTTTTGATATTGATGTTCTCATTTCCGTTAACTTTCAAATCATTGAAGCGCTCACGCTTTTGCATATAATATACCTTACGGTCGTCATTATCTAACGGTATAAAAGCATTCTGCATAGTATAAAGGATTTCAATTAAGGCATCAATGTCATCACGAATAATGCGATAGGTATTAATAAGTTCAGCGTTAATATCGCTGATATAGACTTCTTCTAAATCATATTTGCTAAGTATGTCAAACAAAACAGCTCCGCCACCAACAAATGGCTCGGCATACTTTTTAATACGACCGTCAGCAAACGGATAATATCGTCCGATTTCTTTAATGAGCTGACCTTTACCACCTGCCCATTTCAGAAAAGGCTTGACTGCTTTTTCTTCGGTTTTACTATATCGTGTACTTCTTGCATCTATCGGCTTTTCTGCAGTTGTAGGTATAATCCACATATTACCTACCATAGTTGCTTCGGCAATTCTTTGCTCAGAACAAAGAACGGCTACTCTTCTTTGGGAAATTCCCCACTTGTTAGCCGCTTCTCTTGCAGACATAAATTCCATAACACAAACTCCCTTAAAGTTTATGTAAATATTATATTCTAAATCTAGAACAAAAGCAATATCATTTTTGATATTAACAAAAAAGTATTTTGCACAGTTAATGGCGCGCAAAATACTTTTAGCATATCTCATTTTAAAACCGCGTTTTCGAACTCTACTGTTGAGCGTGATGCGGTGGACATATCGAAGAAAGAGTTCTTCAAAAATACTGCGGCGAGGTTCTTTTTCGGGTCTAAAACAACGTGCGTGCCGTAGGCGCCGTGGCTGAAAATTGTGCCTTTGGGCAGGCGGTGCTGACCGCTTATCATAAAGCAACCGAGTCCCGCGTTTTCGCCGCGGACAAGACCGTCTAGGTTATCGTCGAGCGCGGGGGTGAGCATGAGTGCGCGGGTCTCTTCACTAAGCAAATTGCCCGAGAGCAGCATTTTGCAGAACTTCAGCATATCGCTCATTGAACTTATGAGCGACGCGCCCGCCGCCTCGTATGTGCGGGGCATACCGCGGTAAAGATTGCCTTTGAAATTCACTTCCCTGTCCGTTCCGGAAATGCGCTGGTGCATCGGCACAAGGCGCGCGTACTGCTCATCCGTAGGCTGAAACGTGGTGTCGGTCATGCCGAGCGGGGCGCAGATTTCCTTTTGCAAAAATTCGTTGAACGTCTCGCCGCCGACAACTTCGGCAATTCGTGCAAGCACGTCGTAGCCCGCAAAACCGCTGTACGCAAAACGGGTGCCAACGTCAAACGCAAGGTGAAAATTCTCCGCGTAGTAATCGGTGACGCTTTCAAGCGTCACTTTAGCCTCGGTGGGCATGACCGCGTACTCGCGGTTGCCGAGTTCGTCGGCACCGAGCCCCGCGGTGTGGGTAAGCAGGTCAAAGAGCGTCACCTCGCGGTGAGGTGCGGACAAGGGGCAAATCCTGCCGTCGGGCGAAACAGCACCCACGATAAGCCGCGAAAAGCGCGGAAGATACTTTGAAACATTGTCGTAAATACTTATCTTTCCCTGCTCGTGCAGCTTTAAAATTGCCGCCGCGGTAATTATTTTTGTAACCGATGCAAGGCGGTAGAGACTTTTTTGGTTAAATCGTTCGTCGCCGAAACTCTCGTTGAAGACCACCTCACCGCCGCGTATTACCGCCGCGGCACCGCCGAAACACTCGACGTTTGCAAGTTGATTTTCAAACAGAGCGTGAAGTTTGTTTTCCATTTTTAACTCTTTCCGATATTGCCGCCGTCGCCATGCAAAGTCCGAGCGTTACGGCGTATGTAAACACAAATCTGAATCCGAATTTTTCCGCCATGCCGAAAATACCGATGCGCTCGGCAAGCGCATTGGCAATGTAAATAACCAAAACGTGCGAAAGGTAAATGCTGTAGGACGCGCGGTCGCAAAGCTCAAGGAGACGCGGCAGTTTTCTTCCCTCTCCGAACAGCAAAAACAGCGTGAAAAAGAAGAAGATCGCGGATATGCAATAGCAAAGGTGAACGACCTCGATATACTTGAATGTCTCACCGTATACCTGCGCGCGCCATGTGAGATAGCCGTCCGCCGCGGCGAAAACAGCAAACGGCGGCAGCACCGCGTAAAATCTGCGCTTTAAAAACGCGCACACGCGCTCATAATTCATACCGACAGCCGCGCCGATGACAAAATAGCAAAGGTATGCGGGGAAAACGCGGTCATCATACTGAAAATGCACATACTGCTTGAAAAGTGCGGTGAACACCACCGCGACAACGCACATAAGCCACGGATTTACTCTCTTGCCAACATACTTAAACATCGGCATGTTAAGGTAAAACTGCATTATGACGACAACAAAATAAAAATGCGAGCAGACCGTGCCGAACATAAGATACTCGCCGAGGCTGTTCCACGAAAAAGTGTAGCCGTACGTCTTAATAAAGTAGGCGTAGTAAACAAGCACCCACAAAACATAGGGAAAAACCACCCTTTTGTATCTGCCGAAAATAAACTTTTCGTAGTCGGTTTCCTTCTGCGAGAGAAAAAGTTTCACCGCGGAAAGGAATATAAAGCCCTGCACCACAAACTGCGAAAGCCTTGACACATTAAGCATGAAGGCATACCAGAGACTGCTTTTGTCCATGTCGCCTATTGTCCACGAAATGACGTGTACCAGAATGACCGCAAGGCACATAAAAATGTTAAACAGCGAAAGCTCGCTCTTGCGTTTTGTCATTTTTTATGAAGCACTGCAATCGGCGCAAAGGCCGCGGATGGTGAGTGTATATGACGAAAGTTTCTGACCTGTCGCGTTTTCAATCGCGTGTGTGAGGTCGCCGCACCAGATGTCGGACACCTTGCCGCACTTGTCGCAATAAAGATGCTCATGGCACTCAGTGCAACCGTCATAGCGGTCGGGAGCGTTGGGTATCTCAAGCTTGCGCACTACACCGTCGCTTACGAGCTGTGCGAGGTTGCGGTAGACAGTACCCATTGCAATCTGCGGCATCTTTGCCTTTGCCGCAATGTAGATCTCCTCGGCTGTCATGTGCGAACATGTTGCCGTAACAACTTCAAGTACAAGCGCTTTTTGCTTAGTATTCATAAAGTTACCTCCTTTTGAGAATACTTCTTAATCTCATTATATCATCCTTTTCTGGAAAATGCAATAGGAAATTAATGTTTATGCGCACACTGTTTCCATGTTACATTCATTGGTACAGTTGTTTCGCATAAGCATTAATATCATCTTTCCTATGGAAATCGGCAAAAAGTTGTGCTATAATTATCGCATTAAGGAGGTGCAAAATGGATTCACCCGAAATTTCATTTGATTTCAAAAGCGCAAAAAAGCCGTTTTCGCGCATCGGCATTGCGCTTGTACTCTTCTTCGCAGCAACCTTTACTGCGCAGGAAATAATCGTTCTCGCCGCAAACGCTCTTTTGCCTGAGTGGCTCAGCGGCATAACTTACACCGAGGTGCTTATCATTTCCCAAGTGACGATGTACCTTATCGGTCTGCCCATTTTTTACCTTGCGGTACGCAGACTTGACAAGGAACCGCCCGCAAAGATGCACTGCAGTGCAAAAACCGTAGGCACAGCGTTTCTCATTGCAATGGCGCTGACGTATATCGGTCAGATTATCGGCGAGTTTGTATTCTCTCTGCTTTACGATACGCTCGACATCGCGTTTACCTCGGACACATTTGAAATTATCAACAACATCACCTGGTACGAGGCGCTGATTTCCACAGTGATTATCGGCCCTCTCGTCGAGGAGTTTATGTTCCGCAAGGTCATTATCGACCGCACGAGAATGTACGGCGAAAAACTTTCGCTTATCTTCTCGGCGCTGATGTTTGCGTTCTTCCACATGAGCGTTGAGCAGTTCTTTTACGCATTTTTCGCAGGCCTGCTCCTCGGCTACCTCTACCTCAGACGCGGCAAACTGCTGTACTGCTGGATACTGCACGCGCTGTTCAACTTCTTCGGTGCTGTACTTCCGATTATCCTCTACAATTTCGTTGATATGGAGGCCTTTCTCAGTGCCGCGACCGCCGAAGAAATGTACAAACTTATAAATGACGACATTCTCGGTTACGGTCTGATATCGCTCTTCAGTCTTGCAACTATGGCAATGAGTGTGATAGGCTTTTACCTCTTACTCAAAAAGTATAAAAGTCGACGGTTTGAGGAAGTTTCGCTGAAACTCCCGAAAGACTCGGAAGCCACCGTCGCCTTTACCAATGTCGGCGTAATACTGTTCGTCCTTTTCGCAATTGCATACCCGTTTATTACTTCATTTATTAAACAACTATGAAAACTTTTTTTGACAGATATTTTGTACGCGCCATGGGTGCGATGGCGCAAGGTCTTTTCGCATCGCTTATTATCGGAACCATTTTCAATCAGCTTGCAACCGTTCCACAGCTTAGTTTTCTGAAACAGTTCACAGCGCAGATAGGTGCGTCCTCGCCCGTCATTGGCAGTGCCATAGGCGTTGCCGTTGCACATTCGCTCGGAGCAAAGCCGCTTGTGCTGTTTACAAGCACTGTCACGGGCGCGATAGGTTATGCCCTCGGCGGTCCCGTCGGCGCATACATAGCCGCGGTCATCGGTGCCGAGATAGGCTCGCTTATCGCGGGCAAAACAAAACTTGACATTATCCTCACCCCCGCGCTCACCATTATCTCGGGCGGTTTTGCAGGCGTGTTTGTAGGTCCATACATCAGCGCGTTTATGTCGTGGCTCGGCTCGTTTATCAACACCGCGACAAACATGCACCCCATCCCCATGGGCATTATAGTCTCGGTGGTAATAGGCATGGCGCTGACCGCGCCGATATCTTCGGCGGCGATATGTATTTCGATAGGCATTGACGGTATCGCGGCGGGCGCCGCGTGCGTAGGCTGTTGCTGCCAGATGGTCGGCTTTGCCGCCGCGTCTTTCAGGGACAACGGTTTCGGCGGCTCGCTCTCGCAGGGAGTCGGCACCTCGATGCTCCAGTTCCCCAACATCTTGAAACGCCCGCAGATATGGCTTGCACCGACGCTTGCTTCGGCGATACTCGGTCCCGTTTCAACAGTGCTGCAAGTAACCAACACATCTACCGGAGCGGGTATGGGCACATCGGGATTTGTAGGTCAGTTCGGCGCGTTTGCCGCAATGGGATTTGACCTTGTGAGCGCCGTCACCGTATTGCTTTTACACTTTGTGTTCCCCATGGTGCTCACTCTTGTATTTGACCTCACCTTCCGCAAACTCGGCTGGGTGAGAAAAGGAGATATGAGGATAAACAGTTAGTTTGACCACGGAAGTCCCTCATCCGTCGCTACGCGCCACCTTCCCCCCTAGGGAAGGCTAAAATAGTTTGTACGAGTATAAACTAACTATAAGCCTTCCCCAACCATACAAGACCTGGCTATAATCTTTGTTGTTGGGGGAAGGTGGCGGCGTAGCCGACGGATGAGGGATATTGCTAAACTCTCCCCTAACCATCAATTCACCGCATAAAAAACGACCGACTTCAAAAATGAAGTCGGTCGTTTTTTATATCGCAATTACTGCCATAAGTGAGCCGCGTTTTTCGCCCATGCGGCGGTGGGAATAGAAGAGTTCCTTATTGTCATAGGTGCATTCGGTGCAAAGGTCGATGTTTTCTTCCTTTACTCCTGCGCGGATAAGGAGCGTTTTATTCACCTCGCCGAGGCCGCAGAGGAACTTGCCGGGGGTCTCGGTGGTGCGCAGGTGCTTGAACGTGAGGTTTGCTTCGCCGACGGCACTGAGCACCGCCCTTGCGACTTCCTCGCCTACCTCATAATTCGGCATTGAGATATGCGGACCTATCGCGGCTTTGATATCCTCGGCGGACGCGCCAAGATAGCACATTTTTTCAACCGTTTTGCCGACGATGTTGCCGACAGTGCCGCGCCAACCCGCGTGAACGGCGGCAATAACGCCCGCGCTGTAGTCTGCAAGCAAAATCGGAACGCAGTCCGCAACTCTTACGCCGAGCGCGGTGCCGCGCTGGCAGCTTACAAGCGCGTCGCCCTCAAAGGTGGCAGGGGAATAGATGCCGTGGCCGCATTTTTCTCTGCCGACTTCTATGACGTTTGTCGAATGTATCTGCGGCATGATGATGAGCTCTTCCGCGTTAATTGCAACCGCCTCGCAGAAGCGCTCGATATTCTTTTTTACTATGATATCCTTGTCGCCGCGGTAAAAACCGAGGTTCAAAGACTTTGTGTAATCAAGCTTTGACAGTCCGCCGAGCCTTGTGGAAAAGCCGTGGCGGATGGGATAAAGTCCTTCCGAATAAAAATAAGTTACACCGTTATAGTCAGTGCGTTTTTGCATGGTTATTCTTTTCCTTTAAAGAGAAAATAATTTTATCATTTTAATTGCGTCGCCGCCCGCGTAAGTGCGAACCTCGCCGAGGGCGAAAAATCCGGTTTCGTCATAAAGACGCACGCGAGTGCCAACGGCAAATTTTTTGCCTATTTTTTTGAGATATATCTCGCAGCCGTCGCGGCAAAGTTTTGCAAAAAAGGGTGCGAGCGTGACCTTGGTAACGTCCGAAAACGCGTCCTCAAGCGGCAAGAGAAGCGCAATGCGTTCCTCGACGCTCATGGCCTCGATCTGGTCTAAGGTATACGCGTGCGAGAGGTCAAATGCACCGCTTTTGGTGCGACGGAGCGACGACATTACCGCGCCCGAGCCGAGCATTTCACCGATATCGGTGATAACGGTACGGACATATGTGCCCTTTGAAACTTCAAGCGAGAGACTGTACTCGCAATCGCTGATTTTTTTCGCGGTGCATGAGTAAATTTCAATGGGTCTTGCAGGTACGTCAACCGTAACGCCCTCGCGCTGATAGTCAACAAGTTTTTTGCCGTCGACCTTTACAGCCGAGGTCATCGGCGGTTTTTGCAAGCGCTTGCCCACCATTTTTGCGGCGGCGGAAAGCACTTCATCCTCGCTCGGCAAAGTTGCGCCAGTGTCGGTCACTTCGCCGTCGGTGTCGCCCGTCTCGCTGGTTTTGCCGAGGATGAACGTGGCTTCGTACGCTTTATCGTGTGCGCTCAGGTACTCGGACGCTTTGACGGCACGTCCGCAGAGCATGGGGAGAACGCCCGTAGCAAGCGGGTCAAGCGTTCCTGTATGCCCTATCTGACGCGTGCCGAGGAGCCGACGCAGTTTTCCCACCGCGTCATGCGAGGTAAAACCGCTCGGCTTATCGAGCACTAAAATTCCGCTGAAAGGTGCGGGAGTCTTATTCATCGTCTTCCTGCTTGATTACCGCAAGACCGAGTTCTTCAAGCGCACCGGGGTCGGGGAGACCGGGAGCCTTGCTCATAAGTTCGGACGCGTTCTGAACCTTGGGGAACGCGATAACGTCGCGGATGTCCTCAAGACCGAGAAGCAGAGTTACAAGGCGGTCGAGACCGAACGCCATACCGCCGTGCGGAGGTACGCCGTACTTGAACGCTTCAACGAGATAGCCGAACTTCTCCTGCGCGTCTTCATCCGAAATTCCGAGCGCCTTGAACATGCGGCTCTGAATTTCAGCGTCGTGGATACGGATTGAACCGCCGCCGAGCTCTGTGCCGTTAAGCACGATATCGTATGCAATTGCGCGTGCGTTTGCGGGGTCGGTTTCAACCTTATCGAGGTCGTCGGGGTTGGGCATGGTGAAGGGGTGATGCTTGGCGTAGTAACGTCCGTCTTCCTCGGAGTACTCAAAGAGCGGGAAGTCGGTTACCCACATAAACTTGTAGTCGTGGGGGGCAAGCAGACCGAGTTTCTTTGCGCAGTGGCAACGGAGCGCGCCGAGGGTGTCAAATACGACCTGGTCTTTGTCTGCGCAAACCAAAATGAGGTCGCCGTCGGAGAGTTCCATGCGCTGTGCGATTGCGGCGTTCTCCTCTGCGGTGAGGAACTTTGCAAACGAGGAAGAGACCTCGCCATTTGCCATTTTAGTCCATGCGAGACCCTTTGCGCGGTAAGATTTTGCAAAGTCTGCGAGTGCGTCAATTTCCTTGCGGGAGAATGCCGCGCCGCCCTTAACGTTGATAGCGCGAACGCTGCCGCCGTTTGCAATTGCGCCTGCGAACACCTTGAACTCGGTGTTTGCAACGATATCGGAAAGGTTTTTAAGCTCAAAGCCGAAACGAAGGTCGGGCTTATCCGAGCCGAAACGCTCCATTGCTTCCTTATATTCCATGCGGAGGAAAGGAGTTTGGATGTCGATATCCAGCATCTCTTTCCAAAGCTTCTTGAGGAAGCCCTCGGTAACGGCGATTACGTCGTCCTGCTTAACAAAGGACATCTCAACGTCAATCTGTGTAAACTCGGGCTGACGGTCTGCGCGAAGGTCCTCGTCGCGGTAGCAACGTGCAATCTGGAAGTAGCGGTCAAAACCTGCTACCATAAGAAGCTGCTTGTAAAGCTGGGGCGACTGGGGGAGCGCGTAGAACTTACCGGGGTGAACGCGGCTGGGAACGAGGTAGTCGCGCGCGCCCTCGGGCGAAGGCTTAATGAGGTTAGGAGTTTCGATGTCGATAAAACCGTTCTCCGCATAATAGTTGCGCGCGATGTTTGAAATCTTGGAACGCGCAATGATATTGCCCTGAAGGTCCGGGCGGCGGAGGTCAAGGTAACGGTAGGTAAGACGGAGCTCGGGTCGAACCGCGCTGTTTTCCTCAATTGCAAAAGGAGGGGTCTGTGCGCTTGCGAGAATGCGGAGTTCCTTTACCGCAACCTCAATCTCACCTGTGGGAAGGTTCTTGTTTACAGCTCCCTCACCTCTTGCGCGGATAGTACCCTTTGCAAGCAGAACATACTCACTTCTTACGGTGAAAGCGGTGTCAAATACCGCGCGATCGGTGTTCTCGTCAAATGCGAGCTGCAAAATACCCGTGCGGTCACGCAGGTCGATAAAGATAAGCGAACCGAGGTCACGCTGACGCTGAGCCCAGCCCATAACGCAAACCTCTCTGCCGATGTCCTTTGCCGAAAACTCGGCGCATCTGGCTGTACGGTTGTCATTTTCATTCAAAAGTTGTGCCATGATTATTCTCCTTTTTATTCTTCGAGGCAAAGGCGCTTTGCGATAATGTCAAAGGCTTTTTCGTAAAGTGCTTTGCGATTATAGTATTCAAGTGTTAAGCGCGTGCCGTCGCGCATGCAGTCTGCCACAAGCGAACCGAGGTCGCCGTAGCCAAGCAGTACCGACAAGTCGGTATTTGCCGCGTCTGTGATGATGTCATACATCTCCCTGTCGGCAAACGGTGCTTCAAAATACGGTCTTACATATTCATCCGAAAAGCTTGCCATAACGTCCACAAGATACTCGGTCTTGTCCTTTACGGGCGAGCCCTTGGGAATTGCCAGCATGACCGCTTTTTCAAGGTCGATGTAGCCGCCGTATTCGTCGTATTCGTCAGCCTTTGGCAAAGGCAGTATGCCATATCTTTCATTGCCGCGCACCTCGTAAAGCGTGTGCAGGGCAAACGCATCGGTCTCTGCGAGGTTGTTTTCGGGAATTTGCGAAACCTTATCTACGGCATCGCCGAAATCCGAAAGCGAAATGAATTTGCACCCGTCCGCCGCCGTCCGCGCAAAGTAACCGCCCATTCCGAAGAAGAGCGGATATACGTCGTCCCGAGCGTAAAGCAGGTCGCCGCAGGCGAGCATTTCGCCTACGGTAAAGCCGCCGTCAAGCGCAAGCAGGACAACCTCATCACGGTTTACAAACGCCGTGTCATACACCGTCGCGGTCGACCACCAGCGTGCGTCGGCGGCAGAGGAAGAAATGAGGTACATTCCCCCGTAAAGAGACAAGCTCTTCATGGTTTTTTTGTCATAATAGCCGGCATCGGTATCAATGTAATCACTGTTTGACACGTCAAGAAGACTGCCATCGGCCATCAGACGCGCAAGTGAGTCCGACGCGCTCGCGGCGTAAAGGTCGTAAAGATACGAGCCGGAAAGAATATCGTTTTTTGCCGCGGTGTAGAAATCGGCTGTAGTGCTTACGCTTATATACGCGCCGGTGTCACTTTCAAGGTGAGCATTGCGCATTGCAACGCCGCGGTAAAGCTCGTCTGCCGAGGTATCGTCACCCGCAAAAAAAGGTTCGGCATTCGTATCACAGAGGATATTCAGCACAAAATCGGTTACATCGGGCACTTCCTTTGCGGCAGTCTCCGCCACGACAAGTGCAAGCGCGGCACTGTCCATCTCCGCCTGCTTTTCAGCGGCCGCTGAAAAGTAGATACCTCCCACGGCGAGCGCACATGAAAAGAGTGCTGTTAAAACAACAGTAACTATACGCTTTTTTGTGATACGAACACCTCCTTTTTATGTTTAATCTTTGCGCGGCAAAGATTAAACGTGATATTTGCGCTACGCGCAAGTGATATTTGTACTTTGGTACAAGTGATATTTCCGCTTCGCGGAAGTGATATTTGCGCTTGCGCGCAAGTTAGTTTATGGGGACGCGTTTTACGCGTTTGCTTATGAGGCATATTGCCTCATAGTTGATGGTGCCTGCGGCGGCGCAAAGGCGCTTTAAGTTTTCGCCGCTTTCGTCGAAGATGTAGACGTAGTCGCCTGCGGCGACGCCCATGTCGGTGACGTCGACCATGCACTGGTCCATGCACACTCTGCCTAAGATGCGCGCGGTCTTTCTGCCGACGACTACGGTGCCGCCGTTTTTGTAGCCGCGAAGGAATCCGTCGGCGTAGCCTATCGGAATGGTGGCGACGGTCATTTCCCTGTCGGCGCAGAATTCCGCACCGTAACTTACGCAGTCGCCCGCGTGAAGTTTATGTACATGCGCAATGCGGCTTTTCAGACGCATTACGGGAATGAGGTCCTCGTCTTTTGCCTCGTCGGACGGGGAAAGCCCGTAGAGGACTATGCCGAGGCGAACCATATCCTGATACATTTCGGGGAAACGGAGCGCGCCCGCGCTGTTGCAGATGTGCTTGCATGCAAAGTTTACGCCCGCGGCTTCACAGCGTTTTACAACGCGGTCATAGCGCTCGAACTGAGCGTGTGAATGTGTGCCGTCGCCCTCGTCGGCACATGCGAAATGCGAGAACACACCGTCGATGCGTATGCCGTCAAGTTTTGCAACTTCAAGTATCTCGGCAACTGTTTTTTCCACGGCGGCGGAATGTGTATCAAAGCCGAGGCGGTTCATGCCGCTGTCGAGCTTCAGGTGGCAGCGTATGCCGTCGCCCGCGTCGAGTACGCCGAGTGCGCGGAGCGCTTTTACCTCGTCTGAAAGTGCTTTTGCGTATTCGAGCGAGTAAACAGCCTGAGTTATCTTATGCCTTGCGAGAAGTTTTACGTTCTCGCTTTCGGGCGGGGTGTAGCCAAGGATAAGTATGCTTCCGGCGACGCAGTTCTTTGCGTCGAGTATGTCAAAAATCTGCTCCGCCTCTTCAATGCTAGACACGGCGAAACTGCGTGCGCCCGCCTCATACAGCGCGGGGACGCAAAGTTCTGCGGAATGGCCGTATGCGTCAGCCTTGACCACGCACATCGGCTCGGTTTTCGGCGACGCTTTCTTAATTCTGTCGCGCAGAAGTATGAAATTGTGTTTCAGCGCCGAAAGGTCAATTTCGGCTAAATTCTTTTCAGTCATTCCGCACCTCGTATATCGTAAATCTTGTATTCCCTGCCGCCTGCCGTCTTTTCTTCCTCACCGTTTACGGGCAGAAAGTCAAATATCGACGAAAAGTTTTCCGCCTCAAAAGAAACATCGCCGATTGTAACGGTGCAAACGCCGTCCGTGAGCGTAAACTCAAGCCCCGCAAGTTTTTCGGGAGTTTCAAATGTGAGTTTGTCGCAATTCTGCCGCTTTTCGTAAAGCGCATTGAAAGTTTCGCCGTCGGCGGAAATTTCAACCGACGCGAAAAACTCGTCCGGCAGTGTTTCTTTTGCACCCTCGCCGCACGCGGCAAGCGTCAGAATCAAAAGGAAAATTGCAAATATCTTTTTCAAATTTCATCACCTCATATAAAAATATGAGGGATGCGCAGACTGCTATTACTTTAAGTCGCCGCTTCTTACAACGAGCGACGGAATTTGATGGAACATAGCGTCGACAATTTTCTTAGTCGCGTCGAAAAGCACGGCTTTTTCGCCCTTTTCATCCTCATAAACAAGGACATATGAGTGCTCCGCCTTGACCGACGAACGAAAATCGTCAATGTGCGTCACGTTAAATCCTTCGAGACTGCCGTTGTACGGCATTACCTTTCGAGCACTCTTTTTGAGCTCAACCGAAAGTTTTTCCTTGCGGTATTCCTTTGAATAAATCGCAGCAAAATCCATGTACCCACCCGAAAGGCTGTATTCATATTCAATGGCGGTGAAGCGGGAAAGGTACCATACAAGCGCCGCGTCAAGCGCGATTACAACAAATCCAACAGCGCCCGATGTGGGAATTACAAACAGAAATGCCGCCGCGGCAACAAGCACCGCGAAAGCAGCGCACAGCACTATTTTCGCAAGATACGCGCCCTCTTTTTTCTTGACTACGGCAAATTCGCAAAAGTCATTTTCGTACATTTTTCGCCCGCCCTTCAATTTTTTGCATTTTTTATCAGTTTAGTATAGCATATCTAAGTCACAATTTCAATATTTTTATCTATTTCTTATTGAATATTGAACAAATTTGGTGTATTATTATATTATCTATTTTTATACTCAGGAGACAAAAATGAAAGCAGTTATCACCGTTATCGGCAAAGACCAGGTAGGCATTATCGCAACCGTCAGCGCAAAGTGCGCACAGTTCGGTGCAAACATCACCGAAATCACACAGAGCGTACTTGACAAATATTTCGCAATGATTATGATCGCGGACATCTCCGCACTTGAAGGCGACTTTGCAAAGTTTGCGGACGAACTCAAGGCTCTCGGCGAAAAGAGCGGTCTCGACATCCGCTGCATGCACGAGGACATTTTCGACGCGATGCATAAGATATAAAAGCACACATCTCCGTCCGAGATCCTTCACTGCGCCTACGGCTCCGTTCGAGGATGACAAGGACGGGATTGAGCAAAGTGCTTAAAAGTTTATTTTACCGCACTGCAACATCCCCGCTTCCCATAGCACGTATTTAATGACCCACCGAAGGTGCGGTCAAACCAACAGTCAAACAAGATGGCAGTTAAAGTCGCCTTGTCATCCTTGATCGTCAGCGTTGCGATCTTGCGGGGATATGAAAGTAACACAAAACGTTTTCAATAAGGAACTCATAAAAATGATTAACACCCAAGACATTCTTGAAACAATAAACATGATACGCGAGGAAAACCTCGACGTGCGCACCGTTACAATGGGCGTGTCTCTCTACGACTGCGTATCTGACGATGTGGACAAGCTCTGCTCAAATATCTATGATAAACTGATGTCCAGCGCGAAAAACCTCGTTTCCACTGCGGAAGACATCGAAAAACTTTACGGTATCCCGATTGTCAACAAGCGCGTGTCCGTGACCCCCATTTCCTATGTTGGCGGCAAGGCAGGTCCCGACGGCTACGTTAAGATTGCAAAGACGCTTGACAGAGCGGCTCACGACCTCGGCATCAACTTCATCGGCGGCTACTCTGCTCTTGTGCAAAAAGGCATGACCAAAGGTGCCGACGCGCTCATTACATCCATTCCGCAGGCACTTGCAGAAACCGAAATGGTCTGCTCCTCGGTAAATGTCGGCTCCACCCGCGCCGGCATCAACATGGACGCCGTTGCGCGCATGGGCAGAGTTGTAAAAGAAGCGGCGGCGCTCACCGCTGACCGCGACGCAATAGGCTGCGCAAAACTCGTAGTTTTCGCAAACGCCGTTGACGACAACCCGTTTATGGCGGGCGCGTTCCACGGCGCGGGCGAGGGCGACTGCGTTATCAATGTAGGCGTAAGCGGCCCCGGCGTAGTTGAAAAGGCTATCCGCCGTGCGGGCGACTGCGACTTCTCCACCCTTGCGGACGTTATCAAGAAGACCGCGTTTAAGATTACCCGCGTAGGTCAGCTTGTTGCATACGAAGCATCAAAGCGTCTCGGCGTACCCTACGGCATCGTAGACCTCTCGCTTGCCCCCACACCCGCAATAGGCGACAGCGTTGCCTGCATTCTCGAGTCAATGGGACTTGAAACTTGCGGCGGTCCCGGCACCACGGCGGCTCTCGCAATGCTCAATGACGCGGTAAAGAAAGGCGGCGTTATGGCATCCAGCCACGTCGGCGGACTTTCGGGCGCGTTTATCCCCGTCAGCGAAGACGCGGGCATGATTGCGGCTGCGGAGTGCGGCTCGCTCACACTTGAAAAACTTGAAGCAATGACCGCCGTTTGCTCGGTTGGTCTCGACATGATTTGTATTCCCGGCGACACCACCGCCGAAACCATAAGCGGCATTATCGCCGACGAAATCGCAATCGGCATGGTCAACAACAAGACCACGGCAGTCCGCGTTATCCCCGCCCCCGGCAAGGGCATCGGCGAAAAAGTCGAATTCGGCGGCCTGCTCGGCTACGCTCCCGTTATGCGTGTAAACCCCGTCTCCTGCGAGCAGTTCATCGCCCGCGGCGGCAGAATCCCCGCTCCCATACATTCGTTAAAGAATTAAGTCTTTTGCGCGTTTTATCAAAACCGACGGCGTAAAAAATTACGAAAGGGGTTGTTTGCTTGACTATCAAGATTTACATCCATCCCGAATTTAAGGACACTTTCTGGACACAACTCTCCTTAAAGGCTACCAATGCGGAAATTACCCGCAAGCGTTACACCGCGGAATATCTTGATGCCGAAAGTGTAACCGATATCGACTTTGATAAAGTCTACGAAGGCGACGAAAAACGACTTCTGCTTTACATCGGCCACTCGGTCGGCGGCACACCCGAGGATTTAAAAGTCCTCGCAGACCATGGTGTACACGTCATTCTCCTCAATTACGAGTCGTCGGTTCTGTCGGGTTCATGCTCCAAAGTGCTCCTAAACTACCGCGACGGTATGCAGAAGACAATAAGCTACCTCACAGCAAACAGGCATGACCGCATTGCGCTGTTCGGCATAAATCCGAACTCCTCAACGGATATGCTCAAAGACTCCTACTTTGTGGAATACCTGCGCGAACGCGGCGGCAATCCCACCCGCGACATCTACTATAACTACGGTTCTATAAGCGGCTGCTTTGCCCGCTTTGCCGAAAACTGCCACGATTACAACGCGGTTATCTGTTCAAACGATGTTGTCGCGCTTGCGCTGATACAAAACCTCAAGGAAATCGGTGTGCGCGTGCCCGAAGATATGTACGTTACCGCCTGCGGCGGCTCGTCCATGCTCTCCTCGGTTGCATCAACCACCATTACCTCTGTTTTTGCCGACCAGTACGAACTCGGCAGACAGGCGGTGCTTACATACGCATATCTCTACAAAAATCCCTGCGATGTCGCGCTCTCGGTCAAGGTTGAAGCGAAACTCACCGTTCGCGCTTCCACAAACTATGACCCCGACCCCGGCCGCGACCTGGTAACCACACTGTCAAAGCAGGTTCCGAATGTCGACTTCTACGACGACCCCGTCATACAAAAAATATTCAGCGTCGAAGCGTTGCTCCTCAATTCCGACGACCTTGACCGCGGCATACTCGACGGCATACTTGTCGGCGAGACATACCCCAGCATTGCCGAGCGCCTTTTCACATCCGAAAACGTTATCTCCTACCGCATAAAGCGCATGTGCAAGATAACGGGCACGGCAAAAAAGAGCGAACTTGTGGCACTGCTTGCACCATATCTAAAATAATCACTTCAAAATCCTTCGGATTTTGAAGCGGTGCAAGTCGTTCGTTCGCACCGCCCTCAACCGGGGCGCGACTTTTAAGGAGTTTTTCGGTCGGGAAACCCGCCCAAAAAACAGATTTTATTATATTATTATAAAAAGGAGGTGTGCGTTTGCATATCAAAATTTATGTGCATCCCGAAAGCAAAGAGTCTTTCTGGGCAAGATTTTCACTGCGTGCAGTCGCCGCGGAGATACTTCGCAAGCGCTACACCCCCGAATATATCGAAGAGGACAGGGTAACAGACATCGACTTTGACAAACTGTTCAAAGCGGGTGAAAAACGCGTTATTATGTACATCGGCTTTTCGCCGCGCGATACGCTTAACGACCTTTCCTACCTTACCGCGCACGGCGTGCACACCCTCATGCTCAACTACGGCTATGAGGAATTTTCGGGCGCGTGCTCGCGCGTGCTGCTCAACTGCCGCGACGCAATGGAAAAAAGTATTTCATATCTCCTCGGCTGCAACCGCGACCGCATTGCACTTTTCGGAGTGACGCCGAGTTCCTCGACCGATATGATCCGCCTTGAAGTATTTTCCGAATATCTTTCTTCCATAGGACGCACACTTGAGGATGACACATATTACAACTACGGCGCAATGAGCGAATGCCGTGAAAAATTTGTAAAAAACATTTCAAATTATAACGCGGTAATCTGCGTAAACGAAGTAGCCGCGTTTATCCTTCTCCGTTGGCTGCGTGACAACGGCATCAATGTACCGCGCGACCTTTACGTCATATCCTGCGGCTATTCAACCATGCTCTCCGAACATTCGGTTCCCACACTTACGTCGGTCTCGGCCGACCAGAGCGAGGTCGGCGCGCAGGCGGTCATTGCATACTCATCGCTCATGCGCAACCCCGCCAACATTTCACTTACCGTGCAGGTTGAAGCAAAGCTCACCGTGCGCGGCTCAACCGATTTTACCCCCGACACAGGCGTCCTCCCCTTTGCCCCCGAAAACGCGGGCAAGCCAACGGTTAACTTTTTCGGAGACCCGTCCGTACGACGCTTTTTCAGCATAGAAACGCTGCTGCTTGAAAGCGACGAACTCGACCGCGGCATACTAGACGGTCTCCTTTCGGGTGACACATATCCCAAAATGGCGGAAAGGCTTTACACCTCCGAAAACGTAATTTCCTACCGCATAAAGCGCATGTGCAAAATTTCGGGCGCAAATTCCAAAACCGAACTTTTGAAATTAGTCACACCTTATCTGAAATAATCACACCTTATTTAAAGTGAGGCAAATATATAATGAACAAGAACAAAAGTGTAGTCCTTATCGCCTTTTACAACACCAAGGCACTCGGCGTGCGCTACCTTGAGACCGCGATGAAAAACGCGGGTTATTCCGTAAAAACAATATTTTTTAAAGGCTTCAACAGCCAGAACCCGAGAGTTGCAACCGACAGAGAAATCGAGCTTTGCAAAGAGGAGATACTCGAGGCCGGCCCGCTTTTCGTCGGCCTTTCGGTTATGAGTTCGATGTACCTTGAAAGTGTTGAAAAACTTGTCAAAGAACTCAAAACGCTTGATATTCCGCTTGTTTTCGGAGGTGCGTTCGCAGCTATGTTTCCCGAGCGTTTCCTTGATATGGGCGGTAAGTTTGTCATTCGCGGCGACGGCGAGATTCCAATGGTAAAACTCGCAAACGCAATGCTTGACGGCAGCGACGTGAGTGCAAATCCCTCGCTCTGCTACAAAAAGGACGGCGAAGTCGTAGTCAACGAAATCGGCGACATCCTCGAAGAAATCGACGGCTACGGTCTGCCCACCATCAACTGCGAAAACGCCTGCTACATCGAAAACGACACTCTGAATTACGGCGACCCGCAGCTTAGCGCAATGAGTTATGAGGTTATCGCGTCCCGCGGCTGTCCTTTCACCTGCTCATACTGCTGCTGCATCAATCTGCACCGTATGTTCCCGAAAGACAAAAAGTATGTGCGCACCCGCTCGGTCGAGAGCGTCATTGCCGAACTCATAGAAGCGAAAAAACAGTTGAAAAAACTCGTTTTTGTACACTTCTACGATGAAATCTTCCCCAACACCCCCGGTTGGATAGACGAGTTTATCGTGCAGTACAAAAAGCACATCGGGCTTCCCTTTACCATCTGGTCACACCCAAAGATGGTGAAACTCGACGAACTGAAAAAACTCGTTTCCGTAGGTCTTACCGAGGTAATTATGGGAATCCAGTCGGGTTCGCCTTATATCCGCAAAGAGATTTTCCACCGTTTTGAGACGCAGGAAGATATCATCAGCGCGACAAAAACCATCCGCGAAAGCGGCGTTTTCTGGGCAAGTTACGACTTCATGCTCCAGCACCCATTTGAAAAGATAGAACACCTCAAAGAGACATACTATCTCGTAAAAGAACTGGCAATGCCGCTTGAACTTCAACTTCACGGTCTCAACTTTCTCCCCGGCACCGACATCGTCGACATGGCGATAAACGACGGTCTTATCACCCGCGAGGAGATGGACAAGATAATGTACGCGCCGATGAAAGACCAGTTCGACGCATACTGGAAGCGCGAGGACGAGCGCGAAAGCCGCCTTTGGTACCGCCTTACCTACTGCCTGCAATACAAAAACTGCAGAAAGAAGTGCGAGCAATACGAAAAAGACGTGTTCAAATACGAATCCGAAATCGACGCAATGTACGAAAAGTGCAAAAAGCGCTCCGATAATCGCTACGTCTACAAAAAAGGCAGAGTGGTTTTGAAGAGTTTAAGAATGAGACTGTTCAGATAAAAATACCGAGCCTTGCGGCTCGGTATTTTTGATGTGTGTAGTAAATTAATGTTTATGTTACAAACATCTCCGCCCGAGATCGCAACGCTGACGCTCAAGGATGACAAGGGCGGGATTTAGCAGAGTGCTAAAAAAGCCTTATTTTATCGCATTGCAACAACCCCCGCTTGTCATCCTCGAACGGAGCA
>JAFTXX010000078.1 GCA_017461475.1 Clostridia bacterium
AAGGGCGGGATTTAGCAGAGTGCTAAAAAAGCCTTATTTTATCGCATTGCAACAACCCCCGCTTGTCATCCTCGAACGGAGCACAGCGAAGTGAAGGATCTCGCGGGGAGATGTTTGCTACGCCGCTAAACATTAATTTACTTCACAAAAATCAAAAAAGGAGTTGCGTCAAAACAACTCCTTTTAAAATTTTACTGAGCGCCGTTTGTGAGGTCAAGGATGGGGGATGTGCCGCCTTCGCCGCCCATGTAGGTGGGGAGCTTGCCGTCCCATCTTTGCGTGTAGAAGTAACTGATAAGTGTGTCGGTGAGCGATGCTGAAAGTTTTGCGTTTGCTTCGGCTTCTTTTTCTGTTGCGTAAAGTTTGGCGTCTGCCTCAATTTTCTTTACTTCTGCCGCCGCTTCAGCCTCAATCTTTACCTTTTCGGCTTCAGCCTCGGCGATGATGATTGCCTGCTCCTGCTCAATCTGGGTCTTGAGTTTTGTCTGCTCGGCGACCTGTTTTGCTTCAACCGCCGCGGTGAACACGTCGGAGAAGTCGAGGTTTTCAATAGACGCGTCAAGCACTTCAATGTTGTAAAGCGCGAGTTTTTCGATAAGTATGTCCTTTACCTCAGCGGAAAGTTTTTCGCGGTTGGCGATAAGGTTTTCTGCGTTGTATTTCGCAATAACGCTCTTTACCGCTTCCTGGATTCGGGGCGCGATAACGGTTGTGAAATAGGATGTGCCGATGGATTTGTAAATGGTCTGTGCGTTGGATTTCTGAATCTGGTAGTTAATGGTGTATGTAACCGAGACTTCCTGAATGTCGCTTGAGAAGCAGGAGAGGTCGACAGTTGCCTTCTGGTTGCGGTTGTCCATGTTTACAACTTCCTGCCAAGGAAGTTTGAAGTGGATGCCCGCTTCAAAGGTGTAGTCCTCGACCTGACCGAAGGTGGTTACAATACCCGTGTGACCCGTGGGCACTGACGCAACGCAACTTGTCGCCACGATTCCCGCGCCGATAAAAATTGCGAGAATAGAGGGAAGAATAAGTTTTTTCTTGCCTGTTTTGATCGAATAAACAGTGGAAATCACTGCTGCAAGCACTAAAATTACGCCTGCAAAAAATAATGTTACCATAATGTTCTCCTTTCTTATTTAGAACAGTTCTATCATGTCTTTTCTTGCGCCTGTGAGGTTTACTACGGTTTCGCCGTCTGCGTAAATCATGTCCTCAATGCGGCAGCCGTACTTGCCCGCGATGTAGATGCCGGGTTCAACGGTGATGATGTGACCGGGGCTGAAGAAGTCCGCGGACTTCGGCGAAAATCTCGGTTCCTCGTGTATCTCAAGACCCACGCCGTGACCCGTGCCGTGGCCGAAACAGCCGTGATATCCCGCGTCTTCGATAATGTCGCGCGCGATAGCGTCAACGGCGGAGCACTTCATTCCCACTTTTGCACCCTCAATTGCGCTGACCTGCGCTTTGAGCACTGTGCCGTAAAGTTTCTTCATGTCCGCGTCGGCTTTGCCGAGCACAACGGTTCTTGTCATGTCCGAGTGGTAGCCGTCAACAACACAGCCGTAGTCCATGGTAAAAAAGCCTTTTTCGAGTTTGACATTTCTGGGTACGCCGTGAGGGAGAGAGGACGCACTGCCCGAAACGGCGATGGTGTCAAAACTCTTTTCCTCAGCACCTGCACGGCGCATGAAAAATTCAAGTTCTACCGCAACGTCTATCTCGGTCATGTCGGGGGTCATTACCTTAATGATATGCTCGAAAGCGTCGTCGGTGATTTTCTGTGCCGCGAGTATCTTTTCAACTTCGCCGCGGTCCTTGTAACGGCGCATCTCCTCAATTACACCTTTTGATGGAACAAACTCAGCGCCGATGCTCTTTTTCAGCGATTCAAGGGATGCGTATGTGACGCGCTCTTCTTCAAACGCGACGGTCTTTACACCCTCTTTTTTGAATACGTCGGCAATATACTCACGCATGTTTTTGGGGGCGATTACCTCAAATCCCGCGGGAGCGAGCGTTTCCGCCGCCTCAATGTAGCGGAAGTCGGTGACGATGTGCGCTGACTGCTTTGTGACAACTACATAGCCGTCGGTGTAGCGGAAACCGCTGATGTAATACTGGTTGAGTTCGTCCGTTACGATGATAGCATCGGCGAAAGACGAAATTTTCTCTCTTAGTGTTTCTGCTCTTGTCATGGTAAAACCTTCTTTTATATTAAATTTCTATAATAATTTTTCATTGCGAGCGCATCCTCGCTCTGCGTGCCTGCCGACTCGGAGATGATGCGCGGACAGAGATTTTCCCGCGCTATTGCCTCCATCAGCGGCTCAAAGTCGGGGCCAAAGGTCGTGTCGGCAAAGGTAAGGTGACGCTTTTCGCCCTTGTCTGTCCACTCGATTTTTGAAAAGTGGCAATGCATGTATTTCGCCTTGTCGTCGCCGAGCGCGCATGCTACTTTGTCAAAAACTCTGCGGTAGTCGTCCGCCGTGACAAAAACTCCGCCGCAGTCGCGCGCGTTGAGGTGACCGAAGTCTACTACGGGCGCAAGACGCGCATCCGCCTTGCAAAGTTCAATGACTTCGTCAAGCGTGCCGAGCTGATTTTGCTTACCCATTGTCTCAATGCCAAACGAAATATCGGTGCCGCCGAGCTTGTCCAGCATTTTGTAAAGCGTGTCGGCGGAGAGGTACATCGCCTCCTTGCGGGTGATTTTGCCCGCCGAGCCGCAGTGAATTACAATAGTGTCCGCGCCGATAAGTTCAGCCGCCCACAGGCTTTTTTCAACGTAGTCGATGCTTTTGAGACGTTTTTCTATATCAACACCCGAAAGCGAGATGAAGTAGGGCGTGTGCAGCGACATCAGTATGCCGTGTTCCCTTGCCGCTGTGCCTATCTCGCGCAGTGCCGCTTCGCCCGCGGCAATGCCGTTGCCCGCTTCGTATTCGTATGCATCAAGTCCTACATTTTTAAGCCACGCGGGTGCTTGCTTTGTACTTTTATTGCCCGCGGCGTAGAACGCCTCGCTGTTGCCACCGGGACCAAATGTGGCAAATTCAGGTTTATTTATCATTTTTTGTTCCTCTTTTTATATATGTACATAAACGGCACCTCGACCGCGCGCTTGAAGCGGTGGAAAAGGTCACGCTTGTCCTTTATCGGCGGCACTATTATGCAGGGAATCTTCACTCTGCGCGCCGACCAGCAGTCGGTCAAAAGTTGGTCGCCGAGTACCGCGCAATCGGCAATGTCAACGCCGAGGTCGCTTGCCGCTTTGAAGTAGCACTTGCGCGACGGCTTTCCCGCGTCCGCGTATGCAACAAGACCCATTTCGGCGTTGTATTTGTCAAGGCGCTCATAGTTGTTGTTGGAAACGAGCGCGATTTTTATTCCGCTATCCTGCAAATTCTTGACCCACGCCCGCACCTCATCGTTTGGCACATCGTGCTCATAAGGGGAGAGGGTGTTGTCAACATCGGACAAAATCGCTTTTATGTTATGTTCTTTCAAAAACTCTGCTGTCACGTCCGAAAATTTATCGAACACAAAGTCAGGCACAAGTGTCTTTGGCATAGTCGCTCCTGAATGGTAGTTTAGCGGTGAAGCCGTTACCTCACATAAACAATAATCTATCTTTTTCAATATTATATCACACTTCTTTGAAAACAACAATACATTACGCATTTCTGTCTCTGTATTTCTTCGGGACATTCCGAAGCTTTCTTCAAAAATGCGGAAAATTAATGTTTATGTGAGTGACGGCGACGCACCAACCGTGTGGGGGAAAGGAACCTACGGTTCCTAACGTCCTCGACGTCCCTCAAGGCAAAATCTTTAATCATCGCATGTGGCTGTAATCCAGCCAACGTAGGGGCGATTATTAATCGCCCGAAAAGCAGGGCGTAGATGTTTTGCAAACG
>JAFTXX010000079.1 GCA_017461475.1 Clostridia bacterium
CAAACGGGCGATTAATAATCGCCCCTACGGGTTTGTTCGCCACATTAGCATCCATTTTAAGGGTCGCTTTTTAGGGTCGTCGAGGACGTCGACCCCTACGATGTTAGTGCATCGCCATTACTCGCATAAACATTAATTTACCTATAAAGAGAAAGCTTTACACAATGTGCAAAGCTTTCTCTTTCAACTATCTTCTTTTTAAAACTTTTCCAACGATGGTGCAAATAACAAGCACACAAAGGTTGCACAGCACTATCATTGCGCCTGCGGGGAGGGTGAGCGAAACGAGGAGACCGACTAGGAATGTGAACACCGATATCACCGCGGAGCATATCACAACGCCTTTGAAGCTGTCGGCAATCTGCATTGCGGACAGTGCGGGGAAAATGATAAGGCTGGATATCAGCATTGTTCCGACAATCTGCATACCGACTACCACCGTCAGCGCGATAAGCAATGCGAGGAGCATGTTGTAAAACTTAACATGCACTCCCGCGCTTTTTGCAAACGGCATATCAAACGTAACTGCGAAAATGCGGTTTTTGAACAGCACGAAAAGACAGATGACGATAAGCGAAAGAATAACCGAAATTATAACGTCGCTTTTTGTCAGCGCTAAAATACTGCCGAAAAGGTAACCGTTAAGGTCTGCCGCACTGCCGCCCGCGAGCGAGTTTGCAACAACGCCTATTGCAAGCGCGGCGCTTGACAGAACCGCTATCATGCTGTCGCCTTTTATTTTCTTGCTCTCGGACATGCCGAGCAGCACAAATGCGGAGACTATTACCACGGGAACGGCGACAGCCATCGGCGCAAAGCCTACAGCATACGCAACCGAAAGCGCGCCGAAACCGACATGCGAGAGTCCGTCGCCTATCATCGAGTAGCGGCGGAGTACAAGGAGTACGCCGAGCAGTGCCGCGCAGAGCGCCACAAGCACGCCGACTATGAGCGCGTACTGCATAAATTGGTAAGAAAAAATATCAAACACCGTCGCTTACCTCCGTTCCGAACGACGTACCGAGCGGCGTTTTCGCGTATTCTTCGGTTGTGCCGATGAACTTTATCTTGCAGGCGAGATGCAAAATTCTGTCCGAGTATTTCATGGCGGCGGGAATATCGTGCGACACCATTATCACCGTCATGCCGTGGTCGCGGCAGAGGTGGCGCACCGTGGTGTAGAGTTCCTTGGTCACAAGCGGGTCAAGACCTGCTGTCGGCTCGTCGAGGAGCAGGACCTTGTCGGCGGCGCAGAGTGCACGTGCAAGCAGAACTCTCTGCTGCTGACCGCCCGAGAGCGCGCGGTAACTCTTTTTGGCAAGCGGCATTATGCCGAGCATTTCCATTGTTGCCCTTGTGCGTGCTTTCTGCGCGCGGGTGTAAAATGGGAAAAGCCCCGTCGCGCCGATGTTGCCCGACAGCACAACTTCGTACACGCTTGCGGGAAAGTCGCGCTGTGCGCTCGACTGCTGCGGGAGATATCCTATCTTGCCGCGCACCTCGTCGGAGACGGTTACCTTTCCGCCCTCGGGCGTAAGAATGCCGAGTATAACGCGGGCAAGGGTGGATTTTCCCGCGCCGTTTTCGCCCACAATCGTGAGAAATTCGCCGCGGCGAACTTCAAAACTCACGTCGTCAAGCGCAAGCGTGCGCTCGTTGTGAACGGTTATGTTTTTACAAGTGATTATATCCATCAGGACAGTGCCTTTCTGAGTGTTTCTACGTTCTGTTCCATAAGCGAAATATAAGTTTCGCCAGCGTCAAATTCTACTTTTGTGATGTTGTGTACGGCGTGGATGTGCAGTACCTCTGCGCCGCATTCCGCGGCAACCGACTCGGCAATCTTCAGTTCCGATGCTGAGTCGTAGAGAACATATTTCGCGCCGCTTGCCTTGATTTTTTCGACCATATCCGCAATATCTGCGGCGGATGCCTCGGCGTGCGAAGCACAGCCTTCGTAAATCGAAACGTGCGACAGACCCATGTCGCGGAACATGTACGCAAATGCAAAACTGCCGCCGAAATACGCGGTGTCATGCGCCGCCGCGGCTGCCGCCATGCTCATTTTTTCACTGAGAGCGTCAAGTTTTGCGGTGTAAACTTCAAGATTTGTCTGATACTTGTCCGCGTTTTCTGCGTCGATATCCGAAAGCGAAGTTGCGATAGCGCTTGACATCTTCACCGCGTTTTCGGGCGAGGTCCATATGTGCGTGTCGTATTCTTCGCCGTGGCTGTGGTCGTGTTCCTCTTCATGTTCATGCTCATGCTCATGGAAACAGATGAGTTCCACATGTTCCGAGAGATCAAGTACGGTGAGCGAACCGCTGTCTACGGCTTTTTTGACATCCGCGCTTTCAAGCAGTTTTGCCGCCCACAATTCCATATCATCGCCTGTGTAAATAAACAGGTCGGCGTTTGCAATGGTGACGATATCGGCAGGGGTAGGCTCATATGAGTGCGCGTCGGCACCAAAGTCGAGGAGCAGTTTTACGTCTGCGTTTTCCCCAGCAATTTCTCTTGCAAAGTCGTATTGAGGAAAAAGGGTGGCAACGACTGTGATTTTGCCGCTGTCCTCGCTTGCCGTTCCGCAGGAGCAGAGCAAAAGAGTTGTCAAAAGTAATATGGCAATCAGTTTTTTCATACCGCGCCTCCGCATTTTGCGCAAACTCCGTAGAGCACGGTTTTTCTTTCGTTTATTTTAAATCCGTGTTCGCTTGCCATGTGAGAGAGGAGCGATTCCATTTCGTGGCAGTGCGTGTGCGCAACTTCGCCGCATTCGGTGCACACAAGGTGAAAGTGGCAGTCGTCACCGCATCCGCTTCCGATAAAGCGGTAGGTCACGCTTTTGCCCTCCTCGGGGGCAAAGCGGCTTATTTTGCCCTCGTCAACAAGCGCTTCAAGGCGGCGGTAAACGGTACTGCGCCCGATTTTCTCCCCCGCTTTGTCAAGCGCGGCGCAAACGCCGTCAACAGTAAGGCTTTCGCTCTTGTGCGCTTCGAGACACTCGATAATCGCACCCATTTGTTTTGTATTGTAAGCCTGTTTCATAAACATTCCTTTTGAATTTGAATTTCAATTTCAAATTATACATCATATCCCCGCCATTGTCAAGGAATTTCATAAAACCGCCTTGATATTGTCACTTTTTTGTTGTATTATAATATAGAATGATGATAAATTAATGTTTATGCGAGTAATGGCGATGCACTAACATCGTAGGGGTCGACGTCCTCGACGACCCTAAAAAGCGACCCTTAAAATGGATGCTAATGTGGCGAACAAACCCGTAGGGGCGATTATTAATCGCCCGTTTGCAAAACATCTACGCC
>JAFTXX010000080.1 GCA_017461475.1 Clostridia bacterium
AAAAATTAGAAGAATATATTCATTACTACAATAACGATAGAATTTCCTTAAAACTAAAAGGAATGAGTCCGGTAGAATACCGAACTCATTCTCAATCAATTTAATATTAATTTTTGTCTAAACTTTGGGGTTCACTTCAGAGAAACAAATTTCTCTGCCGTTGCTTTTTTGTTTGCTTTAGTCGTCTGCTTGTGCTTCCATTTCTTTTTGGGTAGCCGCGTCGTAAGAGAGGAGAGGAGCAATGTCCTTCTTGCCCTTGATCTTACGGTCAACATAGTTTTGTGTAATCTTCATAACAAGCGGGAAGAGTGCAACAACGCCGATAAGGTTGGGAACCATCATAAGACCGTTGAAGGTGTCGGAGATGTCCCATGCGAGAGAGGACTGCATAACAGCGCCCGAAACTATCATGAGAACAAAGATAACCTTGTAGATCTTAACGCCTTTTACGCCGAAGAGGTACTCAACGGCCTTTGAGCCGTACTGCGACCAGCCAAGCACGGTGGTGAAAGCAAATAGGAGCATTGCAATGGCAACAAATGCCTGACCGAACCAGCCGAAAGCGTTACCGAACGTCATGGAAACGAGAGTTGCACCGTCATTTGCGGCAACCTCGGCGGCTGCATTGCCTGTTTCAAGGTCAATGTAACCCGAGGAGAGACAAACAATAGCAGACATAGTGCAGACTATCATTGTGTCAAAGAATACTTCAAAGATACCCCACATACCCTGTCTTACAGGCTCCTTAACGTTGGAGGAGGAGTGAACCATAACCGATGAACCGAGACCTGCCTCGTTTGAGAACACGCCGCGCTTGCAGCCTTGTACAATAACGGTACCGATAGCACCGCCTGCAACTGCCTGACCGCCCCATGCAAACTTAAAGATTGCAGCAAACATATCTCCGAGTTTGTCGATGTTCATAAACATGAGTACAAGTGAACCGATAACATACAAAACAGCCATAAAGGGAACGACTCTTTCGGCAAAACTTGCAATGCGCTGGAGACCGCCGAGGATAATAAGCGCACCGATAACCACAAGTACAAGACCGATAACAAGGTTGATAACGGGGACAGAAGTGTCGCCGATATAGCCGAGACAGTCCTCAGCAAAGAATGCGGACTGCATGTTGAGGGTAATCTTGTTGACCTGACCCATGTTACCGATACCGAAGGATGCGAGAATTGCAAAGATTGCAAAGAGAACGGACAGCACCTTCGCAACATATTTCATGCCCTTCTTTTTGCCGAGACCGTCGTTTATGTAGTACATCGCGCCGCCCGACCACTCGCCGTCCTTGTTGCGGCGGCGGTAGAAGATACCGAGAACGTTTTCGGAGAAGTTTGTCATCATGCCGAGGAATGCGGCAACCCACATCCAGAATACCGCGCCGGGACCGCCGATAACAATTGCGGCGGCAACACCTGCGATGTTACCCGTACCTATAGTAGCCGCAAGAGCGGTACAGAGCGATTGCCACTGCGAAATCGTCTTTGTGTCAGTCTTTTTGGTGGATGCGCTGTCTTTTTTGAAGACTGTGCAGATGGTGTTTGTCCACCAGTGCTTCAGGTGTGAGACCTGAAAAACCTTTGTGCACAGGGTGAGCAGCAGACCTGCGCCAACGAGAAGAAATACGCCGTAATTCCACACAACGCTGTTGATAGCGTTGTTGACAGTAGTTACGGCACTGAGAAATGTGTCCATTAAAATGAACCTCCTAAAAAATAAAAAATGGATTGCACACGGCGCAACCCACAAACAAAAAGGAAAGATAAAGTCATAAATCAAACTTTGTCCTTTTGCCTGAGAGATTAGCGTAAAAAACGCTTTGCACCTTCGGCACCCGCCAAGGTCCTGCCCCGCGGGATTCTCCAAAGTTCTGTCAGTTTGCAGTCCTCATCCTTTCGGACACCTGAGAGCGTTACTCCTTCGGCTGTGAAACACAATTTCCTGCAAACATCATACAGAAATATGAAATTGACGCTATTATACTACTATACTAAAGTAATTGCAATACCTTTTTGCAAAAAAGTGAAATTTTTGTGAAAATATGCGGAATTCAGACGAACCCCCCGCGACGATGTGTAAAAAATGTCGAAAAGTAAATAAATGTTTATGTGTTCAAGCAAACATCTCCCCGCGAGATCCTTCACTCCGCCCATACTCGCTTTGCGAGTATGGCAGGAACCTTCGGTTCCTTGTGCTCCGTTCGAGGATGACAAGCGGGGGTGTTGCAATGCGATAAAACAAGGCTTTTTTAGCACT
>JAFTXX010000081.1 GCA_017461475.1 Clostridia bacterium
AGCGTATTCTTTTTCTCTACCCAGTATGTTACAGCATTCTATGCAGATTTCAAATGCATCACGCACAATAGACTGAAACATTGCAGATTTTTCAGAAATTGATATGCCTTCGCCGTTAAAAAGATGTTGGTTCTCGGGCGATGCGGCAGGGGAAAATATGAGGTTCCCATCCTTCTCCGTGAGCATGCTGTCGCAAAACTTTGCAGAACCGAGTATTGCTTCAAAAGCTTTTCCACCGAGAAAAGCAACATCGTTTGTTTCTAGGTAAAACTCATACAAATGTCGTGTCAACCATGCCCCCGCAAGCGGGAAATACGCCCAGCACGAATTATTTTGTCCCCAGTCGCCGACAGGATGTGTCATGCGCCATATATCCACATTGTGATGAACACAAAAACCGTCTGCCTTGTAAATGAGTTTTGCAGTTTCCTTACCGGCATCCGAAAGTTCAAAAATCATCCTATTGAGCGGTTCGCAGCACTCAGCAAGATTCGCTCCGCAAGCACCCCAATAATTCATCTCTGTATTGATGTTGACTGTATAATTACAACTCCACGGAGCAGAAAGTTTATTGTTCCATATACCTTGCAAATTTGTCGGCTGCGTTCCGGGTCTGGAAGATGATATCATGAGATACCTGCCGAACTGATACAACAAAGCATATAATCCGTTGTCTGGTTCCTCCTGGTGCTTTTTTAGTCTTACATCAATAGGAAGATCGGGGTATCCTCCGCAAAGTTCAAACGAAACACGGTTAAACAGTGCCGAAAAATCCTCGGTATGTCTTGCAAGCAAATCTTCGTATGAATGACCGCGCACTTTATCAAGGACTTTTATTGCTTCCGCTTTCGAATTTATGCCATCAAGATACGGATGACGGTCATATCCGTTAAAGCTTGTGCGAATTGTAATATATATATCAAGATAAGTTGCACAGCAAACAGTTAATACTTCGTTTTCAAAAACAACTTTACCGTCAGTATTTGTACGCAATGCAACCGTGTAAAGCATACCTTTTTCTTCAGGCTTTTCACTATACAAAAGTCGCTTGTCGACTTTTATGTAACTTGGTATACCGTCACCCGGCGCTTCTCCCGATAAAAACAATGTTTGATCTTCGAAAGATACAGATGAACGAAGTCCGGATACAAGTGAGATTTCAAGGCTTGGTAAACACTGCTCACATTCGTAACGAATACATATAACATCATCAATATGGCTTGCATATGCAGTTCTTTTATATTTATTACTGTCTTTTCGAAAAGTTACTGTGTGCAATGCATTATCCAAAGTGAGATTTCGTCTGTACTCACTATACTCACCATATGATGCCTTAACTTTAAGAGTACCTGCCGGTAAATAACACTGACTCCATTTGCCGAAAACCCGTTCAAGGCGCTTTTCTCCTGCCTGAAGATCTCCGCTAAGCACTGCTTTTTTAGCCGCTTCAAAATCCTCATTACTATTCTTTGGATATTTACGCGGATAGCCCGACCATAACGTATCGTCATTAAACTCGTACACATCCTCGTCAACTCCGCCATAAAGAATTGCACC
>JAFTXX010000082.1 GCA_017461475.1 Clostridia bacterium
AAAATGAAATGAGTTACAAAGAAAGATTGATTAACCAGATTTTCCGACTACTTGCAATTATCGAAACCCCGGCTAACCAATCAATCATTAGACAAATTGAGGGATTATTAAACGCCCTTAGAGATTAACAAAAAGAGTTATTCACCAAAAGCCCCCGATTAGTCGGGGGCAAATTTACACAAAAAATTTGTTATGTATTTAGGTAAACGAGAAATTTTGAATTTAGCGGAATATGAGGAACGCCGCAAAAAGTGTATCGAGTACAAGCCCGACGCGACCGTAACAGCATTTAGCGAACTGGAGGACATTATAAATAAATCGCAGTTGGCAAAGCAGTATTTCGGTAAGTCGCAAAGCTGGTTTTCGCAGCGTCTAAACGGCTGCACCGTGCTAAAAAAGTCTATGGCGTTCAAAGAAGAAGAATACCGCAAACTGGCTGAGGCGTTCCGCGACATTGCAAAACGTCTGATAGCACACGCCGACGAAATAGACGCGGCAAAATTTGAGTAGTGGCCGGGCTACTATTTCCCGTTTAGCACGTAGTCTATTACTTTGCGGTTGGCTGCGTCTATCTTATCGCGGCTAAACTTAATGTACACGCCTGTAATGTTACTGCCGTATTTGTGGCCTAACGCTTCGCTGATTGTGTCCTTTGGTATATCCAAATCGGCGGCATAGGTAGCCCAACTGTAACGCGCCCAGTAGGACGTTATCGCAGGCTCTAACGGCTGCATTATCGGTAAGTGGTTTTTGTGGTACTGAGGTTTACCGCCTACCACTTTAACCGGGCCTATCTTACGCAGTGCTGCGTTTAGGTGGGCTGTATAGTCTTTGTAGTTATCGTAATTGTCGAATGGAGCCAGCAGGTGTTTTTTGCCTTTGTAACGGTCTAAAATCGCCTGCGCTTCCGGCTCTATCTTTATGCTGTAAAACTTTCCCGTTTTGGCGCGTCTGTATTCTATGCGCCCGTCCACTATATTATCTTTGGTAAGTCCTGCCAAATCTACCATATTGACACCAATAAGGTAAAACGTAAGCAGGAATATATCGCGGTACTCAGTATCGTAGGCCGATAACTGGAGCCGTAGCAGTTGGCGCATTTTCTCTACTGGCAGTACACGCATTGCCGTTTCCTCAAAGGGTATGCGATAATTTCGGAACGGGTAATTTTGCGTTATACCTTCGTCCAGTGCGTAGTTAATAACATTGCGTAGGTTACGCAGGTGCATACCGCGACTATTAACCGATAAGCCCTGCAACGAATTATAAAAACCGTCTATCCAAAGTTTGGTTATTTTCTCAAATCGGATTTCGTGAGGGTTGCAGTAGGCAGATAGTTTTTTAAGCGTCTGACCGAACAGCGTAGCAGTGCCGCCCGTCTTTGTCGCTATTATCGTTTCAAACAGACTGCCGAGAGTTGGCACGCCTACCGTCGGCGCGTCCAAATCCAAATCGGTAAGCATTTCGCGCAGCTGCGGCCCGGTAAGATTTCCCCAGCGTCCGTTTTCCCGTAATTCCAGTATGCGGTTTGCTACGCGCGTTAATAAGGTATCTAATACCGAGTTTATACGCTTTGCACTTTTGCCGGTAGCCTTACACGCTACCGCGTCCCAGTCGTTGGCTGATAAAAATATACCAGTCGCCAAATAGATGTTAGAACCGTACCCGACTGCAATTTGTACCGGGTATGTACCGTCTTTGAGTGCGCGCCGAGTATCAAGGCGCAATTTTGATTTTGCCATAATTTGCTACGCTTTTGCTGATTTATAGCTGAAAAATGCCCCCAAATATACCACAATCTACCATATTAACCGCCACCAAAGACCACTTTTTTATTTAGGTACTCAAATTTGCTTAACTGAAAATTTGCTGACTTCGATAGTTACTTTGCTTTGTTACAGCATTTTACGCAAAATTCAATCCGTTAAAAAAAGGTATCAGCGACTATATGCCTA
>JAFTXX010000083.1 GCA_017461475.1 Clostridia bacterium
CACTGCGGAGCAATATAACTCGCCGTCAGGCGAATATAACTGCTACTTCGTCAGCGTAGCTGTCGAAGTAGCGCCGTCCCACGCGACTGTTGCGCCGAGGTTTTCGGCAACGAAACGTACGGGGAGGTAGGTGCGGCTGTTTTCAATAAACGCGGGAGCGTCGAGTGTAACAGTCTGACCGTTAACTTTCGCGGTGGTGGCACCGATAGTAATTTCAATAGTGGTGTCCGCGGTGATAACACTTGCGGTGGAAGTAGCGCCGTCCCACTTAACTTCCGCGCCGAATGCTTCGGCAACGAAACGTACGGGGAGCATTGTGCGGCTCTCGCGGATGATGGGTGCTG
Source organism: Clostridia bacterium (assembly GCA_017461475.1). Lineage (GTDB taxonomy): Bacteria > Bacillota > Clostridia > Oscillospirales > CAG-272 > UMGS902. The sequence goes on from JAFTXX010000083.1 coordinate 345, forward strand.
CGTCAAGGGTCTTGGCTGCACCGTTTACATAGCCTACGGTGTTGCCGATAGTGAGCTTAACAACGGTGGGCTCTGCGGGCTTGTTTTCGGAAACGTAGTCGGTAACATTGCCGCCCTTGTTTACAACGGTGAGAGCTTCCTTTGCGTCCTCGGAAAGAACGAGGTTAGCGCCGCTTTCAACTTCAACGGTCCAGTGAGTGCCGTTTTTGGACATGAACACAACGGTATCGGTGAAAGTGAGGGTCACGCCAGACTTAACAATGATAGTGTTGGTGTCATATTCCTCGAAGAGGATAATGTTGTCGAAAATAACATCGTTGTCAATAGTGAGAGTTTTTGCTTTTGCCAGTTTGAGTGCGCAAGCGGGGTTAGCAGCGGGTTCTGCGTTCTTGTAGTCAACGCCGCCGTAATTGGAGGTAAATGTGATGGGTGCACCTACGTTTGCAATGGTATAGTCGGCACCGAGGTATGCCTTGCCGCTTACAACTACGGTACCGCCGTTTGCAACAAGGCTGATAACGCCGTTGCCGCTAGCAGTGCCGAAGAGCTTCTTAGCGCCCGAAGCGGAGAGACCGTCATTGCCGTCGGAGCCGCTTGCGTAGTTGATGTAGCCGTAGCCGGGAGCTTCTACTGCAGAGTAGCCGGAGTTGATGATAACATTGGAGGCAACGGTGTAGTCGCCGTCTCCGCTGATGCTTGTGTAGGTACCGCCGTTGATAATAGCCTGACCGCCTTCTTCAACAACGATGTTGTAGTACTGCGAACCCTTGGACATGCATACAACGGTGTCGGTTATGGTGAGAATAGCTCCGTCTGCAACTTTAATGGTTGCTGCTTCGTCATACTCGTGGAAGAGGATGATGTCGGTGAGAGTTACATCGGTAGCAATGGTGAGGGTCGCGCCCTTGGACGTCTTGAGCACGCCGCTTGCAGGGTTGGTAGCAGGGGTGGGGTTGCGATAGTCGATACCGTTATAGCTGCCGGTGATAATAGTTTCGCCGCCGCGGTTGGTCTTGAGGGTATAGTCGCCGCCGATGAAAAGTTTACCGGAAGCGACGATGGTACCGCCGTTTTCCTTGGTTATCTGCATAGCACCGGTCTTCTTGTTGTCAATGGACTTCTTAGCAGTGTCAGCGCTCAGACCGTCATTTGTATCTGCGCCGTTTGCGTAGTCAACATAAACTACGTCGTCAGCCGCGAAAGCCGCAACGGTGAGCATGCCAAACATGAGAAGAGCCGACATGAGTAAGCAAATGATTTTTTTCATGGTTTTATCCTCCATTATACAATTTTACCATATTACGATTCGATTTTACCATATGATTTGTACACGGTCAACCATAAAAATAGCCTAAAAAATCATGTATATTATATCGTTTTTAACTAAAATCGGCATCATCGGTTAAGTTTAGGAGCATTTTGAGCAGTTTTTTTCTTTCATCTTCATCAAGCGGCGCAAGCATGTTGCAAAGAAAAGCCTTTGCCGCTTCAAGGTCGTTATCTTTAGTAGTTTCTTTTTCTTTCATTCCCGTTTCCTTTGCAGTGGCTGAGGTAAATTAATGTTTAGCGAAGAAACAAACATCTCCCCGCAAGATCCTTCACTCCGCCCATACTCGCTTTGCGAGTATGGCAGGAACCTTCGGTTCCTTGTGCTCCGTTCGAGGATGACAAGCGGGGGTTGTTACAACGCGATAGAATAAGGATACTAAAGC
>JAFTXX010000084.1 GCA_017461475.1 Clostridia bacterium
CGTATGAAAGTTGCTATGTAGTTGTTAATCTTCTACAAAAGGAAGATTAAGAAAAAATCGTTCTTAAAAGCTCTTGGAAAAGGGAGCAAGAAGAACGAGTAAAAATTCGTATATGTAGTCGCCGAGAGGCGAAGATATATAACAATAGCGGTGATGATGGCAAAGAGGTCCCACCTGTTCCCATTCCGAACACAGAAGTTAAGCTCTTTTACGCCGAAAGTACTTGCAGGTTACTGCCGGGAGGATAGGTAATTGCCGCTTTTATTGCCCCTTAGCTCAGTCGGTAGAGCAACGGACTGTTAATCCGTGTGTCGTCAGTTCGAGCCTGACAGGGGCAGCCATCTTGCACTCATAAAAAAGCTGACGTGCATAAAAAGGACGAGATTTATTCAATCTCGTCCTTTTTATTCGTTAAAATTTGCATAAAACGTGGTAAAGTGGAATAATTATTCACTCAAAAAGTTGGACAAAAATGTTACGATTTATAGCTGTCATTTTGCGATTTTACAGAACATATAGGGTTCGAACTGAAACAGCAACTTAAAATTCGACAGTTGCGGAAAAAAATATCGACAACTGCGTATATAAGTTGAAGCTAATGTGTGTTATAATATAGTGCAATTGCAAAGCGAGTAGAATATCAATTTACACTTGTTCCGCCGTTAAAAGACGATTCTTATAAGTTGTCTTGTATTTATGAGCCAATTTTATCGTTAGCGAAAGATGTAAAAAGGTTTATAAGATTGATTTTGTAAAGGCGATTGAAGAAATTAAAGAGTTTTCTGAGCAAGAAGGGTTAAGTTACGTTTTTGCAGAAATCAATGATTGGGCAAAGTGGTTTGTAAAAGCTGTAAGTGATTGTGAATACTGATTGTTGTGGATAACTTTCATTTGATGGCGTACACATTTGTTTTAACAAATGCTGAATAAGCTCGTCAGAATCGGGTTTTCCAGCGAGTGCTTTGATACAATTTGCAGTTAAAATTATTTCATTTTCGTTCACAATTCTCCTTTTTGAAAATTTCGGTCAGCCGCCCCGTCGAGCGACATAAACGCGTTTACTTTTACCTGATTTTCTTGCTGTGCGTTCAAGCACAACATCAGTATAAAAGAAAATTTTTTTAATTGTTAGCAACTCAATCTATAAGGTTTTGAAAGAAATATATAGAGTTTTGAAAACTAAACCCAAATTTCCCCCAAAGAAACCAAAAAAGTGCAATCGCAAGATTGCACCAACCATTTACCATCAAAAAAGCCCGAAGTTGTCAAGGAAAAGGGAAACGAAGAAAAAAGATTTTGTCAGAAAAAAGAAAAAGCACCGAGCAGAGCTTGGTGCTTAAAATTATTCAAAATGCTTTTTTCCCTTGACAACGAAGGGCTTTTTTGATACCCGAAGGGGAAATTTTTAATGGTTGTATTTTACAGATGAAAATTTGATGAAAGGGTATTGACAAGATTCTGAAAATAGGGTATAAATATAGCTAAACTTTCTGAATAAAACCATCATAGGTACAGTCTGGGTAGGACTATGCCATCATCGCTTTACGATCAACTCTATGGTAGTGCGTAAGAAAGTTTAGCAGCTTACGAAGAGTATATGTTTCTGCAATACCGTTCTCGTAAGAGGACAGCGCTTTTTTACATTTTATCTTTCGGGATAAGGCTCATTTTATATGGATTGCGTTTTTGAGGAGATGTTTTTGTGTAAGTTGCTTCAATTTCTCTTTTTTGCCTATAAGATTCGATCGTACGATCGTCGAGATTTTCGGAGGGCGAATTGCCTATAATATTTACATAGTTATAGAAAAACGTAGAGTAATTCGAAAAACCCATTTTTTGTGCAACTTCCATAGCAGGCATTCCCTCGTGAATTAAGGTTCTCGCAAGGAAGATTTTTTTGATCAAAACATATTTCTTTGGCGAAAGATTCATATATTTTGTGAATTCTCTGCAAAGATAGAATTTGGATACGAATAAATGTTTTGCCATATCGTCGAGAGAAAACGGTTGTTCAATCGTTGTATATATATATTGTAAGCTTTTATCGATAAGAGTTTGTGCGGTTTCTTTTTGTGCGTTATGGACTAAGTCTTTTGTAGTCAAGTTCTCAATGATATTTGCTAATAACATATAAAGTATCGCAGTAATTTTACTTGAAAATAAAATATCCTGTTGCGTGGCGTTTTCCTTGACCGGCTCGAAACTCATGGAGTTGCAATTGCTCTCTAAACCAATTCGTTCAAATTCTTCAAAATAATGTATCAAGTTATATTTTTTAACTAAATCAGCAGATATGATACGGTGAGATGTTTGTAGTAATTCATCGAATAATTCAAGAATTTTTTGGTCTGCCAAAAACGGATACGAGGTGAATTGAAATACATATCGATCGTATCCTTTCTCAAAATCAATGGTAACAGAATGAAGTTCGTTTTTATTGACGAATAAAATCTCGCCTTCGTTAACATTGTATTGTGTTGCTTCAATCATATATTGTGATTTTCCGCGTTTCAAATAATAAAGCTCATAACAATTATGGGCTTCAAATGGGATGTGCCGAGTTTTCAGACAAGGCATATCAGACGTATGGTGAAAAGTCATATATCCATTGTAAGTAATAAATCTGTTATCAATCTGTTCCATAATTCAAGTTTATCACAAAATTAAAGAAAAAGTCAATTAAAATAGGGCAAGAAGTTGAAAGTGTTTTGCAAAAGTTATAATTTACAATTCATATATTGATGTGTTATAATAGATATCGAAGATAAACTCTATTATTGTTTTTGATCGTTGGGTACGAGGGATTATCTTTTAGAATTTATATAAGGAGTTAAACAATGAAAACCAAGTATCAAGAACTTGTTGTCAAATTGTTTTATCTCGATGCTGACGACGTAATAACCGCAAGCAACGAGGAGACGTATGACAACGACGGCGAATTTGCAGGAGGATGGAAAAAATGAAAAAAAGTAAAATGATGAAAACAACTTTATTTAGCATCGCATTTGCTTGTGCTGTTGGCGGCGTTTGTGCATTAGACCTCAACGATGACATATCGGCAAGCGCAGATACGGCATATCCGACTTTTACGTTACAAGAAGGGGCGGCGGTAAAAGTACTTTCCGAGTCGAACGGATTACGTTTCTTTACGGAAATCGGAAAATCGGATTATGATAGTATTGTAACCGCTGCGGGGCAAGAAACGGTGACGTTTGGTACGCTGATTATGCCTTCGGATTTAATATCGACTTCAAATCCTTTAACGTTAGGTAACGTTTACGATGAAACTACGAATGCCGACGGTGCGTTGAATATCGTTGCCGAAAAGTGGTATCAAGACAATGCGCCTTCCAACGAATTGGCTACGCTTTATCAATACGTAAGCGCGGTTACCAAAATTCCTGCCGATATTCTTGATACCGAATTTTCGGCAATCAGTTATGCAGCTTACGGCGATACTGTAATTTATTCCGAGGCAGCGGATACGCAACGTTCGGCTCTTTCCGTAGCGTTTATGGCTTATACGGATACTCGCAGCGTAGCGGAAGGCGGCACGAGCTCGACGACGAAAACGACGTTGGCTTCTTTGTACTTAAATGGTATTACCGTTGCGGGATTACCCATTACGGCGTATTCCTATGAATGGGCGGAGGGAACTTCTTTAAGCCTTGAAAAAGCAAGTGGCACAGATTATCAATTAACGCTTAGTTCCACCGACGACGCAACGCCTGCGGTGGTGAAAGTAAATATGGCGGACGTTGCTTCTGCATCGACGTATTCGATTAAGGCATCTTCGATGACGAATACGACGATCAAGGTTTCCGATACCGAAAGCGATTTAGTGACGGGTACGGCAACGGACGATCTTGTGTTTGCTACGGGCGAAGAAGAAGGGGTGACGGTAACGCTTTCTTCCGTTTCCGATACGTTGACCGCAAATGCTTTGCAGACGACGAAATATAAAGCGGTTACTTTGGATAAAACTTCTGTGGAGTTGATCGGTAATACGACGGTAAACGGGAACGCGCGTACGGGAGAAGAAGTTACTTTGACGGCAACCGTTACCGATTCTAACGATAACGTTAAAGACGTAGAAGTTGTTTGGGCAAGCGATTCCGAAACCGCGGCTACGGTATCGGGCGGTACAGTAAGCGCGCTTGCGCCTGCTGCAACGGCGGCAAAAATTTCCGCTACGTTTGGCGGCTTGTCGGCTGTTTGCGACGTGAAAGTAGCGTATGCAATTTCTTCTCGTGACGACTTTACGGCGCTTGCTTTTGCTTCGATAAAGGGTAAATCGGAGTTGTGGACGAAAGATTATTTGTATAAAGTTACGAATAATATCGATTATGAGGGCAAGTTTATGTTCCCGATTGCCGCAGGAAATCAAGCGCATAAATATTTAACGCAAGAACAGAAAGAAGCATACGGAGATACGATTATTGCCGACTATTTTGAAGGTGCTTCCAGTGACGATATAAGACCTTCGATTGAAAGCATGAGGGCGTATTATGATACGTCTTCTACGAGATTTGGCGTTGTGGCAGGTGAGTTAAGGACTTGGTCCGAATATCAGACGGCGGAAGATTTCGTAATTGCAGGTGGCTTTAATCCGAATAAATATGCGTTCTACGGTACGATCGACGGACAAGGCTACGACGTTTCCAATGCAGTTTTGATGACGAATTTGTTCAAAGGAAATCCTTTCAACGACGGGGGAAATCATGACGCTTCGACGAATATGATCGGTACGTTGCGCGGTACGTTAAAAAATATTGCGTTCAGCGGATTGGAAATGCTTAGAAGAGAATATTTGTATAATTGGTATTATGTCCCGTATAGGAATGAAGATAGTAGTACTGCGATAGCAAAGACGGATGCGTTATTTAAAAATATGATCAAAGACAAGAAAACTTGTTATAGCGGTTTGATCGGTGAGGTCATCGGAGGTCTTGTTGAAAACGTTTATTTGGAATTTACGTATTCTTTATATACGCATAATATAGCGCATGGATCCGGTTCGCTTGCCTATAAGCTTTATAGTGACGCAGCGGTGAAAAATTGCGTGATCGTCGTAAGCAAGACAGCCGATGGGGCGATTAATACCGCAACAGCGGACGGTTGGAGTCCCTGCGTGTCTTACTCGTACGGCGCTCAAGCTTCCATTAAC
>JAFTXX010000056.1 GCA_017461475.1 Clostridia bacterium
GCGGCCATCGTCTCCCTTAGGATATGCATGGTAGCAAATCCAGCCCTGTCCGTCAGTGTCAGTTACGTATGAAGCATGTCCGCAGCCTCTCAGTTCATCAGACTTTGAGAAAATAGATGTCGGCTTCTTCTTCCAATTATTGATGTCGGTAGGATCGCCGTTTTCGCCGCCTATATAAGTAAGCTGACCGAGCTGATAATATGCCGTCCAATAACCGGAGCCGGAATATATAATATACACTTCTCCGTTAGGATTGTAAACAGCGGTAGCACCTTCAACTACTGCGGGGTGATACTTATCTTCGGAACCGTGCTTTTCCCAATCATATTCAGGCACACAGATAACCTTTGGCTGACCTGAAACAGTCCAGGGATTTGTGAATTTAACAATATTTATTGTCTGATAGAAGTTAAAATCATCGGTATTCTGAGTTTCTCTGCCGACTTCACTGATAAATGTGAGATACTTTACGCCGTTGATGGTAATTACAGAGCAACCTGCTGTAAACTCGTTTTCATTATGTCCGCTATCAGGGAAAATAAGTTTTTGAGGAACGTTGGGTTCGCCTGTAATTGGGTGTCCCCAAGGGCCAAGAAGGTCATCGGTAAGGCATTTGATTACATATGCACGCTGTTCGCCAAATCCTGCCGCCTCATAGGTATCCTTATTTGCCTCTTTCCATGTTTCATCAGGCTGACTGGAAAGGAAGCAATACCAGCCTGCATATTCTTCTCCGATTTCCTCTGCACTGAAATAGTGAATTTCAGGAGACCAGAGATGCGAGGAATATTCATGTCCCTTTTCAGGCTTATAAATCCTTGTGCTCTTCGCATTTACAATATCACCGAGGTTTGAAGCCTTAACAAGCTGAAGACCGTTGCCACCTGCGGTTGCAATGTAGTAATAGAAACCGTCGTGATAGAAGAGCCAAGGGTCTGCACTGTTTGCTCTCACAAGGCTTGTAAAGGACTGTGTGCCTGTGATTTCCTTATCAAGATTCACGGACTCTCGTGCATAAAGAGTGCTTGTCATGCCGCTTATGCCCTCGGTACCTACAATGTCGTTGATATTTGAGAAATCGCCGCCATTGATTGTGAGGTTATATGTACCGCTGTATGTGCCGATATCGGAATTTGCGGGAGCGATAGAGCGATAGAATTTGCCGCCGTTTATTATAATATTGACATCACAGGTGAAATAATGGGTATCCTTGGAAAGAGTTGCCGCATAGATACCGCTTGTGAACAAGCCGCCGTTAATTGTGGCGTTTATTGTTCCTTCATGCGAAGCAGAAGAGCCAAGGGTGAGCATTTCTTTAAACTCGCCGCCGTTTATGGTAAGATTTACCGTGGAATTTTTATTTCCATCAGCAGATGAACCGCCGCGCACTCTCTGCCAGATACCGCTCTTAATTGTAAGGTTAGTATCTGTATCGATAAGTGCCGACGCACCGCCGCCCATTACAGAAAGATATGTGTTGCTTGCAACATCTGCAAAAGAAGTAATATTGTCGCCCAAAACAACTTCGTGTGCACATGAAAAAATACTACGGTAATTACCACTGCTCTTGAGCGTAATGTTGTTAAATTCGGTATCACCGCCGCAATAGAAATTTGCTGCAAATTGCATTTTTGCATCGTTTGTCTTTGCGTAGTCTACACCGTCATAAACGGAGGTAAACGTGATTTTGCCCTTGTTGGTAGAGGTATTGAATGCAGTTGCAACGGTAAAAGGTGCACAGATAACAATAGTACCGCCGCTCTCGCCGATTGCCGCATATGCCGCATCAAGTGAGGATGCAGGTGAGCTTACGCTCGCACCGCTTCCTTCCCCACCATCAGCAAGGAAGAATACCTTTTCGCCAACCTCGGTAAAGAGTGCCTCAGCCGCATCAAGACTATCTTTAGTGAAAAGTTGTTCGTTCATAGTAATACTACCTTTCGCATTATTGCCACTCACTTCGTATGCCTTAACCTCACCGCCCATAAGGGTGTAGGAAAGAGTTTTTGCAACATTGTTGAATACAACTTTTTCTACAGTGCCGCCGCTTACAGTGAGTTTAAACTCGTTTATAGTGGTATCTGTGGACTTTACAGTACCAACCTTGCCGCTATGGATTTCTATACTTGCAGCATCACTGCCGCCTACTATGCTTTCAACAGTTGCGCCGTTTACAACAACCTTGCCTGCATTAGTTATTGTACCGATATTGCCTGCTGCAAGTGTTGCACTACCAACTACATTTACATTTGCGGTTGTATTTGTAGTTGTTGTGAGCATGCCGTTTTCTGCATTGAAAGTGCCGCTTATCTTGATATTATCAAATACGGTTTCGCCGCCGAGAGTATATACACCTTTTACTTCGATTGAAGCACTGCTATCCTTACCTGTTACGGTAATAGCGTTTTCATGTGCAATCTCTGTAAAGTTATCAAGTGTGAGTTTGCCGATAACGGTTACAACTGCCTTATTCTCTGCCGCAATTTTAAGTGCGTATTCAAATGAAGCAGGAGTGTTTTCGGAAAGACCGTTGCCGACAGCACCGTCTTTTACAAAGAGAACCGCATTGTTCTTCTTTGTATCAAAGCCGCTGAACGACTCTATTTCGGAATTTGTGTAATAGTTTGCATCATAAACAAGCGTTTTAGTGGACTTTGCCTTGGTTTTAAGTGAGGAGATCTCGGAGCTTGCGTAAGACACGCTCACCGTGCCTACCTTTGTACCGAGAAGATTCACAGTAGCATTTCCAACAACATTGTTTACATTTAGTGCAGAAATCTCACCGCCGGTGAGA
>JAFTXX010000016.1 GCA_017461475.1 Clostridia bacterium
CTCGAAGCTCATATATCTCATTTGAGTATTGACTTATGTGTCTATATTCTCTTGGCATAAAAATTCCCCCTATGGTAGTTTCTTTTATTCTACCATAGGGGGTGCTTTTTTTCTATTGTCCGTTTTTAACGGACTTGTTCATTTACGAACAAGTGCTGTTTTCTGATTATGCCGAAATCAAAGCAACTACTTCACAAGAGTTGCAGTATTGGTTGCCGCATCCCATGCGATATTATCGTTGGAAACGCCGAGAGCGTTTGCAATAGCACGTACCGGTAAGTATGTGCGGTTGCTTTCGATAATTGCAGGAGAGTCAAGTGCAACAGTTTCGCCGTTAACAGTCATTGTAGGAGCATCAATTGTAACAACAATAGTAGTTGTTTCATTAGTAAGTGTTGCGGTTCTCGTTGCAGCATCCCACTTGATGCCGTCATTTGAAACTCCGAATGCATTTGCAAGGAAACGCACGGGAAGCATTGTGCGATTATTGCGGTTTATGGGAGCCGCATCAAGAGTCTGTGCCACACCGTTGATATAAGCGGTAGTCGAACCGATGGTGAGTTTAACGGTGGTAGAAGATTTTGCATCTATGCTACTAAAGCCGCTGATTCTCTTGCCTATCGGAAGAGGATTGAGATCCATCTCATATACGGTGGCAAGAGGTGCAGCAATACCGGTACCGTTTCCGATGATAACACCGTTTTTATCTGCCTTAACAGGTTCGCAAATTGCATATCTGTCTCCGTCGGCCTTAGTTCCCTTATACGCATGATAGCATATCCATGTCTGTCCGGAAGTGTCTGTAACAAAAGAGCCATGGCCTGTGCCGCAAAGCTCATTTGACTTGTACAGAACAGATGTAGGATTCTTCTGCCAATTAGCAGCATCAAGCGGATCGCCACCGAGGTATTTCATGTAGCCAATCTGATATTCGGTAGTCCATACACCGCTTCCTGTATAGGTAAGAAATACGGTTCCGTCATCGCCGTAGAGAGCAGTTGCACCCTCTACAACCGCAGGATATGCCTTTTTGCCTGTAGCATTGGGGTTGTATGCATAACCGTGCTTTTCCCAATCGTATTCGGGCACGCAGATTACAGATGCCTGACCTTTAAGTGTCCAAGGGTTCTCCATCTCCATAATGTTGATGGTCTGGTGGAAGTCTGCGGTTTCTCTGCCGACCTCAGAAACGAACAAAGCATATACCTTGCCGTCAATACGTATGCTCGACTGACCTGCTCCCCACCAGTTTTCGTAGTCCTTAACATCGGGAGCCGTAACACGCTGAGGCACATTAACCTCGCCTGTTACAGGGTTGCCCCAACGTCCCATAAGGTTGTCGCCGTCAAGGCACTTGATTACATACATACGGCGTGTTGCATTTTCCTCGCCATCCTCAGGTGAGCCGATGTAGCAATACCAGCCGCCGTTACCAGCACCGACCTCTTCATCGGTGTAATGATGAATTTCTGCCGACCAATTGCTCTTAATATCGGAGCTGTACACTTTCTCATATGGTGCATATTTGAGGTCGCCTATGTTCGCTGCCTTACAAATGGTAATTCCGTTTGCGGCTGAGCCGGTAAGATAATAGTATCCGTCGTGATAGAAAACAAATGGGTCGCTCTTTTCCTTAAGGGGGTTAGTGAAGGTTGTTTTTCCTGTAACAGGTGCATCAAGGTTGACACCCGACACATTCAGCGATGATGTCATTCCGTTTACACGACCATCGGGACCGATAAGTTCGGTAAGATGAGCAAAATCGCCACCGTTTATAGTAACATCAAAACTTCCGCTATATGTGCCGACATACTGAGATACGGTTCTCTGTGCAAAGGTGATATATCCGTAGAATGTGCCGCCACTTATTGTAAGTGAAACGTTACTGTCAAGATAGTGCTCTGCCTTGCCGAGTGTTGAAGCGTAGATACCGGAATAGAATGTGCCGCCGTTAATTGTGACATTGATATCACCGCCGTGCGATGCTGAGCTTCCGAGAACGAATTGCTCAACATATTCACCGCCATTAATCGTAAGATTAACCGTAGCATCTTTGCTGCCATCTGCGGCAGTACCGCCTCTTACCTTCTGCCATATGCCGCTGTTGATAGTAAGGTTGGTTGAAGTGCCGTCAAGCGCCTTCTGATGTCCGCCCATTACGGAAATGTAGGTGCCGGAATCCGCATGAGCTTCACATATGATATTATCGCCCAAGATAAGTTCATGGCAATTTGCGTAAATACTGCGGTAGTTGCCGTTTGATTTAATAGTGATATCCTTAAACTCGGTATCGCCGCCGCAGTAGAAGTTTGCCGCAAAGATAAACTTTGCATCGTTTGTCTTTGCGTAGTCTACACCGTCATAAACAGAGGTGAAAGTGATCTTGCCATTATTTGTAGAGGTGTTGAACGCACTTGAAATCGTAAAAGGAGCAGAGATTACGATTGTACCACCGCTCTCACCGATAGCCGCATATGCCGCATCAAGCGAGGATGCAGGTGAGCTTACACTTGCACCGCTTCCCTCTCCGCCATCGGCAAGGAAGAATACCTTTTCACCAGCCTCGGTAAAGAGTGCCGCCGCACTACCAAGACTGTCGGAAGTGAAGAGCTGCTCGTTCATGGTAAGGCTGCCGCTTGCGTTATTGCCGCTAACTTCATATGCCTTAACCTCTCCGCCCATAAGGGTGTAGGAAAGAGTCTTTGCTACGTTATTGAATACAACCTTTTCTATATTACCGCCGCTGACAGTAAGTTTGAAGTCATTAATGGTTGTATCGGTTGACTTAATGGTGCCAACCTTGCCGCTATGAATCTCAACACTTGCACTGTTATTGCCACCGACAATGTTTGTAACGGTTGCACCGCTTACAACAACCTTGCCTGCATTTGTTACAGATTCAACTGTTCCGCTTGCAAGTGTTGCATTGCCGATTATGTTTACAGTTGCTTTTGCATTAGCGGTAGTTGTAAACATACCGTTTTCAGCATTGAAAGTACCGTTTACTTTGATAGCGTCGAATACAGTTTCACCCAAAAGTGTATATGTACCTTTTACTTCAATCGAAGCATCGTTATCTTTGCCTGTCACGGTAACCGCATTTGCATGTGCGATTTCTGTAAAGTTATCAAGTGTGAGTTTACCGATAACGGTTACAACTGCCTTGTTCTCTGCCGCGGTTTTAAGTGCATTTTCAAATGAAGCAGGATCATTTTCAGAAAGTCCTTTACCGTTTGCACCAGCCTTAACAAAGAGAACTGCATTATTCTTCTTTACATCAAAGCCACTGAATGATTCTATCTCTGCAATCGTGTAGTAATTTGCATCATATACGAGTGTTTTAGTTGACTTTGCATCCTTTTTGAGGGTGGTGATCTCTGCACTTGCGTAGGAAACACTCATGCTGCCTACCTTTGTACCGAGGAGGTTTACAGTTGCATTCCCGACAACGTTATTTACATTAAGCGAAGTAATTTCACCGCCTGTAAGGGTAACAGTTGCATCGCCATTAAGACGTCTTGTAACGTCACCGCCAACGCTGAAATTGTTTATCTTACCGCCGCTCATTGTGATAACTGCGGACTGGCTATAGTGCGATGCTGCAGAAGCTCCAAGGAGATTTGAAATCTCGCCGCCCTGAATGTCGATATAATGTGTACCTGTAAGAGTGAGTGCTTCTTCTCCTGAGGGTTTCTGACGGCAACCGCCGATGACATAGAAAAACGAACCGCTTTTTACAGTTATATGGGAATCCATATCGGAGATCGCGTCTCCCTTAGGGCTCTGCCATCCGCCTACAATATAAACGGCGCTTGCATCGCCGTCAAGTCGCTTTGTGACAACATTATCACCAAAGGTGACATGATTGTACTGTGCCACACAGTTGAGCGATTTTGTATACTCGATTGTGATGTTTTCAAATGTGGTGTCGCCTCTTAAAACATAGCGGAGCGACGTACCAAAAACAAGCTTTGCGCCGTTGGTTGCACCAAAATCCGTAGTGCCGTCATTCGCTGTGATTACAAAAGGTACGGTATGCTCAATTTCGCCTACACTCTTGGGGCATGCATACTCGTTTGTGATAACGATATATGCTTTATCAGCACCTGACTTTTCTGCCAAGTTACATGCTCTTGTAAATGTCTTTAACGCATTATCTGCATCATATCCGGAGGCATGGTCATCTCCGGTTTCAGAGTTGATATAGAAATACTCTACACTTTCTGCCGATGCTGCTACTGTTAAAACGGTAAAAAGCATTACAGAAAGTAATAAAACTATTAGTTTTTTCATATAATCATCCTTTCTCAATTAAACAACAGTTTAAGGAACAGACCGCCTTGAACCGAACGGTGTTTGAATCCGCGCATAAGTGCCGTGTCGGCATAGTACCAGTCAGTCATTGGCATACGTGAACCTTGCCGCATGGTGCTGTAAGCTTTATGCATCAAATCCGTGAAGAAGCAGAAATCCTCTTTGTCGCCGAAGCAGGATACCCAGTGCGACCAGTCGGACTTTGTGTACATCTCACGGCTATCAAGCGGCACACCAAAGGTCTGCGCTTCCTTGTAGTAACGTGCAGTTTCTCCCTTGTAGAAGCTTTCGGGGAAAAGATTTGTACCCCAGAGTTTGTCCCAAATAGCGTTATATTTCAAGCTGAAAGTATCGGGGCGGTCAAACGCAAGTCGGAAGCTGCCGTCTGCGTTTGCGGCACGTTCAACAAAGGAGTCTGCATATTTTTTCGCAGTCTGCATCATCTCTTCTGCATCTTCAACTCGTCCAAGTGCCTTGAGAATCTTTGCATAGCCTGTAATTCCCATTATTGCTTTGAGCGTAAGGTTGCAGTTATGTGCTAAATGACCTGCAAAGTCATCGGTGCAAAGCTGATTTTCGGGATCTTCGCCATACTTGATAAGATATTTGCTCCACTGCTCGATAAGGTCAATGTTCTCTTTAGCAATAGTGTAGTCATTTTCGGCTTCACCAAGTGCCGCAAATAAAACGAGCATATTGCCGCACTCCTCAACGGGCATCTGGAAATGGATACATCTATCTCCACGATTCATTCCATAAACCTGACCGTTTACAAGCGGATACTGTCCTACGTCATGCGGAGCAAAGTCAAACTTCCATGTATCGGTGCGTGCATAGCGAAGTACAGGACGAAGCATTGCCTTTAGGAGTTCGGGATTATACTTAAGATACATCGGTGCACTGGGGTATGTAACGTCTACCGTTGCGGCACAACCGTTGGAAGCGCACTCCTTGGAAATATAGAGGTTGTTGCCGTCTTCATCCACAACAAGCTTATGTGCCGCCATTACCTGACGGTATGCAAGCTGCAAAAGGTCGGCATAGTTTTCACTACCCTTTTCAATAGCTTCCGCACGCATTCTATCTGAAAAAACATTACACTTTGCAAGGAGAGTGTCATATTCCGAAAGTGCTTCATCAATAGCATCTGTGATGGTTTTACCGTCCTTCTTCCAGTATGCTTTAAGCGGCTTACCGAAGTACATGATGCTGTCAATATCATCGTATGCAAGTGCAAACAATGCTTCATTATTCATTTCAGTTTCGGCATATACGCAGTAGAGGTCTTTCTGAACGCAGTTGCCGACCTTTGCTTTGCCTTTTGCCGCAAGATAGAGATAGCCCCAATCAATTCTCACTCCGTCGCCGCTACGCCAGAGTATCTTTTGATTGCCACTGCCAAGACGAACACAATCGCCCTCTTTAAGTGACAGGTTTTCCGACCATACACGGCTATCGCCTGCTTTGTCCAGAACTAAGTCCTCGCTGACGGTGATTTTTGCTTTTACACTATGCTCTTTTCCATCAATACTCTCATATGAAAGTTTTAAATAAGTAACAGGACGCGATGCATAATACAGATCCTCTACAAGCATTGGGCTTGTAAATACCGCTTTGAGCCTTATGGCTTCATTTTCATAATAAACTGTAGTCGAGCAAGCATCTATGTCCATACTCGTCTGCGTTATAGGATTGTCTTGAATTCTGGGATTAGGGAAAAGGGATTTTCCAAGAAAACGGTACTCTTCTCCGTCTACCGTTACCATACCCCAAATGTTATTCGGTGTACCTATCCAATGAACGGGAGTGTTTGCGTTCAATTTATCTTGATTAGACCAAACGGAAAAATATGGGTCTACATTAAAAAGAGGAATAGAAGGTGCGTGTAATTTCATAATAATGCCTTTCTTTTTTCTGTCAAAAATAACATCGCCGCTTTAAGGCGACGATGTTATTACTTAAGATTACTTTGTCACAAGTTTCATAACTTTGAGTACATCGATAAGACTGATTTTGCCGTCGCCATTCAGGTCACCATTCTCAATCGACTGCTTGTTTACTACTATACGAATAAGCATTAGGACATCTTTTATTGTAGTGCTTCTGTCACCGTCAATATCACCGGGAACATCTCCTTCAAGCATAGGAATCTCTTCCTGCGCTACAAGAATTTCGCCACAGACAGAACACTTTTTGCCCTCTGTATATCCAACTGAAGTATATGTAGGCTCAACTGCGGGGATAATTTCCTCTGTATGTACATGGAATGTCTTAAGTTCGGGTCCTTTTGAAGTAAACACCCAGTAATCAGTTGTAAAACCTACGAAGGTTTCTGCACTTGCATAAATATCCGTAGTTACCTTGGTTTCGTTTACTGAATATGAATAGGTTTCTCCTATGTCGAGATAATAGCAGGTTTCGGGAGTAATAGTGCCGCTGACCTTATGATATGTGCCTGCAATAGCTCCGACAAGCAAGCCGTCAGCGGAGGAAACAGAACCAGCATTATACATATTCTTGATCTCGTAGGTAGCTGTCGCCGTGAAGTCGTTACCGACACCAATTATACCGCCACAGTAAGCATTTCCTGTTATGGAGGAATAAACCGTACCCATATTCATACAGTTATAAAAGCCGCCAACCTTATCGATGTATGAGCGGAAGTAACCTACAATACCGCCGTTGTATTTTGCCTTTGAAGTAATGTTTCCTTGGTTATAAAGGTTTTCAAACACATAACTGCTTGTGTCGCCGGAATTGAAACTAAAGAGACCTACAATACCACCGGTATAGTTGGCGCTTGTTGTTTCAATATTACCATAGTTTGCAGAATCTGTAAACTTATGTGCAACGCCCGTATTGCCGGCTCCTGTTTCAAAACGGCCAACTAATCCGCCTACCATCTGTGCGCCGGTAATATTTCCTTTATTAATGCAAGCATCAAATACAAAATTCTTTGCAGCAAGTGTGCTCTTTGCAAAACCTACAAAACCGCCCACGCGTGCACCGCTTCCGGTAACTCTTACTTCATTTGTGGAATTTGTAATAGCAAGAGACGCGTCAACATTTTCGGGAGCATGTCCAACAAAGCCACCTACGTTATTAGTACCGCTTACAACAACCTTGTTAACGCAGCCATCAATAACAGCATCGCCGACAGTCTTGCCTATAAAACCGCCTGCGTTATCGCCTGTCGAGGTAAGCGTTCCTTCAAGAGTTAGATTTTTAATAGTGCAATCACCCGCAACGCCAAAGAAGCCGACATTGCCTGCACCGCTAAGGGTTAAGCCCTTAATGGTATTTCCGTTACCGTTAATTGTGCCTGTAAAGGGAGTGGTATCATTACCGATAGGTGTTTGTGCAAGTCCTGTAAGGTCAATGGTTTCTGTAAGCTCATACTTTTCGCCCCAAGCATCTGGGTCATTCATAAGTGCAATGAGTTTCTCTGCAGTATCTATTTTGATTGCTGGAGTTTCGTAGCTCTCCTCATAAGTTTCGGGAGCTACAGTCAAGTCTTCGCCTGTTGTGATTACTGCATTTGAAGTGTAAGCAGTATCAAGGTACATATCAATTACAGGAACGGGATTATTATCCGCATAAACCTGGTAATGTGTATCAAATACACGCACAGATACTATATGCTCGCCATCACCAACAGTAGTTTTAACATCGCCTAAAGAAAGAACGCCGTCGCTAAGCGAAACAGTGACTGCACCACCGCGGAGTGAGATGCTGTCGCCATCTGAAAGTGTGGCACCTACGCGATAATTGCTGCTTTCAGGATTATTCTCGTCAAGTTCTGTGGGATTGAGAATAACAGTAGGCTTTAATGCATAGCGTCCCTGATCGTCATTGTAAAGACGAATGCCGTTTTGGTTTTCTGCATCTGTTTCAACCGAATACGTTACTTTTATAGTACCGTCGGAGGTGATTGCACTGCGAACAGCATCGATCTTGTCAGCAGTAACAACTATGTCAACAAGATAACCGAAGTCCTCGGCTGAGGAGTTTCTTTCTGCCGAATAGTTAAAGGTAAGTGTTCCTCTTACATCGCGGGGATTATCGGGGATATACA
The DNA here is from genome assembly GCA_017461475.1 of Clostridia bacterium. GTDB lineage: Bacteria > Bacillota > Clostridia > Oscillospirales > CAG-272 > UMGS902. The sequence continues at coordinate 8,390 of JAFTXX010000016.1, forward strand.
CAGTATCAATCTCAATGCCGTTAATATAAACGGTCATATCCGACGGACGCTCACCGCCTACTACTGTCTGTGACGTAGAAGCATTTGAAACACCGTTTGTAATACTATTCTTCTTTACAGAAGATGCTTCAACCAAAAGGCGAATGGAAGTGAGAGTTGAAATATCAAAAGTTTCGGGCAAAGTATAGGTAAGAGCAAGTTCGCCTGTACCTTCAAATTCACCGCCGTCGGTTCTGAGAGCAACGGAGTTTTCGCCGATATATCCAACCTTATTCGCAGACTCTCCATCTACAATAACATTGACGAAGTTCTTTGCAAGCTTTTCGCCGTTTTCTTCAATCCAAACGGTGAAAGTGCCCACACATGTCTTATCGGGAAGCGTAAATGAAATCGTATAATGCTCTGCCGTGTAGGGAGCGTAGGTTATTTCCTGCTCACCGCCAATACCGGTTGTAAAGTTGTTACCATAAACATCGGTTGCATCAAAACGCCAACGTAAAACTGCATTTTCGTAAATGTTACCCGACCAGTTGGATGCTATTGCATCTGCGGAGTAAACTGCTCCGGCATTACATACCTTTGCAGGCTCTGCATAAACACCGACGTGGTTTGGCTGATTGAGGTCTGCTATAGTCATATCTCCGCCAAATGCTATTTCATCGTAGGGGAACAGCTTTTCACGGCGGTCATAAGTCAAAAGGCCGTTGCGCTCATATTCGATATCGTAAGGCTCGGTATAAACATAGCCGTTGAAACGCTGATTCATACGCATAAGGTCTGTCTGATACTTAAAGCAAAGCGAAACGTCTCTGTCACCCGAGGATACTCCTACACCGCCAAATTCGGAATTGAGCAAGGGTTCCTTTTCCTGCGCATAGCCCTCATAGAAATTATGCGTTGAACCTTCATACGCATTGTTCGCATATCTTTCAACAATCGTTTTTGCCGCACTATATGTAACAGGATACATATGGTATGTGTTGAGATCGGTAGGCTGAATATGGTCATTATGAAGCGGCGACATATCTTCAACCAGAAGGCCACTGTTGTATTCCTTTACCTTATAATAAAGTGATTCTATCCAATCGATTGTTGTAAGTCCGTCAGATGCAACAGGTGCTGTGTGCGTGATACCCCAAGTTTCGTTAAAAAGCATGATCGCCATTACCGAAGGCTTGTTGTAGTCACGCTTCAAGAGATCCATCAAGGTGTTCTCATAAAGAACACGTCCGGGGGCTTCTCCGCCCTCTGCAGTTGCATTCATTGCGGTTGCATGTGGCATATCCTGCCATACGAACATGCCAAGTTTGTCGCACCAGTAATACTGAAGCGGATCTTCAATCTTGAGATGCTTGCGGATCATGTTAAATCCGTACTCTTTCATCTTTGCGATGTCGTATTTAAGCGCCGCCTCATCGGGTGCAGTATAAATGCCCTCACGCCAGTAGCCCTGATCAAGAAGACCTGCAAGGAATATAGGAGAACCGTTCAAGAAAATGTATTCGTAATCTCTGCCGTCATATATGTCGGTATATACCTGACGCAGACCGAAGTAAGTGCTTACGCTATCTATCACATTGCCGCTTGCGTCCTTAAGAGTTACCGTACCGTAGTAAAGGTTAGGCACTCTGTCTGACCAGAGTTTTGCATTTTCGATAACGATAGCAGGAATCTCTATTGCGTTTTCACCTGCCGCAAGTGTAATGCTCTGCGAATATGTGAACTCGGAGCCTGTAGCAATGTCCGCAGACTTTTCCTCGTCCCAGATTTTGCTTTCAAAATCAAATTCTACAGTCAGATCCTGTGCCGCATCAGAGATAACAGACAAATCAAACTGTACGGAGCCATCCTTGTAATTTGAATTTGCATGCGCAAAGTCGAGATAGGTTTCACTTCTGCTTTCAAGATATACAGTCTGCCAGATACCCGATGTGTGAGTATATCCGCAGGGCGCATTGTGTCCCTGCTTTCCTATAAGTGCAACATAACTGTCATCACCGTAGGATGCCTTATCCTCAACCCAGACAGTAACGGTGTTTTCGCCTGCGCTTACATATTCAGTAATATCTGCTTCAAATGGAGTGTATCCGCCGTCATGACTGCAAACCTCTGTACCGTTGACATACACAATACACTTTGCATCAACTGCACCGAAATGGATATTTACGCTCTTGCCGTCAGCAAGCCATGCCGAATCAAGAGTAAATTCACGGTTGTACCATGCCTGTCCTCTGTAATCAGTTGCTGTAATGCCCGAAAGTGCAGATTCCCAGCCAAAAGGAACATTTATTTTATAATCATATTCTTTTTCGCCAAGATACCATTTTTCATCGATTCCGACCTCATCAGCATCAAAGGCAAAATCCCACCAGCCGTTGAGATTTATAAAAGTCTCACGCTGCCATGAAGGATCGGGGTGCTCAGCACGGCTCTGCTCACCTTCGACTGCAGTTACAACAAAGCTATCATCCGAGTGAGAGAAGATTGCATTATAATGAGGTTTTATATGGTAGAGTCCAGCAGCCACTCCACTCGGAAGTGCCAATGTTGCAGTATCATCGCTAACAGAAAGTACAGAAAAGTACAAAGGTGTAGATGCAGATGCTCCGTTACGGTATACAAGCTCAAACTTTTCTGCATTTCCAAGGTTTTCGCCCTTAATGGTGATATTGCCGCTGACTGTACCCTTGTTCATATCAAGATTTGCGGCAGAAGCATCTATTTCGGTAATGACAGGAACGCCGCTATCCTCCGGCAGATAGAATGCCGATGCAGGAATAGGAGTTTTTATAACTCTGCTGTCATTTTCCCAGCGCAGAATAACGTGTGCGCCGCCGGAACATTCCATCCACTCAAATGTAAATTCGTGTGGTACGCCCTCTTCGAGATATATTTCTTCCGAAATCTGTTCAACATCCCACTGGGTTACCCACCAATCAAGCACCATTTCGCCGTCGATATACATTTTTATACCGTTATCCGAGTAAGAAGAGAAAGTATAATAACCGCTTTCGGGAGCAACAATGCGTCCTGTCCATCGAGTAGCTACATTATTCACTGCTCCTGCACGTTCTGCAATCAGTTTGCTTGCGTCAGGATAATTGATGTTCTTTTCGATATAGGTGCTTTTGTACTCGCCGAAGGAAAGGTCATCTTCGTTAAGCAGATAATAATCCGCAACAAGTCCGTTTGCACCAAGCTCAGGGAAATACACATCACCAATGGGCTCGTTGGGAGTAATAGGTCCGTCAGGCACAGGAGTTTCGGGAACAGTCGGAGAAGAAAGTTCCTCGGTAGTGAGTGCATAGTCGTACACCGCTACGTTGTCGAGCTTTGCATCAAGCGACAAGTCGTTCCAATATGTTGCCATACCTATGGTAAGTGTTGTACCGTCCACGGTAAGCATATCCTTTACAGTTTTAGCATGATCACCACTTGCCACAAGAGTACCGTTAAGATAAATAGAAGCAGCACCGCCATCATTGACATAGGCAATCTGTGCCCACTCGCCAGCTTTATCAAATGTATAGTTGTTATATATACGTGTCTTTGCGGCATCAACTTCTACAGAATAAATCTCAGAGTTCATACCGTAACTGCTGATAGCAAGCAGGCCCACAAGGTAATGTCTTGTATCCGTTGCGCTCTTTCCTCGGCTGAGATCAAACCATACCTGATTTCCACCGTCGGTTTCAACGTACATATCCATTACAAGTGTAAAACTTTCGGCATTTGTCAGTCCGTCAGTCGGAATTTGAAAACCGCTTGCGTTTGTGTCACGCTTCAATCCCTTGTTGTTAAGTTCAAGGACATGTCCGCGACCTTCAACACTCTCGTAAGTGAGGTTTCTACCGCCTACGGCTTTTCCGTGATAATCATTTCCCGAATAGTCGGTAAGATTACCAAAATCAAATGTGTAATATGCTACAGGCATCTTATCTGTTGCGCTTGCAAAAATACAGAGAGCCATTAACGATGCTACTAAACATACTACTGATAAAACCTTCTTTAGCATAACAAACATACTCCTAATATGAATTTTAATTTTTTCTTCGGCATAGATGTTGCATTTTAATGCTAACTATAGTATACTATTCAAAAAAACGCCATTCAATAAGGATTTTAAGCGAAAAAGTGAGGAATACAAATGAATAGCAGAAGCACCACCCAGGAGGACAGGCGATATTTTATAAATGCATCCGATTTTCCCCTTGGAGCTTTATGGATAGGCCAATCATATTGCTCAAATAAATACCGCATGATTCGCAAGAGGAGCACTGCCACTGTTGTCATGTACATAGCCGAAGGAGAAGGATATGTCGTTAAAAACGGCAAATCACACCTTGTGACATCAGATACAATATGTATTTTTTATGCAAATGAGGCGCACCATTATTATGCCTCACAGCAAAGTCCTTGGACAATAATTTGGATGAATCTGTCCGGCGAACTTGCGAATACATTAGCAAAAGCGTATGGCATATCCAATGAATTTGCATTTGAGGGAAAAGGGTTAAAATATATTTTTGATAATATCGCAGCACTCGTTTATGACGATGAAATCACAAACTTCGACTGTCAAAAAACAATTGCTTCATCTTATATTAAACTTTTAATGGAACTGCGAAACAAAGTTCATGAAAAGAACCACCATCCTAATGCTGTTAAAATAAAAAAATTCCTTGATGAAAACACTCATCGTCTCGTTGGGAATGAAGAACTTGCACACTTAGTTTTTCATTCCTCCGACTACTGTATAAAACTGTTCAAAAAAGAATACGGCTCTACCCCTTATGATTACCAACTTAAGCAAAAGATGGATATTGCTTGCAAAATGTTACAACAGACAGATACAGCAGTTTTTGAAATTGCGTCCTCGCTTGGTTATAATGATGCCCAATATTTTTCGGGGCTCTTCAAAAACAAGTGCGGCATAACTCCCGGTGCCTACCGCAAAAAATATAAATAAATGATATCGCATTTATTATTTGAGGTTATACAATAGAAAAAAGTCTCGAAAACGCAAAAAAAGACTTGAAAACGTGAAAACACCATCGAAATCTGAACCCCTATGGTTTGGACTCGATGGTGTTTTTGTTGTAAACCCTTTATTTATGCGGCTTTTCAAGGCCGCTTTTTCTTTTTGCCATTTGTACTAAAAACAGAAAAAGCATAGATTTCACAAAGAAAAAATTTAAAATATGCCTTTTCGAACCCCTCAGTCTATTCACATATATTTCAAGACTCCTCTATTTTCAAGACATATTCTTCTTCCTTTTGTAGCGGTGTCTTGTAAAGCAGCTTTCGATGTGGACGCTTGGTGTTGGAAAATAATATGTACTTGTCCACCGCATTACGAAAATCCAACTCTGAACGATACTTTGTCCGATATAGTTCCTCCCGTTTCATCGAGGCGAAGAAAGTTTCCATCACGGAATTATCATAAGGAACATACGCACGTGAAAAAGAATGCGTAATGTTAAGCGACCGAATATAGTCATGCATCGTTTTGGAACGATAGTTGCAACCGCGGTCAGTATGAAAGATCAGACTTGAATCCGGTTGCCGCAATTCATAGGCTTTCTTGAAAGTTGATTTCACAAGCTGCGTACTGTTTGTCTTTCCGACCTTATAGGCAATCACCATTCTAGAAAACAAGTCAATGATTGCGCAAATATAATATGAGTTATCACCATACTTAAAATATGTAACATCGCTGACCCACACCTCATTAGGCTTACTTACATCGAATTCTTGATTAAGATAGTTTTTATATTTGCGGCACTCGTCATCGTATAGTTTCTTAGCCGATTGCCGTATGCTGACCAATCCCATATCACGCATAAGCGTGCGTACCATTTTTTCACTGACCTTGATTCCTTCGTTTTCCATAACAGCTACAATCTTACCGGCTCCAAAAATTTGATTGCTTTCGTCATAGATTTCCTGTATACGAATCCGAAATTCCTCACGCCGTTTGGAGTACCATGTATTGTCTTTCTTATTTCGTAAAACATGGTTATAAAATGTTCCTCTTGGAATACCAAATGCATCACAGATCATACGAACACTGTATCTTCCATGAAACTGTTCGGCTATATATAGCCGCTGCTTCAAAGGCGCACTCGGTGTGCATTTCGCTGATTTCAAGATTTCGATAATTCCCTCCAAGCGTGCGACTTTGTTTTCAAGAAAACGAAAATTGCGGACGCTGACAACACCTTGTTGAGATGCACTTCGTTCCTTCTGATAAGCACGCAACCAACTGTAAAAAGTGCTTTTCGGTATACCGGTATCAGCGAGTATACTCGCTGATGATTCGCCGTCTGAGATATAACGGTCTATTATCGCTTGTTTTTGCTCTGCTGAATATATATTTTTCATACCATCAACTCCTTCATAGCAATTGTAACATGAAAATTTTGCAATAGAATTGCAACGGAGAGAGAAACATGATAAGATAGATACTTTTTCTTTGACATTATCTATGCTCCTATTGTTATTTATTTGCATTAATACTACATCAAAAATATCAAAGCCATAATTTTTAGCAACAACAATAGCAGTGAAAAAAGATTGAAAAATGTGTCATAATATGTTTCCACTCGCCAATATGATCAATATGATGGAATTTGTTTTAATGTTGACATAGTACAATTTTTTTGTTATAATGTTATGTGTAATATAACATATAATAAGGAGACAAAACAATGCCAAAAAAGAACTTTGATAGCAAAAAGGAGCAAAAGCAACAATTGGGTGCGATGTTAGCTCTTTGCCGAGGCAAAAGAAGTTTACGCGAAATCGCCCGAGCAATTGAGCTCCCTGCCTCAAATCTCAGTTATATTGAAAAGGGTATTAATGCTCCTAGTCCAGAAGTATATGAGAAAATCATCTTAGAATTAGCACCTTCCGATGACAAGCGTCAAGAAATGGATGTTTTATATAGTTGCATTAGAGATTTGCCACCTCCTGATGTGTGCGAAATACTTGTTACTAACAACGAACTCAACAATTCGCTGCGTTTGCTTGGGAACAAACATGTTTCTAATGATATGCTTATACAAATCAACAAGTTATTTGCATCGTTTTGATAGGGGAGAAATAATGTGAAGACATATTACTTAAAAATCAGAGACAAATTTATCGGTGAAATCAATGCCGGAAATAAAAAACATGAATACAGATTAGCCTCCCCGGAAAGAACGCAAGTTAAAGTGGGGGACACTCTGGTTTTGGTCTCTAATCAAAACAAATCCGTGTTTGTAAAAACTACTGTAAAAGGTATACGAATTTTTCCTGGTTGGAGAGAAGCTCTGGAAGATAATTGGCAACAAGATTTTCAAAACTTATATTCCACGATTGATGAAGCGTTGCGGGAATGCTATAAGTTTTATTCCAAAGATGAAGTCGACACTTACGGTATTATCGTTTATGAAATTGAGCCGCTTAAAACGGACATCTTACAATCCAGTATACTTATTGACACTAATATCATAATCAAAAGAGAAAGCAGCAACAATGCAACCTTCGAAATAGCCAGTTTGTTTAATTGGTTTGCAAAAAAAGGCTCTGAGATTTTCGTTCATAAGTGTTCCGAAGAGGAACTATCTACTCACCGTGATGAAGCGGTCAAAACCAATATGCTGACAAAGCTGAGGTCATACAACACCTTGCCTACATTCACACATCAACCGGACGATTATTTTGAAGCAGTAATTTCTAAGTATCCGAAAGATCAAAACGGAATTATTGATAATACTCTGTTGCGCGAGGTGTATGATGGTAATGTCGGTATATTACTAACGGATGATGCTCTTATTTTGAGAAAGGCGCAGGAATTATACATACGGGATAGAGTCCTTACATCAGCGGAACTCTTGTCATGGTTTGAAACCTGTGATCCCAAAAACATTGAATATAAAATGTTGGCAGTTACATTAAACGAATTTGGCGATATAGACTTAAACTCTTCGTTTTTTGATACGTTGAGAGAGGATTACGAAGGGATTGCTTTTGATAACTGGTTCAAGAAAAAAGCCCGTAATAAAGAAAAGGCTTATATATTCAAAAACGAATCTGGGCTGTTACAGGGCTTTTTATATCTTAAAGACGAGTATGAGACTGAACCCGACTATTTAAAAGTAACACCGCCACTTGCACCCAAGCGTAGAATGAAGGTAGGAACATTTAAAATTGAGCAAACAGGATTCCGTCTCGGCGAGCGTTTCTTGAAAATAATTTTTGACAATGCAAGAAGCCGCAAGGTCGATGAAATTTATGTTACTCTGTTTGAAAATAAGCGCGATGAGGTCAAACGGTTGAAGTTGTTAATGGAAGAATGGGGATTCCGTAAACATGGATATAAGCCGAATGGTGAACTTGTTCTTGTAAAAACGATGGAAACATACAATTCTAACGAAAGTCCCAAATTTAATTATCCACTTCTAAAATCTGCACCTGATTGTTATTTTCTGCCTATATATGCCCAGTATCATACAGACCTCTTTCCCGATATGATATTAAAAAATGAGGATATGCATCTGTATGAAGATAAAAAGGCTCATCGATATGCTTTGGAGAAAATTTATCTTTCTGGTTCTTATGACGCATCTGCTAATCCGGGAGATCTGTTTGTCATATATCGAATAGCAGAAAGAGAGCCGAAAAAGTATACTTCAGTTATAACCGGAATCGCTATCATCGAAAGTATAACAAAAACAAAAACGGCTGATGAATGTGTAGCTATATGTAAAAATCGCTCTGTATTCACCGAAGAAGAGATTAGGGAAATGCATAAGACTCGTCCGATTGTTATTAAACTACTCGATTATATGCCTTTTACTACAAAAGTAACTTTGGATCAATTACGAGCAAACGGAATAGTGGGAAAAACCGCTGGTCCACGTCCCTTTAATCAGATATCCAAAGAACAATTCGAAATTATATACAGATTAGGAATGGAGGTATGAGTGTAATGAAAAGAAAAATACTTATATCCATAAATCCCGAACATGTTCAAAACATCATTGCGGGGATAAAGAAATATGAGTATCGCAAAATCGCTGCTAAACAAGATATCTCATCTATAATATTTTATGAAACGACACCCGTCAAACGAATTGTAGCAGAAGCTGAAATTGTTGATGTATTAGAACTGCCTCCCGAGGAACTTTGGGAACAGACCAAAAACGAATCGGGCATTAGTAAAGCATTCTTTGACAGATATTTCAACAACAGAACGGTAGCATTTGCATATAAATTAGGTGCTGTCAAAGTATATGATACGCCAAGAACATTAATGGATTACGGCATTAAAGCAGCTCCGCAATCATTTGTATATGTTTGATTATGAGATGTATTTTCTGTGAAAATGATTCTTCGTCATCAAAAAGTGTAGAACATATTGTCCCGGCATCGTTCGGCAATTCTATTTCAATTTTACCCAAAGGTGTCGTATGCGACAAATGCAATAATTATTTTGCGCGTAAAATTGAATCACCATTTCTTAATTCAGAAGCGGTTCTTCAATTAAGACAAGAACTCGAGATAAATAATAGAGATGGAAAAGTGGTAAATAGATTTGCTGACTTGCCAACTAAAAACATAATGCAAATTTCTCAAGATTTACATCTTGTTATGTCGCACGAAGACAAAACGGCGGAAGAAGTAGAACAAGCTGTATTTAAATATCAAAAATATCTCAAAAGAACAGATGAATTACTCACCAAACCCGATTATAATTTATCCCGACTTTTAGCCAAAATGGCTGTGGAGGCTTTTGTATATAAATGCCTTGATGATATTAATGTAATCGATTATATTATTGAAGATGAGGCATTTAAAAAAATTCGGAAATATGTTCGTTATGGCGGAAATTATATTTGGGAGTACAATGCTCGGAGAATTTACGCACGCAATGAAGCGTATCACGGCGATATTACAACTCACATCAATTATGAATTTGATTTTCTATTTACTTCTCAAGGAAAGGCATATTTTATAATTGTTATGTATGGCATCGAATATGTTATCAATATTATTGATAATACCATATCGGATTATGCCGAATGGCTAAAAGATAATTACTATGTAAGCCCATTATATATATCGCATGAACAACGAAAAAAAGAATTTGAAGGGTATATTCACTTTTTCGCAAAGTAAAAAGGACTATGTATTAGGATTAAAGCCAGATTTCATGCGACTACAGTAGAATTTGAAATTTTATTAAAATGGAGGAATATATTGTGCCGCAGTATTGTTGTGAAAACTGTTTTAACAACTTATACATCAAAGAATTTGTATCAAGCAAAAACTGCATCGGAGATTGTGATTATTGTGGTTCAACAAATGTAAATATCGTTCTCGTTGAAGAAATAGGAAAATATTTTAGAGAGTGTTTTGATAAGGCGTTTGAATCAATCGAAGAAGGCACAGGCGCAATGTATGACAGTGATGCGAAAGAATATGTGGTGAAACAACGATATTCAGTGATCGACATTGTTAATGAGGAAATGGTTTTTGAAGATGACACATCATATGCACTCCTTAAGGATATTATTGAAGAGTCCGGTCCAAGTTTTAGAGACATAAAATATGGAGAGTATGATCCATATGGCGACATTTATGATGAAAATTTTGTTATAAAAAATGATTTGTACGGGATTTACGATACAAATATGTATTCCACATGGGAGCGGTTCAAATTTACAGTAAAACACTATAATAGGTTTTTTGATGTTGATGGTGTTATGGCAGGAATAGATGAACGGAAGGCGTTGTTGGACAAATTACGCCATTTTATCATGGAGTACGAGGAATGTGTTCCATGTAATTCTATTTTTTATCGAGCAAGACAAGATTCTTCGCTAAATTTTGACACAATAGTCATAAACAAGGAATTATCCCCTCCGCCTCCCAATCATGCCCAAACAAACCGCATGAGTCCAGCAGGAATCTCGTATTTATATTTAGCTTCTTCTATGGAAACAGCTTACAAGGAGTGTGGGTATAAAAGCGGAAATGTTATAATGGCTAAGTATTTTTCAAAAGTTGAACTACAAATTGTGGATTTCTCAAAAACTGCTTACATTGGACAAGCTAGTATTTTCAGCAACGATTACGATCATGATTCAAGATGGTATAATGACTTTTTGAAAAAGTTCGCAACTGAAATAAGCAAACCGGTAGATAAGGAGAAAACAGATCTCACATATGAATATACTGCTACGCAACTAATAGCAGAATACATTCGTGCATTAGGGTTTGATGGAATCTGTTTTAATAGCAGTACAGGAGTCGGGAAAAGTTATTGCTTTTTCTATAGACCAGATTTAGAATATTGCAAAAAAGAATACGGGATATTGGATGAAGAAATGAATTGGTATTGCACATTACCTTCATTTCTTGATGCGTTTCATATTGATGAAATAGCATCTTGTTCGTTATCCCCGGACGGGAAACTAAATGAAGAAGAATCACGTTATAACAGATAGTGCCCGTGGAGAAAATATGTAGGTTTTATATACCATAGTCAATGTACGCACACAAAATGGGGAGTTGGAATTGATGCATGGGTAAAACAGCGGGCAAGCGAAAAAACATGAGTGAAAAAAATCAAAATGCTAAAAATCCTTTTAATAAAAAGAATGAGTGTTAATTCTTAGTGTGAAAATATTTGCTGTAGCAAAAGAAAGGAATAATTATGTTTAAAGCTCAGTACGAGTTACACCCTAATCCCGCACCAGTTTTTCCATGGTCCCTTTATACATTAGCAGCGGAAGAGGAATACCATCGCTTACTTGAAGAAAAAAACGATGATGAGGATTCATTTCAAAAATTCTTCGAACGCAATCCTTCTTTTTTGCCTGGCGCTTTTGAGTTGCGCAACTTATCAGGGCATTTACCGCACCTTCAATGTCTGATTACTCAACCTGAAATTGGAGCATCACATACTCGAAAGCCTGACTTTTTATGGTTGTCACAAGACAGTTTGACTTTTGTTCCTGTATTTATAGAAATAGAAAAACAGTCAAAAAGAACTTTTACGCAAACTGGAAAAACAAGTGCAGACTTTACTCAGGCAATGGATCAAATCCTTGATTGGAAGTCCATATTAAACAAACCGGAAAATCAGCTTGCTTTTTTCCAAAAATATAATCTGCCCCAAGAATTAACAAGCAAGGTGTTCAAACCACAATTTATTTTAATTTATGGTCGCCGCGAAGAATATGAAGGCAACGAATATCTTACAAGAAAAAGAAGTGAACTGCAAACTGATGATATAATGATTATGTCTTATGACAGACTTTCGCCACAATATGATAGTAGAAATATGTTATGTGCCCGAGTGAGCAACACTACTGGAAATACTCAATATGAAATTATTACAATTCCACCCACATTTGAGCTAGATGCCGCTTTAGCATCCAATTATAGCGAATATGTTGGATTTGTGGAAGCAATCGATAGAATGGAATATACCACACCGCAAAGAAAATATTTTCTAAAAATGCGATTCCCGTATTGGAAAGATATCGGTCCAACATTACATTATTTTGATGGAAAAACCTGCGAATAATTAGGAGAAGCATATAATTGCAAAGGGCGACTTATACTGTAAATGGCTACACGCTTTACAACCACCAAGCATTTGCAGAATAAGCACTTTCAAAAAGAATAGCCGGATTGCAAAATAAGAAAAAGAAAAAATCATTTCATTCAATAGGTTATAAGAGCATTATGATCAAATAATGCCTTATCGTTCAACTCTTATCTGTGCTTTTTATTTCTTCGTTTTCAACTTATCGTTTTCGGTTGCTAAAAAATTCAATAATGGATTTGAAATAAAATTCGGATTTACAGGAAAGGATTTGATAAATGTGACTTATATAACTTTAATCGGCGCTTTTGGGATGGCTCCTACCGGTATTACTGGGCGTTGTAAAACAAAAAATGCTTAAAGGAAATAAGAAATAGAAGTGCGTTAAATATAAGGGTAGTTACCGTGAGGTTCGATTCCTCAAGCGCCCACCAAAATGGCGTCGCTATTCAGCGACGCCATTTTTTATGTGCTTGCAAAACAAGAATTCTCAATCTGTATATGTATAAAAAATTTAATGATGACCGAAGATTAACGAAAACCACTTTCGTGGAAAAAACTAAGTAAAAATTTGACCGAATTTTCATAAGTGCGTAATCAATAGATAATCCCTAATTCAAAGCATAAAACGGAAATGACTCTTAAAAATTTATTAGGATATTGCGATATCAGCTCCATTTTCTTGTAAAATCAAATACATATTTGCTCATAAAAAAACGATTACCCTATTTTGCACCCCTACCCTATTTTAGACCTTAAATTTTGCACCCCCTTTGAGCGAAAAAAGTGCAATTTGCACCCCTCCCCCTCAAAAAAGGGGCGATTTGCACCCCCTGTTTTTTCTATCAATTTGTGCGTTCTTACACATATCAGATACCGCTATTGATACAATCGTACCAGTAGCGGTATCGTTATTTTATACCGTAAAAGCCTTGCACCATAAGCCCTATAAAAACAAGCGTTGCATTTGAGAGAATTCTCCCTCTCCTGCAACGCTTTTTTAGTTGGTATTTGTGCCACTATTGCTGATATGTACAGTAGCATATCGTTAAATTGTGGGTAATCGTTAAAAGGCAGATTTTAATCTTCACTCAAATCGCCACCACGGCAAAAATCCGCACGTTCAAAATCAGAATTGAGTTGTTTCTTTCCTTTTCCAAACAAGTCATTGTATTTTGAATTTTGTACGATATTATTAAGCAGACCATACTGCTTTTCGGTTATATCAGTTATAAAAGACAAATCCAAAGTTTTAGAAAATTTTATCGGCAAAACATGCTCATTTAACAAGCGGGTAATGATATATACAATTTTTCGATTTTCGCCACGATGCACTTTTTGCACATCATAAAGAGCCGCTATTTTATCTTTGCGAGTTGAAGGAGCATTAAGAATATCGATAATATCTGATCCGTTGTATTTACTCAAAATTTATACACTCCCTTGCCATGTCTACATTACACAATAATTATACCATTAATCTTTTCTTGCCGCAATAGTCAAGCTCTCCACACCTCGACCTCACTGCCGTTCCTAAACTTAAACACAAGCCTTTCATCTGCATACACGGTGACGTGGTCAACGGTGGTATGCCAAAGGGTGGGGTTAAAGTCAAGTTGCAACATATCGAGTTCTTTTATGGCGAACAGGAATCCGCCGAGGATATCCGCTTGCCAAAGGCGGCGTTCACATTGTTTTTGCAAGGTGTCATATCGGCTCTGCAGTTTTTTATGTTTTTCGGCAAGTGCGGAGAATTTGCTTGCATACGCCTCTTGATCCATGGCTTTCGCCACATTTTCATCAATGCACTTTTGCATAAGCATCGCCGTTACATCCATTTCACCGAGCAATTCATCGCACTCGGCATCTATCTCGGTCATATCCATAAGCGTTTTACGGATAAGCACACCGTCCTCAAAGAGAGCATTGCGGTCAACAAGGAGCTTGCTTAAAGCCTCTATAAAAAGCGCCTTGATTTCATCTTCATAAAGGTGCGGAGTGGCACATTTCCTATCGCCTTTGAATTTGGCATTGCACTGCCATATCGTACGGCGGTATTTGCTTGTAGAATGCCATACCTTTGAGCCGAATATCTCACCACAATCACCGCAGATAAGTTTTCCCGCAAAGGGACTATTGCAAATCGTACGCTTTCCGCTACTCTTTCTCCGCTTTATCTCAAGTTGCACCATCTCCCACTCCTCGGGTGCAATAATTGCAGGGTGGCTATGCTCCACATAGTACTGCGGAACTTCGCCCTCATTGACTTTCATCTTTTTCTGCAAAAAGTCCACAGTGTATTTCTTTTGCAAAAGTGCGGCACCTTTGTATTTTTCGTTTTGCAAAATACTTTCTATCGTCGCTCGTTGCCACTTTTGTTTGCCTGCGGGTGTAGGTACTGCACTTTCGGTGAGGTGTTTTGCAATTGCACCTGCGGACATTCCCTCAATAAACATTCTGTATATTTTGCGGACGGTATCTGCCTCTTCGGGAACTATCTCGGGCAAGCCGTCCGCTCCTTTTTTATAGCCGAGGAACTGTTTATACGGAACACTCACCTTGCCGTCTGCAAAGCGTTTTCTCTGTCCCCAGGTAACATTCTCTGAGATGGAACGGCTCTCCTCTTGTGCAAGGCTTGACATTATGGTTATAAGCAGTTTGCCCTTACTATCGAGTGTCCATATATTCTCTTTTTCAAAATAGACCTCAACACCCTTGTCTTTCAGTTTTCTAACGGTTGTTAAACTGTCTACGGTATTCCTCGCAAAGCGACTGACGGACTTGGTCACTATGAGGTCTATTTTGCCGTTTAACGCATCTTCTATCATTCGGTTAAAGCCGTCACGCTTTTTCGTATTCAATGCAGATATGCCCTCATCGGTATACACCTCTACAAACTCCCACTCGGGGCGACTCTGTATATATGTAGTGTAATAATCAACCTGTGCAGCATAGCTTGTAAACTGTTCGTCCGAGTCGGTGGAAACTCTGGCATACCCTGCAACCTTACGCTTTGCCGTAGAAGTTTTCGCTTCCTTTCCCAACCGCCATTGCTTTGAATAAGCTTTGCATAGTAGCTTACCTGCGCCGAAAGTGAGTAAAGCATTGCATCCTTACCCGAAGATACTCTTGCGTAGGCTGCAACTCGTTTTCGCTTCGGTGCTGCCGGTGCAAACTGCACTTGTGTGATTTTTCGCTCCATCTCTTTCTCCTTTGTATCATATAAGGTCATTACATATTCGCTCTAAACGGTGTATATATCAAGCGGTTTCGGCAAATATACTGCACGAAGATAAGCCGTACTTTTTGGTAAGTATTTTGCGCATTTTCTTATACTCGCTCTCGGTAAACGTGCCGTTATCCCAAAGGCTTTTCAAAAGAGCGAGCGATGTACGGTAAAGCATCATATTGCACGGCGAATACTTATCCTGCTTGTCTTGACGTAAGATAGCAGGCACGGCAGCAGTACTTGCGGTTCTTGTTACCATAGCTTTCAAACTCCTTTCCGCAGGAGTTGCACTTGAGATCATAGTAAGCCTTGCGGTTAACAGTTTCTTGATGACTGTTCCACCAGAGCATTCGGCAAGTGTCCGAGCAAAACTTTTTCTCTCTGCCTTTCGGAATGAAAGCTATTGCTTTGCCGCATTGCTTGCACAGTTTAGCATTGGGATTTTTGGCATTCCTATGTATATATGAACGCACGGTCCCGGCTGGCATTCCGAGCTTTGCCGCAATGGTTGCGGAACTGTATCCCTCAAGCCTCATATTGTTGATTGCGATTTTTTGTTGTAGTTTCATATGTTCTCCTTTACTTTAGGGGGTTAATACCCCGTTTGAATATTGGTTTTTATGCGTTTGTTCCGCCAACTGTTATGCATAGGTGAGGGACTGGAGATTTTACCCCGCCCTCCGCCTAAAACTTTTGCCTATTCCCTCTGAAACTTATGCGAATTTGTGCGTTTGACCCCCTGGCCGTTAATCATATATTTAGCAACAGAGATATATAGGGGCCTAGGGCTAACAGTGATTGTTGTGACAGTTCGGTGACAGTAATCACAGTGTACTGTCACTGTGAAAAAGCTATATACATCAAGGCTTCGCACGGTTTTTGCGACAGTTGTGACAGTTTTTTGAATTTCATTTTGGTTTTATATAATCTTTATATCTCTTTCTTTACACATATAAAGTTTTCTAAAATCTCCATAGAAGTTGTAAAAACTGTCACTTCTGTCACTGATCCTTGAAAAAGCTAGGTACCACAAGGGGTTTCGTAGTGACAGTTGTGGTTTGGAACTGTCACTACTGTCACGCTTATGCGAGAAAATCCGTACTGTCATAATGTCCCTCCTTCCTTTTTGAAAAATTGATGTCGAATTGGTTGTATTTTTAATTGCACATATGGCATCACGCCTTTCATTTGATTTTTTAGTCCTCAATATATAGCCACGGAAAAGGCAAAAATAAACCCCCTATGATAAAAAATTTTTCAAAATTTTTCGGTTACCCATCTCCCAATGGGTACGGAAAGCACTATTTTGACGAAAATTGCAAAAAATAAAGCCTCACATGCATAAAGCATGCGAAGCTTTCGATTATATGAATTCTTATAATGCAACAAAACTATTATTCTATCTTACTGCACACATCCTCGCCATAGACGATACCAAGCGAAGAGCCACAATCCCAACGCACATGGATGGTGCCAATATCGTCAACTGCAATTACAGTTCCTCTCGCTCCCGGTACAAGTGCAGTATTGAATGGATCGCTCATATGTACAAGTTCGACCCTCGTCCCCGCCGTGTACTTTTCTCGCAATATTCCGAGTGCCAATTTACCGATGTTTACCATAACTCTTTCCTCCTTAGTTTTCGGTACTACATATATCACTCTAAAGAGGAGAAAAGTCAAGTACAAATATCCGATATTGCGCCAAACTGCCATCGAAACATATTAAACTCATTGATACGATGTAATCTTTGTTGTGTTTGACACTTTGACATTAAAAAATGCATTTTATTGTAAATCAAAATTAAAATAATTCATATATAAGGGTGTGTTTTTTAATATATATATAAGAGAAAGTGGGAATTTTGCTGTCAAATGTGTAAAATGTAAAGTTGTAAGCGGTAATGTTGGTGAAACGATGCCTTCAGGTTGCGTTTAATACAAGTATAACCGATTTTTAAATGTGAGAATTAATGGCTTGCCGGGGTTGATTTTATAGATACCAGTATTCCAATAGTACTAAAAACATATTGAATTTAAATAATTGCACCCATAAAAAAACGATTACTACGATAAAAAAACGATTACTTATAATTTCAGGGCAAAACCGTAAAAACAATAAAAAAAGCAGCATTTCACTCGTGAAAAAAGGTATTCTCACAGAGTGTCGTGCTGCTTTTATATTTTGAAAAAACTCGCAAAGCCTTATGCCACAAGGGTTTGCGGAGAAAAAGTAAAAGCCGATACGGATACCACAGAATAGTGTAGTTCTTGAAACATTTGTTTTTCAAATGTCTACTCTAAGGGAATTATATCAAAGATTGAAGTGTATTGCTATACTATACTATTTATTCTCCAAAGCTTCCTTGACAAAGAAACTTCCGCCTATGGCTGACACTTTATCAAAAGCAAGAAACTCATCTATATTGCCCCTATCTACTCCGCCGGTAGGAATAAATTTTACCTGCGAAAAAGGTGCAGAAAGCGCTTTAAGCGCATTCAAACCACCGTATACGTTTGCCGGGAAGAACTTTACTGTGGTAATGCCAAGGTCAAGTGCCGCCATTATTTCAGTAGGTGTTACACATCCGGGATAATAAGGAATACTTTGCTCCCGACACACCGCTGCAACATCTTTTGAAAGGCCTGGGGAAACAATAAAGGTCGCTCCTGCCGCTATTGCATCAATGCACTGCTCTTTGTTAATAACAGTACCTGCACCGATGCTCATATCAGGATACTTTTCACAAGCGAGCTTTATAGCGTCCTTTGCGCAAGCAGTGCGGAAGGTTATTTCAGCACAGTTAATACCATTAGCTTTGAGAGCCGGCAGAATTGTATCCACTTCAGAAAGCTCTTTTATCGCAACAACAGGAATAAATCTTTCCATAAAAATCTCCCCTAAAAGTTAAGTGCAGATGTATCAACAATTGCAACATCACGTCTGTCTCTGTGGGTTATATCAAACGAAATATACTTTCCGCCGGCGATAAAGCAAGCATGAAGGTCGCAGCGAATATCATCGAACTTTGGCTTTAAGTTTCTCGACTTAAAAAGAATCTCGGTTTTGCCTGTTTTAAGGCTGTATGCCCAGAGCTCCCTGTAGCCATCATGCGGATAGCCGTCGCCTATGATATAATTGCCGCAAGGCGAAAGGTTACAGTGAACATCTCTGTTTCCTGCCGGCTCAAAGAACGGAGACTTTATCTCCTTGGTTTCACCTGTCTCGCAGTTGATAATAAGAATACCGCGATGATCTTCTATCTGACAGAAAACCATAATATTTTTATCGTCATTCCACCAATAATGCGAAACGAATGTGCTTTTCAGAAGAGTTGTAGTGTTACCGTTCAGATCCGAAACAACCATCGAGGTGCGCCAGTCACGATCACCTGCCTTCTTGAAATTGCGTACAAGCATTACAAAGCGGTCGGATGCTGGATTAAAGGTAACGTGATTAATCATTATTTTTGAGTTTTCGGGCAAATAGCTCACCGGCTCAAGGTCGGTATATGAAAGAAGAAGCTTTGATTTGCCGGTTTCCATATCAATGAGAAATGCGCCGTCATCCGCGGGAACATTTACATCAAAGTAAGGGTCTGGCGCACCCGAATATCCGTAACCGGGGCGAAAATCGAAAATGCGGCTGAAATTAAGTCCGATACCGTATTTTCCGTCCCATGAAATTGCCGCAGCAGCACGGTCGGTATACTTTTTTTCACCACTTACAAGATTGTGGGTAACAGTTGAAAAAGTATTGTCATCATTTCTCACATTGTAATACACAATGTCGGAACTTGGCGAATCATATCTGAGCATTGCTCCCTGCTGGAAGTTCCATGCGGTAGTTTCTGCAAACTTTACAAACTTACCGTCGACAAGGTAACCGAGGTCTGCAACATCATCCGGCTCAGGAATACGATCAAGGAATTTTACTCTGTGGCAAAGGTGCTTTGTGCCGTCTGCCTTTGCAGGACACATATCATAGTAGCCGTAAAAATACTGATAGTCATCTCCATCCGGTGAAATTATTTTAGCATCTTTATAAAAATCACTGATAAAGCCTTCCATTGTTTTTCTCCTTAAAATTTAAAATAATTTTTTGCGTTTTCGTAGCAAATGCCCTTGACAATTGCTTCAAGCATTTTCATGTCGCATGGATATTCGCCCTCCTCAACCCAGCCGCCGATAAGGTTACAAAGTATTCTTCTGAAATACTCATGACGTGTATATGAAACGAAACTGCGTGAATCGGTGAGCATGCCGACAAATCTTGAAAGAAGTCCGAGGTTTGCAAGAGCTTTCATCTGGCTTTCCATTCCGTCACGCTGATCATTGAACCACCAGCCGCTGCCAAACTGAATTTTGCCGGCTGTCGGTCCCTTCTGGAAGTTGCCGAGCATAGTGCCAAGCACGTAGTTGTCCTTGGGATTTAATGTATAAAGTATAGTCTTAGGAAGTGCGTCCTTCATCTCAAGCGCATTGAGAATCTTTGAAATTCCCTTGGCAATCTGAAAATCGTTAACCGAGTCAAAGCCTGTATCGGGACCAAGCTTTTCGAACATTCTTGTATTATTGTTGCGCAAAGCGCCGATATGAAGCTGCATCACCCAGCCGCGCTTTGCATACTCCTTGCCGAGGAAAATGAGTTTTTCGATAATTTCGTCGCTCATTTCATCAACCGCATGGTCAGAAAGGCGGCATCCGTTTTCATGGAAATAATCCATTCTCTCGGTAATGTCAGGGCGAATGTCGCTGAGGTCAGGACGGAATGCAGGAATTACCTTGACCTCGTAATCTCTCAAAGCCTTGTGATATTCAAGTGTGTCGTAAGGTGCATCTGTGGTGCAGATAACCTCTACATTTGACCTTTTGATAAGTCCTCTTACAGTGAAAGTGTCCTTGGCAAGGCATTCATTTACTCTGTCCCAGATGGATTTTGCAGTATCCTCCGAGAGAAGCTCATCAATACCGAAGTATCTCTTGAGCTCAAGGTGAGTCCAGTGGTACATCGGGTTGCCTATCATCATCGGAACGGTTTTGGCAAATGCACACCATTTTTCAAAATCCTCTGCACTGCCTGTTATGTACTCCTCGTCAATGCCGTTTGAACGCATAAGACGCCACTTGTAATGGTCGCCGCCAAGGAAAAGCTCGTATGCGTTTTTGAATTTATAGTCCTCGGCTATCATTTTGGGTGAAATGTGACAATGATAGTCGATTATAGGCATGTCCTTTGCGAAAGAATGAAACAGCTTTTTAGCAGTTTCATTCTTCAGCATGAAATCATCGTGTATAAAACTCATAATGTAACGCCGTCCTTAAATATGGATATTTCTTCATATCCGTTTATTTCGTTTTTAGTCTTAGTTCCGTTTGCAACATCAACAACAAAGTCAATAAGTGCATCGGTTAAATCGATGTCGGATAACATACCGCTTGCATCAAAGTCAATCCAGTTTTTCTTCTTTTCTGCAAGTGCATGATTTGTTGCTATCTTTACCGTGGGTACTGCACTTCCTACAGGTGTTCCACGACCTGTGGTGAACAAAATAAGATGTACTCCTGCCGCCATAAGATTTGTAACTGCAACAATGTCATTACCGGGGCCGTTCAGCAATGAAAGTCCCGGCTTTTTCACCGTGTCGCCATAGTCAAGAACATCTACAACTGTTGCAAGCCCTCCCTTTTGCACACATCCGAGAGACTTTTCTTCAAGCGTTGTAATTCCGCCATTTTTGTTTCCGGGAGACGGATTTTCATAGATAACCTGACCGTGTCTTGTATAGTAATCCTTAAAATCGTTAATAAGCTTTACGGTCTTATCAAACACTTCACGGCTCTCTGCACGTGCCATAAGAAGTTGCTCTGCACCAAACATTTCGGGAACCTCGGTAAGTACGCATGCACCACCGAAAGAGGTGAGTTTATCGCAAAATCTACCTATAAGCGGATTTGCGGTAATGCCCGAAAAGCCGTCACTTCCACCGCATTTGAGCCCGACTTTGAGTTTTGAAAGGGGTACGGGGGTACGGCTATATCTGTCTGCGTTTGCTCGCAACTCGTCGATAAGTTTTATTCCCTCTTCGATTTCGTCGTCAAAGTCCTGTGCGTTTAAGAACTTTACTCTTTTTTCATCAAAAGTTCCGAGAACTTTTTTGAAAACTTCAATATTGTTATTCTCGCAACCAAGGCCAAGCACAAGCACACCACCTGCATTGGGATGATTTACCATGCCGCGAAGGATAAGCTGTGTTACCTTTTGGTCATCGCCAAGCTGGGAACAACCAAACGGATGTGGAAAATACTTTGCACCTGTTCTCTTTGCAAGGATCTCGGCGGTTTTGTTAACACAACCGACTGTATTTACAATCCAGATATCATTTCTGATGCCGACATCTCCGTTATCACGGACATATCCCATAAAAGTGCGGGCTGTATTCGTGAGAAGATAGGGCTGACCGCCCGAAAAGGTGTACTCCGTCTTGCCCGAAAGGTTAGTTTTGAGGTTATGCGTATGCACATGCTCGCCTTTTTTGATATCGGCTATGGCATGTCCTATCAGCATACCGTATTTGATAATGTTTTCGCCACATGCAATATCTCGTACGGCATACTTATGCCCATCCGTGATATTGACTTCAACATTATCAAGCTTGTTAATCAACATATTTCTTTATCTCGCTTTCGAGGTGGGAAATATCCTCACCCCAAAGACTTTCATTTTTTAATATTTCTTGTACAGATGCGTTTTTCATAAACGAAGTAACCTCTGCATCATCGTTTGTCATATCTGTTCTGTAAAACTCGATAAGCTTTGCAAAAGCAAAACAAAGTGTTGCGGGTGCTTTGCCAAAGCGGCGGATATACTCCAGAATTGACGGAAGCACTCTGACTTTGAACTTGCTGATAGAATTAAGCGCAATTGAGGAAAGATAGTGCTTGATATACGGATTTGCAAAACGTGTAAGCACGTCGTCTGCATATGCTTTAAGCTCATCCTTGGGCAAATCAAGCGTTGGAATAATTTCATCAAACACACATTTACGAATATGCTCGTTCATCTTAGGATTATCTACACAAGACTTAACCGTGTCAAAGCCCTCAAGCAATGCGTAAGGCACAAGCGAGGTGTGCGCGCCGTTCAAGATACGCACTTTTCTCGTGCGGTACATCTCAAGTTTGTCTGTAACGATAACGTTGAGTCCACACTTGTCAAAAGGAAGTTCTTTGAACAAATCACGGTAGCCGTCAATCACCCAGAGGTGGAAATACTCCGATGTGTTAATCATTTTGTCCTCGTATCCGAGGTCAATCTTTTCATCCTTGGGATAGCCTGTATTTATGCGGTCTACAAGAGTGTTGCAGAAAATGTTATCTTTCTCTATCCATGCCTTGAAGCCGTCACCGAGATTCCACAAATCCGCATACTGTAAAATGCATTTTTTGAGTGTTTCTCCGTTTTTGTCGATAAGCTCACAGGGCAAAAATACGAAACCCGAAAGTCCTTTTTCAAAACGCTTTACGAGAAGCTGTGTAAGCTTTGCAGGGAAAGTATTTGCAGGACGGTCGGTGAGTTTATCCGCATCCGAAAAACAAATGCCTGCCTCGGTGGTATTAGAAATGACAAAACGGAAGTCGGGATTTTCTGCAAGTGCAAGATATGCATCGAACTCGTCATAGGGCTTTACACATCTTGAGATAACATCGTTTTTCTGCACCTCAACACCCTCAACACCTCGGCAAAGATGCGTATACACGCATCCTTGTGCAGTGAGCATGTCGCACATACCGTCTTTGATAGGCTGTACTACTACAACGCTACCGTTGAAATCGGTGGTATCATTAACCTTTTGTAGCATCCAGTCCGCAAAGCCGCGTAAAAATCCACCCTCTCCGAACTGTATTACTTTTTCTACTCTGTTCTTCATTACTTCTTCCAAATGTTATATCTATCTTTTATAGCAAAATAAGCGCTCTTAGGTTTGCGATACTCGTTTAAAATGCCCTTGTTGTTATAGTGGCGTGCGCGGCTGAGACCAACCTCTTTTGCAGTGAGCATATCACAGAACTGCCATACAAACATACCGCATACCATTTCGGATTTATGGAAGGCTTCAATGCAATAACTAAGCAGCTCTGCCTGATATTCCTCTGTCCATTTGAGATTGTCAAATGTGTGATTGCCATATATCGCCGCCGCACCGAACTCGCTCACAATAAGGGGCTTGTCCGCAAGTCCAAGCTCTTTTCTGCGTGCATCAAACTTTTCAAGGAATATATCCCATGTCTTTATAGTGCCCTCGTACCAGCCATAGTAATAGTTCACACTCATTACATCGCAGTATTCAAAGCATATGTCCGTAAAAGGACGGCAAGATGCAAACGTTACAAGTCGGTTGCCGCCGTTTTGCTTCATCTCATTGTAATAAAGCTTTGTCATTTCAAGAGCACTTGAAGCGGAAGTGTCAATCTCGTTATGGATTCCCCATATAACAATCGACGGATGATTGTAATATACCTCGGTCATCTCTTTAAGCATATCAAGTCCGCGGCTGAGAACAAGAGGTCTTGCAAGGTCATCAGCTGTATATCCGCCACCCCATATCGGTATTTCGCTCCAGAACATGAGGCCGCTTTCGTCAAGCAAGTCGACAAATGCACGGGACTGTGGATAGTGCGAACCACGCACAGCATTTGCACCCATATCCTTAAATATTTCAACATCCCTGCGGCTTATCTGTGCAGGTACTGCAAAGCCCCAATCGGGATGGTCCTCATGGCGATTTGCACCCCTGAACTCGATTTCTTTATTATTGAGATAAACCTTGCCATTTTTAACTTCGATATATCTGAAGCCTATTCTGTCAATGAAATCATCGGCAGCAGTTCTAACGGTGAGTTTATACAAATTCGGCTTATCAATATCCCAAAGTGCAATGTCATCAAGTGTTATGCTATCGGTTACAGCTTCACTTACACCCTTGCAAACATTGATGTTCTTTGCAATAACTGTATTATCGCCAACTGAAATATCAAGCGATGTTTCTGCATCTTCTTTACTGTACAGTTTAAGTTTAAAAGAAACTTCGACAGAGGAGAGAGCATCGTTTAATGTATACTCTGCGTGGCAACGAAGCACACACACGCCCGAAAGTTCCTCAAAAGATACGCTTCTTATAATTCCGCCGTGGTGATACCAGTCAACCTTGGGGTGTGGAATAGAATCGAGGTCGGAGGAATTGTCAACTCGCAAAATGAGAGTGTGTTCTCCGGCGGATACATTCTCGGCAATAAAGTCAAATTCGCAAAAGCCGCCGTAATGCTCGCCGAGATATTCACCGTCGAGCCATACCTTTGCCTCGGTCATTACCGCACCGAAGCAAAAACGGAGCGTACCGCCGTTTGTATTGAATTTCCGCCCGAACCATGTAATTCCCTCATATGTAAGAAGACCGAAGTCACGGCCGATAACCGAGGGAACGATTATATTTTTAGCATGGGAGGGAAGCCCTTTCATATATCCGAGCGTTTCCCCATCTTTCTTCTCATCTGTGCAGAGCTGCCATGTTCCGTCAAGAGAAAAGACTTTTCTTAAAATATGGTCATCAAAAATACGATTCATAAAAATCTCCTTTGTAATGTACAAATCGTTCAATCGCTTGCTGAAAATTTTTGGAATTTCGCTAAAAATACTTGAAAAATATGCAAATCGGTTATAGAATGAAATTAAGCGAGGTGAGAAAATGAGATATCGGATAGATAACATAGAGTACGGAAAAACCTGGGACAATATAACCATTGATACATATAGCGGCTTTGGTCCGAGAATGAATGACTATCATATGCACACATACTATGAAATCAGTCTTATTACCGAAGGTGATGTTACCGTTTTTCTTTCAGATGTCTCGGATAGCGGAAGGCACTGTAGAATTGTTTTGCTGCGTCCGTACACACCGCATTTCATTATGTCTGATCCCGACATATACTATTCCCGCACAAATCTGCTTTTCACCAATGAATTTATAGCCGATTATGTGCCGGAATGGAGTGGTCTCTCCGAGCTTTTCGGTGCAAACGGAAGTATAATTTCACTGAGTGATGACGAATGTAAAAATCTTTTTGAGATAATGCAAAAGCTGAAAGATGAATCCAACATATTTCGCAAAAAGCTGATTCTGTTATACTTCCTGTCAAATTTAAATGATATACCGAGCGATAGTTACACCAGTACCAGCACCCCCGAATTTATAGCAGATGCAGTAAGCTATCTTACCGAGCATTATTCGGAAAAAATAACTGCACATGAACTTGCTGAAATAATCGGAATAGGGCGCACAACGCTTATGACTGAATTTAAAAAGTATATTGGCACTACCATGAACGAATATCTCACGCAGTGCAGACTCAAAAACGCCATAAAGTTGATGCGCGACGGCGCAACAATCGGGGAAACTGCCGAAAGATGCGGCTATGCCGATGGCTGCTGCCTTATTCGAGTTTTCAAGAAAAGATTTAATGTTACACCAATGGAATATATCGGTAAAAAGCATCGTTAAACGATGCTTTTTTTAATCAAATATGCTCCAGTCCTCTTCGCCGCAAACGGTAGTAAGACGATCAAGCACATTGAGTCTGAATACATTCACCCAAGAAACGAGCCATTCGTTAAGATGTCCGCGCTGATTGCAATCTTTTCTGTGTCCCCAACGACAATGATAAAATGCCTCATTCTGTCCTCCAAGCGGACGGTGTCTGCCATGGAAAAGCTGATCTTCAGAGGTACAAATGCACTGTGTTGAGTTATACCACATCATAAGCATACGTTTGTACCAAAGCTTATTGCCGGTATACTTATAAAGACGGAGATACTCGCAGCACATAAGCTCTCCCCACTGGTCAATAGCGGGATGCTGCACCGATACCGAGGTGCCACCGGTGGTATAGTATCCATGGGTGGTAAACTCCGCTTCGGGGCCGTAATGGATATCATATACAAACATCCATGAGTTAAAGTAGTATGCCGCTTTTTCCGCATATTCGAGATACTTTTTGTCATTTGTAATTTCGTAAGCATCAAGGGAAGCGATGATAAACGGGCCGGCAGTTTCTTTATCTACGCAAGAGCAGTCAACTGCACCTGCAGTGCATACAAAATTATTAAGATCTCGTTCAAAGTAAAAGTCAAGCGATTTCAAAGCACAATCAAGATAACGCTTTTCGCCAAGAACCTTATAGACCTCAATAAGTCCCATCGTCATAAAGCCGCCGATAGAGCCGTCCTTTTTGTCGCACTCACCTGTAATATGATGCCATGACTTGCCAAATGCGTATTCATCACTGTATCGCTCATAGAAAAACTCGCATACCTTAAGCGCAAACTCCTTGTACTCGGGTTTGTCAACACCTATCGAGCGAAGTAAATCCCATACCTTGATAAACTCGGCCGCCGCCCAACCCATATTACAGGTTTCGGGAAGCCAACCTGTTTTTCTCGGTACGTTTGCCGCCCATGTTTTGTTAGGGTCAAACGGAACATAGTCCCAGTTTCTGCCCTCCTTGTACCATTGAAAACGTGCAAGAACAAGACCGTTGTCAAACTGCTTTCTCACCCATTCATCGCATACAACGAGCGCTTCGTCAAGCAGGCGCTTTTCACCTGTACGGATGTATTCTTTGATAAGAAAGCGGGCATTCATTATATTCTGACCTACCCAGCCGATTTCATAAGCATCCGACCATACAAGACCGTCTTTAGTATTTGTAACACCCATACAAAAGATTTTAGGTCCTACATCTCTGATATCATGAAGCAAAAATCTTGTATAAAGAATACCGTACCACCAGATATCCGAGGTTGAAAGATTGGGCTTTTTATCAAATTTAAAAATCTCAAGCGCACGGTCGAACACTTCGTTTGAACCGTAATTCTCCCAACGCGGAACAGATGCAAGCACATAGAAAAGCACAGTAAAGCTTTCGCCCGTGTCAAGAGTAAGATACTCGTCATATCTTTCGGTAAGCTTATCGTTATCGCTATATGTATACGGCGCTTCGGTAACCGGCCAGTATATGCGCTGTATAAGCTCGCCTTCCTTTTCGCCGGGAACTATAGAGCATGATGAACGGAGAGAATCGGTATCTCTGTTGGAAACAAACATTGTAAAAGCAACATCTTTGTTTTCTGTAACCGTACATGACGGTATAGAGGTGCGGTCATATGCGTGAATCCACGGCTGACCCTCGCAAAGCATACCTTTTGGTTCCTTGCCGTCACCGTATTCATTACCGTTATACGATACGCACGGAATCAAGTATTTTTTAGGTACAAAGCAGGTTTCACTTTCTGCAACGAGCTTTATTTTTCTCGCTTCCCCGTGGTTTGTTACAGTACGCTCTATGGAAAAAAGCCCTCTGCCAAGGTCGCTTACAGTATCTTTTGCAGAAAAGCCATAGCCGCTATATGCATTTTCGCTACTTTCCTCAAGTGCAAAAAGCTTTCCGTCTTCTTCAAAACGGGGTGCCTTAAGTATCGCAACGGGAATGCCGTGTTCTCCTTTTGTTCTTCCAACGGAGAAGTCATTTGCTTCTTTAATGATATACATATGTTTATATCCTTTCGGGAAACTATTATGTGTTCACGATTTAAATATACCTTTGTCGCACGCCGCAGTCAATGTTAAATCATTCAACCGATTTACATATCGTTCAACCAAGATGTAAAAGCTGACGAAAGTTTTACATTCTTATTGAACGATATGTAAACAAACCGAATGATTTGCTATTTACAGAATAACTTAATGTATTTATACTAAAAGAAGGTGTAATAAGCCACTTTGTAATTCTAAAATATCAGGAGGATCCAATATGAAAAACTACCTCAAAAAGATTTCAGCATGTTTGTGTGCTGCCGCAATGATTCTTTCCTTTGTGGCATGTAACAATGCATCCGACGAAACCGTGACAAGCGACAACACTGCCGTTACAACCGAGAAAGCAGTAGATACCACCGAAGCAGTTGTCACTACCGAAGTTGTTGCCGAAACCACCGAAGCACCCGCTACTACCGAAGCTGTCGCCGAAACCACCGAAACTATTACACAGACCACTGCGAATACTGTTTTTGAATCTCCTTCTGCATATGAAGGTCTCGAATACAAATTTGATGTAAACGGAACCACCTTCTATGCGCATCACGGCACATGGGAAACTGTTGAAGAAGACGGTGAAGACAAAGGTGCACTCCACCTTGTTGACGGCCAGGGTATTCTCCTTATTCACGACCTCGACTATTCCAAAAAAGTCACCATCTCGTCCAAAGTGAAGATAGCTGCAGATGCCGAACCCGGCAATGTCGGCTATGCAATGTGCGCATGGTGGAACGAAGACGGCAACACCAATGACAACTGGGCTTTCTTTGAGGGAGAGCATAGCGGATATTTCTACAGCTTCCTCAGCGGCAAGCGCAGCGCCGGTCTCATCGGTAAATTTGACAGCGGCATTTCTGTAAACGGCTCTACAGGTTGGGAATCCTTTAATGCCGCTAAAATAGGTACATACGGCATTCCCGAAACTGACTTGTTTAATGCGGGTGTACTCGAAAATGTCGTTTGGGAACAAGGAAAATATTATGACTTTACCTGCACTTGGGATGCCGAAACACTCACCTTGTCTACCACTCTTGACGGCAATCCTCTTTACAGCGTTAAGTTCCCATTCTATCCGCTCAGTGTTACCGGCGATGACTTTGGTCTCCGTTCCAATATTCCCGGTGTTTACTTTAAAGACATTGTTGTTACCGCAGAATAAAGGGACAAGTTTATGAAAAAAAGTTTTACACGAATTCTTGCTTTGCTTCTGGTTTGCTTTGTGTTTTCCGCTTGCAGCGATGACCAAACCGACGATACAACACAAGTAACTGCCGTTGCCGATAGCGAGTTTCAGCTCCCAACATACGATTTTGACAATCATGCGTTTTATATCCTGTCCGTAGGACGCAATGAAAACTCAAATGATTTTTTGTACAAGGAAGAAAACCCTTCTGTACTCGATGCAGCTACCGAACGCCGCAACAAATCGGTTGAAGCACTTTACAATATAAAGATCGTTTCCGAGCAACAGAATACAACGGCAAATTATCAGTCGCCGGAAGCCTTTTCTGCACTTGTACGCGAGGCAACTGCCGGCGACACCAACTACGATCTCTGTGTTATACCCGGATATGATGTATGCCGTCTTGCCTGTCAGGGATACCTCACCGACCTGCATACGCTTCCCTATTTTGATGGCGAGCAGGAGTGGTATGACCAAAAGGCAAACGAGGCATTCACCTTTGCAAATAAGCTGTATTTTACCACCGGTGATTCGGGCGTCAGCATGATGAACCAGACATTTTGTATTGCGTTCAACAAAAAACTTGCAGAAGAGTATCAGCTTGAAGATATGTATGAGCTTGTAAACTCAAACCAGTGGACACTTGAAAAGATGTATGACATCTCTAAAAAAGTTGCAAGCGATACCAACGGCGATGGCGAAACAGATGTATACGGTACTATGTATTGGGTTGATGCCGCATACGGTATTGTAAACGGTGCGGGACAGCGTTCTGTTGTACTCAACCCCGATACGTTGAATATGGAACTCGCTCTGAACAGCGAAACTACCCATAATGTCCTTGAAGATTTTGCGGAGATGGTATTAAACCCCGAAGTTTCCATTAAGTATCAGCATAACTCCAAAGCTAAGGAATATATTGAAGTTTTCAGCGGCAATCACGCTCTCTTCTTTATGACTACAATAGGAAAGCTAAGCGAATTCCGTGATATGGAAACCGATTACGGAATACTTCCTTATGTAATGTACAAAAGTGAGCAGCAGGAGTATTGCAACACAGTTTCTCCTTTTAACGCAGTATATACATGTGTTCCTCTTGTTATGGAGAACAGAGAACGTACATCCGCAGTTATGGAAGCTATTGGATATTATTCAAAAGAATATATCATTCCTGCGTATTACGACAAAACCCTCAACGGGCAATATGTACGCGACAGTGAAAGTGCTAAAATGCTTGATATTATTTTTGACACCCGTGCATATGACCTCGGTTATATGTTCCAACCTGCACAGCTTCCCGAAAACATGTTGTTTATGATCCGTGACGGTGTATTTGACTGGTCAAGCCGTTACTCGGCACTGGAGATTCCGGCACAGAATTTCTTAAACTTCTACTCCGAATCCTACCGTAAAACCGTAAATATCACAGAGTAACATTTCAAACAAAAAAGGTTCTCCGCCGCATGGCGGAGAACCTTTTTGTTTCATTTTAACCGTCAACCGAAACTCGGATATCCTTTATGTAAATCTTCGAGGTGTTGCATCTGAAGCCGAAGTCGTCTCCTGTAACACTCAAAGGATATTCGTGGAACATTACGCTATAGAGAAGATTGTTTTCAAGATAAAGCGAGATCTTCTTGTTTTCTGCATCCCAGATGCAGACTACATCATAATATTTGCCAAGTTCCCATGCGACGCTCTTTATCTCGCCGCCGTTTGAAACGTTTGCAGTAGGAATGCCGTAGCTCTCAAGGTTTGCAGCACTGAAGCTCTGCCAACCGCTGTTTCCGTTTGAAGATGTGCCGCCGTCGTATTTACCTATCATACCTGCACTTCTTGCACCGCTAAGGTATGCGTAGAAGTAACCGCAATTTGCGCCCTCGAAAAATGACCAGTTTGCATTGTAGTTGTCATTCTCATTCCACCAAGCATTCATAGCAAAGCCGATGTTTGTAGCGGTGGCATTCTCTGCATATTTAACCTTTGCAGTGATAGTTACGTTCTTTGTATAGTCAACGTCGTGAGTGAGAAGCATACCCTTGCCCTCGGAGAGATACATTGCGCCGTAGTCATCGCCCTCCTCGGTGATGATCTCCCATGTACCACTGTGGCTGTAGAAGGTATAATCTCCGATATCAAACTGATAATCTCTATCAGAGTAATCTCTGGGAGAATATGTGCTATCGGTTGACACTACAGGCACTATCGGTTTGGGAGGAACAAATGCAGGAATGTTTGTCTTTGGATATGCAGCAGTAACCGGTACGGGAGTTCCGTTACCCGAGATGCTTACACGGGCAAACTTAAGCTCGGTACTGCTTGCATTGTAGATGTTTTCCGTAACATTGAGACAATAGAGAGTCTTGCCGTCTTCCGAAACCAACACCTTAGGGCTGTAGCCGCGATAGTAACCTGTATCGGAAACGGTTGCGTTTTCGACAAATTCATACGGAATAGGATTTTCCATAACATTCCATGTGTTTCCGTAATCCTGGCTTATGAAATAGTCACTGCCGCTTGAGAACATGCTGCTTCCTGTAGCGTGCTTGTGCGCGGAGAGAATAACAGTGCCGCACTCGCCTCCGAGGTGAGTATATGTGATCCAGGGAGATGTGCCGGGGATAGTCGCATCGGATACAACCATCTTACCGAGGTCTGATACATCGCCAAAGTCGTCAAGTGTGTCAAGCACCTTACAATACACGGGCGAGCCACTCTTGCCCACAAGCTCAAATGCGATAATGTACTTACCGTTGTTCATCTTTGCAACAGAAGGCATACCGGGACGGTACTTGTAATTTGAAAATGCTATTACGTCAATAGGATCATCGTAAACCGTGTCACTGTCAGGCTTGATAGTGCAATCCTGCTTGCCGGTTGCGCCAACCCAATTCACAAGGTCGTCAGACCACTTGCAAGCAACCTTCTGACTGTGATTGAGATCTGAGTCATCCGAGTAGAAGCAGTAAACTCTGCCGCCGTCATACATAAGGAAGGGTTCCCAGACACCTGCGTTTTCGCCGCCCTCTTTATCGAGAGTTGCAAACGCCGTCCAAGTGGCGCCAAGGTCAGTGCTGTAGAAAAGTGTTACTGCAGAAACGTTAATTTCGCTAGTCTTTACGCCGTCCTTGGAAATACCTGCAAGAAGGAGCGTTCCTGCCTTGAAGGTGCCAACATCGGCGGGCAATTCGTAGAGGCAGGGTGTGGAAACCGAGTATGTTGCGCCGATTCCCGTGTTAAAATCATCCGTGGCAGTGCCTGCGAGTGTCCATGTTGCACCGCCGTCAGTGCTCTTCAAAATCTTGTAGCAGTAGCCGTCCGCACCGCCTACAGAAAGCTTACCTGCGTTCATCGTTGTGAAGATCGTGCCGTTTGCTTCGCCGCTATGCTCAAGCACCTCTATCGCTCCGTAGCTTACGCTTGCAGCTGTCCACCTGGACTCAGGCTCCCAGACAGTCGATGTGTTTTCAACGTTGAATACGGGTGTGCTTACGTTTGACATAAGCACGGGTGAGTCGTCGGTTTTCTTTACGAGTGCAGGATCGTCAACGGTGATGACGATGTCTTTAAGATAAATATCTGCAATATTCGAGCGGAAGCCGAAGTCATCGCCCGTAACGCTCAAGGGGTATTTGTCAAATTCTACGGAGTAGAGAAGCTCGCCCTCAAGCATAGTGTAAAGTGTGTTGGTATCCGCATTCCATGTGCAGGAATAGTCGTAGTATTTGCCAAGTGTCCACTCTACATTTGCAAGTGTACCTGCGGTGTAAATATCTTCACTTACCATACCGTAGGAAGAAGCGGTAGTTGCAGTGAGGGTTTCCCAACCTTTCTTATTGTTTATCGAGGTGCCGCCATCGTATTTACCTATCATACCTGCGCTTCTTGTGCCGCTTAAATATGCGTAGAAATAACCGCAGTTTTCACCCTCGTAGAAAATCCAATTCTTGTCGTATTCGCCCGTTTCATTCCACCATGCGTTTGTCGCAAAGCCAAAGTTACCGGCGGTTGCATCCTCAGCGATCTTTACCTTTGCGGAAATTGTTACATTATTTGTATAATCAATATCATGGGCAAGCAAAATTCCCTTACCCTCGGTGAGATAGAGAGCGCCATAGTCATCGCCGATCTCCGAAATCTTTTCCCAAGTTCCGTAATGGCTGTAGAAGGTCTCGCCGTTTACCTCAAAACCATATTCAAGACCTGCATATCCCGAGGGAGCACCGTATTTTTCATTCGCCGCTTTTACCGCATCAAGCTTTTCGGAAGTGAAAAGGCCCTTTGCGATGAGTCCCTCCGCAACCGTAGTTCCGCTTTTGGGAGTCGCTGTGAGCGCATTGTAGCAGATGACAAATGCATCGCCACGATTGAAATTCTTGTTTGGAGCAACCGAGCGGATAAGTCCGACCTTATTTGCAAACTCATATGGGTTGTTCCACACAAAGTCGCCCTCGGAGTCCTTGTATCCGAGCACACGGAGAATAGCGGTGAGAAAAGCAAAGTCGCTCATTGGGCTGTCGCCGTCAAATTTTGTGGCACTTACGCCCTGAGTGATACCGTTTGCATACGCATAGCTTACATACGGCACCGCCCACGGTGCAAGGTCGGTAAAGGGATGCGAATTTGTTTTACTCGTTGCATCCTTTTCTGCACCGAGAAATCTTACAACCTGAGTTATAGACTGTGCTCGCGTCAGGCTGTTGTCAAGTGCGAAATTCACACTGCCGTCAGCATTTGTTCCGACGCCCTGTAAAAGTCCAAGTTCATGCAACGCATCTGCCGCTGATGCTGCATCAATTCCATTTGCAGCTGCCGAAGCAGGAATACAACACACTGCCATAGAAAGAACCAGAATAATTGCTAAAGCAAATTTTATTACTTTCTTCATAAACTTCCTCCGTAAAGGTTCATTTGTTTAAGTATACCTCAAAAACATACGTTATGGCAATAACAATGCGTTCAATGCATTTACAAATCGTTCAATAATATTTTAAAAAACGGATTTTACATTGTGTTTGAACGATTGGTATATCCATTAAACGATTTATCATTGCAAAACCCCGGTTGCAAATATATATTTAGAATGTAAAATACTAATTGCAAATATAAAAAATCAAGGAGAAAAGACTATGAAAAAGAAAACCTCGCGATTTCTTATTATCACATGCCTGTTGCTTATGCTCTGTGCACTTACTGTCAGTGCAGCAGAAGTCAGCACGATAGGCGTCCCCGATGAGCTGCTTGCGCTTATGAACGATAGTGCAATGTGGAACGGTAGTTACAAGCTCACGGACGACATTGATCTCTCTGAGTATGACTACGAAGCAGAGGGGGCACTCACACAAAAGCCCATCGGTAATGCAAACATAGCATTTACCGGTAGCTTTGACGGTGACGGTCACACGATCTCCGGTATTGATATTTCGTCAACTGCTGTTGGTGGCGGACTTTTCGGTATTGTTTCAGATGACGGTGACACTACCGTTATTAAAAACCTTACCATTAAAGGATCTGTCGTATCCACTGCAAATTTTGCCGGCGGTCTTATCGGAATCATCTGCGGTGCAACAGAGCTGGACGGCATCATCTCCGACCTCACAACATTTACTCCCGTCAGCCGTGCAGGCGGTATTGTAGGCGGTATTGTCAACAATGGCTATGCTGCAATTTCTACAGTCGCCAATTCCGAAGCTTATAACGTTACCTTTAAAAACTGCACCAACAAGACAAGCTTCTTCGCATCTCTTACCGCTGAGGCGCGCGCAGGAGGTATTGTTGGTTCCATTTCTACTGCCACAGCCGGCAGAGGCGCTAATGAAGTTTATTTTGAAAACTGTGTAAACTACGGTGATATCAAAGGATACAGTGTAGTGGCAGGTATCGTTTCCAATTGGGATACAGGCGTTGTTACAGGCTGTACCAATAAAATGACAAATTGTAAGAACTACGGCAATATTGAGGCTACCGCAGGAACTGCTGCAAACAACAATAGCGGCGGTATCATCGGATTTGCAGGATTGCAGCTCTCAACCGTTGACGGCAGCGCTATCGAAGTTACAAACTGCTATAATGAAGGTACCATAACCGCCGACAACCGTTCGGGAGGTATCGTAGGATACGCAAACGGCGGCTCCGAGTCCGAAATGCTGATTATTGACGGATGTTATAACGCAGGTACTATACAAACCACAGGCTCATACAACGCCGGAATTTTGGGCGTAGCACGAGCAACTGTTAAAAATTGCTATAATTCGGGCAATATCAGCGGCTCTACCTATATAGGGGGTATCGCCGGTTTTATTTCAGGCACTTTCAATATTTTCAATTACAATTACACCGATGCTACCGTAACCGCTACCGGTACTACCTCAATCGGCAATGCATTTGGCGGTTACGCAAGCAATAGTTCATCTACTTCCGCGGGGAACTACTATAGCGGTACAGATAATGGCGATATAATCGCAGCATATATTTCAGATTTTGCCAATACTGAGGAATATTCGAATCTCAACACCGAAGGTGTATGGTTGCTTACTACTTCAGGTCCCGAACTTGAGTTTTTCCATGAACATACCGATGCAGACGAAAACAACATATGTGACGTTTGCCAAGGTGAAGTGCGCTGCCTCCACAGCGAAACTACTCAAACCACCCAAGCTGCTTCTACCTGTGCGCAGAAAGGTTCTGCCGTTGTAGTTTGCAATGCTTGCGGCGAGACAGTCAATACCGTTGAGTTACCAATTGACGAGACCGCACATACTTCCGAAAGCGTAAAAATAGTTTACACGGCGGAAACTCAAAACATAACATACACATACGAGTGCTGCGGCAAAGTAATATTTGAAGACAGCACCGCAGGCAGTGATGTTTATGTAAAAGCAGACGGAATCGCTATAGATGTGAATACCACATTTGAAAGCAGTATTGGTATTACGGAAGAAAAGCCTTTTGCAGATTTTGAAACCGCAATGAAATATGCAGCAGCTTCTGTTGCAATAAATGAAGAGGCAATTATACACATACTTGATACTGCCGTGGTTTCCGGCGGTTACAAGACACCCGAATACACCGGCATGATTACAATCACCGGAGGCAAGCTTGAATTCAACACCGCTTCTCGTCGCTTCTTTGCTAACGGTGGAATAACATTTAAAGACCTTACTATATGCTCCAATACAGATACCGACAGAATAATGTTCTTCGCACAGAATAACGAGATGGTATTTGATGAAGGCGTTGTTATGGGTAACGATACTACATTAACAACAGCAACCGGCTTCCCGAATGTCAATAGCGCTAAAATATATGTTTACGGCGGCTATGAAGGAAAGAGCGGCGAAATAAATTCAAACCTCACTATCCGTTCCGGAGACTTTTGGTTTGTTGGCGGCTGGAATGCTGCAAATGTTTCATGCACAAACAGCGGTGAAAGCAAGATTACCGTTGGCAAAACCAATGCAGACGACTATCTCTATATAGATACTCTTGTTGCCTTTTCAACAGGCCCCCAGCAGCTTACCGAAGCTTCAAAAGCAACTGTTATTTTTGATGGCAAAGCAGACATGCGCATCTTCTGCTACGGAAATCTGAATAATGTTACAGATGCAAATTACGCAGATGTGCTGTTTGAAACAGATGTTGTTCTCAAAGGCGATATCAATGAAACCGCAAGCGAAGCCGTTGGTGTTGTAAACCTTGACTCCAATGCTACAACTACTAATACTAAGCTTAACGTTTACACAGACCGCAGAGTTGACACTGCAATTTCAGAGTCTTACCTCTTCCTCGGCGGCGATCCCAACGGTAATATTACCGCTGACGCTACTATCGCAGCAAGAGGTACCGATGTAAGCGGATACAGTTACATCAACTACTGTCAGAAGTACTACGGTCACACTTCCCTTGAAGAGAGCTGCGAAATCTGTGGCGGCATTTACGGCGATGTAAACGGCGATACAACCGTCGACATCGTTGATGTTCTTATCGCAATAAAAGTAGCGGTAAACGACGATTATATAGACATTGCCGATGTCGATGCTGATGGGAAGATCACACTTATTGACGTACTTAGAATTTTAAAGAAATCAGTAAAGTAATCTTCGATTGAATAATTAAAAGGTATTTAAAAGATATTCAAAATGCAACACATCCTCACCAATCGTTGCATTGTATCAAATAACGCAGTTTATCCCAAAAAATCCTATAACCATTGTGGTTACAGGATTTTTTCTTTGTGAACCATGAAAGAAAAAACAGTCCGATGGACTGTTTTTAGGCAAGCGGTTATTATATTCGATACTTTTAATTATTATGCATATGTTTTTATAATTTCCTCGGCGACTTCGCGCTTGGAGATACAGGCGTCCATTGCCTGCTTTTCGATATAGCGGTGTGCATCCGATTCGGTCATTTTGAGCTGATCGATAAGCAACCATTTTGCGCGGTTGACAACACGGATCTCCTCCATTTTTTCTTCGATGGACAGAGTTTTCTTTTCCGTCATACGCAAGCGTTCGAACGTGGTCGCCATCCATTCGAGCGCATGTGACACAACGGGTTTTGAAGACGGCTTTGCCAAAACGAAAACGCCGTGCTCTGCCACCTTGTCGTATACCGCCTCGTAGAGATCGTTTTTTACAAAAATCAATGCCACCGATGCTGACTTTTTGCTGACATCGATCGCAAAACGTGTTCCCGGTTCATCGGGGAGCGGAGCATTTATCATCACAAAATCGAATGCTCGCTCGGCGACCTCACGTTTTGCCGCACTTATACTTGCTACGGTGTGTACGGGATTATAATTGGACACGGGGAGCAGTTCGCTAAGAGCAGTGTTAAAGCTATCTGCCGCCGAAACGACAAGAACGCTGTACACTCGTTCTTTCAGACTCATATTGCTCCCCTCCTTCATTTATTTATTGCAATAGATTTCCAGTAAAGCTTCGGGAATATGTTTGCGGATAAAATCACTTGCCGCTGCGACCTTGCAAGCACTCTGCAGGGTTTCGGGCAGTTTTTTAAATTTTGCCAATGTTTCGGCATCCGCTTTATACAGATTGAAGTCTGCTACCATAGGCAAATCGAGATTGTTTTCGATACCGTAAAGTCCTGCGTAGATCATCAATGTAAACGCAAGATACGGATTTGCCGTCGGATCCGGCGAGCGAAGCTCTGCACGGCGATACTCGCCGACAGCCGCGGGAATACGCACGAGCTGTGAACGGTTTTCACTCGACCATGAAACATACTTCGGCGCTTTATTGCTGCCAAAACGCGCATATGAGTTTTCGGTGGGATTGAGGAATACTGTCATATCACATGCCTTATCCAACACGCCTGCAATCATCGGACAAAGCTTGTCGGATCCATCGTCACTCTTCACCGACATATTGATATGGAATCCGTTACCGGGCTGATCCTGCAAGGGCTTTGCACTGAAATCGGCATACAGACCGTTTCTGCGTGCGACCGTTCTTACGATCATGCGGAAGGTCATCGCATTATCTGCCGCGGAAAGCGCATCCGAATAACGGAAATCGATCTCGTTTTGACCCGGTCCCTCCTCGTGATGAGAGCTTTCGGGACGAATGCCCATCTGCTCCAGCGTCAGGCAAATCTCACGGCGGATATTCTCGCCTTTATCCTCGGGCGCAATATCCATATATCCCGCATCATCGTACGGGACCATTGTTTTCTCACCGTTCTCATCCAACTTGAACAGATAAAACTCCATCTCCGCGCCGAACGCAAACTCAACGCCGTATGCCTTAGCATCTTCTATCGCTTTTATGAGTAAGCTTCTGGTATCGCACGCAAAAGCATTACCGTTCGGATGCGTAATACTGCAGAACATGCGCACGACTTTGCCATGCTCGGGGCGCCACGGAAGCACCGAAAGTGTACTCGGATCGGGATGCAAAAGTAAGTCCGAATGCGTTTCGTCGCCGAATCCTTCTATCGCCGATGCATCGATAGCAATACCGTATTCAAACGCACGCGCGAGTTCACCCGGCATTATGGATATATTTTTTTGTTTGCCGTATATGTCACAAAAGGCAAGACGGATAAACTTTACATCCTCCTCTATGACATATTGCATGACCTCTTGTGCTGAATACTTCATTCTGAACCTACCCTTCCGACGGTTTGGAAATTGTCCCTCATTCCGCCTTAGTTTTAATTTGCAACGTACATTTGCTTATACGGATTTTTGCTGTCCGGCGTTACCACGGTAAACGAACTGTCAAAAATATCCGCCTTTGACACTCCGAACAACGAACAGTACTCGGATATATAATCTTCGATCTCGTCCATATCCTGTTTTTCAGCCGTGCAAACGGTCACTTGCGAGGGAAACACCACGCCTTCGCAGTCGCCGCGCAGATACATTTTACCGCCATGCATACCCGTACATGGGAAATTGCCCACTATTTTTTTACCGGTGAGCCCGAGCACCACTATCTTGCCGCCCGCCTGATATTCTCCGAGAAAGCTGCCTGCCGAGCCGCCGATGACCATAACCGGTACTTTTTCTTCATATGCCTTCATATGGATACCCGCGCGGTAACCTGCATTACCTTTGACAAATATCTTGCCCCCGCGCATTGCATATCCCGCGGCATCGCCGATATTGCCGTGAACGACTATTTTACCTTCATTCATCGTGTCGCCGACCGCGTCCTGCGCATTGCCGTTTACGGTGATTTCGGCACCGTTTAAATACGCACCGAGCGCGTTACCCGGCACGCCGTCGATGATGATATTCTTGTCTGACATACCTGCGGCGATAAAACGCTGACCGAGGCAGTCTGAAAGCCTACAGTCTTCCGACGATGCGCAAATAGCAGCATTCACCGCCCTGTATTCAAGATTCTTTACATTTATGGATTTCATTATATCACACCTTGTAATATTTCGCTATTTATTTTATGAAAAATTCATTCTCCTGCATGGGAGATACCCAGTATTTCCAGTTCCTTTTCGGTGAGTCCTATGCCGCGCAGCATCAGACGGTTGCCGCGCAGTGCCTCAACAGAATTGATACCCATGCCGCCCATAAGCTCTTTTATCTCGTGCTTCCATGCATGCATAAGGTTGACAAGACGCTTGCTGCCAACATCGGGATTCAGGCGCTTGACAAGTTCGGGACGCTGTGTGGCAATGCCCCAGTTGCATTTGCCGCTCTGACAGGTTCGGCAAAGATGACAGCCAAGTGCAAGCAGCGCCGCCGTTGCCACATAGCAGGCATCGGCACCGAGGGCTATAGCCTTTACAACATCCGCTGCACTGCGAATACTTCCGCCCACCACAAGCGAAACGTTATTGCGGATGCCCTCGTCACGCAAGCGCTGATCGACCGCCGCAAGTGCAAGCTCTATCGGTATTCCGACGTTGTCACGGATACGTGTCGGTGCTGCGCCCGTGCCGCCGCGGAATCCGTCAATCGCGATGATATCTGCACCGCTGCGTGCAATTCCGCTTGCGATAGCGGCAATATTATGCACTGCCGCGACCTTGACTATAACAGGCTTTTTATATTCTGTGGCCTCTTTGAGAGAATATACAAGCTGACGGAGGTCTTCGATTGAATAAATATCGTGGTGAGGAGCGGGAGAAATGGCATCCGAGCCTTCGGGAATCATGCGGGTACGCGAAACATCGCCTACTATCTTTGCGCCGGGGAGATGACCGCCGATTCCCGGCTTTGCGCCCTGCCCCATCTTGATCTCGACGGCTGCACCCGCCTTCAGGTAAGTCTCATGCACACCGAAGCGTCCCGATGCGACCTGTACTATTGTATTTTCACCGTAGCAATAGAAATCCTCATGCAAGCCGCCCTCACCCGTATTATAAAGGATTCCAAGTTCGGTTGCAGCTCTCGCAAGGGATGCGTGCGCATTATAACTGATAGAACCGTAGCTCATCGCAGAAAACATAATCGGCATTGAAAGTTCTATCTGCGGCGGAAGAGTGCATTTGAGTTTACCGTCCTCGCCGCGTTCCACCTTTTCGGGCTTTTTACCAAGAAAAACACGCGTTTCCATAGGCTCACGGAGCGGATCGATAGGCGGATTTGTGACCTGCGAAGCATTGATCAGAATTCTATCCCAATACACAGGCAAAGGTTTGGGGTTTCCCATGGAAGACAGCAGTACGCCGCCGCTGTTTGCCTGCTTGTAAATCTCTTGAATCGTATCATTCTGCCAGTTGGCATTTTCACGCAAGGTGCAGTCACTCTTTACGATTTTCAGCGCTCGTGTCGGGCAAAGCGACACACAACGCTGACAGTTGACACATTTGGTCTCATCGCTCAGGATGATACCTCTATCGGCATCAAAAGTATGTACCTCATTTGCGCATTGCCGCTCGCAAACTCTGCAAGCAATGCAGCGGTCGTCCCTTCTGATGACCTCAAATTCCGGATATATAAATTGCACACTCATTCATATGCACCGTCCTTTACTCTAACTATGACAGGCTCGCCGCCTGCGGGTGACCAGATGTTTTCCGCAGCAGGCTCCATCGTGCGTATCGCCGCTTCCTCGCTGGCGATAAATACCTTGTCGTCCTTTTCACCCACGACCATGGAGCGCAGTTTCAGCCTGTCATTCAGCGCCATAAGTCCGCCGTTAAAGCCGAGGACAATGGAGAACGGCCCCGTTACAAGCAGGCTCGGGAACATCGTGCGAAGATAGATATGTTTCTCCTTGTCACAAATGTCTGTCTTGCGCTCGATCGTGCTCCAGAAAGGCGCGGCAATAACGCTTGCCGCCTCACCGAGAGTTAGCCCCTGACGGTGGACAAGGTAATCCATAATGTAGGTAATGACCTCGGTATCCGTCTGCAAGGTGCATTTATAGCCGAACATTTCAATAAAGCGGCGATTTGCATCGTAAGACGAGATCTCGCCGTTATGCACGATGGAGTAATCAAGCAGCGTAAACGGATGTGCACCGCCCCACCAGCCGGGGGTATTGGTCGGGTAACGGCCGTGTGCCGTCCATAAGTATCCCTCATATTCTTCCAATTTATAGAATTCTCCGACATCCTCGGGGAAACCGACTGCCTTGAAGGTCCCCATATTCTTTCCGCCGGAGAAGACATATGCGCCCGGCATTTCGGTATTGATCTTCATGACCGTTCTGGCGACAAACTCTTTTTCGTCAAGTTGCAGTGAGGCAAGAACGGATTTCAGCGGAGCGACAAAATATCTCCATATAATGGGCTCATCTGTTATGGCGGGTATTTTTCTTGTAGGAATGATCTCGCTTTTCACGATCTCAAAGTGTTCCTTTAAAAATACTTCGCAGTTTTTACGTGTTGCACGCGCATCGAAAAACATATGCAGCGCATAAAAATCCTTATATTCCGGATAGATGCCATAGGCTGCAAAGCCGCCGCCTAGCCCGTTGGAACGGTCGTGCATCGGCT
Organism: Clostridia bacterium; assembly: GCA_017461475.1. Classification (GTDB taxonomy): domain Bacteria; phylum Bacillota; class Clostridia; order Oscillospirales; family CAG-272; genus UMGS902. The sequence continues at coordinate 51,489 of JAFTXX010000016.1, forward strand.
TCATTGCATTGATAATAGATTCGCCCGACATTCTATTTCCTTCTTTAGATATCACCGCAGCTATAGCGCATCCCGACGGTATCCGTACCTGACCTTCTAAGTTCATGAATATTTCTTTCCCTTCGGATTAAAATAAAGAAAGGCGCTCATTTCGGGGCAGCAGATTACTGCCCTAAAATGAACGCCTTTGCTCATCTGCAAGAATTATAACTCAATTCCTGCATTTTGTCAAGAGTATTTTTCTTTTTTCTCGCCATTTTTGCAAGTTGCCTGAAACATAATTGCAAAAATGGCTTGACAAACCAAAATCAAAGGTGTATACTACGTGCATAAAGGCAAAGACGTCTTTTCCGAGAGAAAAGTGTCTTTGCCTTTATTTTTTCATATAAACAAAGGAGATATAGATTATGGCAAGCGTAACAGAGCAATTCGGAAGTTTGGTTTTTGACGACAGAGTAATGAAGGCAAACCTTTCCGCAAAGGTATATCAGTCACTGAAAAAGACGATTGACGAGGGAGCGGGGCTCGACCTCTCGGTGGCAAATGCAGTCGCAACCGCGATGAAGGACTGGGCAGTAGCAAACGGCGCTACGCACTACACTCACTGGTTCCAGCCGCTGACGGGTATCACCGCAGAAAAGCATGACAGTTTTATTTCTCCTGCGCCGGACGGCAGAATCATTATGGAATTTTCGGGCAAGGAACTTATCAAGGGCGAGCCCGATGCATCCTCATTCCCCTCGGGCGGACTGCGTGCCACATTTGAAGCGCGCGGCTACACCGCGTGGGACCCCACATCCTATGCTTTTATCAAGGGTAAGACGCTTTGCATCCCCACCGCGTTCTGCTCCTACGGCGGCGAAGCTCTCGACAAGAAAACTCCCCTGCTTCGCTCCATGGAAGCGCTCAACAAGCAGGCGCTCCGCATCTTGAAACTGTTCGGAAACAACACGGTAAAATGTGTACGCACCTCGGTAGGTCCCGAGCAGGAATACTTCCTTGTAGACAAGGACATGTACGATAAGCGCCGCGACCTTGTATATACCGGACGCACGCTCTTCGGTGCAAAGCCGCCGAAAGGACAGGAAATGGACGACCATTACTTCGGTGTTATCAAGCCCAGAGTTGCGGCGTTTATGGAAGAACTGAACGATGAACTCTGGAAACTCGGCATCCTCGCAAAGACCGAGCACAACGAGGTCGCTCCCGCGCAGCATGAGCTTGCGCCTATTTACACCACCACAAACATTGCAACCGACCACAACCAGCTCACCATGGAGATCATGCAAAAGGTTGCGACAAAGCACGGACTTGTATGTCTCCTGCATGAAAAACCGTTTGCGGGCGTAAACGGCAGCGGTAAGCACAATAACTGGTCTATCGCTACCGATGCAGGCGTAAACCTGCTCTCCCCAGGGGAAACACCGTATGAAAACGCTCAGTTCCTTCTGTTCCTCTGCGCGGTAATCAAAGCGGTAGATGACTATCAGGATCTGCTCCGCATCTCGGTTGCAACCGCGGGCAACGACCACCGTCTCGGCGCAAACGAAGCTCCCCCCGCAGTCGTTTCGATGTTCCTCGGCGACGAGCTGAACGCTGTGCTTGAAGCCATTGAGACCGATACCCCATACAAGGGTGCGGAAAAGACGCAGATGAAGCTGGGCGTTGACGTTCTTCCCAATTTCAGCCGCGATACCACCGACCGTAACCGCACATCTCCCTTTGCATTCACCGGCAACAAGTTTGAGTTCCGTATGCTCGGCTCATCCAACAGCATTGCATGTGCAAACATCATGCTGAACAGTGCGGTTGCAGAAAGTCTTAAAATCTACGCCGACCGTCTCGAAGCAGCAGACGACTTTGAAACGGCTCTGCACGAAATGATCCGCAAGACAATAAAAGATCACAAGCACATCATCTTCAACGGCAATGGCTACGACGATGCGTGGATCAAAGAAGCGACCGAAAAGCGAGGTCTCTGCAACTACCGCACCACCCCTGACTGCGTACCGCATCTGCTGGATAAAAAGAATGTGGATATGCTCACCTCGCAGGGTGTGTTCACCGATGCAGAATTGAAATCCCGCTATGAGATCACTCTTGAGAACTACTGCAAGACAGTCGTTATCGAGGCAAACACCATGGCGGCAATGGCAAAGACAGAGATTTTGCCGGCGGTAGAAGCATACACCGCAAAGGTTGCAAAGAGTGCCGCGGCTAAGAAAGCTCTGGACGGTACGCTCGCATGTGCATATGAAAAGCAGCTCGTCAAAAAGCTCTCCGCTTTGACCGATACAATTGCCGCAAAGACCGAAGAACTCGAAAAAGCAGTTCTTGCACTTGCAAATACCGAAAGCATTGGCGAAGAAGCAGACGCAATCCGCGACAGCGTGCTTGTAAAGATGAGCGAGTTGCGTGTTCCCTGCGATGCAGCGGAAACGCTCACCGCAAAAGACTATTGGCCTTTCCCGACCTACGGCGACCTTTTGTTCGGCGTAAAATAAACGTTCCGCTATGCAGACTCTTTATTCAGACTAATCAGAATTGAGGAAAAAATCATGTGTTCCATTATAGGTTACTGCGGCAAGATTGCCGACATAAAACAGTTTTTGACAGGCTTTGACCGCACGGCTTCGCGCGGTCCCGACGACAGTAGAATAGTCGATACGGGCAACGGCGTGCTCGGATTTCATCGGCTTGCAATCATGGGGCTGACACCCTCGGGCATGCAGCCGTTTGAACTGAATGGAAATTACGTGGTTTGCAACGGCGAAATATACGGATTTGAAAAGCTGCGCGAGGCTCTCTCCGAAAAATACAGTTTTGCAAGCGACTCCGACTGCGAAATACTCTTGCCGATGTACAAGGAATACGGTACCGACATGTTCAAAATGCTTGATGCGGAGTTTGCCTGCATCCTATACGACAGCGAGACCGAAGAATACATAGCAGCGCGCGATCCTATCGGCATCCGCCCCTTATATTACGGATATGACAAAGCAGGTATTATCGTCTTTGCAAGCGAGCCCAAAAACCTCGTCGGACTTGTAGAAAAGATAATGCCCTTTCCTCCCGGCCACTACTACAAGGGCGGTAAATTTATCTGCTACCGTGACATTGCAAGAGTAGACACGGTATGCCATGATGATATCGAAACCGTTTGCAAAAAAATTCACGACAAGCTTGTAAGCGGTGTTGAAAAGCGTCTGGTTTCGGATGCAAAGGTCGGCTTTCTGCTTTCGGGTGGCTTGGATTCATCTCTTGTCTGCGCCATTGCGCAAAGAAAAAGCAAAACGCCTATAAAGACATTTGCCATAGGCATGAGCGAGGACGCAATCGACTTAAAATATGCAAAGCAAGTCGCCGACTATATCGGCAGTGACCATACCGAAGTATACATGACGCCAAATGAGGTCATCTCCTCGCTTGAAAGCGTTGTGCATCTGCTCGGCACTTTTGACATCACCACCATTCGCGCCAGCATGGGTATGTACCTCGTCTGCAAGTTTATCCATGAGCACACAGATATCCGTGTGCTGCTTACAGGTGAGATATCCGATGAGCTGTTCGGCTACAAGTACACCGACTTTGCCCCGAGTGCGGCTGAATTTCAAAAGGAATCTGAAAAGCGCATACGCGAACTGCACATGTACGATGTGCTCCGTGCAGACCGTTGTATCTCGGTAAACTCACTGGAGGCAAGAGTGCCGTTCGGCGACCTTGAATTTGCAAAATATGTTATGGCAGTCGACCCCGAACTGAAGCTGAACAAATACGGCAAGGGAAAATATCTGCTTCGCCATGCGTTTGAAGACGGAGAGTATCTGCCAAGCGAGATCTTGTGGCGTGAGAAGGCGGCATTTTCCGATGCTGTAGGCCACTCAATGGTAGACTACCTCAAGGAGTATGCCGAAAAGCAGTATACCGACGAAGAATTTGAAGAAAAACGCGCAAAATACACGCACTCAAAGCCGTTCACCAAGGAATCTCTGCTCTACCGCGAAATCTTTGAAAGATACTATCCCGAGCAAAGCGAAATGATTGCAGACTTCTGGATGCCGAACAAGTCGTGGAAGGGTTGTGATGTAAACGATCCCTCTGCAAGAGTTCTTGCAAACTACGGCGACAGCGGAAAATAAACTTAAATGCCCCGACTTTAACATTCGGGGCATTTTTTTACGATTGTCACATATAACAGTTGACAAAAAGACAAACAAAGAGTATAATAAACGGGTAAAGGCAAAGGCGTCTTTGAGTGTACTCTCGAAGTGCCCCTGCCTTCTTTTTTGTAAAAATCGAATATTTATAAAGGCAAAGGCGTCTTTAATGTTAAAGCATTAAAGACGCCTTTGCTTTTTTACAAATCGGAGGAAAGAACAATGGCAAACTGTGCAATTGTGGGAATCAACTGGGGTGATGAGGGAAAAGGCAGAATGGTAGACCTCCTCACCGAAAACTATGATGTCGTAGTCCGCTATCAGGGAGGCGGTAATGCCGGTCACACCGTTATTAACGAATATGGCAAATTTGCGCTGCATCTGCTGCCGTCGGGTATTTTCAGAAAAGGTGCTGTCAACATCCTCGGAAACGGTGTTGCGCTTGACCCGGAAAATCTGTGGACGGAGATGCAAGCTGTTATTGAAAAGGGTGTTGCTATCACTCCCGAAAACCTCAAGATAAGCGACCGCGCATCACTTTTGCTCCCGTGGCACCGCGACCTTGACGAGCTCGAGGAAAAACGCCTTGCCGATAAAAAATACGGCTCAACAAAACAGGGTATAGCGCCGTTTTATTCGGACAAATATCAAAAGAAGACCGTTCTTGCAGGTGAACTCTTTTACCCAGAGCAACTGAAAGCGCATCTCCGTGACCTTGTGGAATGGAAAAACCTCACATTGACAAAAGTATACGGTGCCGCGCCCTACACTATGGAAATGCTTGAAAAATGGCTCGACGGCTACTGCGAAAAAATCAAGCCGTATATTTGCGACACGGGCGCTTTTCTCCGCGCGGCGCAGCAAGACGGCAAAAATATCCTCTTTGAAGCACAACTCGGCTCACTGCGTGACCTTGACTACGGCATCTACCCGTACACCACATCTTCCAACACGACCGCCGCATTTGCTCCCATAGGCTCGGGACTGCCGAGCGCAAAAATTACCGATGTCGTCGGCGTAGTCAAAGCATACTCTACCTGCGTTGGCGAAGGACCGTTTGTCTGCGAGATGTTCGGCGATGAAGCCGCTGCACTGCGTGAAGCGGGTGCCGAATACGGCGCAAAAACCGGCAGACCTCGCCGTGTCGGCGCAATTGACCTCGTCGCCACGCGCTACGGCGTAGAGGTGCAGGCGGCGACCGAAATTGCACTGACAAAATTGGATGTCCTGAGCTACATGGACAAGATACCCGTATGCACACACTACACGTTAGACGGTAAAGAAACCGACACTTTCCCCTTCCCGTCCGCACTAAGCGGCGCAAAACCCGTTATCGAATACTTTGACGGCTGGAAATGTGATATTTCAGGTGTGAGAAAGTGGGAAGACCTGCCGAAAGCAGCTAAAGACTATGTAACCGCTGTTGAAAAAACTATCGGCTGTCCCATAACCTATGTTTCTGTCGGTCCCGAGAGAGACAGCATTATCATACGTAAATAAGGAGAATTCAAAATGACAAGTCAATATGAGTCCCCACTGTCCTCGCGTTATGCATCCGAATATATGTTAAAACTGTTTTCCGCCGACACCCGCTCTGTCACATGGCGCAAGCTCTGGGTTTCGCTTGCAAAGGCGGAAAAGGCACTCGGTCTGCCTATCACGGAGGAACAAACAGCCGAGATGGAAGCGCATACCGATGACATTGACTACAACTGTATCCGCGCACGCGAAAAAGAGGTTCGCCATGACGTAATGGCACATATCTATGCTTTCGGCAAGGCCGCACCCTCTGCCGCAGGTATCATACACCTCGGCGCAACCAGCTGCTATGTCACCGACAACTCAGACCTCATCATTTACCGCGACGGTTTGAAGTATCTGCGCGGCGAAGTGCTGAAAGTCATTGCAAATCTCGCCGACTTTGCCGAAAAATACAAGGCACTGCCGACGCTCGGTTATACACATTATCAGCCCGCACAGCTTGTCACCGTAGGCAAGCGTGCGACACTCTGGATGCAGGACTTTCTCACGGATGTGGAAGAAATCGACTTTGCACTGCAGAATATCAAATTTCTCGGTTGCCGCGGCACTACGGGCACTGAGGCAAGTTTTATGGACCTGTTTTCGGGCAATACTGCAAAGATAGACGAGATGAACCGTCTTATCGCAGCGGATTTCGGATTTGAAAGTTGTTTTGCCGTGTCGGGGCAGACTTATCCGCGCAAAGTTGACAGCCGCATTCTAAATGCGCTTTCCTCCGTGGCGCAGAGCTGTTACCGCATGGCAAACGACATTCGCCTGCTCCAGCATGACAGGCAGGTGGAAGAACCGTTTGAAAAGAATCAGATAGGCTCGTCCGCTATGGCATACAAGCGCAACCCCATGCGCAGCGAGCGTATATGTTCCCTTGCCCGTTATCTCATGGCGGATGCCGCAAATGCGCCGATGACCGCCTCCACACAGTGGTTTGAGCGCACGCTGGATGATTCGGCAAACCGCCGCATCTCCATGCCCGAGGGTTTTCTCTGTGCCGACGCTGTTCTCCGCCTTGCACAAAATGTGACAGATGGCTTGCATGTAAACGAAAAAGTCATTGAAAAATCAGTAAAAGAATATCTCCCCTTTATCGCTACCGAAAACCTGATGATGGAAGCCGTCAAGCGCGGCGGCGACCGCCAGGCTTTGCACGAAATCATCCGCAAATGCTCGATGGAAGCGACAGCCAAGATGAAAAACGGCGAAGAATGCGACTTGCTTTCCCGTCTTGCATCCGAAAAAGAATTCTGTCTTGACGAGGCGGAGATGAACGCTCTCCTCGAGCCCAAACTCTACATCGGCAGATGTGTCGAGCAGGTAGAAAACTTCATAAGCAAAGTAAAACCTATGCTTTCGGGAATCGAAAGAAACTCTGCGGAAATAAATCTGTAAGACAGAGAGGGGTACCATGGAAAAAATTCTTGTCTTGGATTTCGGCGGACAGTATGACCAGCTGATCGCACGCAGAGTGCGCGACATGCATGTCTATGCCGAGATAAAAGCGTACAACAAAATCACTGTAGACGGGATAAAGACCGCAGGCTACAGCGGAATCATATTCACGGGCGGTCCGAACAGCGTATACGATGAAGCATCTCCGCACTTTGACCCGCAAATTCTTGATATCGGCATCCCCGTTCTCGGCATCTGTTACGGCGATCAGCTTATGGCGTATATGGCAAACGGAGAGGTAGGAAGTGCCGAGGACAACAGCGAATACGGAAAAACGACTGTATTTACAGCGGACGTTCCGCTGTTTAAAAACATCCCGCGTGAAAGCATCTGCTGGATGAGCCACACCGACTTTATCGAAACGCTTCCGCACGGATTTAAATGTATTGCGCACACCGCAAAATGCCCCGTGGCGGCAATGTGTGACGAAAAGCGCAGGCTATACGGTGTACAGTTTCACCCCGAGGTGACCCACACCGAGTACGGCAAACAAATGCTGGAGAATTTTCTGTTTGATATCTGCGGCTGCAATGGCGACTGGAAAATGGACGACTTTATTGAACGCTCCGTAGAAAAGTACCGTGCCGAACTCGCTGGAAAAAAGGTGCTGCTTGCACTTTCGGGCGGCGTTGACTCTTCTGTTGCCGCGGTTCTTATGCACCGCGCCGTAGGCAATAATCTGACTTGTGTTTTCGTTGACCACGGGCTGCTCAGAAAAGGGGAAGGTGACTTTGTGGAAAATACCTTCGGCAAGAATTTCGGACTGAACCTTGTACGCGTCAATGCCGAGGAAAGATTTTTGCAAAAACTTGCAGGAGTGACCGAGCCCGAGAGAAAACGCAAGATTATCGGCGAAGAATTTATCCGTGTGTTTGAGGATGAGGCAAAAAAGCTCGGCAAGATAAACGTACTTGTGCAGGGTACCATCTACCCCGATGTTGTCGAGAGCGGCAAGGGCGATTCCGCAGTCATAAAAAGCCATCACAATGTCGGCGGTCTGCCCGATGTAATAGCATTTGACGAAATCGCAGAGCCATTGCGCGAACTGTTCAAGGACGAGGTCCGCGAGGTCGGCGCAAGGCTTGGTATTCCGCATGAGCTTGTGTGGAGGCAGCCTTTCCCCGGTCCGGGTCTTGCCGTGAGAATTATCGGTGACATCACAAAGGAAAAGCTGGATATCCTTCGTGAGGCGGATGCCATTTTCCGTGAGGAAATTGCAAACGCGCACCTTGAAAAAAGTGCAAACCAATACTTTGCCGTGCTTACAGACCTGCGCAGTGTCGGTGTAAAAGGCGATGCGCGCACTTATGGCTACACCGTGGCTCTTCGCTCGGTCACGACCGACGATTTTATGACAGCGGAGTGGACGCGCCTGCCATATGAGGTTTTGGAGTGGGCAAGCGGTCGCATTACAAATGAGGTAAGCGGCATTACACGCGTAGTATATGACATAACATCAAAGCCGCCGGCAACGGTGGAATGGGAGTGATAAATATGACAAAATATATCTTTGTAACAGGCGGCGTCGTATCGGGTCTTGGGAAAGGCATTACAGCCGCATCTCTCGGCAGACTTTTAAAGGCGCGCGGACTGAAGGTAGCCGCACAGAAGCTTGACCCTTATATCAATGTAGACCCCGGCACGATGAGCCCGTATCAGCACGGCGAGGTTTTTGTCACAGAGGACGGCGCCGAAACCGACCTTGACCTCGGTCACTATGAGCGTTTCATCGATGAAGACTTGAACAAATACTCAAATCTGACTACTGGCAAGGTTTACTGGAACGTACTCAACAAAGAACGCCGCGGCGAATACCTCGGCTCGACCGTGCAGGTCATCCCGCATATCACAAACGAGATAAAAGACTTTGTCTACAGCGTCGGCAGAAAGACAAACGCCGATGTTGTCATTACAGAAATAGGCGGTACGATAGGCGACATCGAGTCGCAGCCCTTCCTTGAGGCGGTGCGGCAGATTTCCCTTGAGGTCGGCAAAGAAAACAGTCTCTTTATCCATGTAACGCTTGTCCCTTTTCTCAGCGGCTCGGACGAGCACAAATCCAAACCCACGCAGCACTCTGTCAAGGAGTTGCAGGGCATGGGCATAAACCCCGATATCATCGTTTTGCGCTGTGACCGTCCGCTGGAGGATACCATTTTCAAGAAAATTTCGCTGTTCTGCAACGTAAAACCCAACTGCGTTATTGAAAACATTACCCTGCCAAACCTGTACGAAGCGCCGCTGATGCTGGAAAAATCGAATTTTTCAACCGTTGTCTGCCGCGAGCTTTGCATGGATGTGCCCGAGCCCGATCTCAAAGAGTGGACAAACATGGTAGACCGCATCAAGGCAAGACCCTACACTGTGAACATCGGTCTTGTCGGCAAATACGTGGGACTGCACGACGCGTACCTCTCGGTTGCCGAAGCGCTCAGACACGCAGGATATCTGTACAACACGCACATCAGAATCCACTGGATAGATTCAGAGGAGATAACATCCGAAAACTGCGCGGAAAAGCTCGACGGACTTGACGGTATACTTGTCCCCGGCGGTTTCGGCAGCCGCGGCATCGAAGGCATGATAACGGCGGCAAGATATGCGCGTGAACATGAGATTCCCTATTTCGGCATATGTCTGGGTATGCAGATAGCGGTCATAGAATATGCAAGAAATGTCTGCGGCATCACAGATGCAAACTCGGGCGAGTTTGACGAGCAGTGCAAGAACAAGGTCATCGACTTTATGCCGGGACAGAGCGATACCATTGACAAGGGTGGAACGCTCCGCCTCGGTGCTTATCCCTGCGAAATCAAAAGCGGCACAACGATGGAACGCTGCTACAAGAGCAATTCTATAAGTGAGCGCCACCGTCATCGATATGAATTTAACAACGATTACAGAGACGTGCTTTCCGCCTCAGGACTTACGCTCAGCGGTACTTCTCCCGACGGCCGCCTTGTCGAAACGGTGGAGCTTTCCGACCGCACCTTCCATGTCGGCGTGCAGTTTCACCCCGAGTTCAAGAGCCGTCCCAACAGACCGCACCCGCTGTTCCTTGGCTTTGTCGGTGCGGCATTTGAACGTGTAAAGGACAAAAAGCAATGATAGAGAAATTTAACCGAAAACTCATTTTAGAAGACGGCAGCGAATATCTCGGCTATGCCTTTGGCAGCAACGTTGATAAGGTCTGCGAAATCGTCTTCAACACTTCAATGGTAGGCTATCAGGAGATACTTTCCGACCCATCCTACACATATCAGGCGGCGGTGATGACCTATCCGCTGATAGGCAACTACGGCATGGCGGATGACGACTATGAGACAAGCACCCCAAGCATAGGCGGTCTTATCGTGCGCGAGTACAATGACCTTCCGTCCAATTTCAGAAGCACTGCCACCCTCTCCGAGGTCATGCAGAAATATAACATCCCCGGCATATACGGCGTGGATACGCGTAAGCTTACACGCACTATCCGCGACAAAGGCACTGGCAAAGTCCTCATCACAAACGCTGACACCCCCATTACGGAAGGGCTTAAGATTCTTGCCGACACGCCAATCCCAACCGATGCCGTTTCTAAAGTCAGCAGTAAAGCAGTGCGATATGCGCAGGTCTCCGACGGAAAGTATCATGTTGTCGCTATTGACTGCGGCATGAAAGCAAACATCGTGCGCTCGCTGAACGCCCGCGGATGCAATGTAACCGTTGTACCGTGGAATACCTCCGCCGCCGATATCGAGCATCTTTGCCCTGACGGTATCTTCATCTCCAACGGCCCCGGCGATCCGACAGATGTACCCGAGACTATCCAGACCATCAAAAACCTAATAGGCAAATACCCCATTTTCGGCATCTGCCTCGGACATCAGATCATTTCGCTTGCCTACGGCGCAAAGACCTATAAGTTAAAGTTTGGACACCGCGGCGGTAACCACCCCGTGCGAGACATCGAAACAAACCGCATCGAGATCACCTCGCAAAACCACTCTTACGCCGTAGACACGGCAAGCCTTGAGGGAACACCGCTCACCGTCACTCATGTGAACCTGCTCGACGGCACAGTTGAGGGTGTAAAATGCGATGAAGACAAGGTCTTCTGCGTGCAGTATCACCCCGAAAGCGCACCCGGTCCCGAGGACAGCACATACCTTTTTGACCGCTTTATAAATCTGATGGAGGAAAATAAAAATGCCTAAAAGAACAGATTTAAACAAGATCCTCGTCATCGGCTCAGGTCCTATCGTCATCGGACAGGCAGCGGAATTTGACTATGCAGGTACGCAGGCATGCCTCGCCTTAAAAGAAGAGGGCTACAGTGTCGTACTCTGCAACTCCAATCCTGCCACCATCATGACGGATACTTCGGTTGCCGACAAAGTGTATATGGAGCCGCTTACACTTGAATACCTTGCAAAAATAATCCGATACGAGCGTCCCGATGCCATTCTCCCCGGCATCGGAGGGCAGACCGGCTTAAACCTTGCCATGCAGCTAGAAAAGAAGGGCGTTCTTGCAGAATGCCGTGCAGAACTGCTCGGCACAAAGAGCGAAAGCATTGAGCGCGCAGAGGACCGCGAGATGTTCAAGGAACTGTGCGAAAAACTCGGCGAGCCCGTGCTCCCCTCGGATATTGCAACCTCTGTAGAAGAAGGCTTGAAGGTAGCCGAGAACATCGGTTTTCCCGTAGTGCTACGCCCTGCCTTTACCCTCGGCGGTACGGGCGGCGGCTTTGCCGATAACGAAGAAGAATTTCTCCCGCTGATGAAAAACGCCCTTGCGCTCTCTCCCGTAAAGCAGGTGCTTATCGAAAAGAGCATCAAAGGCTACAAAGAAATCGAATACGAGGTCATGCGCGATGCAAACGACACCGCAATCACTATCTGCAACATGGAAAACCTCGATCCCGTTGGTATTCACACGGGAGACTCTATTGTTGTCTGCCCCTCCCAGACGCTCACCAACAAGGAATATCACATGCTGCGAAACAGCGCGCTGAAAATCATCCGCGCCCTTAAAATCGAGGGCGGATGCAATGTGCAGTTTGCGCTGGACCCTCATTCCTTTCAGTATTATCTCATCGAGGTAAACCCGCGCGTTTCGCGCTCATCGGCGCTTGCATCCAAAGCGAGCGGATATCCTATTGCCCGTGTATCCGCTAAAATAGGCGTTGGTATGACGCTTGACGAAATTCAAATTGCCAACACGCCTGCATCGTTTGAACCGACGCTTGACTATGTGGTTACAAAGATGCCGCGCTTCCCGTTTGACAAATTTGCCGATGCAAACAATTCGCTTTCCACGCAGATGAAAGCGACGGGTGAGGTCATGAGCGTGGGCAGAACCTTTGAGGAGAGCCTGCTTAAAGCAATTCGCTCACTGGAAATAGGGTTGTGGCATCTTTACAGCCATAAGTTTGACGGCAAAAGCGAGAGTGAGTTGCTTGACTATATCAAAATCGGCACAGATGACCGTATCTATGCTATTGCCGAACTGCTGCGTATAGGTTGTGACGCGGGCAGAATTGCAAGTGCCACCGCAATTGACTTGTTTTTCATCCGCAAGCTGCAAAATATAGTGGATATGGAAATAATCATTTGCAAAAACATCGGCGACCTTGATACACTGCGTGCGGCAAAGCGGATGGGATTTTGCGACCGTGAGATCGCAAAGTTGTGGAACATGTGCGAAATTGATATTTATAAAATGCGCAAGGATGCAGGCATCACCCCTGTTTACAAAATGATAGACACCTGCGCATCCGAGTTTGACAGCTATATTCCTTATTTTTACTCAACCTACGAGGAAGAAAACGAATCTGTCGTTTCCGATAAGAAAAAGGTCATTGTGCTCGGCTCGGGACCTATACGCATAGGTCAGGGCGTGGAATTTGACTATTCGACCGTCCACGCAGTAAAGACTATCAAGGCGGCAGGCTACGAGGCTATCATCATCAACAACAACCCTGAGACTGTTTCCACCGACTACACCTGCTCGGACAAGCTCTATTTTGAGCCACTGTGTACCGAGGATGTTATGCATGTAATAGACCTTGAAAGGCCTGTAGGCGTTATCGCCACGCTCGGCGGTCAGACCGCGATAAACCTTGCTGAACCGCTCCGCGCAAGAGGTGTTAAAATAATCGGCACCGACTGTGATGCCATTGAAAAAGCCGAAAACCGCGATGCATTTGAAAAACTGCTGTCAGAACTGAATATCCCGCAGCCGAAAGGTCAGGCGGTGACAAACATTGATGACGGCATCAAAGCGGCGGCAGAGATAGGCTATCCCGTGCTCGTCCGCCCCAGTTTTGTACTCGGCGGCAGAGCCATGCAGATAGTTGCCAAGGAAGAGGCTCTGCGCCACTATCTGAAAACCGCGGTTGAAATTGACGAGGACAAACCCGTGCTTGTGGATAAATATATCCGCGGCAAAGAGGTCGAGGTAGACGCTATCTGCGACGGCAAGCAGGTCTTTGTCCCGGGCATTATGGAGCTTGTCGAAAGAACGGGCATCCACTCGGGCGACTCTATCAGCGTTTACCCGTCGTTCAGCATTTCCGAAAAGGTCAAGCAAACAATTCTCGAATACACGGAAAAGCTCGGCATCGGTATCGGAATTGTGGGACTTTTCAACATTCAATTTATAGTGGACGAGCACGACGATGTCTACATCATCGAGGTCAACCCGCGTTCCTCGCGTACCGTACCGTTCCTCTCCAAAGCGACGGGATGGAGCCTTGCTGACATCGCAACACTTGTTATCCTCGGAAACAGTCTCAGAGAGCAAGGCATTACCGAGATATACCCCAAAGAAAAACAGCGCTTCTATGTAAAAGCACCTGCTTTCTCTTTTGCAAAGCTTAACGGCATGGACGCATATCTCTCTCCCGAGATGAAATCCACGGGCGAGGCCATAGGCTATGATAAAAAACTGCACCGCGCGATGTATAAAGCGATGATAGCATCCGGTATCAAGGTGCAAAACTACGGCACTGTCGTTGTTACCCTTGCCGACGAGGACAAGGAAGAAGCGCTTCCGCTTGTGCGACGCTTCTACAACATGGGCTTTAACATTGAGGCGACCGTCGGCACGGCAAACTTCTTAAAGCAACACGGCATCCGTACAAGACTGCGCCGCAAGCTCAGCGAAGGCAGCGAGGAGATACTCGACTCTATCCGCGCAGGATATGTAAGCTATGTCATCTGCACTCGCGCCATACTCTCGGGTGTGCATTACGAGGACGGCGTGGCTATCCGCCGCTGTGCTATACAGAACAACATCACAATGCTGACCTCTCTCGACACAGTAAAGGTACTGCTTGATGTGCTTGAGGAAACCACCATCGGCATCTCCACAATCGATGCTTAACAGATTATAGGATATAGAAAACGGGAAACTTGGGCAAGTTTAAAGGAGTTGCGCAGTTTATCCCATAAAAATAAAGCACCTCCTATGGTAGAATGAAAGAAACTACCATAGGAGGACTTTTTAGTTTTTAAAATGTAAATACGATGTAACCTTTTTCGATTTCAAAGTCTACCGAGTGCAGATTGCCTTCATCGTCTTTTACGACAATTTTGAGGTTTTGCATGTCTGCATATTCGGCGGGGAGAGGAATGCTGTAAATTATATCGGTACCGACGTCATCGCTGGTCTTGTACGAAACCTTGATCTCGGAACCGTAATTTGTATCCTGAAGCAGTGCGTTGAGCGCCGCTTTTTCAACAGCGGTAAGTTTAAGAGAGTCTACGGTGACGTCCGAAAGCGAGCCGTCTGCATTGGTGGCGATTGCCTCGCTGAAAGAGGTGCTGCCGTCTGCATACAGCAGTGCGGTCTCCACCTTTCCGCAACTGCGGCAGGTGCGGCTCTTCACGCCGGGGGTGCTGTCTGTAGGCTCTACGGTGACAGTGTATTTTCCGAAATTGTGGTCGGTGCTGTCAACTTCTACAAACTCTTTTCCGCACTCAAGGCAGGTCTGCTTTGTTCCAACGCCGCATCCGCTGACGAATGTTTCGGCAACGCTGAGGCTTTCGTGCTCGCAAAGGTCCTGAACGCTGAGCCGGCAGTATTTACAGATACCGTTTTCAAAGGTATGTGTATCTGTCGACGTGCCGCTTGCGGTATACATCTTATATCCGCAATCTTCGTTTTCGCATACACTCACATACATTGCGGGCGAGATGCAGTTTGCCTCGCTGAACAGTGCCTCGTCTCCGTATTCGTGAGGAAGACGTGTAATGCTTTGGGCGTAGGTAATGCCGCATACCGAGCAGGTATATTCTATGCTTCCTTCGCCGCGACATGTTGCTTCAAGCACTACATTGCCGCTGTCAGAAGGAGTATGTCTGCCGCTTGCACTTGTGCAAGGCTTTTCGGGGAGAACATCCATGTGGAAGTTGTCACTGCCGCCGAGAGAGAGTCTGAATCTTTCTGCAAGGTTAACGGTTGAATAGGTATTTGCATTGTAGCTGATATACACATTATCAACAGACTTCATCACACCGCCGCGGGTAGCGTGGCTGTGTGTATTGCCGAGCGGGAATATGACAAGAGTAGCGGTATCAAGTGCGCCTGCGGTGGGGTCATACTCCGCTGCAAACTCATCGTCATATACAATGGCGGAATCGGAACGTCCGCTGAACGAATAGTCAATAAGGGAGCCGCTCTTTATCGTGATGGATACATCGCCCGCGGTGTAGCAAGCGTCTTCATCGGTATTAGCGCCGTAAGAAGCGATACACAATGCGTTGATGCACGTAATGTTGCCGTCAATAACCATAACGATATCTCCGACATTTGCACTGTGGCTGCCGAGTATGAACTGGCGGTCTACATAACCGTTTTGATTTGTAACAACGCCGCCGACCGTGATATCGCCGAGCACGTCGATGTTGATAGTACCGTTTTCAAGTCCGCAGCCTTTAAGGCTGGAACCGCCGATTACCATATAATATGTACCGGAGTGCAAAGTGATGTGTGTATCTTCCTTATCGCACGCGGAGCTGTCAATGGTATTGTCGCATCCGCCGATAACTATAACTTTACCGCTGTTTGCCGTACTGTCGCCGTTGTAACGTGCGAAGTTTGACGTTATTTTTTCTCCCATCACAAGATGATTGTGACGTGCGGTAATATAGAACGCGTTTTTAGAAACGCCTGTATAGAACTCAATCTGTCTGAATGTGGTGTCGCCCGAAAGAACATACTCAAGTCTTGTATTGCGCGAACCCATTCTGACAATACCCGAGATATCTTTGTATCCGCAAACGGTAATTGTGTTTGTGTGTTCGGGCTCGATGTACACCTCATAGTCGGTGTCGTCGTTATCGGGCAGAGTGACTGTGCCGACGATATACACTGTAGCATCAGTATCGCATGCCGCCGCAAGTTTCATCACAGCGTCAAAGTCGTTTGACGGATATGACGCGGAGAAGCCGCCGTCAGCCTTACCGCCATCCGAAACATAGAACTCAGTAACCGCGCTGTTGTATGTGCAGTAGACATGCTCTGCGTTGTATGTACATACATAGCGGTAACCGCCGTCAAATGCTTCCCAGACATAATTGTGTTTGCCGGAATCGAGAGGCAGTTCTCTTTCGTTTACCATTATGCCGCATTCGTGGCAGAATGTAAATTCATGACCGTTTACGGTACAGTTGGATTCGGTTTCGACTGTGGGAACGGCGTTTGCATGTGTACATGCCGTGTCTGCGCCGCACTCGTCGCAAAGAGTGTCTTCATCGTCACCGTCGGTGTGACCGTCCATGTATGTTGCACAGTATTCCATGTAGGTGTGCTGTGTCATTGTAACATCGCCGCCCTCGCTTACGGGTTTGTAGCCGCCCGTGGTAAGGGTAGTGTCCGCTTCATAGCCGTCGCCGCCGAAGAATGCGTGCTCGGCAAGTACGGCGCCTTCTACGCGCTTGTCGGTGAAGATACGGAATGTATGATAACCGAGCGAGCTTTCGGTGTGTCCGCCGCCGGTAATATCAAAGCCGTAAGGAAGATTTGCGCTGCGGTAACCCCCGCTGACAGCTCCGCGAAGAACAAGATGCGTAGTGTAGTTTGCCTCAACTGCGTTTGTGGTTCTTTCGCGCTCGCTTATGATAAGACGTGCAATATCAGCGTCGCCGTCAATTATCATGGTTGCGGTAATATCCGCGGTAGCACGTGTCTGTACTACTATGGAATACGAAGCAAGGTCGCATATTTTAAGAGTGTCGGATGCGTCGGTCTTGCCTACGGTAATTTTTGATGTACCCGTTGTTGCGGTGGCATCATTTGTATAGTTCCAGCCGCCTACGATATAGTATTCGCCCGAGCGAACGGTTATATCAGTAGCCATGGTATCGGGAATATCACTGATAAAGCCGCCCATAACGATCATTTTTACATCGTTTACCGCGAAAGGAACAGAGGAATTGACCTTTGTTGTAGAGGTCGCATTGCCCATGACTATGCCCTCGCCCATAACGAGCTTGTTATTCTGAGCATAGATGCGTGTATCTGCGGCATGCGAAGTAAATGTGATGTTTTCAAACACCATAGGTCCGCCCATATATATCTGTCGGTTTGCCGCCTTGGCACCGCCGAAATGGAGAGTACCGCCAGTGACAGTTATCGTTTTTTCGGTCTTGGGGGTCTCGTAAGAATCTTCAAGATTTACGGTGCCGACGATATTGATTTTCGCGTTGGTATTTTTAAGTTCTGCAGCAACAGCCACATACTCAAATGCCTCTGTCAAAGACTTGAAAGGAGCCGCGGTGGTGCCGATGTCCTTGCCTTCGGATGCGGCTATACCGTTTGTAGCGTCAACATAAACCATGCTTTCAACCGTGATGTCTGTATAAAGGTCTTTTTCGCAGGATGCGCACTTGAATATAATACTGTCTGTGCCCGCGGTAAAACTTACATTTGTGTGCTTGCAGCCTACCGACTTAAACTCATTGAGCATAGGCTCGGCAGCGTTGACCCAGTTGCCGCTTTCGTTAAGGTTGTTAAACAGAGAGCTGTTGTACTGAGTGGACTTGTAAGAGCCGTTTGTCCATACCTGTCCTTGAAGATCGCCGGTGTAGTAGTTTGTGCCGTAGGGCTTGTATGCCATATATCCGCCGATAGAGTTAACATATTTATATGTATTTACATTGTTGTTATATGTATTGTCACCGTTGTATACAGCTACGTCGTTTAACAGAACCTCTGCACGGTTGAGGTTATTCTTTGCACCGAAGAAGTATCCGGATGAAAAAACACCGCCGAAAAGACCGCCGACACAATTGCAGCATGCCGAAATGTTTCCCGTGTTAAGGCAGTCACGCACGTCGCCCACCATGCCGGTGTAACCTAAAATACCGCCTGTATAGCTTCTGTATTTTTCAGTATCAGATGCAACATTTCCGTCGTTCCAGCACTCGGTTACGTGGAATGTCGCCTTATCGTAAGCAGTCGAGGACGTATCTGTACCCAACATATCACCGATGATACCGCCGACACAGGCGTAACCTTTTACCTCTGCGGCATTTCTGCACTGCGTAACTTTAAACGAGGTGGGAGTTCCGGTGGAATTGATTGAATCGTAGCAGCCTAAAATACCACCTACACTGGAGGCGTCGAGGGTTTCATTTCCCTTTTTAACGTTAAGATAAGAGTCAGCAGTAACTTTTCCGTTGTTTACACAGTTTTCGATAAGAACTGTGGAACCTGTTGCGCACTTGATCTTACCCACGATACCGCCGACTTCATAGCTTGCAGTGATTTGACCTTCATTGGTACAGTTCGAAATAGTGAGCGATTTAGGTCTA
Organism: Clostridia bacterium; assembly: GCA_017461475.1. GTDB lineage: Bacteria > Bacillota > Clostridia > Oscillospirales > CAG-272 > UMGS902. Next base: position 70,438 of record JAFTXX010000016.1, read on the forward strand.
TCAGCCATTCCGAGGATACCGCCGCAACTTCTTCCGCTGCTACTACCGGTAAAAGATAAAGTACATTTGTTAACGCAATTTTCGATAACAACAGTATTTGGATTTGCAAATGCAACGAGAGCACCGCCGTAATTGCTTGTTGTACTTATCGTACCTTCGATAGTGAGATTGCGTATTTCGCAGTTACGAACCACGCCGAAGAAGCCGGTATAGTCTCCGCCGCTGATATTTACGCCTTTTACGGTCTTGCCGTTTCCGTCAAATACTGCAGTTGCTTTGTCGGTACCAAAAGATTTACCGCCTTTTTCGCCGATAGGCGACTGTGTCTTGCCGGTAAGGTCAATATCATTTGTAAGATAATACTTACCCGTGACAGCACTTTCCGAGTTCATAAGTGCAAGCAGTCCGTCCGCATCGGAAATGGCAGTATAATCCGAAAAATCGGTTGCCGCCGTCGCGGAGATAGCAAGCACAAATGCGAGAGTGCAAAGTGCTAACAGCAGTTTAAAATGTTTTCTCATAAAAACCGTCCTTTATATATAAATTCATTTTTTATACACAGTTATTATTTCGCCGAATACTGAAGATGTTTCAGCCGCCGTCATATGCAACCTTCAGAGCGTCGGTGCCTGCTTCGATATCCTTGTCGGTCTGGCTGTGCAGGTCTTCCTTGCGGACAACCAGTTGTAATTTTTAAAAAATGTTATTGTATTTTTCGGTATCGGCACGATATAAAATAAAAAAAGGTAATCGAAAACCTTGCAATATAATTATACCGCGCGGGCTAAGAACTTTCAAGGCTTGGTAAAAGCGAATGGTTAAGAAATCTGTATGTTTTTAGTCTTTTATAAACCAATTTACCGAATATAAAACAAATGCCATATTTTGAAAGCGACATCCCCACTCTTATTGAACGCGCAACAGAAGTATTCCCCGAGGATGCCTATGAGGGCGAAGTCATTGAAATGGCTTACGAACTCTATGCAAGATATCCTAACAACTGGAGATATGCAGTAATGGCAGCTGAGGAAGAATGCGCGCGCCGCTTCTACTATCTCCACACCGAAAAGTCACCAATGAGCAGGGCAGACATCGAAGGCATCTTCTGTAATTTGTAGGAGCAGTTACCAATTCTTCTTTTCAAAATAAGAAAAGCTTACAAATTCCGTTTTACGGAATTTGTAAGCTTTTTATTTCGCCTTTTCCTATGTAACTTACAGCGCTTTTCCCTCGGTGTCGAAGAGGGGAAGCTTTTCGAGGAAGATTATATCCTTGCGGTCGGCGGCGTCGCCCTCGGCGAGGACTGCCATTTTGCCTACGATGTTGCCGCCTGCCTGCTCTACAAGTTTTACTATGGCATTAAGCGACTCGCCGGTGCTTATTACGTCGTCTACTATGAGCACACGTTTACCTTTCATATAATCGGCATCATAGCCGTCGAGGTAAAGCACCTGCTTTGCCGCGGTGGTTATCGACTGAACCTCACATTTTAACACATCGCGCATATAGAGTTTGGGTGCTTTGCGCGCAAGCAGATAGCGCTCGCCGCCGCGCTGTCTTGCCATTTCGTATGCAAGCGGAATGCCTTTGGACTCGGCGGTGATAAGTACATCGTACTCAGGCGCTTTTGCAAGCAATGCTTTTGCGCAAGCGACGGTAAGCTCGACATCACCGAACATTACAAACGCGCCGATTTGAAGTTTTTCATTAAGCGGGCAAAGAGGGAGCGCTCTCTCAACTCCCGCGATATTCATTTTGTATTCCATTGCAGTGTCCTCTTTTCTACATTATATATTATTGGTATTGGATTTTTGTTTTTTCTCTTTTTTAGGCTTTTCTTTCTTTTCGGTCGGCTCATGCCAGAGCGACGAAATAATAGCCTCGGCGACAAATCTCTCCGCAGTACTGCGAAGTGTGAGTTCAAGTGCTTTTTTCAGCATCTGCTCCTCGTTTTGCTCGCATGCGGCGAGCTCGGCGGCACATTTTTGCACGATAGGCTCCTGCAGCGCGCGAAACTCCTCGTAAAGCGCGGCGGTATCCTCTTTTTCAAGCATGCTCAGCAGCGCGGACGCCTCCGGCAGTGTCAGGTTTTGTTTTGTGCAGCAGAGCATATACAGCATCGCAATGCGCTCGCGGTCGTACTTTTTCTGCACGGGACGCTTGATACGCCCGTCCTTGACATAGTTGTTGACGCGATTTGGTGTAAGCGGAACACCGTCCTCACTTCGGCAAGTTCTGCCGAGAAGTTTATTGAGATAGCCCGTGAGCTGGTCCATATACAACTCGATATCCGGAAGTGCATCATATGACGGGAGCGTAAACTCAGAAAGCTCAGCCGCGGTTTTGCAAAGTTTGTCGAAATCAGCCATTTTAGCCTTCTCTCCTTTCGCGCAGTTCTTTTGAACGCCAAAACGCGTCTGTAAGCGCGTCTATCACATATTTTTTGTCCTCGTCGCGAAGCTTGCCGCCCGAAAACAGTGCCTGCATTTCGCAAAGCAAAGCGTTAAGCTCGCTGTTTTCAACCTCTGCCCCGTCGGGTTCCTCTGCGGCACTGAGCATATCCATACTCACGCCCAAAAGGCGGGACAGTTTTGCGAGAACTGTTCCCGAGGGCACAGAAGCCCCCGCTTCGTAGTTCTGATAAGTGCGATATGTCACACCTATCCTCTCGGCTGTCTCGCGCTGGGTAAGCCCCGCCTCGCGGCGAAGCAGCCGTATTCTGTCTTTAAATTCCATACACACCCCAAACGAAATTTTTTTCGTGTTTTATATTGACAACGCCGCTTTGGCGTTATATAATCAAAGACGAAATATCTTTCGTGTTTCATTATATAGGAATTTCGCACATTTGTCAAGAAAAATCGAAACCGCACACCTGCTCCCCGTTTTGCGGATGAAGCGGTTTGGAAAATTTAATATGGTAAATAAATGTTTATGTTACAAACATCTCCGCCCGAGATCCTTCGCGCTGCGGCTCGCACTGATTTAACCGCCGCAAAACGCGGCGGATGATGCGGCGGAACTAAAGTTTTCTTACGCAGGTAGTCAGAGCCGCATTGCTCAAGGATGACAAGGGCGGGATTGAGCAAAGTGCTTTAGTATCCTTATTCTATCGCGTTGTAACAACCCCCGCTTGTCATCCTCGAACGGAGCACAAGGAACCGAAGGTTCCTGCCATACTCGCAAAGCGAGTATGGGCGGAGTGAAGGATCTTGCGGGGAGATGTTTGTTTC
>JAFTXX010000085.1 GCA_017461475.1 Clostridia bacterium
AACATTTTTTGGAAGGCTTAAGGTCGAAATGTTTTACGGCGAAAAATTTGAATCCCCTAGGGGATTCATTGAAAAATTAGAAGAATATATTCATTACTACAATAACGATAGAATTTCCTTAAAACTAAAAGGAATGAGTCCAGTAGAATACCGAACTCATTCTCAATCAATTTAATATTAATTTTTGTCTAAACTTTGGGGTTCACTTCAAACTCTCGGTTGCTTTTTTACTTTGCAAATTGCCGCTTCACGCGCGGCACGCACACTTCACAAAGCCGCAAAGCGGCTTTGCTTAACGTTAAGTTTACGCGTCGACGCGCGTAAACTTAACAGTAATCCTTGTTCCCTCTCCCACGGTACTGTCAAGATTAATTTTAGCACCGTTGAGTTTGGCGGCGTGTTTTACTATCGAAAGTCCGAGACCCGTGCCGCCGACTTTTTTGGATCGACTCTTGTCTACGCGGTAGAAGCGTTCAAATATGCGCTCGAGGTCCTCTTTGGGTATACCGATACCCGTGTCGGCAACGGTTAAAATCGCCATGCCGCCTGCCTTTTTGACACTGACATTTACACTGCCGTTTTCGCGGTTATACTTAATCGCGTTGTCGCAAAGATTGGCAGCAAGAACGCTTACGAGACGGCGTATGCCGTTGATATACACGCTCTCGCCCTCAAAGTTAAGCGTAACGGATGCACCTTTTGCCTCAGCCTCAAGGTTTTGCACCACTTCGCGCACGAGCGCCGAGAGGTCGAAGTCCTCGCGTTCCATGTCAGCCGCACCCTCATCGAGGTGAGACAGACTGATGATGTCCTGCACGAGTGTTGTCATGCGCTGTGCCTCGCTGTATATCTGCTTTGAAAAAGTCGGAACATCTTCTGCCTTGACCATACCGTTTGCGAGCAGTTCCGCGCAGCCGGAAATTGTCTGGAGAGGAGTTTTAAGTTCGTGCGAGACGTTCGCGCTGAACTCACGGCGCATTTTTTCGGCGTCCATGCTCTCGGTAACATCCGTAATCAGCATTACAACGCCGCTTACCTCATCGTCCGAAAAGACGGGACTTGCGGAAAACTTGTATTCCCTGCCGCGGAGAGCAGCAACATGCTCAGCGCGTCTGCCGTCATTAGCTTCGCTGAGCAATGTCTGCAGTGAAGGCAGTCGACATACCGAAATAAAGTCGCTTCCCTCGCACTCGGCGGTGGTTTCGAGCAAAAATGACGCGGCACGGTTAATGCTGATGATATTGCCGTTTGTGCTCAGGAGCACAAGTCCCTCACTCATTTTATCTGTAACGGTAACAAACTCTTTTTTGCGCCTTGAAAGCTCAACTTTCTGCGCGCGTATCTTACGCTGCTGATGGTCGATTTTACGAAGCAGGGGCGCAATCTCGTCATAGCCCTCATATTTGAGCGGCTCATCAAAATTGACTTCATTAAGCGGTTCAACAATTTTTTTGGCAAGTCTGTTGGCTAAAACAAGCGCAAAAATTACCACTGCGAACATTATTGTTGCCACCGGCTGAAGCATGCCGAAAAACAGCGTAAGCACTGTTACCTGCTCGGCTGACAGACGGATAACACTGCCGTCGGACAGTTTTTTTGCATAATAAAGCTGGTCTGTGGTAAGCGTCTGTGATGTTCTTTTTGCACTGCCCTCACCAAGTTCAAGTGCTTCTTTGAATTCCTCGCGGTCGGCGTGGTTTTCCATTGCGTCAATGTTGCCCTCGCTGTCGTAGAGCACGTCACCGTCGGGAGAAATCAGCGTAATTCTCGAATCGCGAGATGTAAAATCATCAAAAAATGCAACGCCGTTTTTCTCAACGCCCTGTGCCGCAACGCGTGTCTCATCGGCAAGCTGGTCAACGCGGATGTCGGAAAAATACCCGTACAGCACGCTCATTATAAGCACAAGCGAAGCGATGAGCACAAGTACGGCTACACCGCAAATAGAACGGAAAATTTTATTTGTCACTTTGTGCCTCCATACGGTAGCCTACGCCGCGTACGGTCTCGACGTAATCGCCGCATTCGCCGAGCTTTGCGCGAAGAGTGCCGATATGTACGTCAACCGTGCGGGTCTCACCGAGGAAATCGTCGCCCCACACTATCTGAAGCAATCTGTCGCGGGTGAATACCTTCCCGATATTCTCCATGAAAAGGCGAAGCAGTTCATACTCTTTAAGTGTAAGTTTTATTCTTTCGTCACCGACAAGCGCAACATGCTCGCTGTTGTTAAGCGTAAGCTTGCCTATCCTCAAAGTATCGTCGGTATTTTTAGGTCGCACGCGGCGAAGAACCGCTTTAACGCGTGCAACCATCTCCATCATGCCGAAAGGCTTTGCAAGATAGTCGTCGGCTCCTGTGTCAAGTCCGATAACCTTGTCATACTCACTGCCCTTTGCAGTAGCCATGATAACGGGAACATCGGCGGTTGCACGGTTTTGTCTCAGCCACTTCAAAATCTCTATGCCGTCCTCGCCCGGAAGCATTATGTCAAGCATAATGAGGTCGGGAACGCACACTTCAAGCGCCGAGCGCAAAGCCGTGCCGTCGGCAAGACCCTCTGCCTCATACCCCGAAGCGCCAAGGGTGTACACCATCATATTGCGGATGCCCTCATCGTCCTCTACACAGTAAATCATTCGCTTCCTCCTCTTCTTTGACCTGTCAGCGAAAACATTACCCATTCGGCAATGTTTACCGCATGGTCGCCTATACGCTCAAAATATTTCGCTATCATAAGCAGGTCGATAGCATATTCGCCGTCGGTTTCGGGCTTTGAAAACATCTCGATAAGAGTGTTTTTTACCTTATCAAAGCCGCCGTCAACGATGTCGTCATACTCAATAACGCGGTCGGCACGTTCTACATCTTTTTTTACAAACGCATCAATGCTCTCGGTAACCATATGGATCGCCGCCTCTGCCATGTCATTGATGGCAAGCACATCGTCGGTTCCTTTAAGGTTTGCGACCGTGATTATCTCGGCAATATCCGCCGACTGTACGCCGATGCGCTCCATGTCGGTTATCATTTTTAGCGCTGCGGAAATTGTACGCAAATCGCGTGCAACGGGCTGCTGGCGAAGCAGAAGTTTCAGACACATGCCCTCAATATCGCGCTCTTTTTTTGCAATGTCTTCCGAAATGGCGGGAACTTCGCTGGCAAGCACGACGTTTCCCTCTCTGAGTGCCTTTGCCGCGGTTGCAATGGCTTCTTCGCACATTGCGCCCATAATGGTGAGCTCTTTGTTAAGATTATCAAGCTGTTCGTCGAATTTCGTTCTCATTATCCAAATCTCCCCGTAATGTAATCTTCGGTGCGCTTGTCAACCGGTATTGAAAAGAGTTTTTCGGTTTTGTCAAACTCCACGACCTCGCCAAGCAGGAAGAAAGCGGTTTTATCCGAGATACGGACAGCCTGCTGCATGTTATGCGTTACTATAACTATAGTATACTTCTTTTTCAGCTCAATTGCAAGGTCTTCTATTTTAGCGGTTGAAATCGGGTCAAGCGCACTTGTCGGCTCGTCCATGAGGAGTACCTCAGGTTCTACCGCGAGTGCACGCGCAATACAAAGTCTCTGCTGCTGACCGCCCGAGAGACCGAGTGCGCTTTTACCGAGACGGTCTTTTACCTCGTCCCATATAGCCGCGTCGCGGAGCGAACGCTCGACGATGTCGTCAAGCTTTGCCTTGGAGCGCACACCGTGCGTGCGCGGACCAAACGCGATGTTGTCGTAAACGCTCATCGGAAAAGGATTAGGCTTTTGAAACACCATGCCTACGCGCTTGCGGAGCACGCTCACATCCATGCCGCCGTAGATCTCCTCGCCGTCAAGACGCACACTGCCCGTGATTTTGCATCCCTCAACAAGGTCGTTCATACGGTTGAGCGATTTTAAAAGAGTAGACTTTCCGCATCCCGAGGGTCCTATAAACGCGGTGATTTCTTTTTCATTTATGTTAAGATTGATATTTTTCAGCGCATGAAAATCGCCGTAAAACAAATCAAGGTTGGATATTTCGATTTTGTTCATATGTTCTCCTTTGTGATGTAAATTGATGTTTAGCGGCGTAGCAAACATCTCCCCGCGAGATCCTTCACTTCGCTGTGCTCCGTTCGAGGATGACAAGCGGGGGTTGTTGCAATGCGATAAAATAAGGCTTTTTTAGCACTCTGCTAAATCCCGCCCTTGTCATCCT